>JBGASF010000203.1:0-11950 GCA_044229835.1 Polyangia bacterium | reverse complement strand
CTCGAGGCCCTCCTCGGCGGTCCCCAGGCCGCAGCGATCCGGTCCGCGCTGTCCCGTGCTCTCGTCGAGCAGCGCACCACGGTGACGTTCCGACGCTTGCAGACGTTGGCCCCGAGCGCCGCCTACAGCTACCGCTCCGAGGTCGAGGACGCGGCACAGCTCGAGGACCTCGACGCCTTGAAGGCGGTGGCCGAGCGCGTCCGGGCACAGGAGATCGACAGCGGTGACCTCGACCAGCTTCGCGAGCGCTGGGTCCGTGGCGACCACGACGCCATGCTCGAGGAGGAGGCGCGGGGAACGCTGGCGTTCCTGGGGCCGCTGCGCAGCGATCGGGATGCTGCCACCGCCGCGACTGCGCACCTCCTGATGGGCGCGTCGTTGGGCCGGCTGGCGATGTTCGACCTCGCGGCAGGCCCGGCGCGGGATGCGGTCAGCGAGCTGCGCGCCGCCGCCAGGGGCTGGACCGCCCTGGGTCTGGAGCGCGACCTCGCAGGGGCGCTGCTCCTGCAAGCCACCCTCGAGGCCGCGAGCAAGGACCCCGCGATCGCCGCGGTGGTGCGCCGCGAGATCCGTGAGTTCTCGCCCATGCAGCTCATCGGTCACCTGCCCGAAGCGGCGCGGAGGGCGCTTGCGCTCGAGCCAGAAGGGGTCGAGGCGCTCGGCCTGCTACGCCAGGCTGCGACGCGCCGACCCGACCACGGCGACCTCGTCATCGCGCGCGCGCTCGGTGACGCCGAGCTGGAGCGGCTGGCGCGCCCCGTCCTCGACGATCCCCTGAAGCAACTGTACCGCGAGGTGACATTGCTCCTGGATCCGCACTCGCCGGCAGCCATCGAGCGCGCCGCCCTGAAGCCCTGACTGCCCCGCCCCCGCCCGCGCGCGCCCGCGCCCACGGCGACGTCACATGGGACAGCGTCCGCCGCGCGCTGGCAAACCCAGGTGACCACATGAACGCAGCCAGGCACACCCATTGCTCTGCTCACACGCATGATGCGGCGACACAGACTGCTCACCCTCACCCTGCTGGCGCTGGCGGCCGTGCCGGCGACCGCCCACGCGGACGAACCGGCTCCAGCCCCAGCCCCCGGCGCGGTCGAGGTCACGCGCACCCGACGTCCCAACAAGCTGGTGCTCGACGTCTTCGTGGGCGGCGGGCTGCGTCGCGTCGATGACGCCGCTGGCACAGAGAACACCACCGGGATCGCGTTCGGCGCGCTGATCGGCCGCCGCATGAGCGGCCACTTCGGGGCGGTCGCGCTGCTCGGCGTCGACATCCTGTCGCGCCAGGACTACTTCAGCTACGGCACCTGGAACTTCGCGGGCGCCGTGCGTTACGAGGGGCCGTTCACCCTCAACGTCGGCGGCGGGCTGTCGCTGGGCAGCGCCAAGACCCTGGTGGGCTACACGCTCGAGTCCTCGTCGTTCGTCGGACCATTCGTCTTCGCGCACGCCACGCTGCCGCTGCTGCCCATCGGGCGCGGCAAGTTCGGCATCACCGGCGACGTCGCGGTGCGCTCGATGGACGCAGGCACCCGCATCATCTCGACCACCGTCGGCGCCGCGCTGTCGTGGTGAAGGAGACCGCCATGAAGACCCTCGGCCTCGCGCTCGCCCTGCTCGTCACCCTCGGCGCCACCGGCTGCGGCACCCTGATGGGTGACCGCCGCGCCGCGGTCAACCTGACCTCCAACCCGCCCGGCGCCGAGGTCTACGTCGACGGCGTGCGCATGGGCGTCACCCCGCTCGACGTCCGCGTCACCACGCGCGGCAGCCACGCCATCGAGCTGCGCCACGCCGGCCACACCGCGCGCTGCACCCTCTCGGCGGGCGTCAGCGGCATGTGGATCGCGTTCGACATCCTGTTCGGCCTGGTCCCGCTGGCCGTCGACGCCGCCACCGGCGGCTGGCACAACCTCGACTACGACGGCTGCCACGCCCGCTTCCCGTCCCAGGTCGCCGCACGCACGCCCTGACCGCCGCTATACTCACCCCAGGGGGCGAGCATGGCTGGGCTGCGCTGGATGGTGCTGGGGCTGGTCATCACGACGAACGCTGGCAGCGCGCTGGCCGATCGCGCCACGGCCAAGAAGCTGACCGACCAGGCGGTCAAGCAGCACTACAGGAACCAGGAGTGGGCCGAGGCCATCGCCGGCTATCGGGCCGCGCTGGCCGCCGACCCATCGTACGTGACGGCGCACTACTACATCGCGTCGGCCGCCTCGCTGCTGGGCGACCTGCCGACCGTCCGCAGCGAGCTGGGCTGGATGTGGGCCTCCAAGGACAAGGAGGCCAAGCGGCTGCTCAAGGTCGCGCTCAAGGATCCCGACCTGCAGCAGGCGCGGCGCGATGACGACATCCGCAAGCTGCTCGGCTTGCTCCCGGTCGGGCCGATGACGCCGACGCAGCGCCTGCTCGCCGACGGCGGCGTCTGGACGGTCGACTACAGCTGGGAGTTCGGCCACGTGCTGGCGACGCTGACCTTCAAGCCCGGCGGCAAGGTGACCGCCAAAGGCAGCCGTCTGCAGCCCGACGACGAGGCCAAGATCAACGCCAGCGGCTCGTGGACCCTGGCGCCCGACGGCTCGCTGAGCATGGCCTGGTCGAAGCTGATCGACGGCACTTTCCTGGCCGAGGAGATGAAGCCCTGCAAGGGCAAGCTCCCCGGCACCTGCTTCGTGCTCGCGACCGAGGACGACGCCCCCGAAGGGCGGCTGCTGCCGCGCTGAGCAGCGCTACTTCTGCGCGCGCACGCTGGTCGAGCAGCTCCAGCGCGGACTCGCCAGCTCCCAGGTCTCGCCGCACGACGCCGCGCTGGCGGTGATCTCGGAGCGCTCGCCGGGCGACAGCGCCGCGCTCTCCTCCTTGGCGCCGTTCTCGGTGGGCTTGTCCCCACAGCTCAAGGTCCAGCGCGCCACGCACACCACCTCGGTCTCGCAGCCGTTGGCGAAGCTCCACGTGATCTCGGTCGCATCCGCGCTCTGCCGCGCGTCGATGCAGCGCGAGGTGCGCGCCTTGGCGACCTTCTTGCCCTTGGCCTTCTTCTTCGCCTCTGCCCCACTGGCACCAGCGACCAGCACACCCAGCAAGCACACCACGGCCATGATCCGCCGCATCGGGGACCTCCTTCGGGCGCGACGTCCATCGCCACGCTCGCGATGGCCCATAGACAACGGCTCCGCGCGGCGGTTCCCGTTTGCTAAGATTTCGTCATGGACACCAGCCAGACTCCCGTGTTCGACGCCAAGACGGGCCTGGCGCCCGCCATCGTGCAGCACCACGCCACCGGCGAAGTCCTGATGACGGCCTTCATGAATGCCGAGGCCTGGCAGCGCACGCTGGAGACCCGCCGGGTGCACTTCTGGTCACGCTCGCGCGACAGCATCTGGCTCAAGGGCGAGACCTCGGGCCACTTCCTCGACGTGCGCGAGATCCGCCTCGACTGCGACCAGGACGCCATCCTGCTGCGCGTACAGCCCACTGGGCCTGCGTGTCATACCGGGGCACCCTCGTGCTTCTTCCAGGTTCACGCCGCGCCCGAGGGCGCCGACGGCGGACCCGGTGGCTCGCTGCTCGATGCCCTGTACCGCGAGGTGCAGTCGCGCAAGGCGCTGCCGGTGGGCGACCCCGCCATCGCGCGCAGCTACACGCGCAGCCTGTTCGACGCCGGCATGCCCAAGATCCTGGCCAAGATCGCCGAGGAGCACGGCGAGCTCGCCGCCGAGCTGCCCGCCGGCCCGCGCGACCGCGTCATCGCCGAGACCGCCGACCTCCTGTACCACCTGCTGGTCGGCCTGGCGGCGCGCGACGTCGCCCCGTCCGACATCATGGCCGAGCTGGCGCGCCGCGTCGGCACCTCGGGCATCACCGAGAAGGCCAGCCGGCAGTCCACCGGCGCCTTCGCCAAGGCCACGCCCAGCAAGCCCTGACGATGCCCCTGGCCACCATCGAGCCCGACTTCGCGGTGGTCGCCGCGCTGCTGGCCTATCTGTCGGGTTCGATCCCGTTCGGCCCCATCGTCGCGCGCGCGCGCGGCATCGATCTGACCAAGGTCGGCTCGGGCAACATCGGCGCCACCAACGTGGCACGCACCCTGGGCAAGAAGCTGGGCGCCCTGGTGCTGCTGGGTGACGCCCTCAAGGGCACGCTGCCGGTGCTGGCCGCGCGCGCGGTGTTCGCGGGCTCGAGCTGGCTGCACTGGATCACCGCCGCGGTGGCCGCCGCCGCCTTCCTGGGCCACCTGTATCCGATCACGCTGGGCTTCAAGGGCGGCAAGGGCGTGGCCACCGGCCTCGGCGTCTTCATCGCGCTGGCGCCGGTGCCGACGCTGATCGCGGGAGGCGTGTTCGTGGTGATCTACCTGGTGTTTCGCATCGCCTCGGTGGGCTCGCTGGTGGCGACCACGGTGATGCCGTTCGCGATGTGGGCGCTGGGCGCGCCGCGTCCGACCATGGTGCTGGCCGTCATCCTGTGGGCCTTCATCGTGTACAAGCACCGCGGCAACATTGGCCGCCTGCGCCGGCGCGAAGAGAAGCAGGTGTGAGGGCTACTTCTCGTAGCAGGTGAAGGCGTCGCGCGCCTCGCCGCCGCACAGCACGCGCTGCTGGCAGGTCGTCCCCGTGCCGCCATCGACGAAGCCGCAGATCTCGCGCTCGCACTCCGGCGTGCAGGTCGACGCCGGGCACACCAGGCTCGAGTTCACGCAGCTCGGCTTCATGATGGTGCAGGCGCGGTTGAACTTCTGCACGCAGACCTGGTTGGGTCCACACGCCGCGCAGCCACCGGCATCGACGAACGCCGCATCCGCGACCACGTCATCGTCGTCGCCACAACCTGCCGAGAAACCCGCCGACACCACGAGCAGCAGCACCATCAGCACTCGCTTCATGCTCCCCTGCCCTTCTGTTTGCGCATGTTGTAGAGACGGACCTCGCGTTCCGCATCGAGGTTCCGTGGATCCAGCTCGTGTGCCTTCAGATACGCGCGCTGCGCTGCCGCGTCGTCGCCGGCGGCGCGCGCCACCTGCGCCAGCCAGAAGAAGCCGTTGGCGAACTTGGGCTCGTCCTTGACCGCGTTCTCCAGGGTCCGCCGCGTCTTGGCCAGCAGCGGTGGGCGGTCGCCCTCCAGCGTCGCGCACCAGGTCGCCCACACCAGCACGGCCTGGTAGCGGCCCTCCTTGGGCGCCAGCGTGACGGCCTGCTGCGCCTCGGTCACGGCGCCCGCGAAGTCGCGCCGCTTGAGCAGGATCTCGGCCTTCTCGCTGCAGAACTCGGCGGTCAGGATGCGCTGCGCCTCGGCGTCCTCGGCCTCCTGCTTGGCGCGCAGATCACCGGCCCCACGATTGGCGACCCACTCGGCGCGCCGCTTCGGATCCGACAGCGTCGCGAAGGCCTCGTTGCCGCGCGCCAGCACGCGCGCCGCGTCGGCCTGCAGATCGTCCAGCCCCTGCGCCAGCAGGCGATCGGGATGGAACGTCTTGGCCAGCGCGAAGTAGGCGCGCTTGACCTCGGCCGGCGAGGCGCCCTCGGCCAGCTCCAGCACAGCGAACAGATCGTCGCCGCTCTGATCGACCGCCGCCGCCTTGATCCGGATGCGCTCGCGGATGGCCTCGGCCTCGGGCCCCAGCGCGCGACGGACCGTCGCCTCGGCCCTGGCGGCCGGCGCCTCGGTCAGCATGGTCGCCGGCGGCCGCTCGGCCTCGCTGACGTCGCGCTGCTCACGCACCTCCAGCGCCTCGGTCACCATCAGGCAGTACGCGATCATCAGCGCCGAGGTCGCCTGCCGCCCCGCCGCTGCGGTCAGCTCGTCGACGCTCTGGAAGCCGCTGCCCAGCAGCGCGATCATGGCGCGGTCCTCGCCCGAGAAGCCATACTCGCCGAGCTCCACGGCGGGGTTCAGCCGCACCATCTTGCCGGTCAGCACCGCGAGGTCACGCTCGACGCGCTTGGGCGAGTAGCCGCGGCGCACGCCCTGGTGGATGACCAGGCGCGGATCGACGCGCGCGGTGTCGTGCCGGGTGCCGCGGCCGTGCTCCTCGACCACGACCTCCAGCGCGCCCTTCTCCAGCGCCATGGCGCGGATGAACTTGCGCAGCACCTGCTGGCCCAGGCCGCGCGCCAGGCCGGCGTCGTCGAGCGCCTTGCTGGCGCGCAGGATCTCGCCGTGCAGCCGCCCGCCCTTGGCCAATTCGGCCAGCGACGAGTTGTAGGCCTCGCTGCTGATGATGCCGAGCTCGAACAGCACCCGCCCCAGGGTGTCGCCCGCGCCGGGGACGTCACCATCGACCGGCGCCCCGTTGCGCACGTACAGGCGCCAGGTGTCGTCGATGCGGATGGTCGCGGTCGCGCTCTTGCGGAACAGCACGAACAACACCCGCGCCAGGCTGCGCTCCTGCAACGTGCTGCGCAGCAAGACCTGCGACATCAGCCGAGATCCTGGCGCGAGCGGCGTCGGCGCGAGATGACGAACCACAGCCCGGTGGCGGCGATGACCGCACCGATCGCCATCCCCAGCGCCACCGGATCACCATCCACGATGCCACGCAACACGCGCACTCACGTCTCCAAGGTTCCCCGGCAGCCCGTGTCCAACCAGGCGTCGTGGAAGTGGCGTCGATCTTGGCCGCTCCGTCGCGCGGTTGTCAAACCCGGCGTGCGCGGCTACAAAGGCTGGTGCCCGGAATCGGTGTGATCACCAACCCGCGGTCGAAGGCGAACAAGCTCGCCCCGCACAACATGTACAGCCTGGGGTACATGCTGGGCACGCGCGGCAGCGCCGAGGCCACGCGCTCGCTCGACGATCTCTACCGCGTCGCCGAGGAGTTCAAGGCCGCCGGCATCGACATCCTGGGCATCAACGGCGGCGACGGCACTGTGCACGTCACCCTGACCGCCTTCATCAAGGTCTATGGCGACGCCAAGCTGCCCAAGATCGCCCTGCTGCGCGGGGGCACCCTGAACACCATCGCGCGCTCGCTGGGCATCAAGGGTTCGCCGCAGAACCTGCTCTACAACGTGGCCGACAAGTATCACAACGGCGAGACCTTCGTGCTCGACAACCGGGCCGTGCTGCAGGTCAACGACCGCTACGGCTTCATGTTCGGCACCGGCATCGCCTACAACTTCATGGACGCCTACTACGCCACCGGCAACCCGTCGCCCCTGAACGGCGCCAAGGTGCTGGCGCGGCTGGTCGGGTCGGCGCTGGTCGGCGGCCCGTTCTCGAAGAAGATGGGGCGCCGCGTGCCCATGCGCGTGACCTCCGAGGGCGTGACCTGGGCGCGCCAGGACTTCCTGACCGTGGTGTGCGGGGCCATGGCCGACATCGGGCTGGGCTTCCGGCCCTGGTATCGCTGGAACGAGGTCCCCGGCAAGTTCGCGGCGGTGGGCATCCACTGCTCGCCCGCGCGCCTCGCGCTGGAGCTGTACAAGGTCTTCCGCGCCCGCGCCATCCGGCGCGACAAGGCCATCGACGAGGTCTCCGGCCACCTGCGCCTCGAGGCCGACGAGCCCATCGGCTACATCATGGACGGCGACAAGTACCTGGAAGACCGCGAGCTGAACATCCGCACGGGGCCGCGGCTGGATTTCATCCTCCGATGACAGGAGGAACGCTATGATTCCAAACCCCATGAGCTCTGCGTTCCCTCTCGATGGCGCCCGGTTGCGGTTCAGCGGCGATACCAACGTGGGCCGCAAGCGCAACCACAACGAAGACAACTTTTACCTCCCGACCGAGGAGCGCCTGACCATCGTGGCCGACGGCATGGGCGGCCACGCCTCCGGCGAGGTCGCCAGCCAGATGGCGGTCGACACCGTGGTCGAGTACTTCAAGGCCACCCAGGAGGACGCCCCGCTGACCTGGCCCTTCAAGGTCGATCGCGGGTCACACGCCGAGGTCAACCGCCTGGTGGTCGGCATCAAGCTGGCCAACCAGAAGATCGTCGAGCACTCGCAGAAGGACCCCAACTGCCGCGGCATGGGCACCACCATCGTCGCGGTGTTCTTCATGGACGACAACGTCATCATCGGCCACGTCGGGGATTCGCGCGTGTATCGGCTGCGCGAGGGCAAGCTGACCCAGCTGACCGAGGACCACTCGCTGGTCAACGACTACATCAAGATGAAGCGCATGACCGACGAGGAGGCCGCGGCCTTCCCGCACAAGAACGTCATCGTGCGCGCGCTGGGCATGAAGGAGACCGTCCAGGTCGATGTCCTGGAGGAGAAGCCCAAGCTGGGCGACTGCTACCTGCTGTGCTCCGACGGCCTCAGCGGCATGGTCTCCGACGAGCACATGGCGCAGATCATCGAGGCCGAGCCCGACCTTGACAAAGCCGCGCAGAAGTTGATTGATGCGGCCAACGCGAATGGAGGGATCGACAACATCACCGTCGTCCTGGGACGCGTCGAGCCGATATGACCCGGCTCCGGGTCCGACGACTGACGGCCCTCCTGCCGCTGCTGACGCTGGCGTTGCTGGCCCTGGGCTGTACCAAGCGGCCGAAGCGCTTCCCGATGGGGCCGCAGCAGGACGCGGCGGTGCCGTCGGAGCCGCTGGAGATGCCGCTGTCGGGTCAGCCCATGTCGGCGGAGGAATTGCGCGCCGCGGAGGCGACCTGCGCGCAGTGGGTCACCACCGTCTGCGAGTGCGCCAGGACACATCCCGGGCTGCAGTCGAAGTGCGGGCTCGTCTCGGGGCAGTCCGACGCGATTCGCCTCGCCGTCAGCGGCCTGAACGAGACCGCGGACGGCGGCGCCGACCCTGAGGCGCTGTGGCAGAACATCCGCAAGATCGAGCGCGCGTGCGGGCGGGGCATCGCGGCGTTCAAGTGCGAGTGAACGAATAATGGATACGGAACGGTAACTTGGACTTGCCCACCTCGAGCTTGGACTGCATTGACAGGAAGTCTGGTTCCGTGGATTGTAGCGGGCGCCTCACACACACAAGGAGCAATCGAATGCGTTTTCCGAAGATCATGCTGTTCGCGGTGCTGGCCCTCGCCCTGGCGGGCATGGGCTGCAAGAAGAAGAAGGACGAGAAGAAGACCGACGCCCCCGCGGGTGACGTGAAGCCGGCCGGTGGCGACACCAAGCCGACTGCCGGTGGCGACACCAAGCCGGCCGATCCGTCGCCGGCCGCCAACACGGGCGGCGCTGGCAGCGATCTGGATCACCAGCTGTTCCAGGCCGCCGCGGCCTCGGGCGACGTGGCGATCATGACCGCCATCAACAAGAAGGTCGGCATCGCGGACGAGAACGGCGTCCCGAACGACAAGATGGAGGCGTTCATGAACGGCCACACCGACTGGGCCATGAAGAACGCGCAGTGGATCATGGACAACGCCACCGACCCGGCGAAGGCCAAGGCGTGGCTGGACGCGAACAACAAGTAAGCTGAGCGTCCACAGTCGGGGCCCGGCCCTGGCTCACGACGGCGCGGTCGCCTCTGGCGGTCGCGCCGTTCGTGTTTTCAAATGGCTCGTTGCGCGCAGCGCGGCGAGCCATTTGTCCGTTCTGGGTTAGGCTTTGCCACATGCGGTTGCGGTTACTCGTGCTGGTGTTTGTGGGGGCAGCCGGGTGTGGCGGCGGGGCGGGACGGGTGGATGGCGGGGCGGGGGCCGGCGCCGGCGAGCCCAGCCGGAGCGGCCGGTCGATCGAGCACCAGCATCGCCTCTATCACGCCGCCATGGTCGCCGCCGAGCCGGTCGTGGTCACCGAGATCGAGCTCGAGCTGGGGCTCGAGGGCAGCGCGGCGCGCAGCTTTCGCGAGCGTCACGGCACCTGGGTCAACGCCCGCAAGGACTGGATCGCGCGCCATCTGCCCAATGCCTCCGAGGCGCGCGGCTACCTGGCGCGCGAGCTGCCCGACAAGCAGCTGTCCTGGCCCCGCATCTTCAGCCCCGCCGAGGAGCAGGCCCACCGCGAGTTCCAGGCCGCCGTGGTGGTCGGCGATCCCGGCCTCATGATGCAGGTCCTGATCGCGCACGGCCTGGCGCAGCCGTCAGGCGCCGTGACCCGGGCGATGGAGCCGTTCGCGCGCCTGCACGGCAACTGGATCATGGCCAACATGGGCTGGGTCCAGACCTCCCTGGGCGACCCTGGCCAGGCCTACCGCTGGCTGATGATGAACAGCCGCGTGGGCGGGCCTCCGCCGGGCTGGCCGGGGCCGGGCCCGGGGTCGGGGCCGACGCCGTAGGTCACTCGCTGGCGACGTCGACGCGGGTGCGCGGGGTGACGATGGTGGAGATGGCGTCGCGGTCGACCACGGCGTCGGGCCACACCACGGCGCGCTCGACGCGCACCGGGCCGACGCGGGCGTTGCGACCGATGACGGCGTCGGGGCCGATGCGGGCGCCGGCCGCGATGTGCGCCCCGGGACCGATGCGGACCGGCGGCACGATGTCGGCCCCGGTGGTGACGGCGCTGGGGTCGACCCCGAGCAGGGCGCCGGGCGGGTGCGCCAGCGTGACCTGCCCGCGCAGGATGTTGAGGTTGCCTTCGAGGTAGCGCGCCGGGGTCGAGTGCTCGTGGAAGTAGCCGGGCGCGACGTAGGCGCCGAGCGGCACGCCGGCCAGCAGCGCGGGGATGTAGCCCTGGCGCAGGATGCAGGCCTCGCCGTCGGGCAGGCGCGCCAGCAGGGCGGGCTCGATGACGTGCACGCCGGTGAACATGTGATCGACGCCGGCGCTGGTGGTGGCGTCGGGGGCGCGGTGGTCGAGGATGCCGACCACGCGACCGGCGTGGGTGTTGATGGCGCCCCAGCGACGCGCGTCGGGATCGGGGCGGACCACCAGGGTGGCCAGCGCGCCCGAGCGATCGTGCTCGGCGATCACGGCGGGCAGATCCAGGTCGAAGACGATCTTGCCGTTGACCACCACGAAGGGCTCGTCGGGGGCGAGCAGGCCGCGCGCCAGGGCCTGCTTCATGCCGCCGCCCGTGCCCAGGATGGCGGGCGCCTCGCGCGAGTAGGCGATGCGGACACCGGCGTCGCGCCCGTCGCCGAGCTCCTGCTCGATGAGGGCGCCGAGGTGGAACAGGTTGATCACGATGTCGGTGATGCCGGCGCCGGCGAGCAGCGCGACCGCGTAGCGGATGACCGGGATATCGGCCACCGGGATCAGCGGTTTCGGACGCTCGTCGGTCAGGGTGCCGAGGCGGCTGCCCAGGCCAGCCGCCAGGATCATGCCTTTCATGCGGAGTCACCAGCCAGCGAACGAGACAGCACCACGAACGAGCGGTCGGGCACCGCGCCCGCCACCTTGCGATAGAACTCCTCGGGGCCGATCCACGCAATGATGGCGTGATCGCGCCCGCGCGCCTCGGCCGCGAGCAGACACTCGAGCAGCAGCGCCTCACCGAGGCCGCGCCCGCGCTGGTCGGGCAGCGTGCCCGCCGGCCCGAACCAGCCCAGGCCACTGTTGTTGCCGTCGATGGCCGCGAAGGCGACCGCGGCGTCGCCGGCAAACGCCGCGAACAGGTCGCCGTGCGCCGCGGCCCGCGCCAGCTCGAAGGCCCACACCGGTGCGAAGGCCCGTTCGGCCAGCGCGAGAACCGACGCGAGCTCGGTGCTCGTGCTCGTGCTCGTGCTCGTGCTCGTGCTCGTGCTCGTGCTCGTGCTCGTGACCTTGACGATCCGCACTCCCGCCGCCCCAGCACGTGCCACCGCGGCATCGGCCCGCGCCCGCGTCACCAGCGGATTCGCCCCCAGCGCCACCCGCAGATTGCGATTCCTCTCGACCACCGCATAGCCCCGCCGCAGCAGCCAGCCATGGTCATACCGATCATCCAGCCCCGGCGACACATAGTTCCCCGGATGATCCAGCGTCCGCAGCACCGCCGCCCCCGCCGCCCGCGCCGCCGCCTCACACGCCGCCAGCAACGCCGCCCCCACCCCGCGCCCCCGCGCCTCCGGCTCCACCGCCAGCACCTTCAGCCACTTCCCCGCCCACGCC
>JBGASF010000202.1:0-12034 GCA_044229835.1 Polyangia bacterium | reverse complement strand
CGCCGGGCGGTCGACCGCCCACGGCTCGACGTCCTCGAGCGGCCCGCGCCCGTCGATGGGGCGGCCCAGGCCATCGAGCACCCGCCCCAGCAGCCCGCGCCCCGCGCGCATCATCAAGGGCTGCCCGCTGGCGCGCACGCGGCACCCGGGCCCGACGCCCGCCGTCGGCCCCAGCGGCATCAGCACCACCTGCTCGCCGCGAAACCCGACCACCTTGGCGGGCAGCTCGCCGCCGGCACACTCGATGGTCACCAGCTCGCCGGCGCGCGCATCGGGCAAGGTCGCGCGCAGCACCAGGCCGGTCAGCTCGGTGACGCGCCCGCTGACCGCGGGTCCCCGCGTGGCGTCGACCACCGCCAGCGCGGCGCGCACCGTGTCGTCACTCATCGGCGCCACCCGCCGGCCCCGACGCCAGGCCGCCGTCGTCGCCCAGCAGCGCGCGCTCCAGCGCCGCCAGCTGCACCTCGAGGCGCGCATCCACCGTGCCGGCCTCGGTCTCGATGACACAGCCCCCGCGCGACACCGCAGCGTCGGCGCGCAGCTCGACATCACACGGCTCGGCCAGCGCCGCCAGCAGCCGCGGCCGCGCCGCCGCCAGCGCCGCGACGTCCTCGGGATGCGCGCGCAAGGTCAGCCCGGCCCCACGCGTCAGCGCCAGCGCCGCCGCCGCCACGTCGACCACCACCTCGGGCCGCGTCGCCAGCTCGCTGGCCAGCAGCTTCTCGGCCACTCGAAGCGCCACCGTGGCGACCTCGCGCTGCGCCTGCGCGCGCACCCGCGCCGCCGCCGCCAGCGCCCGGGCCCGGATCTCGGTGGCCTCGCCGTGCGCCGCCTCCAGCCCCTCGGCGTGGCCGACCCGGCGCGCCTCCGCCAGCGCCGCCGCGCTGCCCTCGCGCAGGCGCTCGGCCTCGGCCTGCGCCGCCGCCACGATGGCTGCCGCCTCGGCCTCGGCCGCCGCCACGGTGGCCTCGGCGCCCTGCTGCGCCTGGAACACCGCCGCGGGGATCCGCGCCCCGCCGCCACCCTTGATGATCATCGCCCCGCGCATGTTACCCGTCACCCGGGCCTGCTCGCCACCCGCATGACCTCGTCCCAGGTCACCACCGCGCCGTCGCGCGCCGCCTGCAGCAGGGCCTGGCCCAGCGCCCAGGGCAGTCGCTGCGCCGTCTCGCGCAGGATCTCGCCCCCCGCCGCCGCCAGCGCCGGCGCCAGCCAGCTCGCGACGTCGCCCCCGACCTCGCGGCCCAGTCGCCGCCACACCCGCTCCAGCACCGCCAGCGGGGCCCGCGGCAGCTCCGCCCACCCGCGCGGCTCCGCCCCCGCGGGCAGCGGCACCGGCATCGCCACCAGCCCGAGCCGCCCCGCCACCGCGCGCACCACCCACTTGCGCAGCCGCACCGGCGCCGCGCGCTGGCCGCGCAGCACCGCCCCCAGCCCGGCCGCCTCGCCGACCAGCGCCTGCTCGACCCAGCTCGGATGCAGCCCCGGGTCGCCACCCACCGGCAGCGCGCGCTGCGCCTCGGCCACGATCACGCGCACCCGCTCGTCGCGCCCGCGCTCGGCCAGCGCCGCCACCTCGCGCGTCACCCGCGTGCGCGCCGGCTCGCCCAGCCGCGCCAGCACCGCACCCGCTCGGCCGCCCTCCAGCAGCGCCGCCGCCACCATGGCACGCTCCGCCGCGGTCAGCTCGCCCAGCGCCACCGCTCAGCCCTCGCCCTCGTTGCCGTCGCGCCGCAGCACATCCCGCCCACCGCGTCGCCGGTGCACTAGGTCGGCGGCCGCGTCGGCTGCCGGCGCCCGACCTGGCGCAGCTTGAAGCGGAGCAGCTTGCCCGCCGCGTTCTTGGGCAGCCCCTCGACGAAGTCGATCCAGCGCGGGTACTTGTACGGCGCGATCTCGCGCTTGACGAACTCCATCAGCTCCAGCGCCAGCTCCGCCCCCGGCGCGTGCCCGACGTTGGGCACCACGTAGGCCAGCGGCTTGACCAGTCCGTCCTCGTCCTCGGCCGGCACCACCGCGCACTCCCACACCGCCGGGTGCGCCAGCAGGGTCTGCTCGACCTCGATCGGCGACACCCACTTGCCGCTGACCTTGAACAGATCGTCGGTGCGCCCGCAGTGGAAGTAGTTGCCGTCCTTGTCGACCAGCACGCGATCGTGGGTGTGCACCCAGCCGTCGCCGCGGAAGGTCGACCCGTCGTCGCCGCGCCCCCAGTAGCGCCGCGCCACCGTCGGCCCGCGCACTTCCAGCGCACCGATCTCGGTCGGCCCCAGCACGCGCCCATCATCCCCGACCACGCGCGCCTCGAAGCCCGGCAGCACCAGGCCGCTCGACCCCGCCTTGGCCGCGCCGGGCCGGTTCGAGATCACGAAGTGGAACGCCTCGGTCAGCCCCAGGCCATCGAGCAGCTCGACGCCGAACATGCCGCGGAAGCGCTCCATCAGCCGCGCCGGCAGCGCCTCGCCACCGCTGACGCAGCGGCGCACGCTGGAGCACACCCCCTTGGCCACCGCGCCATCGGCCTGCTCGAAGTCGTGCACCATCTGGCCGTACAGCGAGGGCGTGGCGAAGAACACCGTCGGGCGCCAGACCTCCAGCACCTCGAACATGGTCTTGGGCCGCGCGCGCTCGGGCAGCAGGAACGATTGCGCACCCGCGCACAGCGGGAAGAACAGCCCGGCCCCGAGGCCATACGCGCTGGCCAGCTTGACCGCCGAGAACACCTTGTCGTGCTCGGTCAGCCCCAGCACCCCGGTGCCATAGGCCGCATACGCGCGCACCGGTGTGCCATGCCCATGCGCGACCCCCTTGGGCGCGGTGTCGCCGCCGCCCGCCGAGTACAGCAGGAAGGCGGGGTCGTCGATGTCGCACTCCTCGAACCCGCACACCGGATCGGCCGCCGCGTGCAGCGCCGCATAGTCGAGCTGCCCGGGCCCCGCGCCATCCAGCGCGATCACCGTCTGCACCTCGCCGAGGTCGCCGCGGACCTCCTCCAGCGCCGCCGACAGCGACTGCTCGACCACCACCAGGCGGGCGCCCGAATCGGCGATCAGCGCGCGCAGATCATTGGGCCGCCACAGCTCGCTGAGCGGCACCGCCAGGGCACCCAGGCGAATCGTGGCCAGGATGAAGGCCGCCTGCTCGAGGCGATCGGTCAGCAGCGTGATGACCCGATCGCCTTTGCGCACGCCATGTTCGCGCAGCACATTGCCCGCGCGTCCGGTCTCGTCGCTGAGGTGCTGGAAGGTCCAACCGCGCGAAGGTTCACGCAGCGCGACCCGCGCTCCCCACCCGTCTTCAATCCGGCGGTCGAGCAGCTCGACGCACAGGTTCATCGCGTCCGCATCATATCACGCCCGGCGCCCGGCAAGGTTTGACGCCCCCGGCGGCGCGCGCTATACGCCGGCCATGCGCATCATCGGAGGGGCCGCCCGCGGCCGGCCGCTCGAGGCCCCTCGTGGTGACGCGACCCGCCCGACCGCCGATCGCACCCGGGAATCGGTCTTCAACATCCTCGGAAACAAGCTCGACATCCCCATGTCAGAGGCGCGGGTGCTGGACCTCTTCGCTGGGTCGGGCGCCCTGGGCCTGGAGGCCATCTCGCGTGGCGCCCCCAGCGCGGTCCTGGTCGACCACGACGCCAGCGCGGTCGCCGTCATGCGCAAGAACCTGGCCGCCCTGGGCCGGGAGGCCGCCGGCCACCCGGTGCGCATCGTCAAGGATGACGCCGCCCGGGCCATCACCCGCCTGGCCGAGGCCGGTGACCGCTTCGACCTCTGCTTCCTCGACCCGCCCTACGCCGCGGTGGCCGCGCTGGCGGCCGCGCTGGACCGGCTGCCCGCGGTGCTGGCCCCCGGCGCCGTCGTGGTCGTGGAGTACGACCGCCGCACGCCGCCGGCGGCCTGGCCCCCGGGGCTTTCCCCGGAAGACGTTCGCGAGTACGGTGACACCCGGGTCGCCTTCCTGCGCGCCCCCAGCATCGAAGCCCCGGACGCTCCCGATCCCCCCGACACCGCGACCGAACCTGGCGAGGCCACCTGATGAGCGCACTGGCGATCTACCCCGGCTCGTTCGATCCCCTGACGCTGGGCCACGTCGACATCGTGCGGCGCTCGCTGATGATCTTCGACAAGGTCGTCATCGCCATCGCGGTCAACGTGCGCAAGCAGCCGCTGTTCACGTTCGACGAGCGCAAGGCCATGATCCTGGCCAGCACCCCCGACATTGCGCCCGGCCGCCTCGAGGTCGACGCCTTCGAGGGCCTCCTGGTCGACTATGTCGCGCGCCGTGGCGCCAAGGCCATCGTGCGTGGCCTGCGCGCGCTGGCCGACTTCGAGTTCGAGTTCCAGCTCGCGCACATGAACCGGCGCCTGGCGCCCGACGTCGACTCGGTCTTCCTGATGACCTCAGAGGAGCACCACTTCGTGTCCTCGTCGCTGGTCAAGGAGGTCGCCAGCTTCGGCGGTGACATCTCGGGCTTCGTGCCCGCGCCGGTCGCCGCCGCCCTGCACGCGCACTACCCTCGCCCCGCGAGTCCACCGCAAAAGCCCTGAAAGGAACCATGTCGCAACTTCGTCTGTCGTCCCGTCTCGACCTCGTCAAGCCCTCCATCACCCTGGCCGTGACCGCGAAAGCGGCGCAGCTCAAGGCGCAGGGCGTCGACGTCACCAGCTTCGGCGCTGGCGAGCCCGACTTCGACACCCCCACGCACATCAAGGACGCCGCCAAGCTGGCGCTCGACAAGGGCCAGACCAAGTACACGCACATCGCGGGCACGCCCGAGCTGCGCACCGCCATCTGCGCCGAGATGCGCCTGGCCCACGGCCTCGACGTCACGCCCGACCAGGTCATCGTCAGCTGCGGCGCCAAGCACTCGCTGTACAACCTGTTCCAGGCCCTGCTGAACACCGGCGACGAGGTCGTGATCCCGGCGCCCTACTGGGTCTCGTACCCCGACATGGTGCTGCTCGCGGGCGGCACCCCGGTCACGGTGCCGACCAGCGCCGCCGACGGCTTCCTGATGTCGCCGGCGCAGCTCGAGGCCGCCATCACCCCGCGCACGCGCGCCGTCATCATCAACTCGCCTTCAAACCCTACAGGCGCGGTCTATCCCAGGGCGGCACTCGGCGCCCTGGTCGAGGTCGCGCTGCGCCACAAGATCCTCATCATCTCGGACGAGATCTACCGCCGCCTGGCCTACGACGGGCCGGTCACCTCGCCGGCCAGCTTCGGCCCCGAGGCCGCGCGCGCCACCATCCTCATCGACGGCTTCAGCAAGACCTACTCGATGACCGGCTGGCGCCTGGGCTACACCGTGGGCCCGAAGCCGCTGATCGAGGCCATGACCACCATCCAGGGCCAGTCGACCTCGAACCCGACGTCGATCGCCCAGGCCGGCGCGGTCGCCGCGCTGACCGGCCCCAGCGACGAGCCGGTCGAGAAGATGCGCCTCGAGTTCGCGCACCGCCGCGACGTCATGGTGAACAAGCTGAACGCCATGCCGCACGTCAAGTGTCTGCGCCCGGGCGGCGCCTTCTACGCCTTCCCCGATCTCGGCGCCTACAGCGGCAAGGCCCCGCCCGGCGGCAAGCCGCTGGCCGACGACGTCGCGCTGGCCGACTGGCTGCTGACCGCGCACAAGGTCGCGGTGGTCCCCGGCACCGGCTTCGGCGCGCCCGGCTTCGTGCGCCTGTCGTATGCGACCTCGCTCGCCGCCATCACCATCGGCCTCGCGCGCATCGCCTCCGGCCTCGCCGAGCTGAGCTAGCCATGCCGCTGCGCTACGTGGTGGACGACGACGCCCCGGTCAAGAAGGCCGCCGGCGGCGCCGTCGCCTACGCCAAGAAGCTGCCCTCGACCGACGAAAGTCCCCCGCACGAGGGCTGCGCCACCTGCACCCTGCTCGGTGGCACCACCGCCTGCTACGGCGTCATCCAGCCGCCGGTCTCGGCCACCGCCGAGGAGTGGCTGGTGGCCCGCCTGCCCGCCGATCTCGAGAGCCTGTCGGGCCTGCTCCTGCGCAAGACGCTGCACGACATGCGCTACGAGGGCGAGGGCGGCAAGGCGCTGCGCAAGGCCGGCCTGCTCGAGGCCTCGGGCCCCTACATCAAGCACTACGGCCCCTTCTTCCGGCGCTACCCGGTGTCGTCCGAGCAGCTGCTCGAGCAGCTGTTCTGCGTCGGCGACTGGTCCCCGGTGCACGCCCTCGGCCTGCTCGGCCAGCTCGGCGCCATCGAGGTCGACGGCTCGGCGCTGACCAAGGTCGACGACGCCGAGCGCTACGCGGAGCTGGTGCAGCACCCCGAAAAGCGCAAGTCGCGCACGCGCTGCTCGCTGGAGATCAGGGAGGGGGACGATCGCTCGGTGGTCGAACTCAAGCGACTCCTGATGGCCGGCTGGGCAGCGTTCGTGCGCGACTGCGACTTGAAGATCGTCGAGGATGCCTGATCGTCAGCCCCCTCGAACCGTAGGTTCGAGGAGTGCTGTTCCGTCTCCGGTCCGTTCCGGCTAGGCGTGCGCGGCCGGCTTCTTCGCCGCCACCTTCACGTCGATCTTCCTCGGCTGCGCCTCGACCCGCTTGGGCAGGCGCAGCGTCAGGATGCCCTCGTCCAGCGAGGCCTCGATGGCGCCGGAGTCCACCGTGCTGGGCAGCGAGAACGACCTCGTGAAGCTGCCATAGGTCCGCTCGATGCGGTGGTAGCCGTCGCGGTTCTCCTCCTTGTCCAGCCGGCGCGTGCCCGACAGCGTCAGCACGCTGTTCTCGCAGTTGATCTGCACGTCCTCGGCCTTGACGCCGGGCAGCTCCGCCTTGACGAAGATGGCGTCCTTCTCCTCGTAGATGTCGACCAGCGGCTGGAACGCCAGCTGACGACGATCCCCGGTCCAGCGCGCCTCGGCCTCGTCCTGCATCCTCTGGAGCTCGGCAAACGGATTCCAACGCTGCAACATGGCAAGCCTCCTGCGTCCGCGCGCGCCGACGGGGCGGGCGGACATCATCTGGGGTTGTCGCGACACCTGCCCGGGTTCTTCAGGGCGGCACCAGCGATGCCGGAAAACTAAACACGCTCGCGCAGCCGTCAACCCCCATCCCGGGGCGGTGTTACACTGCCCGCGCGAAAGGAGGTCGTATGCGTCTCGGTCCCATCCTCGTGCTCGGCCTGGCGTCGCTCGGCATGTCCGCCTGCTCCCTGTTCACGGTGCAGCAGGATCCATTTCAGCCCATGCAGATCAGCGCCAAGCGCCCAGGTCCGCCCCCCGCGCGGGTCGTCCTCACCGACTCGTCGATCTCGATCCTCGACAAGGTCCAGTTCAAGGTCGGCAGCGCCGAGTTGCTCGAGGTCTCGTTCCCGCTGCTCAACGAGGTCGCCAAGATGATGAAGGAGAACCCCCAGCTGGAGATCATCCAGGTCGAGGGCCACACCTCCAGCGAAGGCGGCGCGGCCGTCAACAAGAAGCTGTCGCAGGCCCGCGCCGAGTCGGTGCGCAAGTACATCATCGGCCAGGGCATCGACGGCAAACGCCTCGTCGCCAAGGGTTTCGGCTCCGAGCGCCCCATCGCCGACAACGCCACCGACGCCGGCAAGGAGCAGAACCGCCGGGTCGAGTTCAACATCATCAAGCAGGGTCCCAAGAAGACCCTGGTGCAGGACGAGTAGGAGACCGCCATGAGAAAGACGACCCTCCTCCTGATCTCCGCCGGTGCGCTCCTCGTCGGCGCCGCCGCCGCGGGTTGCGGCAACACCGGCACCGGCCAGGCCGTACGCGACGACATCACGCTGCAGATGACCCAGGCCAAGTCGCCCATCGCCAGGTGCTACGAGACCGCCCTGCAGAAGAACCGCAAGCTGCGCGGCATGATCCAGCTGCACGCCATGGCCGAGGCCAAGACCGGCAAGTTCATCAACGTGGCCATCGACCGCAACGAGCTGCCCGATGACACCCTGGCCGCCTGCGTCATCGCCGAGGTCTCCAAGCTCAAGCTGGCCAAGCCGACCAAGAGCAAGGTCGCCATCAGCTACCCGCTGGAGTTCATCCCCGCGGATCTGGTCGGCAAGACGCCGCCGCCCGCCCCGGCGCCCCCAGCCGCTCCGCCCGGCCCCCCGGGCGCTGGCGGCCCGCCCCCGGCTCCGCCACCCCCGTAGTTTTCCGGCCTCAGCGCAAGCAATCGCACGGTTTCGCCCCGCCAAGCCGCTGAAACCCCCTCGACAGCTGCAGTCGAAAGCATGATACTTGTCCTATACGGGCTGTCGTCGTGGTGACGGAGTCTGGTCGTTACGCACCGTTTGGAAAGGATTCGGGTACGGAAAGTTATGGGTACGAGGCTCTACGTAGGGAACCTCCCGTTCTCGTGTGATGAGGCACGGCTGAGGTCGGTGTTCGAGCAGGATGGTCGCAAGGTCGTCGAGGCAAAGCTGGTGACCGACAGGTTCACTGGCCAGTCACGCGGCTTCGGGTTCGTCGAGATGGGCAGCGACGACGACGCGCAGAAGGCGATGGGGGCGCTGAACGGTCAGCCGTTCGATGGCCGTCCTCTGGTCGTCAACGAAGCGCGCGATCGTCCGCCACGCGGCGCAGGGGGCGGCGGCTATGCCGGTCCTCCCGGCGGCGGCGGTGGCGGGTACGCACCCCGTCCGGGCGGCTTCGGCGGTCCTCCTGGTGGTGGTGGTGGCCCCGGCGGCTATCCTCCGCGTCCCGGTGGCTTTGGCGGTGGCCCTCCTGGTGGTGGCGGCTACGGCGGCCCGCGGCCCGGTGGCTTCGGCGGAGGGCGCTTCGGCCCACCCGCTGGCGCTCCTGGTGGCCCGCCCGTCGAGGGTCGTGGCACCGATCGCCAGAAGCGTCGTGCCCAGCACGATCGCGATCGCGGCAAGGAGCCCGACCGCAAGCCGGCGCCCGGTCTCGGTGGTGGCGGCGGTGGCCGCAACCGGCGCGACTATCGCGACGACGACGACTACTGAGCCCCGCGAAGCGTAGCTTCGAGGAGCGAATCCGGTTCTGAGCCCGTCCGCTTCGACGCCCCCGCTGGGGGCGTTGTCATTTTCGGCCTACCGCGCGGCGCCGCTCCGACCCCGAAAACACCGAAGGCCGCCTCGCGGCGGCCTCCAGTGCTTGGTCTCAGTCCAGGCTCGCTACTGCTTGGCGAGGCAGCGCACGACGGCGGTCACGTCACCCTCGGGAGGACCATCGCGCTCGATCTTGAGCTCGAGGTTGTCGGGCGAGACCTGGGTCGGGCACTCGGTCGGGTTGAAGACCGGCTTCCAGCACGGCTTGCGGCTGCCGTCGCACACCGGCAGCGGGGTCTCGACCTGGGTGTCGGTGCCCAGGTTCAGGGTGTCGGTCACGGTGCACGACACGTTCTTGCCGTCGCCACCCTCGACCGGCACTGCGGTGGGGTCGCTGGCGGGCAGGTTGACCAGCGGGGCGCGGATGCACTGCTTGCCGAGGGCGGCGGCGATCAGCTCGCCGATGCGGCGCAGCGCGGGCGAGAAGTCGTTCTGGCAGATCGAGACCACCGAGCCGTTGTCGCCGAACGCCTTGGTGAAGGTCTCCAGGCGGATGCCGGGGACCGCGGTGCCCTGCGCCGACTCGCACGACGGCAGCAGCAGCGGGTTCATCATGTTGTCGGTGCCGACCTCGACCGGCGACGGGTTGCCGATGATGCTGGCCACGATGACCTTGTTCTTGGCGCCATTCTTCAGGCTGATCAGGAAGTCGACATACTTCTGAACCGGCTCCATGTACTGCGAGGTCTCGTTCGACACGCAGTTCGAGCGCGGGCCAGGCTGGGTGCGCGCCAGCGACGGGTTGCAGGTGATGCCGAACTCGAAGCAGCGGAACGAGGTCAGCGGGCCCAGCGGCGACTGCACCGAGTTGTCGGCCGGGTTGAACATGGCGCCCGGCGGCTTCGAGGTGCAGTCGTCCTCGTCGGCCAGGATGATGACGGCCAGGAAGGCGTTGGGGCGCAGGAAGTCGGCGTTCTCGTTGGCCGAGCCATCGAGCGCCGCCTTCATCGAGCCGAGGTGATGCTCGAAGCCGCAGCCGTCGATGCCGAGGCGCGCGATGCACGAGAAGGCGTCAGCCAGGTTGCCGGTGTAGTTGCGCACGCGGCCGGTCGGGCTGTCGATGTCCTTGATGAAGCGGCCCTGGGGCGGCATGCAGCCCGCGACCTTGGCCGAGTTCTGCAGCACGCCGCGGTCGCCGTTGGCGGTCTCGCACGACTGCAGCGAGAAGGTGCCGGCGCCCATGTTCGACGACACCACGCCGATGTGGACGTTGGGCAGGCCGCCCGGCAGCGCCGCGAGGACGTTGATGAAGTCGGGCAGCTTGGTGGCGAGCGCGGTCTGCTCCTGCGCCATCGAGCCCGAGTTGTCGATCACGAACAGGATGTCGATGTCCCGGTTCAGGTTCTGGATGAACGGGTTGTTGGTCTCGCCGACGCGCTCCGGATCGACCTTGTTGATCGGGCGGTTGGGACAACCGGCCAGCAGCACCGGTACCAGGGCGGCGGCCGCCAGGACTCCGAGCCGCTTGTTCGACGATCGCATTCGTTCCTCCAGATTTCGAGAGGGCCGCATCTTACTCAGCAGCCCTGTGCCCAGCAAATCCAAACTGACCCTGCTGAGCTAGCAAAGCACGACCCAGGCCAGGGAGGGAAGCACCGAGGTTCCCGAGATCGCTTCCACTCGGGACGGCGACTGTCAACTAAGTTGGCAGCGGCCGTCAACGCACTTGGCGCACGCTGGAGACGGACTACTGGCGGGACAGGCAGCGCACCACGGCCTGGACGTCGCCCTCGGGAGGGCCGTCGCGTTCGATGATCAGCTCGAGGTTGTCGGGCGACACGTCGCTGGCGCACACGCTCGGGTTGAAGACCGGCTTCCAGCACGGCTTGCGGGTGCCGTCGCACACCGGCAGCACCGTCTCGACCTGGCTGTCCTGGCCCAGGTTCAGGGTGTCCGTGACGGTACAGGCCACACGCAGGCCGTCGCCGCCCGCGACCTCGACACCAGTGGGGTCGCCATCGGGCACGTCGACCAGCGGCGCCCGGATGCACTGCTTGCCCAGCGCCGCGACGATGAGCTCGCCGACCCGGCGCAGCGCGGGCGAGAAGTCGTTCTGGCAGATCGACACCACGCTGCCGTTGTCTCCGAAGGCGCGGGTGAACTGCTCCAGGCGCACCCCGGGGTCGGCCACGCCCTGGGCCGAGCTGCACGACGGCAGCAGGTCGGGGTTGCCCATGCTGTCGACCCCGACCTCGACCGGGGTCGGGTTGCCGATGATGCTGGCGACGATGACCTTGTTCTTGGCGCCGCTCTTCAGGCCGACCAGGAAGTCGACGAAGCCCTGCACCGGCTCCATGTAGGGCGAGCTCTCGTGGGAGACGCAGTTCGAGCGCGGTCCTGGCTGGGTGCGCGCCAGCGACGGGTTGCAGGTCACGCCGAACTCGAAGCAGCGGAACGAGGTGAACGGCCCCAGCGGCGAGCTGACCGCGGTGTCGGCCGGGTTGAACACCGCACCGGGCGCCCGGGCGGTGCAGTCGTCCTCGTCGGCCAGGATGATGACGGCCAGGAAGGCGTCCTTGCGCAGAAAGTCGACGTTCTCGCTGGCCGAGCCGTCGAGGGCCGCCTTCATGGCGCCGAGGTGGTGCTCGAGCCCGCAGCCGGCGATGCCGACGCGGCCGATGCAGGAGAACACCTCGGCCAGGTTGCCGCTGTAGTTGCGCGCGCGCCCGGTGGGTGACTCGACATCCTTGATGAAGCGCCCGCTGGGCGGCGTGCAGCCGGGCACGCGGGGCGCGTTCTGCAAGACGCCGCGATCGCCGCCCGCGGTCTCGCACGACTGCAGGGAGAAGCTGCCGGCACCGAGGTCGGAGGTGACCACGCCGATGTGCACGTTGGGCAGCCCGCCCGGCAGCGCGGCCAGCACGTTGATGAAGTCGGGCAGCTTGGCGGCCAGCGCGGTCTGCTCCTCGCCCATCGAGCCGGAGTTGTCGATCACGAACAGGATGTCGACGTCGCGGTTCAGGTTCTGGATGAAG
>JBGASF010000201.1:0-12187 GCA_044229835.1 Polyangia bacterium | reverse complement strand
GGCCCCCTTGTCGGGGCCCGCCGCCGCGCAGCCCGTCGCCCGAGGCACCCGCCGAGCTCGGCCGCGCGGGCATGACCCGCTGGCTGAAGGTCCGCCGCAGGAGACCACACCGGTGACCACGACCGGAAGCCAACCCTCGGAGCACTCCGGCTGCCCGACACCCGACCGAAGCGCCGAATCCGCGGGGCCAGAGCTGGCTGCGCGCGTGGCTCGCGAGAGACCTACTGCTCGGCGCCGGCGGCGCCCACGTGGAAGCTGACCATCGCGGGCAGCTGATCGGGCGGGTAGCCGAGGATGCCGGCGATCAGCTCGCGGGCGCCGTCGCGGTTGAAGCCGCCGACGCTGACCAGGAGGTCGATGACCTGATCGGTGCCGAGCAGCCCGCGCACGTCGAGGCGCGCGCCTGCCCCGGCGCCGGAGACCTCGAGCACGGCGGCCTTGATGGTGATGGGGCCGATGTTCTTCAGCTCGAGCGTCAGATCCTCCGGGCCCGAGCTCTGCCCGCTGCGGGCGCGGCGCACCAGGCCCCCTTGCGCGGTCAGGCTGCCGGAGTCGACCCGGCCCAGCGCCATGAAGTCACCGGCGGCGCTGCCCAGACCGACCTCGAAGCCGGGCAGCACGCCGTTGAGCAGGTTGGCGCCGCTGGGCTCCAGCACCTCGAGGCTGCCCTTGGGGAAGCGGAAGTGGCGGCCCACCACGGCGATGGCGTCGCTGTGATCGATCGACCCCCGGCTGTGGCGCGCCGTCAGGTGCCAGCTGAACAGGCCGTGCGCGGCGTAGCTGTGCGGCGCCAGCGCGGTCTCGCGCGCGCCGTCGCCCCAGTCGATGGCCAGATCGCTGACGCCGTCGGCCAGCACGCCGACCTCCAGCGGCTGGCCCAGGAGGCCCATGCGCTGCGACGGGCGCACCAGCTCGAGGCCCTCGCCGAACAGCTGGGCGAGCTGGGTGTCGGGCCGCGTCCAGTAGAACAGGCGGTGCGTGCGCGACAGGTAGCGGTAGCTGTACACGGTGCGGTTCTTGACGGCGCCGGGCTTGCCGGCCTCGTCGCCGTCGGAGGTCAGCTCGGCGGGGTAGCGGTAGTCGGCCTCGCGCGCGGTCACGATGGCGCGGGCGCGCTCGGTGATGGCGCGGGCGCGCTCGACGCCGGCGCGCGCGGTGTCGACGGCGGCGTGGTCGTTGGCGTTCAGCGCGGCGCGCAGGGCCAGCGCGGTGTCGTAGACCTCGACGGCGTGGGCGGCGCGCAGGCCGAAGATGGCCAGGCCGTCGCGCACCTCGCGCAGCCAGGGCTGGTCGACCTTGCGCTGGCGCGCGATCAGCCGGTCGACGCGGCCGGCCCAGCCCGAGTACAGCGGCTGCAGGTCGCGCAGCGGGTCGAGTGCGCGCGCCCGGAATCGCGCCACCTCGGCGTCGCTCCACGACAGCACCGCGGCCGGCGCCGGCGGCAGCGGGTGGAACACGATCCCCGCGTCGCGCGCGGTCTCGGTGGCGTCGTCGCTGCCGACCAGCAGCGCGATGCGATCGGCGTCGTGCATGTCGACACCCTGGCGCACCGTGACCTCGCGCAGCACCGCCGCGATATCGGCGCCGTCCTGGAAGCGCGCCGCGAAGTCGGCGAAGCAGGCCTCGGCGGTGTAGGCCAGATCGAAGCTCATGCGCCCGAAGCACCAGTCGATCATCCAGTAGCCCCACTCCTGGCCACTGGAGAACAGGTGGTGCTCCATCACGCCGCTCGTCGCGTCGGGGCGGTCGGCCAGCAGCGGGCGCAAGAGGTCGATGTCGTGCTGACGCGCCTCCAGCGTGACCGGCGCCAGGTACAGCGGCACCGGCAGATCGAAGGTCAGCCACCAGCTGGCCTCGGGGTAGTAGGTGATGCGGCGCAGCGGCGCCTGGCGGCGGATCCAGGCCAGGGTGTGGCGAAAGTCGGTGTTGCCATACACCGGCGCGGGCCGCTCGAGGTCGTAGAACATGAGCAGGTGCACCGAGACGCCGAGGTTGGTGGGCGCGAACTCGGGCAGGTCGAAGAAGCGCACGCCATAGTTCGGGGTCGGCTTGCCGGCGGTGCCGTGGTTGATGCACGACAGCTCGACGTTCGGGTAGTGCTGCTTCATGTAGTCGGCGATGAAGGTCAGGCGCTGCACGGTGGCGACGTCGTCGGCCTCGGTGAACTCGCTGGGGTTGAACTGGAAGCCGAAGCTGACCGGATCGGGCAGGCCGGGCACCGGCGCCATGGCACGCTCGATGGCCTCGGTGAGCTGCTCGCTCTCGGGGCGCGGATCGTTGGGGTCGAGCACCGGGTCGCCGCCCTGCTGGGTGTTGAGCAGGTTGAGGCCGGTGCCGCGCGGGAAGCCGCGCTTGAAGGCGTGGTCACCGATGAGCGCGCGATCCCAGCCGTCGACCGAGGTCATGCGCAGCTTGACGTTCCAGTCGACCCAGCGCCGCATGTACGCCGCCATGTCGAGCGGCGTCGACAGCGGCGCCGACAGCTCGACCGGGTGCGTGGTGTGCACGTGCAGCGAGCGGCGCTGGAAGGCCCCGCGCGCCGCGACCTCGAGCGGCTGCGCCGGCCAGGCCAGGCGCGCCGGGTACAGCGTCTGCTCGGGGTGGAAGTAGCGGATGCCGAGGCGATCGGCGAGGTCGTAGACCGCCCACTGCGCCGACAGCAGATCGCCGCCGCGCAGCAACACCAGGCGGCCGTCGCCGCAGCGGGTCTCGTGGATGGTGTAGCCCTGGGTCGCGGGCGGCGCGGGCGCGGCGCTGGCGGCGGCGTCGGCGCCGTGGCCGAGCACGGCGAGGTGGATCTCGCCGTCGACACAGCTGGCGGGGCCAGTGGCGCGCTTGACCGTGCTGCGCGTGACCTGGCCGAGATCGGCGGCCAGGTCGTCGGCGGCCCACAGCTCGGCCTCGGCCAGGCTGGGCGCGACGTGGATGGTGATCGGCGGGGCGGAGGCGCCACCGCCACACTGGATGGTGCACAGCGCAAGGGGGGCCAGTACGAGGAGCCGCTTCATCACGGCCATTCTACGATCAGGCGACCTCCAGCTACGGAAAGCTGCACAGCCCGGGGCAGGTCGAGGTGACCTGGCCGGTCGGGGTCAGGAAGGCCTGCAGCTGCGCCTGCAGCGGGGCCAGCACCGAGATGGCGTCGTGGGCGCCGTTGTCGACCGGGGACGGCATGTTGACCGTGGGCGGCAGCGGCTCCTTGTGCACGTTCCACTGCGTGTAGGCCGAGTCGAGCGGCGCCGGCTGGGCCGGCACGCCGAACACCGGCTGCTCCAGGTCGAGGCCGGGCAGGCCCATGGCGCGGGCCAGGATCCGGGTGGCCAGGTTGGGCACCTGGGAGTCGCCGATCGACTCCTGCACCAGGATCCGCTTGGCGATCGACCCCGGCAGCGGGTCGCGCAGGAGGTGCGGCGCGAAGGTGGCCGGATCGGTGTAGTCCCACTCCGACTGCGACGCCGCGATCAGGAGCTGGCGGTCGAGGGCGTCGGGATAGACCAGGTTGAGCAGCGGGTACAGCCGGTTGAAGTCCGACGAGCGATACATCATCAGGCTCCACTCGCAGCCCGGCACGTTGAGCGCGCCGCGCTCGATGTCGGGGCTGAGCGCCATGAAGGCGGTGCCCTGGATGCCCCCGTTGGAGATGCCGAAGTAGTAGGCCTGGGCGCCGTCACTGACCTGGCGGCCGTCGAGCGCCAGCGCGGCGTCATTGACGATCTTGGTGCGCATCAGGCGCGCCATGACCTGGGCGTTGACCTGGGCCTGCTGCAGCCGGTCGGTCACGATCCCGATCTGGTTGAGGTCGAGCACCACCTCGTTGGCGATGGTGCCGATGTCGTCGAAGGCCAGGCCAGTCCAGTTGGTGCCGACCTGGACCATGCACAGCTTGTTGGCGATGCCCTGGATGTGCGCCCAGCCCAGCGACTCCTCGGCGCTGCCGAACAGGCCGTGGCCGTAGATCATGATGGGCAGCGGCGCGGTGGCGGTCTTGGCGCACTTCGGGATCGAGATCACGATGGGCACGTCGTGCAGCGCGCGCACCGCGGGCTGGCCGTCGGGGCCGAAGTTCATCTGCGCATTGCCGGCGTCGGAGGTCAGGAACGACGGCACCTGGATGGTGGCGTGGATCTCGCGGATGCGCAGGCCGTTCGGGGTGTCGACGCTGGAGGTGATGGTGTAGCCCAGCGCGGGCGCCATCGCGAGCGCGGTGTCGCGCATGGCGACCAGGTGGCCGGTGGCGGTCTCGTCGCTGGCGGTGGTGACGTCCCAGGCCAGCGTCAGCGAGGCGCGCGGCACGCCGGCGCGCTCCAGGGTGGCGAACAGGTCGACATAGCGCGCGGCCAGCGGGCGCAGCGCGGGGGCCAGGCGGGCCGCGGCGGCGCCGTCGGGGCTGTCACGCAGGGCGGCGAAGCCGGCGGCGCGCAGCGGGCGGGCCTGGGCGTCGCGCAGGCCGCGCAGGGCGACGACATAGCGCGCCCGAGGGCGCAGCCGCTCGAGCGGATGGATGATCAGGGCCTGGCGCTGGCCCGCGGCGGCGTTGGCGTTGGCGTCGAGCTCGGCGAACAGCGGCACCCGGGTGCCGGTCGCGAAGTCGAGCAGCTGGATGGGCGCGTCGGGCAGCAGCGTCTGGGCCGCGGCGTCGGGGCCGGTGAGCTGGCTGGGGTCGACCCCGGCGGCGAAGTAGACCAGGAAGGGGGTCGAGGGCGAGAAGCCGTCGCGGCGGTTCATGCGCGCGGGATCGAGCGCCTTGCCCGAGGCCGAGACCGGCAGGAGGTCGGCCGGCAGCGCGACGCGGACGCCGGTGCGCGTGGCCGGATCGGCGACCTCGTGCACGCTGGACGGGAACGGGGTCAGGCAGTCGTCGCCGACCAGCGGGTTGCAGCCGGCCGGGCCGGCGTCGGGTGTGGCCGGGCGCACGGCGTCGTCGCCACAGCCGGACAGGGCGAGGCCGACGGCGGCGACGGCAACAATGGAGAGGGGGCTGCACTGCCGTGACATTGGGGACATCCTACACAGGCGCGGCGGGTCGCCGTAAGAGCGCCGCGCGGGCCGCGTTGATTGCGCATGCGTGCGCTGCGGCGGTGGACAGGGATGGCGGGGGCGCTGGCCGCCGTGCTGGGGCTGACCGGCGGGCTGGAGCAGGCGCGCGCGGAGGCCGGGGTGCCGCGCATCGGCCTCGGCATGCTGGCGAATCTGGGTGACGCGCCGATGGCCATCGGCGGCGCGGCGACGCTGCGGCTGCCGATCGGGCCACTGACGATCGGCGTCGAGGCCGACCAGATCTTGCTGTCGGGCAGCGGGCCCACCGCGGCCGACGCCACCAGCGGCAGCCTGACCCGGGCGGCGGCGCTGGCCGGCGTCACCCTGCTGCACCTGCCGGTGATCGGCATCATGCACGTCGACCTCGACCTCGAGTTCGCGCTGGGCCACCAGGCCGTCCATGTCAGCGATGACAACCGCTTCGAGCGCGACGACCGCAGCGTCGAGCTGGTGGCCAACTTCCGCCTGCGCGGCAGGCGCCACGAGGCCACGGTGTACATGAACCTGCGCTGGCTCGACCCCGGCCCGGCCCCGCCGTGCGACGGCTGCCGCTACCGGGGCGACGACCCCAGCTGGATGCTCGGCATGGGGCTGGCGTTCGCGCCTTACAAATACTGACACAAGGCTGTCAATTGCCGATCGCATGCTGGTCGACATGAACAGCCATGACGACGACCAGCACCAAGACCGCAGCTTCCTGGCTGCCCGGCAGCCGTTCGACTTCACCCGCTCGCTGGCCTTCCTGGGCGCCTTCGCGCCGATGGCCGGTGAGCAGCGCCTGAGCCCCGGCAGCCTGACCAAGGCGGTGCGCGAGGCCGGGGTCGGCGCGACCGTCGGCTTCACGGTGCGCGCGGCGCCCGGCGGCGTCAGCTGCCAGCTGCACGCGGCGCCCGGGACCACGCTGACCGCGGCGCAGCGCGCGCGGGTGCAGGGCCGGGTGCGCTTCTTCCTCAGCCTGGATGACGACCTCGGGCCGCTGTATGCGCGCGCGGCCGGCGATGCCGCGTTCGCGCCGGTGCTGCGCGCGCTGCACGGCTTTCACCAGGTCAAGCTGACCACGCCGTTCGAGAACGCCTGCTGGGCGGTGCTCGGGCAGCGCTGTCCGATCCCGGTGGCGCGCCGGCTCAAGGACCGGCTGACCGCGGCCTACGGCGGCGCGCTGGAGGTGGCCGGCCAGACCCGGCGCGCCTTCCCGTGCCCGGCGGATCTGGCCGAGGTCGATGTCGCGACCCTGACCGGGCTGCTCGGCCATCACCTCAAGGCGCAGCGCATCGCGGCGGTGACGCGCGCGTTCGCCACGGTCGACGAAGGCTTCCTGCGCCATGGCGCCTTCGACGAGGTCGAGCGCTGGCTGCGCGACATCGACGGCATCGGGCCGTGGTCGGCGGCCTTCGTGATGCTACGCGGGCTCGGCCGCATGGAGCGCATCGCCAGCGCCGAGGCGCAGCTCCTGCCCCACCTGGAGGCGCGCTATGGCGCGCTGACGCGGCCCGAGCTGCGCGCGCTGGAGCAGCGCTATGGCGATCAGCGCGGCTACTGGGTGCTGTATGTGCGCGCCGCCGAGGCCATGGCCGGCGCCGGCGCGGTTGCGTCGATGGTCGAGGCCTGATACGAGGCGGGATGCGCAAGAGCCTGTGGATGCTGGTGCTGGGACTCGCGGTCGTGATGGCCGCGGCGGGCTGCAAGAAGAAGAAGAAGGATGGCCCCGCGCCCAGCCCGACGACCACGCCGGCGCCTTCGGAGTCGGCCTCGGCCACCCCGTCGCCGTCGGCGTCGGCGTCGCCGGCCCCATCGGCCGCGCCCGATGCCGCGGTCGAGGCCGAAGGCGAGCAGGAGGAAGAGGAGACCGACGGCTGCCCCGAGAAGCTGTCGGACAAGCGCGTGGCGCGGTCGGCCGCCTACCTGCCGCTGTGTGTGAAGGCGCTGACGCGCACCATGGAGTGCAGCAAGGACGCCAAGATGATCGACGCCATGGTCAAGGAGGGCACCTGGGGTTCGGCCTCCGCGAAGGAGATCGGCAAGGAGCTGACCCGCCTGGTCGGCAAGGCCGCCAGCGTCAGCAAGACCTGCGAGACGCTGGCGCACGATCTGCACTGCGGCTACCAGGGCCGACTGTTCGCCGACGTGCCCGAGGAGGCCGCGCTGGAGACCCTGGCCGCCGCGGCCGACTGCGCCGCGGTGGGCGCCGCGATGGCCAAGGTCGACCTGACCCCGACCGGCGAGTAGCAGGTGCGGCGCGCCCTGACGTTGCTCGGCGTGCTGGTGCTGGCCGGCTGCGGCGGCGATGGCGGTGACGACGTGCCCGCGGTCGATGCCGGGCGGGTGGTCGACGCGATGGCCGCGGTCGATGCCCGGGTGTGCGCCCCCGGTGCGTGCCCGTGCTTCTCCAACCATGACTGCCCCGACGATCACACCTGCATGAGCCAGGATCCCGGCGGCAACCAGGTCTACTGCGTGCTGGGCGCGCGGGGCACCGGGGTCAAGGGCACGCCGTGCAGCGGTGAGGCCGACTGCGCCAGCGCGCTGTGCGTGGACGACGCCCAGGGTGGCATGCGCTGCTCCGACGAGTGCAACGGCCCCGGCGACTGCCCGGCTAGCCTGCCGCGCTGTCTGCTCATCGGCTTCGGCGTCAACAAGCAGATCTGCGCGCGCCAGTAGCGCCACGCTGGCGAAGCGACATCCGGGCCGCCTACCTCGAGCTGCTGCGCCCGCCCGGCGCGCTAGCGAGCGGCGTCGAAGCCGGGCGCGAAGACGCGGCAGAACGGCGCTGGCGCCACCACGCCCTGCCCGCGCAGCCAGCTCTCCGCGGCGGCCACCAGTGCGGCGCCGGCGTCGCCGCCACTGACCAGGCCGCGGGCGCGGCGCGCGATGCAGGCGTACATCGCCATCTCGGCCTCGCCGAAGCCCTGCTCCGCCGCGGTCAGCAGCGTGCTCGCCTCGGCGCGCTCGCCGCGGGCCAGCAGCAGCGCCGCGTGCAGCAACTGCGCCAGGGCCCGGCTCCAGGGCAGCCCTTCGCCCTCGAGCTTGCGCACGTCGCGCGCCGCGCGCTCGAGCAGCCCGGCCATCAAGGCGCTGCGCGCCCGCAAGGCCAGCGCCTCGATGCGGATGTACTGCACGCGCAGGATCAGCGAGCGCGCGATCTCCGCCCAGCGCGCGTCGAGCACGGCCAGCGCGGCGGCGCCGTCGCCCTCGTACTGCGCCAGCTGCGCCAGCGCGATGGTCTCCTGGTACTGCTGCAGCTGGAACTGGCCCTGCGGCAGCCGCTGCATGGTGGCGGCGACCTCCTGGCGCGCGCGCCCGGGGGCGTCATCGACCAGCTCGGGCACGACCGCCAGGCCCAGGCGCAGCGTGAAGGCGGCATAGATGTCGCCGCGCTCGTCGGCGGCGACGCGCTCGGCCCGGGTCAGGCGCACGAAGTCGCCCAGCTGCCCGAGCTGGAAGCGCGCCAGCAGCGCATAGAAGCGCGCGTTGTAGAGCTCCCACGAGACGTCGCTGCACTCGCGCAGGATCGACTCGGCGTGCTCGCACAGGCGCAGGCCGTCGCGCCAGTGACCGGCCAGGTAGCGCGACACCCCGGCCGCGAAGGGCACGTAGCCGGTGGCGCGCGGCTCGCCGACCTTGTCGGCCAGCTGCTGCGCGCGCGCCAGCAGCACCTCGGCGCGCTTGCGCTTGCCGCCGTGGCCCACCGACGCCAGCACCGCCTCGGTGGCCATGGCGCGACAGATCCGGTACGGCTCGCCGGCGCGCAGCGCGAGCAGGAGCTGCAAGGTCTGGAAGTCGGTGCTGCGGATGGTGTCGATCATGGCCAGCCCGACCGCGACCGAGCCGCAGGCGTCGATCTTGATGAGGTCTGCCACCGGCACCTCGGCCTCGCGCCGCTCGGTGAAGCCGAGGCCCCGCACGCGCAGCCGCGCCCGCTTCCACAGCAGCGAGGCCAGCGCACGCCCCGGCGTCGGCGCCAGGCGCAGGCCGACCGCGCGCAGCACCGCGACCAGCACCGCCATGCCGTCGTCCAGGTAGCCCGAGCGCAGGTACTGATCGGCGGCGCGGCGCATCAGATCGATCGACTGCTCGCGCGGGGCGCCCACCGAGGCGGCCAGGTAGACCTCGCCGGCGGCGCGCCCGCGACCCGCGCTCGCCAGCGCCTCCCCGAGGCGCAGCCGGAGCTCGCGCCCCTGCGCGCCCGCCAGCGGCGCCCAGTCCAGCGCCTGCTGCAAGAGGCGCGCGGCCCGATCGAAGGCGAAGGCGTCGGCGGCGCGCAGCCCGGCCGCGACGGCGTGGCGCGCGGCCAGCTCGGCGTCGCCGGCCGCCTCCCAGTGCACCGCCAGCGCCTCGGGGTCGGCGCCCGGATCGTCGGCCAGCGCCTGCGCCACGCGGCGATGGCAGTCCAGCCGGGTGTCCTCATCGAGGTGGAACAGCAGCGCCGCGCGCACGCGGTCGTGGTAGGGCTCCACGGTGTCGTGGGCCGCGATGCCGGTGCTGCGCGACAGGTGCGCGTCGGACAGCTCGGCGACCACGCGCAGGAGGTCGCCGAGCTCGAGCTCCGCCGCCGCCGCCAGCACGGTGTGGCGCAGCGGTTCACCGGCGACCGCGGTCAGCGCCAGCACGCGGCGGGTCAGCGCGGGCAGACGCGACATGCGTGACCACAGCGCCTGCTCGAGGCGAAACGTGGGCGGCTGGCCGGGCAGCGGCGGCGCCGGCGCGCGCGCGCGCGCCCCGGAGGCCGTCAGCGCCGGGGCCGGCGTGGGGCCGTCACCGTGGTCGGCGGCATAGCGCACCAGTTCGCCCAGGAACAGCGGGTGGCCGCCGGCCTCGCGCGCCAGCGCCTCGGCGGACAGCGCGGGCGCGCCGCGGCTGGCGCTGCTGCGCAGGAGCTGCTCGGCCAGCTCGCAGGCGTCGCGCATGGGCAGGCTGCCCAGGGGCAGGCGGCGCACCTCGCCGGGCAGCGCCAGGCGCTCGGCGGCGTGGGCATCACCGGTGCGCACCGTGGCCAGCAGCAGCAGCGCGGGCGCCTCGGGCGGCCGCATCAGCTCGGCCAGCAGGCCCAGGCTGTCGGCGTCGGCCCACTGCAGGTCATCGATGACCAGCACCAGCGGGCGCCGATCGCGCAGCCGGAGCAAGAGCTCGCGCATGGCCGCGAACATGCCGCCGCGGCGCAGCGAGCTGTCGAGCTCGCGCTCGGGCACCCCGGCCAGGTCGATGATCGGCGCCAGCACCGGGAAGGCGCGCGCCAGCAGCGCGGGGCGGCGCGGCAGGATGGCCACCGCCTCCTCGGGCGGCAGCTTGCCGAGGTGGCGCAAGAGGCCGCGCGCGACGCCCTCGAAGGCACGATAGGGTGACGACTCGCGCTCGCTGCAGCGCCCGGCCAGGATCAGCACGTCGGCCGGCAGCCCGCCGGCGAAGCTGCGCACCAGCGCGGTCTTGCCGACCCCCGACTCGCCCTGCACCAGCACGGTGACGGCGCGGCCCTGCTGGGCGCGGGTGGCTGCGCTGCGCAACAGGTCGAGCTCGGCATCGCGCCCCACCAGGCCGCCCTCGGCCAGCTCCCGGGCGCGATCACGGCTGGTCAGCAGAGGCACGCTGCTCAGTGTAGCGCGCCCTGCGCGCACGCTGACGCCCTGCGTCGGCAACCTTGGCGCGATGACCACGCTTCAGCGGCCGATGCTACGGTGCCGCATGCGCGCGCATCGAGGGGGCTTCACGCTGCTGGCCGTGCTGGTCACCTCGGGTGGCGCATGCGGCGGTGGTCGCGGCCCGTCCACCACCGAGACGGCGACGGCACCCGGCCTCGCCGTGCGCGCGCTGGAGCCGGCGACCGCCTGCACGGCCGCGGCGGCCGCGATCTACCGCGCCGGCCCGACCACGGCGCCGCGCGGCGCGCTGCTGGCGTGCAGCGACGACGGCACGCGCAGCATCGCCGACCTGTCGAGCCGCGCCAACCTGCTGGGCCATGTCGGCCCGGCGCTGACCTCGACCGCCCGGGTGCTGCGCGTGGCCTACCGCACCGAGCGCCTGGCCGGCCAGCCCGGCGTGGGCACCGCGCTGGTCTATCTGCCCGGCCGCCCGCGCGCCTGGCCGGTGCCCGCGGTGGTGGTCGCCCACGGCACCATCGGCCTGGCCGACGTGTGCGCACCCTCGCGCAAGGGCGGCGCCTTCGTCGACGAGCTGGCGCTGCCGCTGGTGGGCGCCGGCTTCGCGGTCATCGCCCCCGACTATGCCGGCCTCGGCAACGGCCGCGGCCGCACCTACCAGGGCTGGGGCATCGCCGAGGATCAGGCGCACTCGGTGCTCGACGCCGCGCGCGCGCTCCAGCACCTGGTCGCCCCGGGCGCGCTGGGCCGCTTCGCCCTGGTCGGCCACTCGCAGGGTGGCGGCGCGGTGCTGGCCGCGCAGGCCGCGCTCGCCAGCGATGGCGCCGACCTCGACGTCGCCAGCGTGGTCGCCTTCGCCCCCGGCTGGTACGACGCGCGCATCTTCGGTCGCATCCTGGGCCACGGCGACGCCCCGCTGCGCGGCCGCTTCGAGGTCCTGCACGCCTTCGCGGCGATGTGGTTCTTCGCGCACTCCGCGGTGTACGACGGCACCGCTGCGGCCGCCGACGCCTTCGCCGCCCCGCTGCGCGTCGCGGTCACCCGCGCCATGGACCAGCGCTGCATCCTCACGCTCGGCGCCGACCTGGCGCGCGCGGCCCGCAGCGTCGGCGAGCTCTACGACCCCGCCTTCGTGGCCAGCGTGCAGGCCTGCCTCGGCCCCGGCCCGTGCAGCGGCCCCGGCCAGCGCTGGCTCGAGCGCGTCATCGCCGACCGCCCCACCCTGTCCCCCGACGGCCCCCCGGTCGTCCTCATCCAGGGCCTGCTCGACGGCATCGTGACCCCATCAGCCACCCGCTGCACCCTCGACCGCCTGCAAGCCGACCACGTCCCCACCCACGCCTGCACCCTCGCCGGCACCGATCACTTCAGCGTCCTCGGCCGCGCCGCCCCCCTCCTCGCCAGCATCCTCGACGGCAACCCCCTCGCCTGCGCCGCCGCCAACGCGATCCTCGACGCGATCGAGGAGGAGGGGCTGCTCGCCCACGTGAACGAGATGGCCGAGCACCTGTCGCAGGGGCTCTCGGCCCTCGCCGTCCGCCACCCAGCGGTGCTCGCCG
>JBGASF010000200.1:0-12407 GCA_044229835.1 Polyangia bacterium | reverse complement strand
ACCTCGCGCCGTGCCGACCGGCTGACGCTGCGCGCGCAGGTGAGCTTCTGATGCGCGCGACAGGCGTCTGCGGCCTTGCACTGCTGCTGTGCGCGGCATCGGGGCCGGGTTGTGACGGGGCGTCGACCGACAGCGGCGTCACCGCGCTGCTGCGGGTCGACGACGCCCAGTTCGTGCCCGGGCCGATGCCGGCGCGCAGCGATGGCCCCATGGTCGGCGAGGTCCAGAACGCGCGGAGCTTCGTGCTGCCCGGCGAGACCGGCAAGATCATCAGTGGTGCGCTGGCGCCCGAGGCCACCGCGGTCGTGCTCGGCCTGGCCGGCGATCGCGGCTACTGGATCCTGCCCGCGCAGCCGCCCGACGTGAACGCGCCCGATCAGCTGTCGTTCACGGCGCGGCTGTCGTTCTCGCCCGACCTGGGTGTCGGCGCGCTGGAGCTGCAGGTGCGCGCGGTGGACGCGGCCGGCCACATGGGGCCGGCACGCGTGGTGCCGCTGGCGGTGGCCCCGGCCACCCCGGTGATGGGCGACCTGGTGGTGTCGCTGCGCTGGGACGGCGACGCCGACCTCGATCTGCACGTGGTCGATCCGTTCGGCAGCGAGGTCTTCGCGCGCGCCCCCAGCACGCTGCCGCCGCTGCTGCCGGGGCAGACGCCCGACCCGGAGGCCGAGCTGCGCGCCGGCTTCCTCGACTTCGACTCCGGGGCGGCGTGCGTACAGGACGGGCGGCGCAACGAGAACGTGGTCTGGCAGGCCGCGCCCACCGGCCACTATGTCGTGCGCGTCGACACCTTCGCCATGTGCGGCGCCCCGGCGGCGCGCTGGAGCGTCGAGGTGCGGCGCGGCGACGTCATCATCGCGGCTGCGCGGGGCCTGGGGTTGCAGGCCGACGCCGAGGCGGCGCACGACCGCGGCGGTGGCGTCTATGCGCTGGGGTTCGACCTGTGACGCGCAGCACGGCCGGGGTCGCGGCCGTGCTCGGCCTGGCGCTGGCGCTGGGGCGACCGGCGCCGGCGGGCGCCGATGACGACGACGGCTACACCTCGCGGGTGCGCGCCAAGCGGCTGCGTCGGGACAGCGCCGAGGTCACGGTGCGCCGCGATGACGCCCGCAAGGTCGCCGGCACCCAGGGCGATCCCGTCAAGGTGGTCGACAACCTGCCCGGCGTCGCGCGCGCGGGCCTCGGCCAGCGCGGCCTGGTGGTGTGGGGCGCCGCGCCCGAGGCCACCCGCGTGCTGTTCGACGGCGTCGAGCTGCCCGCGCTGTACCACCTGGGTGGGCTGCGCTCGACGGTGTCGGCGGATCGCGTCGCCACCGTGGCCCTCGCGCAAGGTGGCTGGGGCGCCGAGCACGGTCGCGGCCTGGGCGCGCTGGTGCGCATCGACAGCACGCCGCTGCCCGAGGGCTTCCACGGCACGGCGTCACTCGACGTGCTCGACGCGGCCGGCTTCGTGACCGCGCCGGTGCGCGGCGTGCAGCTGGCGGCGTCGCTGCGCTACAGCCTGATCGATCGCCTGGCGGCGCAGCTGGTGCCCGCCGATGGCGCCGAGCTCTTGCCGCTGCCGCGCTACCACGACTGGCAGGTGGTCGCCGAGCGTGCGGTCGGCGGCACCGGGCGCGTGCAGCTGGTCTGGCTGGGTTCGGGCGACACCCTGTCGCGCACGCGCGCCTCGGCCGATCCCGCGCTGGCCACCCGCGACACCCAGGAGGTCGGCTTCTGGCGCGCCTTCCTGCGCTATCGCGCCCTGCGCGGCGGCGCCGAGACGCAGGTCACGCCCTGGGTCGGTGGCGATCGCGACCGGCGCGAGCGCCGCTTCGGCGAGCTGCCCGCGGTGCTCGACGTGCACAGCCTGCGCTTCGGGCTGCGCACCAGCCACCGGGTGCGCAGCGGCAAGCACAGCCTGACGCTGGGCTTCGATGGCAGCAGCGCGCTGAGCGAGGTGGCGCGCCAGGGTTCGCTGACCGACCCCGCGCGCGAGGGCGACGCCGTGGTGTTCGGCCAGCCGCCCGCCCGCGACCTGGTCGATGACGACTTTCGCGCCGATGTGGTCGACGCGGCGCCGTTCGTCACCGCCCAGCTGGGCTGGGGCCGGCTGACGGTGTCGCCCGGGCTGCGACTGGCGGCGATCGCGCAGGCCGGCAGCGCGCTGACGCCGCCGGTGCCGGGCACGCCGGCCATCGGCTACAGCCGGCTGTCGTTCGCGCCCGAGCCGCGCCTGGCGCTCGCCTTCCGCGCGCTGCCCACGCTGGAGTTCGGCCTCGCCGCCGGCCTGTATCACCAGACCCCGGCGCCGGCCGACCTGGGCGCTCACTTCGGCAACCCCAGCCTCGGCCCCGAGCGCGCGCTGCACCTGGTCGACCGCATCACCCTGCGCGATGGCGCCCTCGAGCTGGAGCTCATCGGCTACTACCAGCGCCTCGACGCGCTGGTCGCGCGCAGCGACGAGGTCACCCCCGAGGTCGCGCGCGCGCTGGAGCCGCGCGGTGATGGCCAGAGCCACGGCGTGCAGCTCGGCCTCAAGCTGGTGCGCTGGCACCGCGTGACGGGCTGGATCAGCTACACCTACGGGCGCAGCGAGCGGCGCGCGGCGGGCGAGGTCGGGGCGCGTCCATCGGATCACGATCAGACCCACGTGCTGACCGCGGTCGCCAGCTGGACCCGCGGGGCCTGGAACCTCGGGCTGCGGGCGCGCTATGCCAGCGGCCTGCCGCGGACCCCGGCGCTGGGTGGCGTGTATGACGCCAGCGCCGACCGCTACGAACCGCTGCTGGGGCTGCCCGGCATGGCCCGGCTGCCGGCCTTCGCCGCGCTCGATGCCCGCGTCGAGCGCACCCTGCGCGTGCGCGGCCGTGCGCTCGAGCTGTCGCTCGAGGTGCAGAACCTGACCGCGCGCGAAAATGCCGAAGAACTGGCCTATTCCGACGACTTCTCGCGGCGCGGCATCATCACCGGGCTGCCCACGCTGGTCATCGCCGGCGCGCGGCTGGCGTTCTGATGCGCGCGCGCGGCGGCGGCACGGGCAGGGCGGTCGGCGCCGCGACGCTGCTGGGCGCCGCGGTCGCGCTGGCCGGCTGCGTGCCCGATCTGGAGCAGTCGCTGTCGCTGATCGACACGCCGCGCGTGCTGGCCATCCAGGCCGAGCCGGCCGAGGCGCTGCCCGGTGAGCCGGTGCACTACCGCGTGCTGGTGGCGGCGCCACCCGGGGCGGCAGCCGACGAGCCGTCGTGGGCGCTGTGCACGCGACCGCTGGCGGCCGGACAGCGCGCCGCCGCGGTGACCGCCTGCCTGGCTGACACCCTGGCGCTCGGCCACGGTGCCAGCGTCGACGCCGTGCTGCCGCGCGAGGTGTGCAGTCGCTATGGCCCCGACGTCAGCTCGAGCTCGCTGCGCCCGCCCGATCCCGACGCCACCGGGGGCTATTACCAGCCGCTGCGGGTCGACCTGGGCGACAGCCTGGCGCTGGGCTTCCAGCGCATCCGCTGCAACCTGGCGGGCGCACCGCTGCCCGCGATCCGCGACCACGCCGCGCGCTACCGGCCCAACCAGAACCCCAGCTTCAGCGTCGACGCCCCCGCCGTGGTCAGCGCCGCCCAGACCGTCCGCCTGGTCGCGACCTGGCCCGCCACCGCCGCCGAGAGCTACCTCGCGTTGCCTCCCGGCGGCAGCGCCCTGGTCGATCGTCGCGAGGCCCTGCGCGTGTCCTGGTTCAGCAGCGCCGGCGCGCTGGCCGACGAGCACACCGGGCGCGCCGAGTCCGACCTCGCGACCAGCACCGAGACCACCTGGCAGGCCCCGTCCGCGCCCGGCCCGGTGCGCCTGTGGGTCGTCCTGCGCGACAGCCGCGGCGGCGTGGCCTTCACCACGCACGACCTGGTGGTGCGATAGCTCAGGCCGCGAGGATGAGGTTGGAGTCGCCGAACTCGTGCACCAGGTAGCCGGCGGCGCTGGCGTGGGCGTAGGCGCGGCCGAGCAGGTCGCGGGCGGCGAAGGCAGAGAGCAGCTCCAGGTGGCTGGAGCCGGCCTCGTGCATGCCGGTGAGGATGCCGTCCACCACGTGCAGCTGCGAGTGAGGGCCCAGGCGCAGGTCGGTGACGCCGGGGCCTGCGCGCAGGGCGCCGTGGGTCGCGAAGTTGCCCTCCAGGGCGCGCACCACGGTGGTGCCCACGGCGACCACCCGACCGCCGCGGGCGTGGCAGCGCGCGATGGCGGCGATGGTGGTGGCGGGCAGCTCGTAGTGTTCGGGCAGCGGCAGCGCGGCGTCGATGGCGGGATCGCCGGCGGAGGACAGGCCGGCGGCGTGGGTCAGGGTCGCGAGGTCGATGCCACGACGGCGCGCGGCCAGCAGGGTGTCCCAGGCCAGCGGGCGCCCGGCCGACGGCATCTCGGCGGCCCAGGGGCGCGAGGCGAAGCCGCTCTGCACGTGCCACAGCGCCAGCGGGCGTTCGAGATAGGCGTACTGCACCGGGCGACCGGCGCGATACAGCGCCGACCACAGCGCGGCGCCGCGCTGATCGAAGCGCACCGTGAGCAGGCGCGGCGACAGCGGGGACACCGCGGTCACGGTGGCCGCGAGGCCGCGCAGCTGCAGAAGCTCTCCCACAGCCACCGGCGGCGGCGCCGGGCGATGCTCTGTCGGGGTGCGCCAGTCGCCGGCGCCCATCAGCACAGCCCGAAACTCGTGCTCGTGCTCGTGCTCGTGCTCGTGCTGGGCAATCACTGGCGTGCCCCCGAGCAAGCGCAGCTCGATGTCCGCCCCGCTCGCGGAGTGCCCGGGCAGCGACGCCGGCAGCGTCGCGGCGTCGTTCAGCACCAGCAGATCCCCCGCCCGCAACAGCTCCGGCAGCTCGCCCACGGTGGCATCGCGCACCGTGCCACCCACGGGATCGATCGACAGCAGCCGCTCGCAGGGCGCACATGCGCGCGGCCAGGTCGCGGGCCTCATGACGCCCTCCTGAGCGCGCCCAGCTCCGCCGCGACGACCCGCGCACCGCCAGGCGCCAGCGCCGCGTCCTCGATGGCGGCCAGCACGCGCTCGGCGACCTCCTCGGGGCGCGCCAGGGTGGTCGGGTCGGCCTCCGGCATGGCCTCGGCGTGCATGCGGGTGTCCATCTCGCCCGGGTCGATGGCGAACACCCGCACGCCCGAACCCTCCAGCTCGGCGGCGAAGCTGCGCGCCAGGTGATCGAAGGCGGCCTTGGACACGCCATAGGCGCCCCAGCGCGGGTAGGCGCTGACCGCGGCGTCCGAGCTGACGTGCACGATGACGCCGCTGCCACGCAGCAGCATCGGTCCGGCCAGCACCTTGGACAGCCGGAACGGGCCGACCAGGTTGACCGCCAGCACGCGCTCGAGGTCCTCGCACGCGGTGTCCATCAGCAGCCCCAGCGGGGTCGGCCCCAGCCAGCTGGCGTTGTGCACCACGATGTCGACCGGCCCCGCCAGCGCCGCCGCCGCCCCGGTGATGGCGTGCACCGCCTCCTTGTCACCGACATCCCCAGGCAGCGCGAACGCGGTGCCGCCGGCGACGCGGATCTCGGCCACCACCTGCAGCAGCGGCGCGGCCTCGCGCGCCACCGCCACCACGCGCGCCCCGCGCGCCGCCGCGGCCCGCGCCAGCGCCGCCCCCAGGCCGCGGCTGGCCCCCGTGATCAGCACCGTCTTGCCCTCGATCGAGTCCATGGCCGACCTCCGTCCTTGCATGACTCCTACGATGACCCACCCCGCCGACGCATTGGCCAGATTGCCAACGGATTGGCACAATGCCATCGTGTCGGCATGGCCTCCCTCCCCGTCGGCGACGCCCTGGCGCGCAACCTGGGCGCCAACTTGAAGCAGCTGCGCGATCAGCGCGGCCTGACCCAGCAGGCCCTGGCCCGCCTGGCCGAGCTGCCACGCGCGACCTGGCAGAACCTGGAGTCGGGCAGCGCCAACCCCACGCTGTCGATCCTGCACAAGGTCGCGCTGGCCTTGCAGGTCTCGGTCGAGGAGCTGATCTCGGCCCCGCGCGCCACCGCGCGCAAGATCCCGCGCGACGCCCTGGCGGTGCGCCGCCAGGGCCCGGTCACGGTGCGCCGCGTGCTACCCGACCGACTGCCCGGCCTCGAGCTCGATCGCTTCGAGCTGCCCGCGCGTGCCCGTCTGGTCGGCGTGCCGCACACCACCGGCACGCGCGAGTACCTGACCTGCGAGCAGGGCGCCATCACGCTGTGGGTCGCCGGGGACGCCTACGAGCTGGCCGCCGGCGACGTCGTCACGTTTCGCGGTGATCAGCGCCATTCGTACGTCAATCCGGGCAGCGCGCTGGCGGTCGGCTACAGCGTGGTCGCGCTCGCCGCGGGCGTCGGATAGTCTTCGCCCATGCTGTCGCGACCGCTGGTCATCCTGGGCTGTGGCTTCATCGGCAAACGGCTGGCGCGCGCCGCGCTGGCGGCAGGGCGCGCGGTGCGCGTGACCACGCGGCGCCCCGACAAGCTGGCCGAGCTGGCCGCGCTGGGCGCCGAGGTCATCGCGCTGGAGGCCAAGAAGCAGCGCGCCTTCGCGCCGCCGCTGATCGGCACCGAGGCGGCCACGGTGGTGTACTCGATCCCGCCGCACAACGATCTGCCCGCCGGGGTCGCGCTGGCGCGGGCGGCGCAGGAGGCCCGCGAGCGCGGCGTGCGCCGCTTCATCTACCTGGGCTCGTCGGGGCTGTATGGCAACCGCCCCAACCTCGACTGGGTCGACGAACAGACCGGGATCTCGCTGGACGACGCCGTGATGGCGCCCTTCATCCGCGAGGAGGGCGAGCTGCAGCAGGCGCTGGCCGGCGGCCTGCACACGGTGGTGCTGCGCCTGGCGGCGGTGTATGGCGGTGGCCGCGGCGTGCGCAAGCGCCTGCTGGCCGGCGACTACAAGCTGACCGATGGCGGCGAACACTACATCTCGCGCATCCACATCGATGATCTGGTGAGCATCATCCAGGCCGCCGAGGAGCGCGCCCCCGCCGGCGCGACCTACCTGGTCGCCGATGACCGGCCCACACTGCAGAAGGAGTATGCGGCGTGGCTGTGCCAGCGCCTGGGGCTGCCGATGGTGCCGTCGCCGATGATCGAGCCGCACCAGCAGCGCCCACCGCAGCGCGGGCGCAGGCTGCGCAACGACCGGCTCAAGGAGGAGCTGGGCGTGGTGCTGAGGTACCCGAGCTTCGTGGAGGGCGAGGCGCAGATCGAGGCCGAGGACGCGGGGCTGGCGGATGCGCAGGCGGGGGGCGTGGAGGAGGGCAAGGCGGGGGAGGAGGCGGCTGCTGCGGCGAGCCCGAGTCCGAGCACGAGCACGAGTCCGAGTCCGAGCACGAGCCCGAGCACGAGCACGAGTCCGAGCACGAGTCCGAGCACGAGCACGAGCACGAGTCCGAGCACGAGCACGAGTCCGAGCACGAGCACGAGTCCGACGCCGACCCCTGCCGCGCAGACGGTTGCCGTCACCGTGACCGTCCGCGGCGAGGTCCTCACCATCGAGGTCGGCGAAGACCTCGGCGACGCCGACGTCGCCCGCCTGGCCGCCGCGGTGCGCGAGCTGATCGGCAAGCAGCGATGAAGCACCTGGGTCTGCTGGCGCTCCTCCTGGTCGGCTGTGGCGGCGGTGGTGAAGCCGACGACTCGCCGTGCGCCGCCAAGGCCGGCGCCTTCGGGCCGCTGAGCACGCGCTGTGATCGCTTCGTCGACGCCCAGGGCCGCGTCTTCGTCCTGCACGGCATGAACGCCCGCGTCGAGGGCCTGTTCGACGTCAGCTTCTCCGACGGCCGCACCGCGCTGGAGCCGATCCCGCCCTTCACCCTCGAGGACGCCCGGCGCCTGCGCCAGCTCGGCTTCAACTTCCTGCGCCTGCCCATCAACTGGAGCGGCCTGGAGCCGACCGAGACTGGCGGCATCGACGCCGCCTACCTCGAGCGCATCGCCGCCACCGTGGACCTCTGCCGCCAGGCCGGCGTGCTGGTGCTGCTCGACTTCCACCAGGACGCCTACTCCAAGGAGATCGGCGAGGACGGCGCCCCGCTGTGGGCCATCCAGCCGCCGCCCGACATGCTGCTGGGCGGCCCGCTGACCGATCTCGGCGATCGCCGGCTGTCGCCCCAGGTCATGCGCTCGTTCGCGACCTTCTTCGGCAGCGCCGAGCCCGGCCCGCGCCTGCGCACCCGCTTCGCCGCCGCCGCCGCCGCGGTGGCGCGCCGCTTCGCCAGCGACGACACCGTGTTCGCCTACGAGATCATGAACGAACCCGTCGCCGCCGACGCCGAGCTGCCGCGCTTCCACGCCGAGGTCGCGCGCGCCATCCGCGCCGTCGACACCCGCCACCTCATCGCCTTCGAGCCCACCGCCTACCGCAACCAGCTCGACATCGCCGACGTGCCGGCCACCACCTTCGAGCAGCAGTTCGGCCTCGGCGGCATGATCTACGCCCCGCATATTTACACGGTGTCATTTTCTTCCAACGAATCCTTGCGGCAATCCTTCACCCGCGCCGACCTCCGCCCATCCAACGCCGCCGCCGTCAACGAGGGCCTGGCCTGGGGCGCCCCGGTCCTCATCACCGAGTGGGGCTACGGCCCCGCCGACACCCGCGCCAAGGACTACCTCGAGCTGCAGACCGACATCCAGGACGAGCTCATGCTGTCGGCCGCCTTCTGGGTCTGGAAGGAGGACTCGCAGGGCTCCTGGGGCATGTACGAGCGCACCGCCACCGGCTGGAACGAGCGCCCCCTGCTGCGCAACGCCCTGTCCCGCCCGCGCCCCGAGGCCATCGCCGGCTGGCCCCAGCGCTGGAGCTACGACCGCGCCGCCCGCCGCTTCACCCTGGCCTTCACCGGCTCCGCCAAGGTCACCGCCCCGTCCCTCATCTACATCCCGGGCCCCGACGACTTCCCCGCCACCCTCACCGTCACCTGCGACACCCGCCCCGTCACCCCCAGCCCCACCCGCGACCCCGCCACCGGCCTCATCGCCATCCCCTGCAACGGCCCCGGCCAGCACGACATCGTCGTCACGCCCTGACCCTACTCGGGCGTGCGCACGCGGCCGCACGAGGCCAGCACCGCCTGCAGCTCCTCGCGCGCCTCGTCGATGCGCCGCCGATCCTGGCTCTCCAGCACGGCGCGGAAGCGCGCGATGGCGTGGCCCAGCCGATCGCGCGGCTCGCCGACCAGCTCCACGAACAGCGCATCCGCGCGCCCCAGCACGGTCGCGTTGGGCAGCGCCTCGCGCGGGTGGAACTTCAGCTTGGCCATGCGCGCGCGCGCCTCCTCGAGCTGCTTGCGCGACAGCCGGCCGGGCGAGTTCTCGATCACCATGCTCTCGGTGCGGTCGGTCCCGACCACGTTGGTGTCGACCTCGAGGATGCCATTCAGGTCGTAGGTGAAGCGCACATCGATGGACAGCTCGCCGGCGGGCCGCGGCGGCAGGTTGCGCAGCATGTACGAGCCGAGCTTGCGGTTGTCACGGCACATCGAGTGCTCACCCTGGTAGACCTCGATCTCGATCTCCTCCTGGCGATCGTGGGCGGTGCAGAAGCGCTCCACGCGACTGGCAGGGATCACGGTGCCGCGCTCCAGGATCGGCGTGAAGACATCGTCGACCCGGCGACCGCCGACACGCGTCGACGAGGCGGTGCCGAGGGTGAAGGGCGCCACGTCGGTGACCACCATGTCGCCCAGCGCGACATCGCCCGACTTCAGGCCGGCCTGCACGCAGGCGCCCATCGCGACCGCCTCGTCGGGCGGCAACGTGCGCAGCGGCAGGCGGCCGAACAGCTGGCTGGCGATGCGGGCGATCGCCGGCATCCGGGTCGAGCCGCCGACCAGCAGGATCTCCTCGACGTCCCCCGGCTTCACGCCGGCGTCACGCAGGCAGCGCTGGATGGGCGCCTGGATGCGCGTCAGTACCGGGCGCCAGATGTCCTCGGCCTCGGCCCGGGTCAGCGTGGTCTCGAAGTCGATGTGGCCCCGGCCGGCGGGCAGCTGCGGACACGCCAGCGTGGTCCGCTCCGCGGTCGACAGCCGGCGCTTGGCCTGCTCGGCGGCCTCGCGCAGGCGGGCCCACGCGCGCGCGTCGTCGCGGGTGTCGACGCCATGTGTGGCCTTGATGCGCTCGGCCAGCGCACCCGCCAGCGCATCGTCGAAGTCCTCGCCGCCCAGGCGGGTGTCGCCCGACGACGACTGGATCTCGATGACGCCCTCGAGGATCTGCAGCAGCGTCACGTCGAAGGTGCCGCCACCGAGGTCGAGCACGATGACGCGCACCTCACGATGGCGCGCGTGCAGCCCGTACGCCAGCGCCGCCGCGGTCGGCTCGTTGATGATGCGCTCGACCTGCAGCCCGGCCAGCGCGCCGGCGTCGCGGGTCGCCGCTCGCTGGGCGTCACCGAAGTAGGCCGGCACGGTGATGACGGCCTCCTCGACCGGGTGACCCAGCGCGGCCTCGGCGTCGCGCTTGAGCTCGCGCAGCACCAGCGCGGACAGCTCCTGTGGCGTGAAGCTGCGCTTGCCCAGCGTGACCACCTGGGCGGTCCCCATGTCGCGCTTGAAGGCCAGCGCGGTCTCGCGTGGGTGGGTGGTGGCGCGCGCCCGCGCCGGCGCTCCGACCAGGACGGTGTCGCCGTCGACGCTGACGGCGCTCGGCGTCAGCAGCTCGCCGAGGCCGTTGGGCAGCACCACCGGCTGCCCGTCCTGCAGCGTCGACACCAGCGAGTAGGTGGTGCCGAGATCGATCCCGATGATCTGCTTCATCGCTCGCCCATGAAGCGGATGATCGAGCCGATCGCGAACAGCAGGATGACCGCGGCGACGATCCAGCTGGTCCCGCTCTTCGACACCGGCGTGTACTGGATCCCGGCATCCAGGATGACGAGGTCGAGCTTGTAGATCTCGTGCAGCATCGGGGCGTCGGCGCGCAGGGTGCGCTCGGCGTGCAGCGCCAGGTCGGGATCGGCCTCGCGGAAGGCGCGAATGCCGGGCCTGGCCGCGTCGAAGTCATCCTCCAGGATGGCGCGCCCGATCGCGCTGCGCAGCTCGGGGGCGAGGTCGCGACACACGTCGGAGAGCTCGCTGGTCATGCGCCAGCGCACCGCATCGTTGTGCGAGGCGCGCAGCTCGACGTCGGTCGCCTTCAGCCAGCGCCGCATCAGCTCGGTGAGCTCCTCGGCCTCGTCCAGCTGGCCGTCGAGGAGGAGCCCGAGCACCCAGGTCGCACCCCGGTACAGCGGCAGGTCGGCGTCGGCCGTCTCGGCCGCCCTGGCGATCAGATCGCGGATGTCGGTGTACTCGAGGGTCTGCGGTCCGGTAGGCCTTGGGGTCTGCGATGCCTGCGCTGCTCGCGCCGGCTCGGCTGCCTCGGCTGCCTCGGCCGCTTCGGCCGACCCGGCCTCGCGTGCTGACTTCGCTGACTCGGCTGGCTCCGGCGCCACGGGGCCTTCCCAGGGCGGGAGTCCCTGCGCCATGCGCGCGTCCGCGCGGAGGGCCGCGCGCATGCCCGGCGGAGCCGGGTCGCCCTGGCCGACCACCTCGTAGGCGTCGCGCCAGCGGCGAAACGCCTCGGGCTGGCGCTCCGGATTGCGCGTGCGCAGCCCGCGCAGATAGATCCGCTTGAGCTCACCCGCGTCGGGGGGCGCCTCCGCGTCGATCCCGAGCTCCCGACACGCCTCCTCGAAGTCCATGCGAATCCTCATCCTGCCAAGGACGCAGACAAAACGGAAGCCGCCCCTCGCCGCCTCTATCCTGCACACCCACCTCGTGAGAACATCAGGCGGTGACGCGCGCGGCACTGGCAGCTCTGGTCCTGACGCTCGGCGCCGCGGGCGGCCTGGGCGGCAGCGGGTGCGCCAAGGCGGATCTGGAGTGCAACTTCCATTCGCAGTGTGGGGACAAGCACTACTGCGATGGGCGGCAGTGCAGGCAGGACTGCAGGCAGGACTTCGACTGCACGGGTGGCAAGCTGTGCAATCAGATCGGGCAGTGCACGATTGGAGGCATCACGCCGGATGGCGGGGTGCAGACCGACGGGGGCACGCAGCGCGATGGCAGCATGACGCAGCTCGATGCCGCGGTGCAGGTCGACGGCGCGGTGCTACCGGGGCAGGGGCGCTACCTGGATCGCTGCACCGGCGCGGGCGACTGTCAGAGCGCGCTGTGTGTGCCGGATTTCGGCGGCACCATGATGTGCACGCGCAGCTGCACGCAGACCAGCGAGTGCGCGCATCGCCATGTCTGCGCCAACCAGCGCTGCGTGCCCGATGACACCGGGCGGCCGTGTCAGCTGGCGACGCCGGCCACCTGCGTGTCGGGGCTGTGCCTGGGCAACACCACGGGAGCCACGCCGTCGTGCACGCGCAACTGTGCCAATGCGTCCGATTGCCCGGCCGGCTTCGCGTGCACCATG
>JBGASF010000001.1:0-195526 GCA_044229835.1 Polyangia bacterium | reverse complement strand
GTGCTCGGCATACCAGAGCCGGGTGTAGCCCAGCCGATCCAGCGCGCGCGCCAGCTCGGCGGCGTTGCGCAGCGCCGCAACGCTGCTGCCGCCCTCGACCACGGGGACCAGATCGAGCGCCGACAGGGACAGGGACAGGGTCATGGCAGCTTCGATGCGCGCTCCGGCACTTGGCTGCTAAGATGATACAGGCTGTTCTGGCCGTGCCGGGGGGCGCCGATGTCGAAGCCATCGAGGGGACGCTGGGTGCGTGGTCTTGCCACCATGTTGCTGGGGACGCTGCTGCTGGGCTGCGGCGGCGACGACGATGACGTGACGCCGGACAGCAGCGTCGCCGCCATCGACGCCGGCACCACGGTCGACGGCTCGGGGCCGGGCAAGCTGACCATCCGCGCCGAGAACGTGACCGGCGCGACCGGCAAGGTGGTGCTGGTGTTCGTGTCACCGCAGCCGGCCGGCGCCAACCTGGGCGCGGTCTGTCAGCAGATCACCACCAGCCCACAGTCGGTCTCGGGCGTGGCCAAGACGCCGTCGATGACCAATCCGTGTGACCTCGGCGCCGAGGTCAGCTTCCCGGCCGGCAGCTACAAGGTCAGCGGCGGGATCTACACCCCGGGCCAGCAGACGCCCGAGCGCTGCGCCAGCACCACGGTCACCATCGCGGGCGACACCAGCGTCACCCTGCCTTCGTTTGGCACCTGCCCGTAGCGGCGCGCGCCGGGAGCGGCAGACCGCTGTGGCATCATGCGCGCCATGCACCGTATCTCCCTGCTCGTCAGCCTGCTGGTGCCGGTGCTCGCCACCAGCTGCAAGCGCTCGCGTCAGACCCGCCCCAACCCAGACGCCACCTCGGCGGCCAGCGCCGCGCCGGCGCACGACGGGGTCGACCTCGACGACCTGGCCGGCTGCAAGCAGTGTCACCCGGCGGTGGTCGCCGAGTGGGAGCAGAGCCGTCACGCTGGCGCGCACCCCGGCGGCGATCCGGTGGTCGCGGCCATGCTGGCGTTTCGCACCCCGCGTGATGGCGCCGACCTCGGCCAGCTGTGCGCGGGCTGCCACCAGCCGCGGCGCGCCGACGCCGGGGTGACCTGCGCGACCTGCCACACCGCGGCCGAGGTGGCGGCCAGCGGCGCGGGGGTGGCCCGGCTGGTCAGCGGCCCCCCGGGCATGCTGTTCGGTCCGCGCGGCGAGCCGTCGAGCGCCGCCACCCATGGCATCGGCGCCACCCCGGCGCACTTCGGGGCCAGCGACGGCCAGACCTTGTGCCTGGCCTGCCACGAGACCCTGGTCAACGCCGCCGGCGTGGCGGCCTGCAGCACCGGCCCCGAGATGATGGCCAGCGCGGCGGCGCGACCCGATGGCGGTGGCAGCGCGGCCGGCGAGGCTGCCAGCGAGCGCCGCTGCGTCGCCTGCCACATGCCGACCAGCCCCGGCGGCGCGACCCTCGGCGTCATCCGCGCCGAGCACCGCAGCCACCGCTTCATCGGGGCGCACACGCGCTGGAGCGCCACCCCCGAGGGCGCGCTGCCGCCGCTGGCGCTGCGCGGGCGCTTCGAGCGCGGCGAGGTCGTGGTCACGCTGGAGAACCTGGCGTCGCACGCCTTCCCGACCGGCTTCCCGGCGCGCGTCGCCGTGCTGGCCCTGGTCGGCCTCGACGCCAAGGGCGCCGAGGTGTGGAAGAACTTCGACAAGGACCCGCTGAGCGAGGCGCCCTGGGCGGTCCTCAACAAGGGCTACGTCGATGCCGAGGGCAAGCCGACCATCGCGCCCTGGGCCGCCAAGCTGGTGCGCGACACCCGCCTCACCGGCGGCGAGCGTCGTGACCTGCGCGCCCAGGTCCCCGCCCAGGTCACCAGCGTGCGCGCGCGCGTGGTGTACCGCCTGGTGGCGCCGTTCCTGGCCGACAAGCTGAAGCTGGCCGAGCACCCGCTGGCCCAGCCGCGCCCCCTCGTCGAGCTCAGCATCCCGCGCAAGCCCTGAGCGTTGAATCGCGTCGGCCCAGGCGCTACCATGGTCGAGGATCAGTGGCGGAGGGCGCGATGTTTCAGCGGCGCGTGGTGTTGGCGGTGGGTTGGCTGTTGCTGGCGGTCGGGTGCGGCGGCGGCGATGACGACGATGGTGGGGGCAAGGACGCGGGCGCCCAGGCCGACGCCTCGGTCAGCGTCGACGCCGGCGGGCCGGTGCGCAACATGGACGAGTGCAATGGTCTGCTGTTGCCGTCCGAGACCACGCTGGAGGGCCCCAACATCAACCCGGGGCCCGGCGTGCCCGTCATCCTCGACGCCGGGATCTGTCGGTCGACCAACTTCGGGCCGCCCGGCGGCGCCTGCCGCGAGAACACCTCGCTGGGCAACTGCAAGTCCATCGCGAACGCCAGCTACCGCGTCAAGTTCACGCGCGACATGGCGGGCACCACGGGCGAGGTCGACGATCTCGGCACCGACGGCAGCATCACTTCGACCACGGCCGGCACGCTGGTGCCACGCGCCGCCGGCTTCCCGCAGCAGCGCCTCACCAACGTGCCGCTGAACCAGAGCGTGACCATCGTCGCCAGCGGCTGGCAGACCACGTTCACGTTCGTCGACGTCACGGGCCGCCCGGGCGTCCGCGTGACCGATCACCACAAGCTGCCCTGAACCAGCACGGAGGGTCGACGATGCGTCCCCGCAGCTGGCGAGCGCCGGCGTTCGCGTGCCTCGCCTTCGGGCTCACGTGCTGGTCATGTGGCGGTGGTGGCGATGGCGCCAGGAGTCCCGCCTTCACGGTCAGCAGCGCCGACGGCGTGCTGACGCTGTCGCTCCCGGAGGGAGCGCTGCCGGGCGGCGTGACCCAGGCCGAGGTCCAGGTCACGCCGGTGCCAGCGGAGGAGCAGCCCGCTCTCAACCGTGTCGGCGTCGAGCGCGCCTACAGCCTGAAGCCCGATGGCGTGGTGCTCTCGGCGCCAGCTCGCCTCGCGTTCACGCTACCAGGCACCGAGGTCGGTGGGCGGACCCTCATGCTGCTGCACGAGTCCGGGCCGCGGAACATGCCCAGGCTGGAGGTCATCGCCGCCGAGCTGGAGACCTTGACCGCCCCCGAGCGCTTGGTCCTGACGGGCACTGTCGGGCACTTCAGTCGGGTCGTCATCGGGTACGGAAGCATCGACGACGCACTGGTCACCTTCTCGATAGACTACACGCCGCTTCCCGGCCTCGCGTTCATCGGGGAGCCCTTCCGGGCCGAGGCTGTCATCCACCCGGTGGCGTCCGGCAAGGTCGAGTACTTTCCGGTCAAGACCATCCTCGATCAGGGTCCGGCTGCGACCCTGAGCTGGAACGCCAGCAGCCGCTGGACCATCGCCACCAGGTTCAAGGTGGAGGGCCCGGTCCAGCCCACCGGTACGCTGGTCGAGACCGAGAACTTCGTGACCGCGCCAGGGCTGGTGGAGACCGCACTCACGCTCAAGTGTGGCAGCACTGGAGAGTATCTGGTGGGGCGGTCTTTCGTCGTCGATGTGGAGGGCGTGGAGAACCTCGTCGTGCTGCGGCAGACTGCTGGAGGTGGCGCCCCCGGTCGCGGCATGTGCGTCGCTGCGAGCGCCGATCCGATCGCCGACATGGTCGACAGCGTGTCCAGCTTCGTCGTCCAGGCCGCGCGCCAGGCTGCCGATCTGGCCGCCCACGGCGCCAGACGCGAGACCAAGTCGGCGGCCCAGGTCCAGGCCGAGTATGGCAACACGCTGTACCCGTGCGGCCTCGACGAGGCCGACATCAAGGTCGTGTGCCCGGCAACCGTGCAGCCGATGCCGGCCGGCGACGTGCTGACCTTCTTCCTGCGCGTCAACGCCCCGATCCCGCGCGCCGACGCCACCACCAGCTACATCTACTCGGTGGTGCTCGACTCCGACGGCGTCGCGGCCAACGACTGGCGCTTCGTGGCGCCGTTCGACTGGGACTACTTCCAGGGCACCGACCGCTGGTACCAGCTGAGCTGGAACCACATGACCCAGGCCTGGTCGCTGACCGCGACCCAGGTCGACGCCAGCCAGCAGACCGCGGTGGTGCCGACCACCGCGCGCGCCGTCCTGGCGGGCGACTCGATCGTGTTCCACATCAGCGCCACCGAGCTGGCCGCCGCCAGGGGCTATCGCCTGAGCGCGTTCGGCCACGACGGCCGCTTCACCCAGGCCACCCGCGGCGGCGACGTCACCGGCGCCAACCCGACCGAGGCGCTGCTGCCGATGCCGCAATAGGAGGCTCCGATGACTTCACGCGGTCGCCATGTGCATGTGATGGGTCACCTGGTGGCCGGGCTGGCCAGCGTGCTGGCCTCCGGCTGCGGGGGCGGCGATGGCGACAAGCCCGGGAACAACCCTGCCTTCACCGTGGCCAGCGCCGACGGCGTGCTCACGCTGTCGATCCCCGCGAACGCGCTGCCCGCCGGGGTGACGCAGGAGCAGGTGAAGATCACGGACATCGCGACTGCGGACCTGCCCGCAGTGAACGACGAGGCAGTGACCCAGGGCTGGAACCTGGAGCCGGATGGCCTCGCGCTGTCGTCGCCCGCCGAGGCTCGCCTCACGCTCCCCGCTGCACGGCTCGGCGGGATGGCGCTGACCGTGCTGCACGAGTCCGGACAGGCAGCCAGCGGCAGGCTGGAGTTCCTGCCCCTCGTCCCTGACGCCCCGGCTGACGGCGCGCCGGGGGTGCTGCGGGCGCCGCTCGGGCACTTCAGCCGGCTCATATTGCATGACACCAGCAGCAGCGTGCTCGCCACCATGGCCGGGAGCGTGGGGCCGCCTGCGCGGGCCTTCGTCGGGCAGGCCTTCCGCACCGAGGTGACCTACTCGGTGGCGCCGGCCGGCGCCGTGAAGTACACCCACGACAGACACCCTCAAGCTCCCCGGGCCTACACCGAGACCCTGACCTGGGACGCGAACAGCGGCTGGGATCCGAGCCTGGTCCAGGTCTTCTCGCCCAACCTCACCTCGGTGGCCACAGGCGAGCGGATCTTGCCCGGCGGGTTCGAGTTCGCGGCCATCTCGAGGTGCGCCCGTGCCGGGGGCTTCTGGCAGTTCTACTCTCTCTTTCTCGACATGGATCTTCGTGAGCGTGAGGTCGCGCTGCGAAGGGTCTTCTATGCCCCCGATGGATGGGGCAAGGGCACCTGCATCGAGCCCAGCGGTGATCTGATCGGCGACCTGGTCGATAGCGTCTCCGTCAACGCCGTCCTGGCTGCGCGGCAGGTGGCCGACATCATCAATCATGGCGGGCGGCGCGAGACCTTGACGGCGGCGCAGGTCGCGGCCACCTACAACAACACGGTGTACCCGTGCGACCTCGACGACGCCGCCATGAAGGTCGTGTGCCCGGTCAGCGTGCAGCCGATGCCGGCCGGCGACGTGCTGACCTTCTTCCTGCGCGTCAACGCCGCCATCCCGCGCGCCGACGCCACCACCAGCTACATCTACTCGGTGGTGCTCGACTCCGATGGCGCGGCGGCCAACAACTGGCGCTTCGTGGCGCCGTTCGACTGGGACTACTTCCAGGGCACCGACCGCTGGTACCAGCTGAGCTGGAACCACATGACCAGCACGTGGTCGCTGACCGCGACCCAGGTCGACGCCAGCCAGCAGACCACGGTGGTGCCGACCACCGCGCGCGCCGTCCTGGCGGGCGACTCCATCGTGTTCCACGTCAGCGCCTCCGAGCTGGCAGCCGCCACCGGCTATCGCCTGAGCGCGTTCGGCCACGACGGCCGCTTCACCCAGGCCACCCGCGGCGGCGACGTCACCGGCAGTAACCCCACCGAGGCGCTGTTGCCGATGCCGCAGTAGGCGCGGCCGGTCCGCGCTCAGCCGCCGAGGTCGTCCCAGCCGCGCTCGACGTCGTTGGGGACCCAGATGAAGGCCACCAGCGCCTGGTCCGCGTCCAGGGCGTCGACACGCTCGCGCAGGGCGGGGGCCAGCAGGTCCAGCGCGTCGCCGGCGAAGGCGAAGCTGGCCGGGCGGCCGCCCAGCCCGCTGGCGATGCCGGGGGCGCCGAGGTGGGGCAGGGTGGTCCCGGCGGGCAGCCAGAACGCGCGCGACGGAGGCAGAAGCTGCGCACCTCGGTGGGCGCCGCGGCCAGCAGGGCGAGCAGCGCCACCTCGTCCGCGAGCAGCCGCGCCAGGGCGTCGCGCCGCCCAACCTCGGGCACCATCAGCCTGCCGCGTCGCCACGCCAGCCGGTGCGCTCGCGCCAGCGCCAGCGTGTGCGCCAGCCCGGCGCGGTCGCCGCCCTGGCGCCAGTCGCGCACCCGCGGCCAGCGCGCTGCGCGCCAGCTCGGCGCCGAGCACGAAGCTGACCACGGCGCGCGCGGGGTCGCGGACAGGCTCACTCGCGCGCCCATGATAGCCGTGGATGGCCAGAACCGGGCAGCCCTGCGCTAGACTGGGCCCACGCAGATGCCCGTGCGCGCCAAGCGACACGTGTTCTGGCTGCCCGGCCTGCTGGCGGTCGCGGGGCTGGTGCTGTCTTATCGTACTGCCGCGCTGCGCCACCAGTCGCAGCAGCGGCTCCTGCGCGGGCAGATGCAGGCCGCGCTGGAGCCCATGCGCGCCGAGCTGAGCCGCCAGGTCTCGGCCGCGGTCTTCCTCAGTGAGGGCATCGCCAGCCTGATCGCCATCGAGGGCGAGCCCCCGCCGGCGCGCTTCCACGCGCTGGCCACCGAGCTCCTGAAGCGCGGCGAGACCATCCGCAACATCGCCCTGGCGCCAGACAACGTGGTCTCGCAGGTCCACCCGCTGGAGGGCAACCAGGCCGCGATCGGGCTGCGCTACGTCGACAGCCCGACGCAGTGGCCCAGCGTTCAGCGCATGATGGCCGAGGACCGACTGGTGGTCGCGGGGCCGGTCGAGCTGGTCCAGGGCGGCGTCGGGGTCATCGCGCGCCGCCCCATCCACGTCGCCGCTCCCGGCAGCCCCGGCGGCACCCGCTACTGGGGCCTGACCTCGACCGTGATCGAGTTCGAGACCCTGCTGGCGCGCGCGCGCATCACCGCGGTGGCCGGCCCGCTGCGGCTGGCGCTGCGCGGCGTCGATGGCACGGGCGCGCAGGGCGCCATCTTCTGGGGTGAGCCCCGGGTGTTCGCCGCGACGCCGGTGCTGAGCGACATCCCGCTGCCGTCCGGCTCGTGGCAGCTCGGCGGGGTGCCGACCGGGGGCTGGCCCGCCTTCCACGTCCTCGAGTCGGGCTACTTCCAGGTCGGCGCGCTGGCGTCGCTGGTGCTGGCCGCGCTGCTGGTCGGCCTCTTGCGCGTGATGAACGCCCTGGAGCGCTCGCGCGTCGAGCTCGAGGAGCGCGTCGCGGCGCGCACCCGCGAGCTGGTGCTGGCCCGGGACGCCGCCGAGTCGGCCGACCGGCTCAAGTCCGCCTTCCTGGCCACCATGTCGCACGAGCTGCGCACCCCGCTCAACTCCATCATCGGCTTCACCGGCATCCTGCGCATGGGCATGTCGGGCCCCATCAACCCGGAGCAGGCCAAGCAGCTCGGCATGGTGGAGTCGAGCTCACACCACCTGCTGTCGCTGATCAACGACATCCTCGACCTGTCGAAGATCGAGGCCGGCCACGTCAAGCTGGAGGTCGAGCGCTTCGACGCCGGGGACAGCCTGGCCCGCGTGCTCGACAGCGTGCGCCCGCTGGCCGAGAAGAAGGGGCTGACCCTGGTCACGCACATCGACGGCGCGCTGGGCTCCGTGCACGGCGATCGGCGCCGCTTCGAGCAGGTGGTGCTCAACCTGCTCTCCAACGCCATCAAGTTCACCGAGACCGGCACCATCACGGTCAAGGCCGCCCGCCGCGGGGCCAACCTCGAGCTCTCGGTGTCGGACACCGGGATCGGGATCGCGGCCGACAAGCTGCCCGGCCTGTTCCAGCCCTTCCACCAGGTCGACTCCAGCCTGGCACGGCGCCATGACGGCACCGGCCTCGGCCTGTCGATCTGTTGCAAGCTGGTCGATCTCATGGGCGGCACCATCAAGGTCGACAGCACCCTGGGCGCGGGCAGCACCTTCCGGGTGTCGCTCCCTGGCAGCGCCCCGCCCGGACCGCCCGGGTAGCGGGTGGGTCACCGCTCGAGCGGCGCGGGGTCCAGCCGCTGGCGCGCGCCGTCGATCAGCGCGGCCACCCCGGGGTGCTGGACGCGGCGCTCCAGCGACAGCACGAAGTAGCGCTCGATGAGGCCGCTCAGGCGCCCGACGCGCTGCGCGGCCAGGCCGTCCTCGACCTCACTCTTGAGCGCCGCCCGCACCGGGAACAGCCCGCGGCCGGCCGCGCCCAGCGCGCGCAAGGTGCCCGCGTCGTCGATCTCGCCGACGGCGTCGAGGCGCAGGTGGCGGTCGGCGAACCAGCGCTCCAGCCCGCGCCGCAAGGTGGCGTCGGGTCCCGGCACCAGCATCGGCGCACCGTCGAGCGAGCGCGGGAAGCCGCGCCGGTAGCGTGGCGCCAGGGCCGCCGAGCCATACAGCAGGATCTCCGACGAGCCCAGCGCGTGCGCATGCAGCTTGAGGCCGCTGGCCGGCGCCGGCGGGGCGTCGCTCAGGACCGCGTGCAGGCGGCCGCTGACCATCTCCTGGACCAGGCGCTCGGTGGCGTCCTGCCGGATGCGGACCGAACCCGAGCGCTCCTCGTCGAGCGCGGGCACCAGGAGCTGGCACACCATGGTCTTGGGGATGGCCGCCACCACCCCGAGCTCGAGCCGGCGCTGGCTGACCACGCGTCCCTGCGCGAAGTCGAGCAGCTCGCTGCCGACCCGGAAGATCTCGGTGGCGTACTGCTGCACGTCGCGCCCGAACGGCGTCAGCACCAGCGCGCGGCCGCGGCGCTCGAACAGCCGCTCGCCCAGGGCCTCCTCCAGCGCGCGCAGCTGCACGCTGAGCGTCGAGTGGGTCAGGTGCAGCGTCTTGGCGCCCCGGGTCAGGCCGCCCTCGCGCGCGATGATCCAGAAGTAGTACAGGTGCTGGTAGTTCAGTGAGGCCATGGCCGAGATGTCGCTCAAAGCGACCGATGATGTCAATCTTTCGTTATAGATGACATCGCCTCCAGGTGGAATAGTGGATCTGGAGGTGGCACATGTCGAACCCAGCACAGCACAGCACGCAGCCACCGACGGGGGCCGCCCGTCCACACGGCAAGCACCCCATCGCGCCGGCCGAGCGCCCGGGCGCGCCCCAGCCGCCGTCGCGCTATCGAGCCATCTCCGGCGAGGAGCTGCTGCGCGTGCCGCAGCTCGACCGGCTGTCCTGGCGCACCCGCATGGCGATGCGCGCCGTCACGCAGGTGCTGCCGTTCCGCGCCAATCCCTACGTGATCGACGAGCTCATCGACTGGGACCGGGTCCCCGACGACCCCATCTTTCAGCTGGTCTTCCCGCAGCCGGCCATGCTCGAGGCGAGCGACCGCGCCAAGCTCCACCGCCTCGAGCGCGCCGGCGAGACCAGCGCGCTGAACGCGGCGGTGCGCTCGCTGCGCTGGCGCCTGAACCCGCACCCGGCGGGGCAGGTCGAGCACAACGTGCCCAGCTTCGAGGGACGGCGCCTGCGCGGGCTGCAGCACAAGTACCGCGAGACTGTCCTGTTCTTCCCCGCGCAGGGTCAGACCTGCCACGCCTACTGCAGCTACTGCTTCCGCTGGCCGCAGTTCGTCGGCCTCGATGGTCTGCAGTTCGCCAGCCGCGAGGCTGGGGAGCTGGTCGGCTACCTGCGCGCCCACCCCGAGGTGACCAGCGTGCTCGTCACCGGGGGCGATCCGCTGATCATGCGCACGGCGCTGCTGCGCCGCTACCTGGAGCCGCTGCTGCGCCTGCCCGGCCTGACCAGCATCCGCATCGGCACCAAGTCGGTGGCGTACTGGCCGCAGCGCTTCGTGTCCGACGGCGACGCCGACGACGTGCTGCGCCTGTTCGAGGAGGTCGTGGCCAGCGGCAAGACGCTGGCGCTGATGGCGCACTACAGCCACCCGCGCGAGCTGTCGACCACGGTGGCGCGGCGCGCGCTGACCCGCATCCGGTCTACCGGCGCGGTGGTGCGCTGTCAGGCCCCCCTCATCAAGCACGTCAACGACGACGCCGCGACCTGGAGCGAGCTGTGGCGCACCGAGGTCGCGCTGGGCGCGGTGCCGTACTACATGTTCGTGGCGCGCGACACCGGCCCGCGCGAGTACTTCGAGGTCCCGCTGGTGCGCGCGTGGACCATCTATCGCGACGCCCTGGCCGGGGTCTCCGGACTGGCACGCACCGTGCGCGGCCCCTCGATGAGCACCACCTCGGGCAAGGTGGTGATCGACGGCGTGACCACCGTGCACGGGACGCAGGTCTTCGTGCTGCGCTTCCTGCAGGCACGCGATCCGAGCTGGGTCGGGCGCCCCTTCTTCGCCGCCTTCGACGCCCAGGCGAGCTGGTTCTCCCAGCTCCGGCCGGCCGCGGGCAGCCCGCGCCAGTTCTTCGCGTCCGAGCCGACGGGGGCCATCACCCCGCTGGTCAGCCTGCGGACGGGAGCGGCCTGACCGTGGTCGTCAAGCTCGACGCGCGGGTCGAGGGCATGTCGGTCTCGCCGACGCTGGCGGCGCGGATCAGATCGGCCTCGCTGGCGGTGCAGGGGCAGCGTGTGTACCGGCTCGGGCTGGGACAGTCGCCCTTCCCGGTGCCCGCCCCCCTGGTCGCCGCGCTGCGCGCCGCGGCCGCCGAGAAGGAGTACCTGCCCCCCGGCGGCCTCCACGAGCTGCGCCGCGCCGTGGCGGATCATCACCGCGCCCGCCACGGCCTGTCGTTCGCGGCCGAGGACGTCCTCATCGGGCCCGGCTCGAAGGATCTCATCTTCCTCCTCCAGCTCTGCTTCGCGGGCGACATCGTGCTGCCCACCCCGCGCTGGGTCTCCTACGTCCCCCAGGCCCGGCTGGCCGGGCGCGAGGTGGTGGAGCTGCCGGGCGGCGGGCGTCACGGCCTGATGATCGATCCCGAGCGAGTGGCCGACGTGTGCCGGGGCGCCCCCGGGAGGCAGCGCGTGCTCTTCTTCAACAGCCCGTGCAACCCCACCGGGCTGGCCTTCACGGCGGACGAGCTCGAGGCCCTGGCGGCGGTGTGCCGCGAGCGCGGGGTGCTGGTGCTGTCGGACGAGATCTACGCCGAGCTGTGCTTCCCCGGACGTCATCTGTCGATCGCCCAGCTCTACCCCGAAGGGACCATCGTGGTCTCGGGGCTGTCGAAGTGGTGCGGCGCCGGCGGGTGGCGGCTCGGCACCATGGCGTTCCCCCCCGAGTTGCGACCCCTGCGGCGCGCCCTCGAGGCGGTCGCCAGCGAGACCTTCTCCTCCACCAGCGCCCCCATCCAGCACGCCGCGGTCACCGCCTTCAAGCCCCAGGGCGAGATCGAGGCCTACCTGGTGGCGGTACGGCGCATCCTGGCCGCCGCGCTGGGTTGGGCGACCGCCGAGCTGACCAGCGTGGGGCTCGACGTGCCGGAGCCGGCGGCGGCCTTCTACCTGTTCCCCGGCTTTGGCCCGCTGCGCGAGCCCCTGGCCGCGCACGGCATTCACACCGACATCGACCTGGTCGAGCGCCTGCTCGCGGACACCGGTCTGGTCGCCATCCCCGGCAGCGCCTTCGGCTGCGACCCGGCCGCGCTGCGCGTCCGCCTGGCGCTGGTCGACTTCGATGGCGCGCACGCCCTCGCCGGGCTGGCCGACGGACCGGCCGATCTGGCGTTCCTGCAGCGCTACCTGACGCCGACCTGGAACGGCATCATGGCCCTCACGCACTGGAGCGCGCGGCTGGGCGCGCCGCGCCGCGCGCTGTGAGCCCGGGCGCCGCCGGCGACGGCGCCGCGCCACCTGGCGTCGCGGTGTCCTAGCGGTAGGGCGCGAGGTCGAGGCCGGGGCGCGCCAGCACGCGCACCAGGACGGCGCCCTGGGCGCGCTCCTCGTGCACCACGGTCCAGCCCGGCGCGCTGAGCGGCGCCTCGGCGAAGTGGTTCTGCACCAGGAGGTCGCCGTCGAGCGGCCCCAGCGGCTCGATCCACAGGTCGTGGCGGCGCCAGGTGAAGTGGTTGGGGGTGACGTGCAGGCCGACCCGGGTGCCCAGCGGGGCGCGCGCCGAGACCCAGTCGAGCGCGTTGGTGATGCCCTCGCCCCACCACCCGGTCTCGAACCAGCGCCGCGCCGCCACCGTGCGCGGGCCGCCGACGTGCTCGCCGTAGTAGTCGAGGTAGTAGGGCGCGATGCGCGCCGCGGTGACGACCAGGTACAGGGTGAAGGTCGCGGCCACCGCGCGGGCGGCCCAGCGGGTCGCGGCGGGGATGCGTCGCGCGGCCAGGTCGCCGAGGGCGGACATGCCGGCGCCGGCGGCGATGGCCAGCGGCACCAGCGCGGGCAGGATGTAGCGCACGCCGTCCTGCACCACCGGCGACAGCGCCATCGCGAACGGCACCAGCAGCCAGGCCAGCAGGGCGAGCGCGGCGCGGGCGTGCTTGCGCGCGCTGGTGGCGACGAAGGCGACCGCGCCCAGGAGCACCCCGAGCGGCGCGGTGACCAGCAGGTACAGCGGGAAGTAGGCCGGCCCCGGGTGCTCGGTCATGCGGCCGAGGAAGAGCTCCTTGCCGTGGGTCTTCTGCAGCTTGGCCCACGACTCCGACAGGTGGCGCAGCGGGGCGCCCCACATGCGCGGCCACAGCAGGGCGAACACCGCGGCGGCGACCAGCGGGATGGCGGCCAGGGCCAGCCAGTGGCGGAGCTGCCAGCGCGCGGCCGCGGGGTCGGCGCCGGGGGCCGGCGCGCGGCGCACCTCGTGAACGAGGACCAGCGCGGCATACAGGCCCAGCAGCAGGCCATTGGGGTAGCGCACCGAGACGGCCAGCCCGGCGAGGGCGCCGGCGCCCAGCAGCGCCTTCCAGCAGCGCGTCTCCAGCGCGTGCCACAGCATCCAGACGCCCGCCGTCCACAGGAACACCGACGGGGTCTCGTGGCCGATGACCAGGCCGTGGCCGATGAGGTGCGGGCTGAGCGCGCAGGTGATGCCGGCCAGCACGCCCGCGCGCAGGCCGAACCAGCGCCGCGCCAGCGCGAACGCGATGACCGCGGTGCCCGCCGACAGCGCCGCGAAGATGGCGCGCGCCGGCCCGAAGCCGTCGGCCCACAGCGCGCCGAGGCCAGCCAGGTACTTGGTCAGGGGCGGATGCTCGAAGTTCCAGCGCCATGACGCCTCGCGCAGATCCCAGGCCAGCAGGTTCTCGAGGTAGTTGCGCCCCGACGACCAGTACACGTCCTCGTCCCAGGTCTGGCCCTGCTCCATCAGGCCCCACAGCCGCCACAGCAGCGCCAGCGCGAACACCGCCAGGCCGGCATAGGCCGCCACGCGCGCGTCGCGGTGGGTGGCCAGGTGTTCGGACGCCGCGCGCAGCCCGCGCCGGCCCAGCACCGCCGCGAACAGCAGCGCGGCCAGCACCACCGCCCACATCAGGGCGGCGTCCCGCCTGAACGCCCCGCGCCCGGCGGCCGGCGGCGCCGCGCTGGTCGGCGACAGCACCGACGGCGGCACATACTCCATGTCACCGCGCCGCCCGGGCGGCAGCCAGGTCAGGCGCAGCAGGCCGTCACGCGCCCCCTTCACATAGCGCAGCACCACCGGGTGCGCGCCCGGGGCCAGCACCTTGCGCGTCACCTCCAGCGGTCCACCCAGGCGCGCCTCGGCCACCTTGACGCCGTCGAGCGACAGCTCGGCGGCCTGGTCGGCCTCCAGGCCGAACTTGTAGGCGCCCCCGCGCGGCAGCCAGATGGTGCCGGTCCACTCGATCGAGATCCCGCCCGGCTCGGCGAAGATGTGGTCGTTGCCGGCCCAGAAGTCGAGGCGCCGGTCGATGCGCTCGAAGAAGGGGTCGCCCGCGAAGCCGACGTTGGCGAAGTAGCGCCCGCTGAGGCCGCGGCCGCCGCCGTCCTCGCCGGCGTGGGCGCGGCGCCGGAAGTCCCACACCGCGGTCAGCGCGACCGCGACCAGCAGGACGCCGGCCGCGACGTCGAGGGCGAAGCGCCGGCGCGGCGCGCGCACGCCGGAGCTCATGCTGGCGGATCCCAGGCGCGCACGAAGTCGTCACCCTCGAGCCGGAGCCGCTCGGCCAGGCGATCCTCGAGCTCCTTGCCGTGCAGGAGCGGGGCGCCGCGCTCGGTCAGGAGCACCGCGAAGGTGTAGTGCTCGCCCAGGTTGGGGATGCGCACGGTGATGAAGTAGTAGCCCTCGCGCGCGAAGTACTGCAGCCGGCCGCCGTCGAGGCTGGGGTTGTTGGTCAGCTGGTAGACGTGGCACAGGATGCTGGGCCGGCGCCGGAACACATAGTCGTCGGGCGCCCACTTCTGATGGCCCGGGCGGTTGGTGTGCGGCTTGACCTTGTGCGCGATGAACTCGTCCGACAGGCCGAAGGCGTCGAGCGCGCGCAGGTCGGCGTACCAGGGCTGGGCGCCGGCGCCGCCCACGCTCATGTAGTCGTCGCGCCGGGCATGCACGAAGAACCACTTGCCGATGGTGGCGCGGTCGCGGGTGTACTTGCGCAGGAAGCCGGGCGAGTCGATGCCGTTGTCGGCGCCGACCCAGCGGATGGCGTGGCGCGAGGTGCGCGACATCAGGACGCCCCACTGCGCGAGGACCGCGGCCGCCAGCGCCAGGGTGCCGCCCAGCCTGAGCCGGGCCAGCAGCGTGGTCGGCGCCGGGATCAGGGCGAAGAAGCACAGCGCGCCGTCCTGCAGCAGCAGCGCGATCAGCGGGAACGTCGGCATGATGAAGCGGTGCAGCCCCATGAAGTCGCCGCCGACGCGGGCGACATAGCCGAGGTAGGCCGCCAGCAGCGGGATGGCCAGGGTCAGGAAGCGGGCGCGCGCGCGCTGCCCGGGCCGGGTCGCCACGATGGCCAGCGAGGCCAGCACGATCGGCGCCGCGTAGAGCACGCGTGACTGGCGCGCGAACTGGCGCAGGTAGTAAAAGCCGCGGGCCCAGTTCGAGCCGCCCGAGGACTTGATGTAGAAGGTGTTGGGCAGCGGCCAGCCGTAGTAGCTCCAGCGCCAGGCGATGTAGCCGCCCACGATGGCCACGAAGGCGCCGGCCCAGGCCCAGTCGTCGCGCCGTGGCGGCCGCCAGCTGACGCCCAGCCACACCAGCCGGTGCACGCCCACGATGCCGAACACCAGCAGCCCCTCGGGCCGCGTCAGCGCCGCCGCCGCGAACGCGAACGTGGACCACCTCCACATCAGCCGCGGCGCCTGACCGCCCGGCGCATCGGCGGCCTCCTCCAGCGCGGCCTCCTCCAGGTAGCGCCACACCCCGAGCACACACAGGAAGGTGAACGGCGCGCTCTCCAGCCCGCCCGAGGTCCAGCACGCGAAGCCGCCCCAGCCCGCGCACAGGAGCGGCCCGAGGACGTGCGCCGGCGTGCGCCCGCCGCGCACCCGCTCGGCGATGCGCACCATCAGGTACAGCGTGCCCAGCGACGCCGCCGTGGCCAGCAGGCGCGACATCACCTCGGGCGCCAGGCGCAGCTTGTAGAGGACCCCCAGCAGCAGCGTCCACAGGAAGTTGGTGTAGCCCTCGACATACTCGCCGGGGTTGAACACCAGCTCGCCGCTGCGCGCGAAGTTGCGCGAATACACGAAGGAGATGAAGGCGTCGTCAGTGACGAAGTTGAACAGCAGCGAGTGCGCGACCAGCAGCGCGGCCGCGGCCGCCACCGGGCCGTAGGTTCCGGCCAGGGCGGTCTCGTGCCACGGGGGCTTGCGCGGAGCCTCGCTCATGCGGGCGGGAGAATAGTGGGAAAGCGGGCGGGGCGGGTGCCGGAATCAGCAGCCGAGGCCAGGGATCGAGCAGGTGCAGAACGGCCCCTGGGTCGCCACCGGCGGGTACACGTAGGAGATGGCGAAGCACATCTCGGACAGCGAGCTGTCGCCGAAGGTCTTGCCGGCGCCGGCCGGGCTGTAGGTGCAGGTCATGTGGATCTTGTCGCCGGCGGCGAGCTCGATGGGGGCGAACTGGCCGAAGCGCTGATCGTTGAAGTCGTAGTCCTCGTCCCACACCGTGCGGGTGCCGACGCTGCCGGTGACCCAGACCTTCATGTGCGCGCCGGTCTGGTGCATGTGCGGGAACACGGCGAAGAACTTGGTCGCGCGATCCACGGTGCACACGCCCTGGACCTCGTGCGGCGGCGACACCGGGATGGTGAAGGACGGGTTGCCGGCGAAGGGCACGCCGGCCTCCTTGAGGCCGGTCGAGTCGGTCGCGGTCAGGATGTCGAGCGCGGCCTGGCCAGTCAGCACGCTGCCCGAGGTGTTGAACAGGTGCAGGCCGAGCACCAGCTGGGCGCCAGCGGGCACGCGCAGCGCGATCCCCGGCGGCATGTCGAGCTGCGGCGAGTTGACGCCGGAGGCGAACAGCGTGCGCCAGCGCGTGCCCAGCGGACCGCAGCGGGTGACGCCGTCAGGCTGCAGGCCCGACTCGTCGATGGCGAAGACCTCGTGGTGCACCCCGGTGGGCGACACCGGCTTGATGGTGAGGATGTCGAGCGCCTCGGTCACCGTGATGCGCTGGCACTGGTAGAACTCCATGCCGGCGGGGATGCTGTAGTCGGACACCATGAGGCGCCGCAGCGCGGTGCCCGGCGGAGCATCGACGCTGGCGCCGGCGTCCACGGTGACGTCATCGCCGCCCGCGCCGCCCCCGCAGGCGGGGATCAGCACGAGCAGGGCCAGCAGTGCACGCGGCGTCTTCATGGCTGCACAGCATAGCGTGAAGCCCGCGCCAGGCAGCGACGCCGGTCACACCCGGGTCAACCGCCCTCGGGCCCGACGAAGGTGGTGCCGAAACGGCCCTTGATGCACAGGTTTCCGCGCGTGACCGGGGCGTCGGGCGGCGACATCACCTTGACGATGCGCTGGTCCTGCACGGTCAGGGTCAAGGTGCAGCCGACGCCGCAGTAGGGGCAGATGGTGTCGGTGTGGGTCTGCGCGGCCGGATCCCAGCGCCCGGCGGCGCGCAGATCGTGCTCGGTCTTGAACATCAGCGCGCCGGTGGGGCAGACCTGGATGCAGTTGCCGCAGTAGACGCAGGCCGAGTCGGGCAGCGGCACGTCGGCCTCGGTCGAGATGTGGGCGTCAAAGCCGCGCCCGGCGACCGCGATGGCGAAGGTGTGCTGGGCGTCGGTGCCGCAGGCCTCGACGCACTTGTAGCAGAGCACGCACTTGCCGTAGTCGCGCACGTAGAGGGCGTTGTCGACCTTGGTCGGCCGCGCCACGGTGGCGCCGGAGCCGAAGCGGGCCGGGCGCGCGGCGTAGCGCTGCTGCCAGCGCACGAGGTCGGGCGCGGTGGACAGGTCGACCGAGGAGCCCAGCAGCTCGAGCACGACCTTGCGGCTGAGGCGCACGCGCGGCGAGTCGGTCAGGACCTTCATGCCGGGCTCGGCCTTGCGCGCGCAGGCGGGCACCAGGGTGCGCGCGCCCTCGAGCTCGACCACGCAGACGCGGCAGGCGTTGACCGGGGTCAGCGTGGAGGCGAAGCACAGCGTCGGGGTGTCGACCCCGGCCGCGCTGCAGGCGTCGAGCAAGGTGGCGCCGGTGGGGACGCTGATGGGGCGGCCGTCGATGGAGACCTCGATCGGGATCGGGGTCGGGCGCGCCGGCGCCGTCGGCGTGTGCGCGGAGCGCGGCGGCGGGTTGAAGTAGATCTCGTCGTCGCTCATGGCGTGGACTCCAGCAGGCCGAGGCGAAGCGCGGACTCGATGGCGGCCGACGCGGTCTGACCGAGGCCGCAGATGCTGGCGTCGCGCATGGCCTGGGCCAGCTCGCCGAGCAGGGCGCGCTCGTCAGCGACGCTGCCCAGCGGGGCGCCGGCGCCGAGGCGGCCGAGCAGCTCGTCCTGGCGCACGGTGCCGACGCGGCAGGGCACACACTGGCCGCAGGACTCGTCGCGGAAGAAGCGCGCGATCCGCCGCACCAGATCGGGCAGGTCGGCGCGGTCGTCGAGGACCATGACGACGCCCGAGCCCAGAGTGGCGCCAGCCGCGCGCAGGGCCTCGAGCGTGAGCGGCAGCGGCAGCGCCTCGGGCCCCACGAAGCTGCCGGCGGCGCCGCCCAGCAGCACGGCGCGCAGCGGGCGGCCGCCCGGGATGCCGCCCGCGCGGGCGATCAGCTCGCCCAGCGTGATGCCGAAGCGGGCCTCGTAGACGCCGGGGCGCGCGACCGCGCCGGAGACGCAGAACAGCTTGGGGCCGGCCGAACCTGCGGTGCCGATGGCGGCGAAGGCGGCGCCGCCGTGGGCCAGGATCAGCGGCACGCTGGCCAGGGTCTCGACGTTGTTGATCACGGTGGGGCGGCCGAACAGGCCGGCCTCGACCGGGAACGGCGGCTTGGCGCGCGGCTCGCCGCGGCGACCCTCGATGGAGTTGAAGAGGGCGGTCTCCTCGCCACAGATGTAGGCACCGGCGCCGCGCCGGACCTCGAGCTCGAAGCCGCAGCCGGTGCCGGCGACGTCGGGGCCGAGCAGCCCGGCGGCGCGGGCGGCGCCCAGCGCGGCCTCGAGGTGCGCCGCAGCGCGCGGGTACTCGCCGCGCAGATAGATGAAGCCGCGGGTCGCGCCGGTGGCCAGCGCGGCGATGGTCATGCCCTCGATGACGGCGAAGGGATCCCACTCGCACAGCACGCGATCCTTGAAGGTCCCGGGCTCGGACTCGTCGGCGTTGCACACGACGTAGCGCTCGCGCACCGGCTGGGCGGCCACGGCCTGCCACTTCTTCCCGGTCGGGAAGGCGGCGCCGCCGCGCCCGACCAGGCGCGAGGTGATGACCTCGGCGATGCTGGCCTCGGGGCCCAGCGCGATGGCGCGGGTCAGGCCGGCGTAGCCGCCGTGGGCGCGATAGTCGGTGAGGGAGGCGGGATCGACACGGCCGACGCGTGCCAGCAGGAGGTGGTCGGGGTCGCCAGCGTCGGGCACGGCGCGGCGGACCTCGTCCATGCGACTCGTGCTCGTGCTCGTGCTCGTGCTCGTGCTCGTGAGCGTGCTCGTGCTCGTGCCCGGACTCGTGCTCGTGCTCGTGCTCGTGAGCGCGGCCCGCACCTCGTCCGCCGTCACCGGCGCCAGCGCCTGGTGACTCGCCGGGCTGCCCGCCCGCAACACCAGCGCCGCCGGGGCCTGCTCGCACAGCCCCAGGCACGGGCTGCGCTTCCAGGCCACCTCGCTGCCCTGCCCCGCCGGCCCCAGCGCGCGCTCCAGCTCGCCGCACAGCGCCTCCGCCCCGCGCAGCCGGCACGCGATGTCGTCACACACATGCGCCACCCGCGGCGCCTGCGGGGCCAGCGCGAGCAGGTGATAGAAGCTGGCCACGCCCCAGACCTCGGCCGGCGGCACCTCCAGCCGCAGGCTGACATAGTCCAGCGCGCCCCGACTCAGCCAGCCCAGCCGATCCTGCAGCGCGTGCAGCACCGGCAGCAGGCGGTGGCGCTCGGCGCGCGCCGCGTTGCCGCCGCTCAGCCCGAAATGCTCCGCCAGCTCGAGGTCGACCCCGCCGCGCCAGCGCGACGTCGCCGGCCCCAGCACCGCGTCCACCGCGGCGCGCTCCTCGGCGCTGGCCGCGCCGCCGCCGAGGTGCAGATCCATTACGGGCGCTCGAGCCTGATCGCCGACGCCTTGAACTCCGCCGTGCCCGAGCGCGGATCGGTGGCGTCGATGGTCAAGAGGTTGGTCGCGACGTCGTCAGGGAAGTGGAACGTCATGAAGGTCAGCCCCGGCCTCAGCGCCGGCTCGACGTGCAGCGGCGCCAGCACCGCCCCACGCCGCGAGCGCACCCGCACCACCTCGCCATCTGCGAAGCCCAGCCGCGCCGCATCCTCGGGCGACACCTCGATGCGCTCGCCGCGCCGGAGCGGGCTGTCATAGGCCGCGGTCTGCACGCCCGTGTTGTACTCCGAAAGCCGGCGCCCGGTCGTCAGCCGCAGCGGGAAGTCGGCGTCCAGCTTGTCGACCGGGCCGGCCGGGTGCACGACCTGGAACGGCGCGCGCGGCCCCAGCACCGGGCGCTCCCACAGCCGGCTGTGCAGGAAGATCTCGCCGGGGTGCTGCTCGTCGAAGCACGGCCACTGCAGGCCGTGCTCGCGCTCCAGCCGCGCATAGCTCATGCCAGCGTGCACCGGGGACAGCCGGCGCAGCTCGTCCCACACCGCGCGGGCGTCGGGCGCACCCCAGTCGTGGCCCAGCGCGCGCGCCAGGTCGAACACGATGGCGAGGTCGTCGCGGGCCTGGCCTGGCGGCGCCACCGCGCGGCGCACGCGCTGCACGCGGCGCTCGCTGTTGGTGACGGTGCCCTCGCTCTCGCAGAAGGCGGCCGCCGCGGGCAGCACCACGTCGGCCAGCTCGGCGGTGCGGGTCATGAACAGGTCCTGCACCAGCAGGAAGTCGAGGCCCTCGATGAGGCGGCGCGCGCGGGCGTGATCGGCCTCGGACTGCAGCGGATTTTCGCCCAGCACGTAGAGCGCCCGCAGGGTGCCGTGCTCCATGGCGTCGAACATGCCGCTCAGGTGCAGGCCCTTCTTCGCAGGCACCGGGACGCCCCAGGCCTGCTCGAACGGCGCCCGCAGCGCGGCGTTCTCGACGTGCTGGAAGCCGGGCAGCCGGTCGGGCAGCGCGCCCATGTCACCGCCGCCCTGCACGTTGTTCTGCCCGCGCAGCGGGTTCAGCCCCGAGCCCCAGCGCCCGACGTGGCCGCACAGCAGCGCCAGATCGATCAGCGAGACCACGTTGTCGACCGCGTTGTGGTGCTCGGTGATGCCCAGGGTCCAGCAGATCATCGCGCGTGGCGCGCGCGCATAGGCGTGCGCCAGGTCGCGGATGGCGCCCGCGGGCACGCCGGTCTCGCGCTCGGCCCACGCCAGCGTGCACGGCGCGACCGCGGCCTGGTAGGCGGCAAAGCCGCTGGTGGCCTGCTCGATGAAGTCGCGGTGGTGCAGCCCGGCGTCGATGATCTCGCGCCCGATGGCGCTGGCCAGCGCGACGTCGGCGCCGACGTCCAGCCCCAGCCACACGTCGGCCCACTGCGCCGACGAGGTGCGCCGCGGATCGATGGCGAACAGGCGCGCGCCCCGCTTCACCCCCTTGAGCAGGTGGTGAAAGAAGATGGGGTGCGTCTCGCGGGCGTTCGATCCCCACAGGAGGATGACGTCGGTCTCCTCGATCTCCTGATACGAGCTGGTGCCGCCACCAGCCCCGAACACCGTCGCCAGACCGACGACGCTAGGCGCGTGTCATGTTCGGTTGCACGAGTCGATGTTGTTGGTGCCCAGCGCCACGCGGGCCAGCTTCTGCGCGGCGAAGTTGACCTCGTTGGTGCTCTTGCTGCACGAGAACATGCCGACCGCGCCGGGGCCGTGCGCGGCCACCGTGCCACGCAGCCCGGCGGCGGCGCGCGCCAGCGCCTCGTCCCAGCTCGCCGGGCGCAGCTTGCCGCCACGGCCGTCGCGCACCATCGGCTCCAGCAGGCGCGGATACATCCTTGGTTTGCCCATGTTTCGACGGTACCACGTCCCGATTCGCGGCTACCATGAGGCGTGGCGGCGCACATCGAGATCTGGCGCGGTGACATCACCCAGCTGGCGGTCGATGCCATCGTGAACGCCGCCAACAGCTCGCTGCTGGGTGGCGGTGGCGTGGACGGCGCCATCCACCGCGCCGCCGGCCCCGGCCTGGTCGACGAGTGCCGCCTGCTGGGCGGCTGCAAGACCGGCGAGGCCAAGCTGACCGCGGGCCACCGGCTGCCGGCCCGCCACGTCATCCACACCGTGGGCCCGGTATGGCGCGGCGGCGAGCACGGCGAGCCGGCGCAGCTGGCCTCGTGCTACCGGCGCTCGCTCGAGCTGGCCTCGGCGCGCGGCCTCGCCAGCATCGCGTTTCCGGCCATCAGCACCGGGATCTTCCGCTATCCGCTCGACCAGGCCGCGGCCATCGCGGTGGGCGAGATCCGCCGCTTCCTCGCCACCGACAGCCGCCTCGAGCGCGTCGTCCTGGTCGCCTTCGACGCCGCGACCAAGGACGCGCTGATGGCGGCCCTGTTCCCAGGCAGCAGCGAATCGCGGTAAGCTGCGGCGTGACGACGCGCGCACGGCGGGGGCTCGGTGTGCTGCTGGTGCTCGGCCTGTGCGGGGCGGCGCTGTCGCGCACCGCCGCGGCCGAGTGTGGGCCCGATGCGGCGCTGCGCGACAGCCGGCTGCGCGCGCACCTCGGGCGCGAGGCGCGCCGGGCGCGGCGCTGGAACATCGGCTGGGGCGTCTTCTTCGGCGTGGTCGCGGTGGCCCAGATAGGCTCCGCGATGGCGGACTACACCCCGGTCGGCAGCGGCGAGGCCGCGCACGTCGCGCTGTATGTCAACGGGGGCAAGGCCGCCATGGGCGCGCTGGCCCGCGTGGTGCTGCCGCTCAGCATCGCGCCGGCGCCGGCCCCGACCGGCGATCCGTGCCTGGATCTGGCGGCCTCCGAGCGCGCGCTGGCGGCGGCGGCGCGGCGCGAGAAGCGCTCGTTCTGGATGCTGCACGCCGGCAGCATCCTGGTCACCACCGGCGGCCTGCTCTACCTCGGCATGGTCGAGGACAGCTGGAAGCAGGGCGCGCTGTCGGTCGCGGTGGGCTACCCGGTGTCGCTGCTCAGCATCTACACCCACCCGCGCGCGAGCTGGGCGCTGGCGCGCAGCTCGCCGCCCATCGTGGTCGCGCCCCTGGTGGGCCGCGACGTCACCGGGCTGGCGTTCGCGCTGACCTTCTGAGGGCGCTCAGGCGGCGCGCAGCGCGCCGTGGTCGGCGTGGTCGCCGAGCTGGCTCCAGCGCCGCTCGCGCTCGCCCAGCTCGAGGTCGAGCTCGCAGCGTGGGCACAGCGGGGTCGCGCCGGCGCCGGCCGGCACCTCGCAGGTGCGCCCGCAGATGCTGCACACCGTGGCGGGCGCGGCGGCGCTGACGAAGCGCACCACCTCGTCCTGGACCTGGCCGCTGTCGAGGATGCGCTTGTGGCCCAGCCCCTCGGTGGTGATGAGCTGCGCCTGCAGGGCGCGCGCGGCGGTCTCGGCGCCGTCGCGCCAGGGCACCTCGCGGTCGCCGCGATCGTGCAGCACCAGCAGCGGCAGCGCGAGCCGCGGCCCCAGCACCGGCGCGGTCAGGTCGTCGAAGTCGATGGCCAGCTGCGCCTCCAGGTGGCGGCGCGCCGCGCCCAGCACGGCGTCGTCGAGCTCGAGCAGCTTGCCGAAGCCATGCAGCCAGACCCGGGCGTCCGCCGGCGGCGCCAGGAACACCGCGCGGCCGGCGCGCAGCCCGCGCGCGATGGCCAGCGAGGTCGACGCCCCACCCATCGAGTGCGCCACCACCGCGTGCAGCGGCCCGGCCACGCGCGCCACGCTGGTCAGCGCCGCCGCGAAGCCGGGCAGCGAGCTGTGGGTGCCCGGTGAGTCACCATGCCCGGGGGCGTCGAACGCCACCACCTGGTAGCCGGCGTGCACCAGCGGCCCGACCAGCCCGGTCAGCTGCGCCGCGCTGCCGCCCCAGCCGTGGGCCAGCAGCACGGTCGGGGCGCCTGCGGCACCCCAGCGCCACGCCACCAGGTGCTGCCCGGCGTGCGCGACCTCGAAGCGGGTGGCCGCGGCCAGGCGCGCGGCCTGGGCAGCGTCACCACGCCAGCGCCGCGGCGCGCGCATGAACAGGCGGGCCGCGACCCGGCCGGCCAGCACGGGCGACAGCGTCCCCAGGGCGGCCAGACCGCGCTTCAGCCAGCGCGGCACGGCACGAACGTTCGTGCTTTTTTCTTGCGACTTCGACATGGACCTGCCTCCTCTGGTGCAGCGGCGCCGCCGTGGGGCGGCGCCTGGGTTCACTTGCGCGCGCGCTCCAGCATGGCGGCGAACGCGGTCTCGGCGCGGGCCTCGGCGCGTGGATCATCGAGCAGCCGCTGCGACATGTGCAGGATCAGGAGGACCCCATAGAGCTCCCAGGCGAACTGCTCGGGGTCGACGTCCTTTCGGAAGTCGCCCTCCTGGATGGCGGTGCGCACCACGCTGGCGATGGTGTCGAGCAGATCCTTCTGCTGCTGCTTGAGCAGCTCGCGCACCGGACCCGGCTGGTCGTCGACCTCGCTGGCAGCGGCGATGAAGAAGCAGCCGCCTTCCAGCTGGTTCGTCGCCGGCCAGCGCCGCCAGTGCTCGAACATGGCGCGCACCCGGCGCTCGCCACGCGGGGCCTTGAGCACCGGCTTGATGACGGCCTCGACGAAGCGCGCCGCGGCGTGCTCCAGCGTGGCCAGGTCGAGCGCCTGCTTGGACTTGAAGTGCGCGAACAGGCCGCTCTTGGACAGCGCCAGCTCCTCGGCCAGGGCGCCGATGCTGAGGCCGCCCAGGCCGCGCTGGCTGGCCAGCCCGACCGCCCGGTCCAGGATGGCCTGCCGTGTCGCCTCGCCCTTCTGCGTCCCCTTCTGCATGCGTCGACTAATAGCACGGTCGTGCTTTTTGTCAATGGCCATTTCTCGGCGGGTTTTCTCCCGCGCCCGGCCTGCTACCCTGCCGCCCCGCATGACCCGCCTCGCGCTGCTGCACCAGGACGACGACGTGGTCGCCATCGACAAGCCGTCGGGCCTCATCGTGCACCGCGGCTGGGCCGACGACGCCGACTCGGTGCTGTCGCTGCTGCACGCGCAGCTCGGCCGCATGGTGTACCCGGTGCACCGCCTCGATCGCGGCACCAGCGGGGTGCTGGTGCTCGCGCTGTCGCCCGACAGCGCGCGCGCGCTGGGCGGCAGCTTCGAGGCCGGCACCGTGAGCAAGCGCTACCTCGCCCTGGTGCGCGGCGTCCCGCGCGAGGCCGCCGGGCGCATCGATCACCCCATCCCGCGCAGCGAGGACGGCCCCCGCGTGCCCGCCGCCACGCGCTGGCGCACCCTGGCGGCGTCGACGCCGATCGAGCTGCCCGACAGCCCACGCACGGTGCGCTTCTCGCTCATCGAGGCCTGGCCCGAGACCGGTCGCCTGCACCAGGTGCGGCGCCACCTCAAGCACCTCGGCCACCCCGTCATCGGCGACGCCAACCATGGCCGCGGCGACCTCAACCGCCTGCTGGCCGCGCGCGTCGGCCTGCGCCGGCTGGCCCTGCACGCCGCGACGCTGGCGTTCCCGCATCCTGGCAGCGGCACCACCCTGACGCTGAGCGCGCCGCTGCCCGAGGAGCTCACTACTCCGTTCAGCGCGCTGGGCCTGGCCTTGCCCCCGTGACTGCGCCCGACCAGATGTGGTACCCCGGCGCCACGATGATGAGGCTCTCGAGACGCGCGGTGCTCACCCTGGTCCTGGCAGCGCTGTGCGGTTGTGGCGGTGACGGCGGCGGCAATGGCGGCCAGGTCGATGGCGCAACCAGCGGCGACGGCAGCACCGGCAGCGACGCCGCCGCCAGCGGCGATGGCGCCCTGCGCGACGGCAGCACGGCGAGCGACGGCGCACCCGGTCTCGACGGCGCGACCGGCGCCGACGCCGCCACCGGCGCCGACGCCGCCACCGTGGTCGGCACCCTCGCCGTGCAGTGCCGGCGCAGCGCCGACTGCATGACCGCCAGCCCGCAGTGCACCACCAGCGCCCCCGGCGGGATCTGTCTGGGCTGCGCCCAGGGCGGCAACGACTGCCCGAGCGGCACCAGCTGCTCGCAGTTCGGCGCCTGCATCCGCGACTGCACCAGCGACGCCCAGTGCAACCGCGGCATGCGCTGCGACACCCTGGGCCGCTGCGCGGTGCGCACCTGCAACGTCGCCATGCCGTGCCCGGCGCCGTACACCTGCGTGGGCGCCATGTGCCAGCGCCCGACCTGCCCGGGCGGCGGCGCCTGCCCGACCCCACTGACCTGCGACACCGTGACCAGCACCTGCGTCGAGCCGTAGCGGCCCGGCCCTACGGCGTGAAGATCTCGGTCGATCGCACGAACGGGTCCATGCCGTCGGCGGTCACCTGGCCCCCGGTGACCAGCACGCGACCATCGGTCAGCACCACCGCGGCGGCGCCCTTGCGCGGTTCGCGCATCGGCGCCGCCGGCGACCAGCGGTCGCGCTCCGGATCGTAGAGCTCGGCCTCTGCGCGAGGCGTCTGGCGCGGGTCGCCCACCCGCGCGCCCCCCGCGATGAGGATGCGGCCATCGAGCAGACGCACCGCAATGGCCTCCACCAGCGCGGGGTCGGCCGCTGCGCTGTCGGTCAGGCGGTCGCTGCGCGGGTCGAACAGCTGCGCGGGCGCAGCGCGCGCGCAGCTCGGCGGCGCGCAACCCGCGAAGACCAGCACCCGCCCATCGAGCAGCGCGATGGCGTGGTGGCGCATGCGACCCTGCGCGCCCACCAGCGCAACGAATCGCTGCCGACCGGTGTCGGGTCCCGGGCTGGGGCCGGTGGGATCGGGCTCCATGATCCCCACCGACTCGCTGCGGTCGCCGACCACCAGCATCCGCCCATCGCCGAGCCAGGTGGCGGTGTGGACCGTCGGCGCCCACTGCCTCAGCTCGACCACCACGCCGACACCCGAAGCGACCAGCAGGGCGGGATCGGGCTCGTCCGTGGCGCCGAGCACCAGCACCTCGCCACCGTCGATCGGCGTCGCGCTGTGGCCGGGCGCGCGCCAGGGCAGGATGCTCGGCGTCATCGTGCTGCCGTCCAGTACCAGATTCGCGGCCGCGCGCAGGCCGTTCTCGCGGCCGCCGAGGATGAGGACTCGGCCATCCGGCAGCCGGGTCGCGGTATGCCCGATGCGCAGGGGCAGCTTGTACAGCGTGCCGTCGAGCTTGCCCGCAGGATCGAAGATCTCGGCACCGGATGGCTCGGTCACATGCAGATTGGCGTTGCCGCCGACCAGCAGCACGCGACCGTCGGGCAGCAGTGTCGCGGTGTGGCCGCCGCGCGCGACCTCGAACAGCGGTCCGTCGCTCCAGCTGCCGCGCCGTACCGCCGCCACAGCGCCGGCGTCGACCGGATGGCCCGCCCGCGCAGCGCGGCCGGTCCGCGGCTGCCGGCTGCACGCAGGCGTCCAGGCCAGCGCCGCCAGCACCAGCAGCGCCACCGCCGCAGCAGCCACACTCGCGCGCACGCTCAGCGCGCCCCGGGCGCAGCACCAGCACCAGCACCAGCACCAGCACCAGCACCAGCACCAGCACCAGCACCGGACGTCGCGGCCAGCACGCGCGCCGGCACGTGTGCGGCGACCACCCGCGCCACCTCGGCCGCCGGACGTTGCTCCACAGGCAACGTCCAGAGCCGGGCGCCATCGCTGCCCCCGGTGATCAACCGGTCCTGCGCCAGCTCGATGGCGGCGCACATGCCGCCGTGAACCACCGGCGCCAGCAGCATGGCGCCACCCTGCGCGCTCCACAGCCGCGCCACGCCGTCGAAGCCACAGGTCGCCACCAGCGCGCCATCCGGGCTCCACGCCGCCGCCAGCCCGAAGGCCTGCTCGGCGCCCTCGAGCGCCCGCCAGGCTCCCGTCCCGAGCGCCAGCACGCCCGAGCTCTTGTCGGCCAGCGTCAGCACCAGCTGCGCGCCGTCCGGCGCCAGCGCGCCGCCCGGCCCGGTCAGCGCCGGCAGCGGCCAGCGCTGCGTCACCACGCCGGTGCGCCCATCCGCGACCTCGACGCCCTGCCCCGCCGTGACCAGCCGCGCGCCGTCGTGCGTCCACTCCAGCACGCTGACGCCGGGCGCCTCGCGCTCCAGCATCTGCGCGCCATCGGCGGCGCCGAACAGCCGCACCCGCCCCCCCGCGGCACAGCCCAGCCGCTCGCCGTCGGGGCTGAACGCCAGCGCCTCGATGGCCGCGCCGCAGGCGACCTCGACCAGTTGCTGGCGACCGGCGACCTGCCACACCCGCAGGAGGCCGCTCGGCCCGCCCGCCGCGATGCGCCCGCCATCGCGCGAGAAGCGCACCCGCGTGGCGCCGCCGGGCAGCGCCAGCACACCGGCCGGCGCCGCGCTGACGGCGTCGTAGAGCTGCACCGCGCCGGCCGGATCGTCCTCGCTGCTCGCGGTCGCCAGCAGCGCGCCATCGGGCGACAGCGTCGCCGCGCTCACGGTCGCGACATGGCGGACCGAACGCGGCAGCACCCGCGCCAGGTCCCACACCCGCACGCTGCCGTCGCGCGCGGCGCTGACCAGCTGCGCGCCGCTGGCGCTGAAGGCCACGTCGACCAGCAGCGTGTCATGACCGACCAGGGTCACCAGCAGCGCCCCCGAGAAGGCGTCCCACACCCGCACCGTGCGGTCCCAGCTCCCGGTCGCCAGCAGCGCGCCATCGGGGCTGAAGGCCAGCGCGCTGACGGCGTCGCGATGGCCGCTCAGCGTGGCCACCTGCAGCGCCTGCTCGGTGCCCCACACGCGCACGCTGCCGTCGCGCGCCGCGGTGGCCAGGATGAGGCCGCGCGGCGAGATGGCCCCCGCCAGCAGCAGGTCGGGGCCGTGCGCATAGCGCTGCAGCACGCGCCCGGTGGTGCAGTCGACCAGCGCCGCGACGCCGCTCTTGTCGAGCACCAGCAGGCGCGAGCCGTCGGCGTTGAACGCCAGGCCGGTGATCTCCTCCAGCGCGGGCCCCAGCTCGGGCGCGCGCCCGGGCGCCCAGCGCCAGCGCGCGCGCGGCGCGCCCCGCTCGTGCAGCGCCAGCGGCGACGCCGTCGCCACCAGGCCGCCGTCGCGCGACAGCGCCACCAGCGCCCCCGACGCCGGCACCTCGGCCAGCTCGCCGAGGCGCGCCCCACCGTGCGCATCCCACAGCGCCACCGGCTGCCCGACCCGCGCGCTGGCGAGCACGCGGCCATCATGTGACAGCGCCAGCGTGTCCGCCGCGACCCAGCCCCCGCGCACCACGGTCGGCGCACCAGCACCAGCACCAGCACCAGCACCAGCACCAGCGACCACGCCAGCCGAGAAGCTCGCGATGGCGCCATCCGCGCGCCACGCCACCGGCCCGGCGTCGGTCGCGCGCACCAGCCTGACCGCGCCGCCCGCCTCGAACCGCGCGCGCTCCGCCTCCAGCGGCGCCAGCGCGGCCGCCAGCATCAGCCCGAGGCCCTGGCTGGCCGGCCCACGCGCATAGGCCGCCGACAGCGCCGCCGCCGCCTGCTGCGGCTCGCGCTCCAGCAGCGCCAGCCGCCCCTGCTCGGTGAGCAGCGCGGTCAGCCCGGCCTCGGCACGCGCGCGCTCGCGCTCCGCCACCAGGCGTGACGCCCGCTCGCCCTGCTCCGCCCGCCGCGCCCGATCGCGCTCGCGCACGATGCCGCGCAGGCTGAGCGCGCCCAGCGCCAGCAGCGCCACCAGCGCGACCGCGCCGACCAGCACCGGCGTGCGATGCCGCCCAAGCCAGCGCTTGACCAGCTGCCACGCCGAGTAGCTGTGGCCGCCCACCAGTTGCCCGGTCTCGAAGCGACGCAGCTGCTCGCCGAGCTGGCGCGCCGTCGGTCGGCGCTCCGGCTCGCGCGCCATCGCTGCGCCGACCAGGGTGGCCAGCTCGGGCGGCACCCCCGGCGCCGCCTCGGCGAGCGCCCGCGGCGGCGCGCGCAGGACGGCCTCCAGCACCTCGTCGGAGTCGCGGCCCTGGTAGGGCGGCGCCCCACTCAGCACGTGATACAGCAGCGCGCCCAGCGCATAGACGTCGGCGCGCTCGTCGACCTCGGCGCCCGCGGCCTGCTCGGGCGGCATGTATGGCACCGTGCCCATGACATGGCCGACCCGGGTCGCCCCCGCCCCCTGCGCGCGATAGGGCAGCGCCGGCGCACTGGCGGCGCTGGCGCCGGGGCCGGCGCCGAGATCCTTGGCCAGCCCCCAGTCGATGACCACGGTCTCGCCGAAGTCGCCGACCAGCACGTTGTGCGGCTTGAGATCGCGGTGGATGACCCGCAGGCTGTGCGCATAGGCGATGGCGTCGACCACCGTGATGACCGCGGGCAGCAGCGCCAGCCGCTCGCGCAGCGTGCGCGTCTGCCGCACCACCTGCTCCAGCGACCGCCCCGCGACCCACTTCATGGCATAGAACGGCTGCCCATCCGCCAGCCGCCCGGCCTCGTACACCGGCACGATGGCGGGATGCATCAGCCGCGCGGTGATGCGCGCCTCGCGCTCGAAGCGCTCGCCCAGCTCGCTGGAGGCGCCCGGCAGCAGCGTCTTGATGGCCACCGTGCGCCCCAGCCGTCGATCGCGCGCCGTCCTGATCTGCCCCATGCCGCCGCGTGCGATCTCGGCGCCCAGCGCATAGTGCCCGGCCGCGACCGGCTCGACCTCGAACGCGCGTGGCAGATCTCCGGCCGCCCCCGCATCCGACGCCACCGTCTGCCCGGTCGGGTCGACCCCCGACGCCACCGTCGGCCCGGTCGGATCGACCCCCGACGCCACCGTCGGCCCGGTCGGGTCGACCCCCGACGCCGTGTCCGCGAGCGCCCCCTGCCCGGTCCGCGTCACCGAATCCGCCACGCGCCGACCCTAGCACGCCGCTCCACCCGCGCCCGCGCTGGCCGGCGCCGCCCTGGCTCCCCGTCCCTACCCTGGTCGCCACGCCACCCTATGGCGCCACCACCAGACCAATCCGCCGCACCTCGCCCCCGCTCCCCTGCAATCTCGCCCCCTTGCAGCATGTCCGCCCCTGGCATCCGCCTCGCAATAGAGGGCGTCATGATGACCCGGACCAAGGACGCCAGCAGTCACGAAGCCAGCTTCCGCATCTGCGCCGCCTGCGGACTGCGCGTGTCGGCCGCCTCCTTCGGGGCGGCCTCGGCGCGCCTGCTCATGCACGTCAAGCAGGCCCACGCCGGTGCCACCCGGCGCGGCGCCGTCGAGCGCGTGCTGCCGCGCGGCGAGCTGCGCGCCCAGCGCCAGCAGCGCATCGAGGAGCGCGTCTCGGTGCGTGCCACACCGCCGGTGACCGCCCCCGATCTGTCACTGCGCTTCGACAGCGCCAGCGACCTCGGCGACGCCGACATCATCGGTGCCACCGACTGGCTGCGCCTGACCGGCTCCAGCCAGGGCCGCGGCGTCGGTGACCGGGTGCGCATCAACATCCAGGTCGGCGACGTGGGCTACCTGCTGAGCACCATCATCACCGACATCGACGGCGACGTGACCTCGATCTATGTCACCGGCGCCAGCGCGGGCTGGACGGGCCTGGCGCGCCGCACCATCGAGCGTTCGCACCACGCGCCCCGCGCCGTCGCCACCGACAGCGCGGTCACCGACGAGGACAGCCGCTTCATCGCCGACGTCGTCGGCGAGTTCGACCAGCGCTGACTCAGTAAGGACTCGTCTGCACCCCGAACAGTCGATCGTGCTCGGCGTCCTCGTGGCAGGTCATGCACGACGCGATGCGCCCCGCCGCGCTGACCTCACCCGCGGTGTTCACCGTGGCATAGACCCAGCCGCGATCCGTCCCCACCGTCGTCGGCGCCAGCTTGAACATCACGAACAGCCCTGCCGGCGCCCCGGCGCGGTAGGTCACGCCGTCCTTGACCACATAGGGATGGAAGTGATCGGCCTCGACGTTCTGCGCCGTGGTCTGATCGAACGGCGCCGCCTGCTCCACGCGCTCGGGCACGAAGGACTCCTTGACCACGACCTGTCCGACCTGCGAATCGGCCGGATAGCGCTCGCGATCGCGCACGAACACCGAGTACAGCTTCTGCCCGTGGGTGTCGGCGTGGCCCGAGGCGCTGACGTGGGCGCTGGCCGGCATGGGCTGGCGACACAGGAACGGGGCCCAGCGCAGCTCGTCATCGACGCGGCCCCAGGCCTTGTACTGGCTGGCGATCTCCCGTGCGCGCGCCGCGAAGGTCGCATCCAGCGGCGCCCCGACCTCGACCACCGGCAGCGTCGGACCCTGCGGCCCTGACCCGCCCGGCTCGCCCGCACCCGAACACCCCAGCGTCCCCCAGACCAAGCCCAGCGCCAGCATCCGTCGCATTCGAGACCTCAGATTTTCGAGAGTGTTTTGCAGAATCCTGGCGTTCGCGCGGGACAAACCCGCGACGCGCCGTGGCTGCCCCGGCACTCTGCAAGGCGTGGGCTCACGCAGGTCGCCAGGCCGGCCGCGTATCATCGCGGCGATGCGCCACCCCGTTCGTGCCCTCGCGCTGCTGGTGCTCGCCGGCTGCGCCCCCAGACCGGCCGACCGCGCGCTGCCCGCGGGTGCGCCGCCCCCGCCGGAGGCCGCCACCGTCGCCCCCGCGCCGCCACCTCCCGCCCTCGCCGCCCCGGCAGCGACCCCTGAGCAGGCCGAGCCCGACAGCATGGTGGCCGCCCGCCTGGCCGACCTGACCGAGGGCTACACCGCCGCCGGGGCACCGGTGCACGGCAAGCTCGAGCGCCTGCCGTCCATCAGCTTCCCGGCCCGGCGCGAGCGCTGCTACCTGGCCATCGTGGTGCTCGAGGCCGGCGCGCGCCCCGACAGCGAGCGCGGCCCGGGCCTGCGCCTCGAGCTCGAGGCCGCCCGCGAGTCGCGCAGCTCCAGCGGTGGCGCCGTCGCCGGCAGCCAGCGCCTGCTGCAGGCCGGCGGCGAGCTGTGCCCGCAGAGCGACGGCAAGCTGAGCCTGGTGCTGACCGGCGGTGACGAGCACAGCCACAGCGCTGGCAGCGGCCCCTTCCGCGCCATCCTGTACGAGAAGTTCATCAGCGACAGCGAGCTGCAGGGCCGCGACGCCGAGGAAGACCGCGACTACTGCCTGACCTGCATGAAGCAGCGCCTGCGCTGCCAGGACAGCGGCGACACCGGCGAGTTCACCACCTGCGCGGCGCAGTTCCGCGACTGCCTGACGGCGAGCGATCTGACCAGCGCGGAGTGCGAGCCGTAGGAGGACGGAACGGAGCCAGACAGTAGCCGCAGCCCCACTTCGTGGGGCAGAGCGGCTACTGGCAGATCCCGATGGTGTTCGGTCCCGCGAACTGCGCCGTCGAGAACCCGCTGCACGTCGTCCCGCTCGGGCACCCGGTGCCGCCGACCACGCAGAACTTCGCGCACGCGAAGCCGAACCCGATCGGGGACGTGCACAGGTACCCCGGCGCGCACAGCGAGTCGTCCGCCGAGGTGATGCCACAGAACGAGTCCTGCGTCCCCGACCCCGAGCCCAGGTTGTAGCAGTCGCTGGCGCGGTCGTTCGAGGGCAGACACTTCAGCCCCGGCCCGCAGGCGTCGTAGGTCGCATCATCCAGCTGCGGGTTGACCGGGTCGCAGGTCAGCGTGCAGTACAGGAAGCCCGGCGTCGGCAGCGTGGCGCCCCCGGCGTCCTCGTAGTAGGCCTGCTTGCACTGGCGATACGCGCCCGGGCAGTCCGCGCTGCCCGCGCAGTACGGCGTGCACAGCCCGCCGAAGCACGAGTTGCCGCGCGCGCACTGGCTGTTCGTGGTGCACGACCGGTACGGCGTCGTCGCCCCCGCGGTGATGCACCCGGTGTTGCCGCTGGTGTTGTCGATGACGACACAGTTCTGCGTCCCGCTGCAGCCACACTGCGGCGCGGTGTCACACGGCCCCGCCACCGGCGGCACGCACATCGGCGCGGCATCCGGCGCCATCGCATCGGGCACCGCGGCGTCCAGCATCTGCGCGTCGGGCAGCCGGGCGTCGATCATCTGCGCGTCCACCAGCTGCGCATCCGGCGCCGCAGCATCGATCCCCTGCGCATCGACCGCCGGCGCGGCATCGACCGGCGCGCCGTCCTTGTCCAGCGCGGCATCGACCACGCGCGCGTCGACCACGTCGTCGCCGCCGGCGTCGGGTTCGTTGCCACCGCTCGCGGTCGCGCAGCCCGCGACCGACAGCATCATCATCAAGGAAGCAAAGCTCAGCGTGCCCAGCGCGCGCATGAAACCTCTCTCGGCGCTAAAAGCCCGCAGCATAGTCGAAGCGTGTGGCCGCGCAATGACCAGCTTTGGTGCGCCAGCGCACGCACGCAACCACGCGACTTCACTCACGTGTGAACCCGCAAGCGGGTCGGCCCCCGTCCGGCTCTCTAGCTCCAGTCCAGGATGACCTTGCCCGAGCTGCCCGAGCGCATGACATCGAAGGCCTGCTGGAAGTCGCGCGCCGCGAAGTGATGCGTGATCACCGGGCGCACATCCAGCCCGCTCTGCAGCATGCTGGCCATCTTGTACCAGGTCTCGAACATCTCGCGCCCGTAGATCCCCTTCAGCACCAGCCCCTTGAAGATGACCAGGTTCCAGTCGATGGCGATCTCGCCCGGCGGGATGCCCAGCAGCGCCACGCGCCCGCCGTGGTTCATCGTCTTCAGCATGCCGCGCAGCGCATCGGGGCTGCCCGACATCTCCATGCCGACGTCGAAGCCCTCGGTCATGCCGAGCTCGGCCATGGTGGCCTCGACGGAGGTCGCCTTGATGTTGACCGCGCGCGTGGCCCCCATCTTGCGCGCCAGCTCCAGCCGGTACTCGTTGACGTCGGTGACCACCACGAAGCGGGCGCCGACGTGGCGCGCGATCGCGGTCGCCATGATCCCGATCGGCCCCGCCCCGGTGATCAGCACGTCCTCGCCGACCAGGTCGAACGACAGCGCGGTGTGCGTGGCGTTGCCCAGCGGATCCAGGAACGACGCCACGTCGTCCCCGATGGCGTCGGGCACGTGGAAGGCGTTGACCGCCGGCAGGCACAGATAGTCCGCGAAGCAGCCCGGCCGGCTGACGCCGACGCCGACGGTGTTGCGACACAGGTGGCGCCGCCCGGCGCGGCAGTTGCGACAGTGGCCGCAGGTGATGTGGCCCTCGCCCGACACGCGATCGCCCGGCTTGAAGCCGGAGACCTCGCTGCCCACCGCCTCGATGCGCCCGACGAACTCGTGCCCGATGGTCATCGGCACCTTGATGTTGCGCTGCGACCAGTCGTCCCACGAGTAGATGTGGATGTCGGTCCCGCACACCGCGGCCTTGCTGATGCGCACCAGCACGTCGTTGTGGCCGACGCTGGGCACGGGCTGCTCCTCCAGCCAGATCCCCTTCTCGGCGCGCGACTTGACCAGCGCCCTCACGCGATCACCCCCAGCGCGCGGCCGCACTTCTCGAAGCCGGCCAGCGCGCGGTCGAGGTGCGCGCGGTCGTGGCCAGCCGACATCTGGGTGCGGATCCGCGCCTGGCCCTGCGGCACCACGGGATACGAGAAGCCGATCACATAGACCCCCTCGTCGAGCAGGCGCGCCGCCAGCTCGCGCGCCAGCGTGGCCTCACCCAGCATGACCGGGATGATGGCGTGTTCACCGGGCACCAGCCGGAAACCCAGCTTCTCCATGCCGGCGCGGAAGTAGGCGCTGTTGTCCCGCAGCTTCTGGCGCAGCTCGCCCGAGCCCTCGAGCAGATCGAGCACCGCCAGCGAGGCGCCCGCGATGGCCGGCGCCAGCGTGTTCGAGAACAGGTACGGCCGCGAGCGCTGGCGCAGCCAGGCCACGATCTCCTTGCGCGCCGCAGTGTAGCCGCCCGAGGCGCCGCCCAGCGCCTTGCCCAGCGTGCCGGTGATGATGTCGATCTGGCCCAGCACACCGCAGTGCTCCGGGGTGCCGCGCCCGCCCGCGCCGACGAAGCCGACGGCGTGCGAGTCGTCGACCATGACCAGCGCGCCGTGCTTGTCGGCCAGCGCGCGGATGGCGGCCAGGTTGGCGATGATGCCGTCCATCGAGAACACGCCATCGGTCGCGATCAGCTTGACCCGCGCGCCGCGCGCCGCCTCCAGCTGCTTCTCGAGATCGGCCATGTCGTTGTTGGCGTAGCGGAAGCGCTGCGCCTTGCACAGCCGCACCCCGTCGATGATGCTGGCGTGGTTGAGCGCGTCGCTGATGACGGCGTCCTCGGCGTCGAGCAGGGTCTCGAACAGGCCGCCGTTGGCGTCGAAGCACGACCCGTACAGGATGGTGTCGTCGGTGCCGAGGAACGCGCTCAGGCGCGCCTCCAGCCGCTTGTGCAGATCCTGGGTGCCGCAGATGAAGCGCACCGACGACAGGCCGTAGCCGTGATCGTCCAGCGTCTGCTTGGCCGCCGCCACCAGCGCCGGGTGGTTGGACAGGCCGAGGTAGTTGTTGGCGCACAGGTTGATGACCTCGCGGCCATCGGCGATGCGCACCACCGCCTGCTGCGGCGACACGATGACGCGCTCGTCCTTGTAGAGGCCGCTCCGCTGCAGCTCCTCGAGCTGTCCAGCGAGGCGACCGAGGAGGCCTTGGGTCTCGGGGTTGGGCGCGTGCACGGCCGGCACTTTAAAGCATCACGACCTCGATGTGCAGCACGTCGGGCACCCGGCGCAGCTCGTCGATGCAGGCCGCCGGGGGCGCGCTGCCCAGGCGGATGACCGCGGTGGCCGCGGCGCCGCCCTCGAACTGGCGGTTCTGCATCTCGCCGACGTTGATGCCGTGCTGCTTGATGACACCCAGCAGCGACGCCAGCACGCCGACCCGATCCAGGTGGCGGGTCACCAGCTGGCAGTGCGCCGGCGGGGTCACCGCGACGTTGACGCAGTTCGGCACCTCGCCGGCCTTCAGGAACGACGCCACGATGCGCACCGCCTCGTCGGCGATGGCCAGCTGGGCCTGCGCGGTCGACGCGCCCACGTGTGGCGTGGCGATGACCCCGGGCAGGGCCAGCAGCTCGTGGCTGTAGCTGGCGCTGGCCGCCTCGGGCTCGCCGGGCAGCACGTCGAGGCCGACGCGCAGGCCGCGCGCGCGCACGACCTCGGCCAGCGCGGCGTGATCGACCACCTCGGCGCGTGCCGTGTTGATGAGCATCGCGCGCGCCGGCAGCGCCGCCAGCACCTCGGCGTTGACCGCCCCGCGCGTCGCCGCCGTCATCGGCAGGTGCAAGGACAGGATGTCCGACGCCGCCGCCAGCGAGCGCAGCGAGTCGTGCCGCGTCACCCCCAGCTCGGCCGCCCCGGCAGCGTCCAGCGAGCGCGAGTAGACGTGGCCGCGCAGCCCCAGCGCGCGCCCGCGCAGCAGCACCTCGCGCCCGATGGCGCCCAGCCCGGCGACGCCGAGCGACTTGCCGTACAGGCCGTCGGCCTTGCCATACTCGCCCTTCTCCCAGCGTCCCGCGCGCAGCGAGGCCACCGCGTCGGGCAGCCGTCGATCCAGCGCCAGCATCAGGCCGATGGCCAGCTCGGCCACCGCGATGGCGTTCTTGCCCGGGCAGTTGGCCACGAACACGCCGCGCGCGCTGGCCGCCTTGACGTCGATGGTGTTGACCCCGGCGCCCGCGCGCACCACAAGCTGCAGGGCATCCGCGCGCTCGAACACCGCCGCGCTGACCTGCTTGCCGCGCACGATCAGGATGCCGACCCCGGCCATGGCGTCAGGCAGCGCGTCCTTGCCGATGCCGGGCTCGGACACCACCTCCAGCCCGGGCAGCGCCCGCAGCGCCTGCAGCGCCTGGTTCTCCAGCTTGTCCGCGATGAGCAGCTTCATGGCCCCGAGGGTACACTCGCGGCATGCCGACGTCTGCCCCGCCCGTGCCCGCATCATGAGTGGCCCCCAGCACTGGGATCCCGCCCGCTACGCCCACAACGCCCGCTTCGTGGCCGACCTCGGCCAGCCCGTGCTCGAGCTGCTGGCTCCGCAGCCCAGCGAGCGCATCCTCGATCTCGGCTGTGGCGACGGCGCGCTGACGCGCACCCTGGTGGCGCGCGGCTGCAAGGTCGTCGGGGTCGACTCCAGCCCGGAGCAGATCGCCGCCGCCCAGGCGCTGGGCCTCGACGCCCGCGTGATGGCCGGCGAGGAGCTGAGCTTCGACGGCGAGTTCGACGCCGTGTTCTCCAACGCCGCGCTGCACTGGATGCCCGACGCCGACCGCGTGCTGGCCGGCGTCGCGCGCGCGCTGCGCCCCGGCGGTCGCTTCGTCGCCGAGTGCGGCGGCGACGGCTGCGTGGAGACCATCCACGGCGCGCTGATCGCGGCCCTCGACGCTCGCGGCCTCGACGGCCGCGCCGCGTCACCGTGGTACTTCCCCACCGTGGTCGAGTACGCGAGCCGCCTCGCGCGCGCCGGCTTCGAGGTGCCCGAGATCCGCCTGTTCCCGCGCCCGACCCCGCTGCCCGGCGCGCTGGGCGGCTGGCTGGCCACCTTCGCCGAGTCGTTCACCCGCGTGCTGCCACCCGAGCAGCGCGCGGCCTACCTCGCCGAGGTCGAGCAGCGCGTGCGCCCGGCCCTGTGCGACGCCGACGGGCGCTGGACCGCCGACTATGTGCGCCTGCGCTTCCGCGCCGTGCGCACCACCACCACCTGAGCCGCCCGCCCGCGCTACTGGCGCATCTCGGCGTTCAGCACCGTGACCGCGTCGACCACCAGGTTGACGTTGCCGGTGCTGAAGGTCGTGCGTGGCGTGCAGCCCGAGACGCCCGAGGTCAGCGTCGGGGTGCCGATGGGGTTCAGCCCGGGCACGATCCCGGTCAGCCAGGCCAGCCCGTCGTTGCTGGTCGACGTGCCGCCGGTGCTGGCGCCCGCGGCATTGATGTAGCTGACCACCGCCTCGGGGTGGCCGGGCAGCGACACCGTGTTGCCCGCCTTGGTGCACGGCGTGACCGCGGTGCCGATGCTGACCAGCAGGTGCGCCTTGCCGGCGTCATAGGGCGTAAGGCCGGTGCTGACGAGCTGCAGCGGCAGCGTGGCCCCGGCGCTGAAGACGACGGGGTTGATCTCGGCCGACAGCGAGGTGCGAAAGCCGGTGTGCGTCAGCCTGAAGTAGCTGGCCTGCTGCGACACCATGAGGTTCCACATCGCCGGCGTGCCGGTCGCCGTGGTGGTCGCGCCGCAGCCGACGTAGCCCACCGTGGCGCCACTGGTCGCGCCGCCCGACGGGAACAGCCCCAGCGCCAGCCCCATCGCCGCGGTGGCGCAGGTCACCGCGCCGTCGGGCGAGTTGCCGCCGTCGGGCACCACGCCGGCGTCCGCGCTGCTGGCATCGACGGGCGGGACGACGCTGCCATCGGGCGAGCCGCCGCCTCCTCCACCGCAGCCGGCCCCGAGCAGCCCCAGCGTCGCCAGCACGGACACCACGCAGCCTGTGCGGATCATCGCTCCATATGACACCCCGTCGCCAAGCCTGGCAACCGCCCTCGCGTGCCGGGGGTCGACCTGTGCATGCGCGCATCACTCGCCGCCCTGTGCTGGTCGTGCTGGCTCGGGCTGTCCAGCTGCAGCGCCGCGGCGCGCCCGGTCGCGGCGCGCTACCCGCAGGCCCAGGCCGGTGACGACGCCGAGCTGACCCTGCAGTTCACCCACGCCGTGGACGGCGCCCACGTCTCGATCAACGGCCACCCCGTGGTCACGGGCGCGCACACCGCGCGCATCGTGGTGGCCGGCCTGCCGCCTGGCGAGCTCGCCGTCATGCTGGCCGCCGACGGCATCGAGAAGGCCTTCACCGTCACCCTCGAGCCTGGCCAGCACGTCATGGTGCCGATCGCCGCGGCGCCCGCGCGCGACGGCCCCAGCCCGGTCGTGCAGGCGCTGCTCGGGGTCACCGCATATCTCCTGGTGCGCGCCATCGGGGGGCTGCTGTGACGAGGTCGACCTAGGTGGGCAGCGGGATGCGCTCCTGATCATCACCCGGGATCAGGCCGAAAGCGCCGCGCTGCCAGTCGGCCTTGGCCTGCTCCAGCCGCTCCTGCGAGCTCGACACGAAGTTCCACCACAGGTGGCGCGGTCCATCCAGGCTGGCGCCGCCCAGCAGCACCACGCGCGCCGCGCGCTCGGCCCGCAGCGCAGCCGCGTCGCCCGCCGGCGTCACCCACATCTGGCCCGCCGCCACGCGCTCGCCAGCGCAGGAGACCTCGCCCTCGATGACGTGACAGGCGCGCTCGGCGTAGTCGGCCGGCCACGGCAGCACGCCGCCCGCGGGCAGCCGCGCCTCGAGGTAGAACAGCGCCGACAGCGCCCCCACCGGCGCCCGGAGCCCGAACGCGCTCCCCGCCAGCAGCTTGACCGCCACGCCATCGGCGTCCAGCCCCGGCAGCGTCGCCGCCGGGTGGTGCTCGAACGAGGGCGCGACCTCCTCGTGCTCGCGCGGCAGCGCGACCCACAGCTGCAGCCCGTGCACCGGCATCGCGGCCTGGCGCAGCGGCGCCGGGGTGCGCTCCGAGTGCGCGATCCCACGGCCCGCGGTCATCCAGTTGATTTCGCCGGGCTGGATGATCTGGCTCGAGCCCAGGGTGTCGCGGTGCAGCAGGGCGCCCTCGAACAGGTAGGTCACCGTGCACAGGCCGATGTGCGGGTGCGGGCGGACATCGACGCCGCCGCCCGCCGGCAGCACGGTGGGCCCGATCTGATCGAAGAACACGAACGGCCCCACCGCACGCCGCGCCAGCGAGGGCAGCACGCGCCCCACGGTGAAGCCGCCCAGATCGCGCGCCTTGGCCTCGATCAGCATGCCGTCATGGTACCCCAGGCCTCGGCGCTCAGAGCTGCTTCAGCGCCGCCGCGAGGGCGTCGGCCAGCGGCGTCGTCGGCCGCCCGATCAGGCGGTGCAGGTCGCCGCTGCGATCGTCGAGCTCGCCGCGCGCGATGCCGAGGTCGCTGTCCGCCAGCAGCTCCGCGTAGGCCGCCGGCAGCCCGGCGCCCTGCAGCGCGCCGCTGTAGGCCGCGGCCGGCATGTCGCTGTAGACCACCGGCTTGCCGGCCTGGCGCGCGATCTCGGCCGCCAGCTCGGCCATGGTGAAGGCGACGTCTCCGGCCAGCTCGTAGGTCTTCCCGGCGTGGCCCGTCCCGGTCAACACGGCGACCGCTGCGGCCGCGTAGTCGGCGCGCGCGGCGGCTGCCACCCGGCCTTGCCCGGCGGCGCCCAGCACGGCGCCATGCTGCAGCACCGGCGCCAGGTGCTCGGTGTAGTTCTCCAGGTACCAGCCGTTGCGCAGGAACACGAAGGGCACGTCGGCGGCACGGATGTACGCCTCGGTGCTCTTGTGATCGGCGGCCAGCCCGACCTTGGAGGTGTCGGCATGCAGGATGCTGGTGTACGCCAGCAGGCCGACCTTGTGCTTGCGCGCGGCATCGACCACCGCCTTGTGCTGGGTGGCGCGATCGCCGAGCTCGCTCGAGGAGATGAGCAGCACCTTGTCGGCGCCGGCCAGGGCGGCGTCCATGGTCGCCGGCTTCAGGTAGTCGGCCTGGCGCACGCTGACGCCGCGCGCGGCCAGGTCGGCGGCCTTGTCGGGGCTGCGCACCGCGACGGCCAGCTCCCTGGCGGGCACCTTCTCCAGGAGCCCTGCGATGACGTGACGGCCCAGCTTTCCGGTGGCTCCGGTGATGAGGATCATGACGGGTCCTTTCGCTGCTGCCCCGCGGGGCGTTGGGTTCTGGCGGGTGGGATGCGGGGCAGCCTGCGCCGTTTCGTGGTGCGCTACAACGAATGCGCTGGAAACTCTGTGTTGCGGTTCCGCAACAGCTACAGCCCCTCCAGCGGGTGCGCCTTGAGGTACTCGAGCAGGAAGTCGCGGAACGCCACCACCTTGCGCGACACCTGCGCGCTCGACGGGTAGAGCAGGAAGTACGACGCGAAGCCGCGCAGCCGCATCGCCGGCAAGAGCTGCACCAGCAGCCCGGCGCGCACGTAGGGCTGGGCCACGAAGCCGGGCAGCAGCCCGACCCCGGCCCCCTCGCGCAGGATGTCGCGGGTCAGCAGGAAGTCGTCGCTGGTGACGCGCGCCTGGAACCCGCGCGGCGCCCCCAGCGTCTGCGCCATCCCGGGATAGACGATCCAGTCGTGGCCGGGCTCGGCGAACTGGCGCGGCTCGCCCCGGCGCGCCACATAGGCCGGCGACGCGCACACCCAGGCATCGACCCCGCACAGCCGGCGCGCCTTCAGCGAGGTGGCGCGCATCAGCTTGTTCACGCTGGCGCGGATGGCCAGGTCGAAGCCCTCGCCGACCAGATCGAGCGACTGGTTGGTCAGCCGCAGGTCGAGCCGGATCTCGGGGTAGCGCAGCGCGAAGCTGGCCAGGAGCTCGGGCAGCAGGATGACGCCGACATCGTGGGGCGCGGTCAGGCGCAGCTCCCCCGAGGGCTGCTCGGCGCGCTCGGGCAGCCGGCCCACCGCGTGCGCGAGCGCGCTGAGGTGCGGCGCGGTGCGCTCGTACAGCGCGGTGCCCGCGGTGCTCAGGGCGACCTGGTGCGTGGTGCGATGGATGAGCTCGGTGCCCAGCGCCTGCTCCAGCCGCGTGATGGCCCGACTCACGGTGCCCTTGCTGATGCCCAGGCGGCGCGCCGCCCGTGAGAAGCTGGTCTCGTCGGCCACCGCGACGAAGATGCCGAGCAGGTCGAGTCCGACCGGAGTTTCCGCCATGCAACAGCATGTTTCAGTACCAGGCCCTGGTGCAAGTCCGGCAACAGCACCAGACTGGGTGTCATGACCACTCCATCCCGCATGCCCGTCGTCTTCCTGCCCCATGGCGGCGGCCCCTGGCCCTTCGTCGACCTCGGCATGAGCCAGCACGATCGCGACCAGCTGGCCGACTACCTGCGCTCGGTGGCGTCGCTGCCGGCGGCCCGGCCGCGCGCGCTGCTGGTCATCTCGGCGCACTGGGAGACCGAGGTGCCCACCGTGACCACCGCGGCACGCCCGCCCCTGCTGTTCGACTACTACGGCTTCCCGCCGGCGTCGTACCAGCTGACCTGGCCTGCGCCCGGCGATCCCCAGCTGGCGGCCCGCGTGCGCGCGCTGCTCGGCGCGGCCGGCTTTGCGACCGCGGCCGACCCCAGCCGCGGCTACGATCACGGCACCTTCATCCCGCTCAAGCTGACCTATCCCGAGGCCGACATCCCGACCGTGCAGCTGTCACTGCAGGCCGGCCTCGATCCGGCGCAGCACCTGGCCATCGGCCGCGCCCTGGCGCCGCTGCGAGACGAAGGCATCTTCATCATCGGCAGCGGCATGACCTACCACAACATGCGCGGCTTCAACCTCGGTCGCGGCGGCAGCACCGGCGCACGCCAGGTCTCGGAGAGCTTCGACGCCTGGCTGCGCGAGACCGCCGCGCTGCCGGCGCCCGAGCGCGACCGGCGCCTGACCGCCTGGGCCAGCGCCCCCGGCGCGCGCGGCGCGCACCCGCGCGAGGAGCACCTGCTGCCCCTGATGGTGATCGCCGGCGCCGCCGGGGACGACCGCGGCGTGACCGGCTTCGAGGGCGCCGCCTGGGGCGTACGGCTGTCGAGCTACCACTTCGGCGCCACACACGCCGCTTGACATAGTTCGACAACTGTCGTATTGAGTCCGGGTGTCGCCGAAGACCGACCTCAAGCGCTTGTCGCGCATGTTCAAGGCGCTCGGCAACGAGAACCGCCTGCAGCTGTTCGTCAACCTGCTCGAGGAGAGCCAGCTCGACCTGGCCAAGGGCCGCACCCACGACTGCTTCCTGACCAAGCTGCTGGGCGGCCTCGACATCGGCGCCCCGACGGTGTCGCACCACGTCAAGGAGCTGGCCGACGCCGGCCTCATCGACACCCAGCGCGACGGCAAGCAGCTCATCTGCTCGGTCAACCCCGAGGTCATGCGCGAGCTGCGCGCGCTGCTCGCCCCCGGAGACAAGGCGTAGCCGGGCCCGGCGACGCGCCCCTTTTTTTGTCCGTATTGTTCGACAATTGTCAAAGTATCAAGGAGAGAACCGCACATGACGACCCAGCACCGCCACATCGCGATCGAGAAGTACGGCGCCGCCCACACCCTCAAGCTGCGCGAGAAGCCCGTGCGCGCCCCCGGCGCCGGCGAGGTCGCCATCGACGTCGAGTTCTCGGGCGTCAACTTCGCCGACGTGCAGATGCGCCTCGGCTTCTACCCCGACGCGCCGAAGCGGCCGTTCGTGCCCGGCTACGAGGTCTCGGGCACCGTGGCCGCGGTCGGCCCCGGCGTGGGCGCCGAGATCCGCGTCGGTGATCGCGTCGCCGCCGGGACCTACTTCGGCGGCTACGCCTCGCGCGTCGTCATCCCGGCCGAGCAGGTGCTCAAGATGCCGGCCCAGCTCGGCCTCGACGTCGCCGCCGCGCTGCCGGTCAACTTCTTCACCGCGCACGTGGCGCTGTTCGAGATGGCGCGCGTGCGCCCGGGCGATCGCGTCCTCATCGAGTGCGCCACCGGCGGGGTCGGCGTGCTGGCGATGCAGATGGCGCGGCACGCCGGCGCCGAGGTCACCGGCCTGACCACCACCGCCAGCAAGAAGGCCTTCATCAAGGCCTATGGCGCCACCGCCTACACCCGCGACGAGTTCCGCGCCGACCCCGAGCTGACCGGCTACGACATGATCCTCAACGCCTCCGGCGGCGCCGAGATCAACTGGCAGCGCGCGCGCCTCGGCATCACCGGCCGCATGGTGTGCATCGGCGTCAACTCGGGCGTCAAGGACGGCCGCCGCAACCTGCCGCGCATGGCGCTGGCCGCGCTGCGCACGCCGCGCATCTCGGTGCTCAAGCTGTTCGATCAGAACACCGGGATCTACGCCTTGAACGCGCTGCACGTGCTGCGCGACCCAGCCTGGATCGCGCGCCTGACGCGGGCCTTCGACGACTTCGCCAGCCTGGGCATGGCGCCGCACATCGGGCGCGTCTTCGCCGCCAGCGACATCGCCAAGGCGCACGCCTTCCTGGAGACCAAGCAGGCCACCGGCAAGGTCCTCATCGCCTGGAACTGACCCGCCGGCGCCCGTGCCCGCGCTCGTGGTATGGCCAGCCCATGGGTCAGCGCTCCAAACGCGCCGCGCGCTGCGCGACCTGCCGCCTGCACCAGGCCGACTGCCTGTGCGCCGCCATCCCGCGCCTCGACCTCGCCACCCGCATCGTCGTGGTCATGCACCGCCGCGAGGCCAGCAAGCCCACCGCGACCGCCCGCCTGGCCCTGCTCGCGCTGCCCAACAGCGAGCTGGCCATCCACGGCCACGACGACGCCCGCGTCGATCTGCGCCACCTGCATGACGCCGGTCGCCGCGTGCTGGCCCTGTTCCCGGCCGACGACGCCCGGCCGCTCGACGCCGCGCTGCTGGCCGCCGATCCGCGCCCGGTCACCCTGGTGGTCCCCGACGGCAGCTGGCGCCAGGCCAGCAAGGCCGTCCGGCGCATCCCTGGCCTGGCCGAGGCCGAGCGCGTCACCCTGCCCCCCGGCGCGCCCTCGGGCTACCGCCTGCGCCGCGAGCCCCGACCCGGCGGCCTGGCCACCTTCGAGGCCATCGCGCGCGCCCTCGGCATCCTGGAGTCGCTCGCCGTCGAGGCCACGCTCACCGCGCTGCTCGAGCGCATGGTCAGCGCGACCCTGAAGACGCGCGGCGCGCCGCCGCCCGGTCAGACCGGGCACTGAACGGCCGAGCCTGGAAGACCGCGGCAGACCCGCGCGGTCATGACCCACCTCACACGCGGTGGCCGCCGGCTTGCTTCACCCCGGTGAATGACGCCTGAAGCACCGCGCCGTTCACCAGCCGCCGCGACGCCCCACCGCCACGCCACCGCGGTGATCGACGCCCGTGGCGGCGGCGCCACCACCGTGGTGGCCGGCCTGCCCCTGGTGGTCCGCCACCTGCGTCAGCTGCTGCGCAAAGGTCACCAGGTCACCATCGTCTGTGACGACGATCCATCAGCTGGTGACGTCAGCCGCGCGCTGGCCAGCTTCGAGCTCACCATGTCGGCCACTGTGAGCCTGGAGGCGCCAGCCCCCGATGCGGCGCTGGTGGTGCCCGCCCGCGCGGTCTACAGCAATGCCGGCATCGCCACCGCGACCGCGCTGGCCCCGGTGCGCGGCCCCGCCGACGTCGCCGCCGCCGAGCGCCTGCTGTGGGCCGCGATCCGCAAGAGCCCCGCCGAGGACGGCCTGCTCGCCTACCACGTGCAGCGCCCACTGGCGCGCCTGCTGACGCGCGCGCTGCTCGGCACCCGCATCACGCCCAACCAGGTCACGCTGACCGCGATGCTGTGCGGCCTCGCCGCCGCCGTGCTCGCCGCGCTGGGCAGCCGCGTCGGCTTCGCGCTGGCCGGCGCGCTGCTGTGGCTGGGCGCCACCATCGACTGCTGCGATGGCGACCTGGCGCGGCTGCGCGTCGAGGGCTCGCGCCTGGGCGAGTGGCTCGACACACTGTGTGACGACGTGTCGACGCTGGCGCTGCTGGTCGGCCTCGGGTTCGGCCTCGGCCACATCGTCGCCAGCACCGGCGCCGTCGGCGCGCCCAGCTGGCCACGCCTCGGCCTCATCGGCGGCGCCAGCTTCGTCGCCACCACGGCGCTGCTCTACCTCGGCCTGCACCGCGCGGGACTGCCCATCGACTCGGCGCACTACCCGTGGTCGTTCGGCAAGACGGTCGACGCCGGCCGCCGCCCCGGCCTGGCCGCCGCCGCCTTCCGCACCCTGGCCGCGCTGTTCCGCCGCGACCTCTACGTCACCGCGCTCGCCCTCCTGCTCATCGCCGACCTGCCGCGCATCGCGATGTGCGCCCTGCTGGCCGGCGTCTTCAGCCTGGCCGCCCTGCTGGCCATCGACACCCTGCTGCTGCGGCGCCGCCCCGCCACCCGCCGCGCCCGGCCGTGATACACCGCCGCCATGGCCTACCGCGACGAGCTCGAGGCGGCACGCGCGCGCATCGGCCAGCTCGAGCGCGAGCTCGCCGAGTGCCAGGCCCGCCTGGCCGCGGCCGAGGCCCCCGAGCCGTCGGCCGACCAGCTGTCGAAGCGCGAGCGGCAACAGCGCCGGCGCGGCCGCGAGGCGCAGCAGCGCGCCCGGCGCGAGCGCCGCGACCGCCCCATCAGCGCCGCGCACAGCGCGAGCTGGCTCGGCCGCGCCGCCAGCCCGGTCGGCTTCCTGCTCGCGCTGACGCCGCTGCTGATCGGGAGCTGCATCCTGCTCGGCGTCGGCCTCGGCCTGACCGCGCTGATGACCGAGCTCGGCCTGGCCCCGCCGCTCTCGGAGGACCTGTACCTCACGGCGCTGTTCGGCGTGCCCGCGCTGGCGGGCCTCACCTACCTGCTGTCGTCCGGGCTGGTCCGGTTCGCCGCCCAGCGCGAGCGCCGCTGGGCGCGCAGCCTGCCTTTCGAGCTGGGGCGCTACCACACCCTGTTCGACGCCTTCATGGCCACCGACGTCCGGCTGCGCTGCCGCGCCACCACCACCTCGGGTGCACGCACACCCGCCATCGTCGACCACGCCGCCGCGCTGGCCTCTGACCTGACCCCCGACGCCGAGGTCAGCTGGCACGACGGCCACCTCGAGATCGTGCTGCCACTGCCCCTGTCGAGCTCGGCCTGGCGCGCCGCCCGCAGGGCCCGCGCCACCGTGCACGCCCTGGTGAGCCGCGTCCTCATCCCGCTGCACGCCACCCACCCGCTCGAGCACATCACCCTGCACACCCGGCTCTGAGCCCGCGCCCGCCGCACCAGCTACCATCAGCGCACCATGAAGATCCTGATGCTGCACGGCCTCGAGTCGACCCCTGGCGGCAGCAAGTCCGATCACCTGGCCGCGCAGGGCCACACCATGCTCAACCCCGAGCTGCCCCGCGACAGCTGGGAGCGCGCGCTCGAGATCGCGCAGACCAGCTTCGCCCGCGAGCAGCCCGACCTCGTCGTCGGCGCCAGCCGCGGCGGCGCCCTGGCCGCCAACCTCGTCGTCGGCGCCACCCCGCTGGTCCTCATCGCCCCGGCCTGGCGCCGCTTCGGCAGCGCCCGCACCGTCAAGCCCGGCACCTGGATCCTGCACTCACCGCACGACGACGTCGTCCTCATCGCCGACAGCCACGAGCTGCTGCGCGCCAGCGGCCTGCCCTCCAGCGCCCTCATCAGCGTCGGCGCCGACCACCGCATGAAGGACCCCGACGCCCTGGCCGCCCTGGCCCGCGCCGTCAGCGCCCCGCACCGCTGACCGCTGAGGTCAAGCCGCGGGCGGCAGCTTGGGGCCGAAGCGGTCGACCATCCAGCGGCCGAGCCAGGGCATCCAGCGCGACATCACGTAGAAGCGCGGGTAGATGAGGCGCTTGCGCCGCTTGTCCATGGCGCGGCGGATGCGCAGCGCGAGGACCTCGGGGCTGCCCTCGGGCACCTTGGGCACGTTGTCGCGGCCGCCCAGCGCGGCGTAGGAGGCCTCGCCCATCGGGGTCGTGACCGGGCCGGGGTACACGGTCAGGAAGTGCACGCCGCTGCCGGCCAGCTCGCCGCGGGTGGCCTCCGAGAAGGCGGCCAGGCCGGCCTTCGAGGCCGCGTAGTAGGTCTGCAGCGGGGGCGGCACCAGCGCGGCCACCGAGGCCACGTTGACGAACATGCCGCTGCCACGCGCCAGCATGCCGGGCAAGAGCTCGCGCATCAGCAGGATCGGCGTCACCAGGTTGAGCTGCAGCAGCTTCTTGCAGCCCTCGATGTCGGCCGCCGCGGTGGCGCCGGTGTTCTCCATGCCGGCGTTGTTGACCAGCACGTCGATGGCGCCGTGGCCGGCCTCGAGCGCGGCCAGCAGCGCCGGCACCGAATCGGGATCGGCAAGATCGTGCGCCAGCACGCGGCAGCTCGGCCCGATCTCCGCGGCCAGCGCCTCCAGCAGGTCACGCCGCCGCGCCACCAGCGTCAGCCGCGCCCCCTGCTTGCCCAGCTCGCGCGCCAGCGCGGCCCCGATCCCCGATGACGCTCCCGTGATGACGACGTGTTCCGACATGACCATCCCGCCTAGGGCCGCGCGCCCCGCATGAAGAAGCTGAACGACACCGCGATGGTCTCGCGGAGATCGTGCGGCTTCGGAAAGCTGGCGCCCCACTCGATGCAGGCGCGCAGCATGATGCCCTCCAGCAGCGATGCCAGGCGCACCGCCGAGAACTCCCGGGTCAGCTCGCCGCGGCGCTGCCCCTCGGCCAGCAGCGCCTCCATCATGCGGCTGCCGGCGGCGTCCGAGCTCAGCACCTCGGGATCGCGCACCGGGTTGTAGGCGTTGGAGACCGCCAGCGCGTACCACAGCTTGCGATCCTCCATCAGGTGCTCGGCCACGCCGCGCAGGAACAGCTTCAGGCGCTCCGGCACCGGCCGCTGCGACCCCAGCACCTCGGCCAGCGCCGGCCCCCAGCCGGTCATGGCGAACTCGCGCAGGATGGCGTCCTTGGACGGGAAGTAGTTGTAGAAGGTGGGCAGGCTGATCTCGGCCCGGCGCGCGATCTCCTGCACCGTGGTCTTGCCGTAGCCGCGACGCCGGAACAGCTCGAGGCCGATGCGCATGATGTCCTCGCGCTGGCGCAGCTTCTTGCGCGCGCGCAGCCCACCCCGGGTCGCCGTCGGCTCGACCGCGGCCGTGGCCGCCGCGCTGCTGTTCGTGCTCACGGCCCAGAGCTACCACGGGCCAACTCTGATGCCCAGCAAAAATTTGTCGTTGATTAAATTTCTTTAGCGCGCTAAATCTTCGCCCATGTCGATGTCCACCACCAGCAATGGCGCCGTACCCGGCGCCGCCTCCCCCCTGGCCGCCACCTACCGCGAGCTCGCCGGCCTCCTGCGCTCGCCGCGCCCCGCGCCCGCCCGCATCGCCGAGCTGCTGGACAGCCTGGGCCACCAGCAGCGCCTGGCCGCCATCCGCGCCCTCGGCCGCGACGAGCAGCGCCAGCTCTGGCATGCGGTCGACAGCTTCGCGCCGCTGGCGCTGACCGACATCGTGCCCGCCGCCACCCCGGCCAACCAGCAGGTGCGCCACTTCGGCAAGAACACGCTGCCGCTGTTCACCACCTTCGAGAAGCGCTTCCTGCGCCCCCTGGGCCAGGACGCCGCCGCCCCCGCCGAGCTGCACGGCTACAACTTCCAGGACTCGGCCGTCGGCACCTGGTTCGCCGGCCCGGGCTACTTCGTGGCCACCGCCTCCCCCGACCGCCCCGAGGTCCTCATCGACTATCGCCAGCTGCCCGCCACCCGGCCCGACAGCTGGCCGCCCATCCGCTCCAACAGCTGCGGCGGCGGCCGCTTCGTCTACGGCTTCATGGTCGACACCCTGCGCAAGGTCTCCGCGCACGTCACCATCGGGCGCGCCAATCGCCACGGCAAGGACATGGACGCCTGGTTCATGCTGTGCCGCGACGCCAGCGACAGCAACGCCGCCAGCTGAGCGTCGCGCCCCGCGCTACTTCATCACGTACACCGCCAGCCGCCCGTACTCGTCGCGCTCCTCGCCCTCGTAGACCAGCCCGATCTTCTCCAGCACCCGCACCGAGGCCCGGTTCTCCACCATGGCCCGGCCGACCACCCGCTTGCCGGCCAGCTCGCGGCGGGCATACGCCAGCACCGCCGCGGCGGCCTCGCTGGCATAGCCGCGCCCCCAGTGCTCCTCGAAGAAGCGATAGCCGAGGTCGTACTCGCCGGCGTCGACCACATGCTTGACCCCGCACCAGCCCAGGAACGCGCCGTCCTCCTTGCGCACGCAGGCCCAGCGACCCAGCCGTGCCGGATACTGCGGAAACACCAGCTCGCGCAGGATCTTCAGCGCCTCGTCACGATTCGTGGGCGGCGGCTCGCCCGGGATGTAGCGCCGGACGTTGGGGTTCGCGCTCAGGCGCAGCACCTCGTCGGCGTCGGCCTCGGTCATCTCGCGCAGCAGCAGCCGTGGCGTCTCCAGCATCACGTTCATGCCGCGGTTGTAGCCCAGCTTCACCACACCAGCACACACACCCTGCCGATGCGTACCCTTCACAGGTCCGCAGGCGTCGCATAAGCTGTGATCGTGGTCAGCCGCAAGCACGTCCTCGGATTCTTCCTCGGTGCCTCGCTGTTCGCTCTCGACGTCGGCCACGGCGCCAGCGCCAAGCCGCAGGCCGGTGATCCCGATCGCCTGCTGGAGCCGCTCGGCGTCGCCGCCGCGCCGGTCGCCATCGCCGCGCGCCCCGCTCATGCCGACGCGCTGATGGCCCCGCGAGGAATGGTCGCCTTCAACGAGCTGCCGGTCGCCAGGGCGCCGAACCATCCCGATGGCCTGATGGAGCCGACCGAGGCCGCGCCCACGCAGCACCGCCGTACGCGCTCGCACCGCTGACGCCGCTCAGGGCTGGCTACGGAGTTTGGCTGCGACCTCGGCGGCACGCCGGCGGATGTGGCCGGCAACGCGCGCATCGCTGGCCGTGGCCTCCAGCTGGGCCAGGGCGCTGACGCCGATCTCACGCTCCACGAAGGCCATCCCGCGGGGGTGCTGGCGATCGCTGTTGAACGAGCGGATCAGGTTGGCGATGAGGACGGCGTCGTCGCGATAGCGCGGCAGCGCGGCCCGGTAGGCCTCGAAGCAGTCGGGCCACATCTCGCGCGCGCAGTAGATGTTGCCGAGCAAGTACGGAATCTCGGCGTCATCAGGGCGCGCCACGCGCAGCTTCTTGAGCCGGCTGGTGGCCGCGAACGGATCGCGCCGCCCCAGCGCCACCAGCTCGGCGAGCTCGGCCGACGACGGCCCCGCGCGGGTGCCGGCGTCGGCGGCCCGCGCGGGCGGTGCCAGCCCCGCGTCGGCGGCCGCGGCCACGGCGTGCGACCCGCTCGACCCACTGCGCCCGCCGAGCACGACCGCCAGCACCACGGCGACCACCACCACCGCCCCGCCGAGCAGCAGCGCGGGTCGCGACCTCCAGCCTCGCGTTGAACCTGGGGCCGGCGCCGCCCCCGACGCCATCCCCCTGACGCCCCTGACGCCCCCGACGCCGCCATCGCCCCCGGGGCCGCCATCGCCCCCGGCGCCGCCATCGCCCCCGACGCCGTCACCCCCGCGACCACCGCCCCCGGCGGAATGCTGCTGCCCCGCTCGGCCGCCTCGGGGGTCTCGTCCAGCGCCGCCGCCATCTCCGCCGCGCTGGCGAAGCGCGCCGCCGGCTGCTTGGCCAGCGCGCGCGCCACCACCTGCTCCAGCGCGGCCGAGAACGTCTGCTCGGGCGCCAGGCTCGCCAGCGTCGGCGGCGCGTCCTCGCAGTGCGCGCGGATCAGCGCCAGGCCGCTGCCCGCGAACAGGCGACGCCCGGTCAGCATCTCGAACAGCACCACCCCAGCGGCATACAGATCGGTGCGCGCATCGATGGCGCCCCCCGACGACTGCTCGGGCGCCATGTACATCGGCGTGCCCACCGCCATGCCCGCGGTCAGCTGGCTGGAGCTGTCGCGCAGCTTGGCGACCCCGAAGTCCAGGATGCGCGCGTGCACGTCGAAGCCCGCGACCTCGGTCAGCACGATGTTCTCGGGCTTGATGTCGCGGTGCACGATGCCATGGCCGTGGGCATGCGCCAGCCCCGACAGCACCTGGCGCATGATCGACAGCGCCTGCCGGCGCGGCATCGGCCCGCGCTCCAGCACGTCGCGCAGGGTGTCGCCGCTGACGAACTCCATCACCAGGTAGGGCGCGCCGGCCTCGGTGCCGAAGTCGATCACCGAAACGCACGCCGCCGACTGCAGCCGGCTCATCGCCTGCGCCTCGATCTCGAAGCGCCGCAGCGCATCCGGCGAGCCCGACGCCCACGCATGCAGGAACTTGATGGCCACGGTACGCCCGAGCTGCAGCCGCTCGCCGCGATACACCACGCCCATGCCGCCCGCGGCCAGCCGCTCGACCACGCGATAGCGCCCCTGCAGGACCTTGCCGATGCGCGGGTCGACAGGGACAGGCTCCACGCGCCCATGTTAGCAGCCGCATGCGGTTGACGGCGACGCGCATCCCGTCGACCCTGTCGGGATGACGACACGTCCTGGCATCCTGGTGCTCGCGCTGCTCGCTGGTTGTGGCGGCACCGCGCACAACGCAGCCCCACCCACGGCCGCACCGCCCACCCCAGTGGCGACCGCCACCCCCGCGACGGCGGTGACCGAACCCCTGCCCGGCGATCCGGCCGGCCCCGGGGACGCCGCCGAGCCCGCCGAACCCGTCGACCAGGCAGCGCCCACCGCAGCCGACCCCGCCGCACCGACCGACAGCATCGGCCTCGGCACCCCTGGCACCGTGGGCCAGGGCTCCGGCGCCCCGGGCGGCAGCGGCTACGGCGCCAGGTCCGCCGACCCCAAGGCCCCCAAGGCGCTGCCCGCCGAGGTCGTCCCCGGCACCCCCGAGGTCCGCGGCGCCCTCGACAAGGAGCTGATCCGCCGCATCATCCGGCGCCACCTCAACGAGGTGAAGTTCTGCTACGAAAAGGAGCGCACGCGCAACCCCAGGCTCCAGGGCCGGGTCACGGTCCAGTTCACCATCGCGCCGACCGGCGCCGTCGCGGCCTCGATCGTGCAGTCCACCACGCTGGGCAACCCCCCCGTCGAGCAGTGCTTCGCCGCAGCCATTCGCCGCTGGGAGTTCCCCAAGCCCCAGGGCGGCGTCGTCGTCGTGACCTATCCGTTCGTGCTCAAGGCCGGCACCGAATAGCGTTACGATGGGCCATGAGCCAGCCGCCCGGATATCCGCCCGGTCCTCCCCATGGCCCACCCGGGGCGCCGCCCGCAGGTCAACCGCAGGGCCAGCCGCAGTATGGCCAGCCGCAGTACGGCCAGCCGCAGCAGGGCTATCCCGCCCCGCCGCCGCCGCCCTACGGACAGGCGCCGCAGGGCTACCCGCCGCCACAGCCGTACCCGCACCCCCAGGGCGGCATGCCGGCACCACCGCCACCACAATATGGGCAGGCCCCTCAGGGCTATCCTCCGGCACCACCGTATGGGCAGCCGCAGGGCTATCCTCCGCCCCCGCCGCCACCCCAGTACGGGCAGGGCTATCCCGCGCCGCCGCCCCCGCCGCCCTATGGACAGCCCCACGGCTATCCGCCTCCGCCTCCACCCCCGGGCTATCCGGCCTATGGGCAGCATCCGCAGGCGGCAGATGACTGGAAGTGGAGCTACTCGCGCTACGTCGGCGTGATGTACGGCCCCATCCCGGTCGGTCTCATCGTGGTGGGCATCGGCTTCATGATCTACTTCGGCAGCAAATGATCCGCGGCCTCGGCGTCGGCTTGCCGCTGCTGCTCGCGCTCGCTGGCCTGGCCGGGGCGCAACCAGACGGCACCGACCCGCTCGACACCGCGGATGGACAGTTCCGCCGCCCTGGCGAGCCCGCGTTCAGCCCGTTGCGCCTCGGCGCCGGCCTGCCCATCGTGAAGCTGGGGCCGCTGGGCGCGCTGGGCCCGCGCAGGCAGGTCGTCGAGCACTTCCTGCCGCGCCTGCGCGACTGCTACCGGCGCGTGCTCCAGCAGCAGCCCGGCAAGGCCGGCGCCGGCACCGTCACGCTGCACGTCGCCGCCGATGGCCGCGTCACCGACACCAAGGTGGCCGGCCTCGACTGGCTGCGCGGCTGCGTCGGCGGCTGGCGCAGCGTCCGCCTGCCGCCCGACGCCGACGGCCAGGAGCGCGACCTCGAGTTCGGCCTCACCGTGGCCCCGCCGTGGCCCGCCGAGGTCGACCTTGCCTTCGCCAGCACGCGCGACGACCTCCAGGCCTGCATGGTCAAGTTCCCCGCCAGGCCGGGGCGCCCGCCGCCCGGCGTCGCCGACGTGCAGGTCCCGACCACGGTGACCGTCACCTTCACCATCGCGGCCAGGGGCAAGCTGTCGGGCGTCTCGGCCAAGAGCCCCACCGCCAGCGCCGCCGCCCGCTGCGTCGCCAAGGTGGTGCGCAAGCTGGTCATCACCTTGCCCGACCCCGCGCCGCGCAAGCTCACCGTGGCCTACCCGATCGACTGGGTCACCCCGTCACGCCAGCCCCACCCGACCATGGGCAGCAGCCCCTGACAGTCGCAGCCTCAGCCGTGCGGGCGTGGCCTGCGCTGGGCGATAGAGCTCGACAGGCCGGCCAGGTAGGCATGTAGCTCGGAGAAGTCTCGCGCGCGGACGCCGAAGCTGGGCGGGTCGGACCAGGCGCCCGTGCCACCCAGCACGAGCTCGACACCAGCGTCGGCGGCCGCCGGCCCCACGGTCCCCAGCCAGGCCGACAGGCGGCCGGCATCGGACGAGAACGCGGATGCCGATGCGGCCACCAGCGCGATCTCGCCGCGGCCGAGCCCGGCCGCCAGCTCGCCCGCAGGCGTGGCGCGACCCGCCCAGCGGGTCTGCCAGCCGACCTCGCGCAGGCACAGCTCCGCCATCGACAGCCCCAGCGTGTGGTCATCGCCCTCGACCGTGACCAGCAGGGCGCGCGGCGCCGTTGGCGCCACCAGGATCGCGTCGGACACTCTGGCCAGCGCGCGCGACAGCCGATCCGACGCGGCGTGCTCCTGCATGACGTCGAGCAGGCCCGCCTCCCAGCGCCGCCCGATCTCGCGCACCAGCTGGCCGACCACCGGCAGCGCCCGGTACCAGGCGCCCGCCCGCGCACGCGCGAGCAGCAGCAGCCCCTCGATCTCGTGTCCGTCGCTGCTCGACAGCAGCGCGGCGAGCCAGCGCTCGAGCTCGCCGTCGGACCCAGCATCACCGTCAACCTGCCGCGACCCCAGCAGGCGCTCGACGTCGGCGCGGCGGAAGCGCCGATGTCCGCCCGCGGTGCGCACACATGGCAACGTGCCGTCGTCGGACCAGCGCTTGATCGCGGTGGGGCCGACGCCCAGCAGCAGTGCCGCCGCGTTCGTGGAGAGCAGCTCGTCCATGGCGCCAGCCTAGACGAATAAGACGATCACCACAACGCAAATAGACGATTAGGACGATTTATGGTTGCACATCCGTCCTAATCGTCTATCTTCGATCCCGTGATTGGAATCCAGCTGGCCGAGCTCGGCATGGTCCCACAGCCCCTGTTACGGCTCGGGATTCGACACATCGTGCGTGATCGCCTGCATGCCGAACGGCGCCGGCACCAGGATCGCGAGCAGGCGCTGGGGCGCTTCGTGGCCATGATGGCCAATGGCCCGATCGCGCTCTCGCCGCAGGCGGCCAACGACCAGCACTACGAGGTGCCGCCCGCGTTCTTCGAAGCCGTGCTCGGCCCACAGCTGAAGTACAGCTCGGCCTACTTCCCGCCCGGGGTGTCGCGGCTGGCCGACGCCGAGACGGCGATGCTCGAGCTGACCATGGCGCGCGCCGGCCTCGCCGACGGCCAGCGCATCCTCGAGCTGGGTTGCGGCTGGGGCAGCCTGACCCTAGCGATGGCGCAGCGCTTCCCGCGGGCGGACATCGTCGCGGTGTCGAACTCGCGCCCCCAGGCCGAGCTGATCCGGCGCCGCGCCACGGCGCGCGGGCTGGCCAACGTGCGCGTGCTGACCTGCGACATGAACGCGTTCGCGCCACCGCCGGCCAGCGGGCGCTTCGATCGGGTGGTCTCGGTCGAGATGTTCGAGCACATGCGCAACTGGGCCGCGCTGCTGGCGCGCATCCACGGCTGGCTGGTCCCCGACGGTCGACTGTTCCTGCACGTGTTCGCGCACCGGACCTTCGCGTACAGCTACGACCTCGACGGCGACGACGACTGGATGGCGCGCCACTTCTTCACCGGCGGCATGATGCCGTCGGTCGATCTGCCCCAGCGGCTCGGGTCGCCGCTGGGGACGGTGCAGACCTGGACGCTGCCCGGGACCCACTATGCGCGCACCGCCGAGGCCTGGCACCACAACCTGAGCGAGCGCCGCGCCGAGGTCCTGGCGCTGTTCACGCGCGAGCTCGGCGCGCGCCAGGCCCGCCGCATGTTCGAGCGCTGGGGGATCTTCTTCCTCGCCTGCGCCGAGCTGTTCGGGTACGCCGCGGGACAGGAGTGGGTGATCGCGCACCATCTGCTGGCGCCGCGCCGGGCCGGTCAGCCATGAAGATCGCCATCGTCGGGTCCGGGGTCTCGGGGCTGACCTGCGCGCACTACCTGGCCCGTCGCCACGAGGTGGTGCTGTTCGAGTCCGACGATCGCGCGGGTGGCCACGCCAACACCGTGAATGTGCGCGAGGGCGAGCGGCCCATCCCGATCGACACCGGCTTCATCGTCTTCAACACCCGCACCTATCCCGGGTTCGTCCGCCTGCTGGGCGAGCTCGGCGTCGCCTGGGCGCCCAGCGACATGAGCATGTCGGCGCGCAGCGAGCAGCGCGACTTCGAGTACGCCGGCCACTCCCTGTCGGCGCTGTTCGCGCAGCGGCGTCGCCTGCTCGATCCCCGCTTTCACCGCATGGCGCTCGACATCGTCCGCTTCTATCGTGAGGCGCGCGAGCTCCTGGACGCCGGCCCCGAGGAGCCGCTGCTCGGCTGGGTCACGCGGCGGCGCTACTCGCGCGCCTTCATCGAGGATCACCTGCTGCCGCTGGTGCGCGCGGTGTGGTCCGCCAGCCGCGCGGGCGCCGAGGGTTTTCCGGCCCGGACCTTCGCGCGCTTCTTCGACAACCACGGCTTCCTGCGCGTGCAGCGCTCGGTGCAGTGGCTGACCATCCCGGGTGGCGCACGCAGCTATGTCCGCGCCATCCTGGCCGGGCTGCGTGGGCAGGCACGGATTGGCGACCCGGTGCTGAGCGTCCGGCGCACGGGAGACGGCGCCGTGGTGACGAGCAAGCTCGGCGGCCAGCAGCGCTTCGACCATGTGGTGCTGGCGTGCCACTCCGACACCGCGCACGCGCTGCTGGCGGATCCCTCGCCGCTGGAGAGCGAGCTCCTGGCCGCCTTCCCGTACCAGGCCAACCAGGCCGTGCTGCACACCGACCACACCCTGATGCCACGCGAGCGGCGTGCGTGGGCGTCGTGGAACGTCCACCTCGACGGCGAGGCCAGCGGAGGTGCGCGCCTGACCTACTGGATGAACCGGCTGCAGCCGCTCGACGCCGCACGCGAGTACTTCGTGACCCTCAACACGGGCGAGCGCATCAGGCCCGACCGCATCCTCGGGCGCTTCGACTATCGCCATCCCGTGCTGACGCCCGCCGGAATCGCGGCGCAGGCGCGGCATGGCTCCCTCGTCGATCACCGCTGCACCTCGTATGTGGGCGCCTACTGGGGCAATGGCTTCCACGAGGACGGCGTGGCCAGCGCCCTGCGCGTGTGCGAGCGCCTCGGGGTGCAGCCGTGACGGCGAGCGCGATCTACCACGGCGTCGTCACGCACACCCGCCACGTGCCACGGCCGCACCAGTTTCGCTTCCGCCTGTACATGCTGTACCTCGACCTCGACGAGCTCCCAGGCCTGGCGCTGGCGCTGGCGCCGCTGTTCGGGGTCGAGCGGCCGCGGCCGCTGTCGTTCCATCGCCAGGACTACCTGGGCGATCCGCGGCGCCCGCTGGCCGACTGTGTGAGGGATCGCGTCGAGGCGGCGCTGGGCCGGCGGCCAGGGGGCGCGGTCCGGCTGCTCACGCACGTGCGCAGCCTCGGGTATGTCTTCAACCCGGTCAGCTTCTACTACTGCTTCGACCGCGGCGGTGCGCTGGACGCCGTGGTCGCCGAGATCACCAACACCCCGTGGCGCGAGCGGCATGCCTATGTGCTCGATGCCGGCGCGACCGAGGCACGCGCGAGCTTCACCAAGGCGTTCCACGTGTCCCCGTTCTTTCCCATGCAGCAGCGCTACCAGTGGCGGCTGACCGCACCAGGCCAGGGCCTCGTGGTCGACATGCGCAACCGGGAGGACGGCCGCGAGGTCTTTCGCGCCACGCTCGCCCTGGTGCGCCGTCCGCTGACGCGCGCCGGCCTGCTCGCGGCGGCGCTGCGCCATCCCGCGGTGACCGCCCGCCTGCACGCCGCGATCTACATCCAGGCCGGACTGCTCTGGCTCAAGGGTGAGCCGTACTTCGAGCATCCGCGCAACCAGGCTCCAGCCAGAGGAGGACCGCCGTCATGGCCACAGACCACGCACTGACCTGGCCGCTGCGCAGCGGCCTCGCCGAGCGCGTCACCACGTCACTGGCCGAGCGGCTGCTCGGCCGCGCGCTGGCCGCGCTACCCGAGGGCGAGCTGGAGATCCGCTCCCCCGGGGGCCAGGTGCGCCGCTTCGGACGGCCGGCACCCGACGGCCTGCGCGCCACCATCGAGGTCGTGCGCCCGCGCATGTGGCGCAGGGTGCTGGCGGGCGGCACCCTGGGTGCGGGCGAAGCCTACGTGGATGGTGACTTCGAGACCGACGATCTGACCGCGCTGATCCGGCTCTTCGTGCGCAATCGCTCGATGATGGGGGCCCTCGACAGCGGGCTCGCACGCGGCGGGATGGCGCTCGCTCGCGTGCTGCGCGCGGCGCGCGAGAACACGCGCGCGGGCAGCCGGCGCAACATCCGCGAGCACTACGACCTCGGCAACGACCTGTTCGCGCGCATGCTCGATCCCACCATGACGTACTCGGCCGCCGTGTTCGAACCGCCCACGCTGACGCTCGAGCAGGCCAGCCTGTGCAAGCTCGATCGGCTGCTGCAGCGGCTCGAGCTGTCGCCGTCCGACCGCCTGCTCGAGATCGGCACCGGCTGGGGCAGCATGGCGCTGCGCGCGGCCGAGCGTGGTGCGCGCGTGGTCACCACGACGATCTCGACGCAGCAAGCGACGCTGGCGCGCCAGCGGGTCTCTGCCGCCGGGCTGGCCGACCGCGTGCAGGTGCTGGAGGTCGACTATCGAGATCTGCAGGGCCAGTTCGACAAGGTCGTGTCGGTCGAGATGGTCGAGGCGGTCGGCGCACGTCACCTGCCGCGCTTCTTCGCGGAGGTCGCGGCGCGCCTGGTGCCCGGCGGGCTGCTGGCGCTGCAGGCCATCACCATCCCGGATCACGAGCTGGCGCGACACCAGCGCGAGGCCGACTTCATCCAGCGCCACGTCTTCCCGGGCAGCTCGATCCCGACCGTGACCTCGCTGGTCAGCGCCGCCGGGCGCGCGCGCCTGCGGCTGCGTCACCTCGATGACATCACGCCGCACTACACGCGCACGCTGCACGAGTGGCGACGCAACCTCGCGCCTCACCGCGCCGAGATCGTGGCCCGCTACGGCGAGCGCTTCTGGCGCACCTGGGCCTACTACCTGTGTGAATGCGAAGGCGCCTACGCCGAGCGCTACCTCGGCTGCGTGCAGCTGCTGTTCGAACGCGAGCCGGTGTAGCCGTGCTCGCGACGGTCGCCACCGTCTCGCTGCTCACGCTGCTGGGCGCGATGTTCGTGCTCTGGCTGGTCAGCCTGCGCCTCGAGGACGCCAGCATCGTGGATCCGTTCTGGGGGGTCGCGTTCGCGATCATCGCCGGCGTCGGCTACGGGCTGGGCCACGGCCGGCCCGAGCGCCGCCTGCTCGCGCTGGTGCTGGTCACCCTGTGGGCGCTGCGCCTGAGTGGCTATCTCCTGCTGCGCCGCGGCCACGGCGAGGACCATCGCTACGCGGCGATGCGCCAGCGCCACGGCGCGCGCTTCTGGTGGCTGAGCGGCCTCATGGTGTTCGGGCTGCAGGCCTTCCTGGCGCTGGCGGTGTCGCTGCCGCTGCTGGCGGCCGCCACGCGGGGCGCGACGCGGCCGCTGGGTGTGCTCGACTTCGCCGGCGCGGGCCTCTGGCTGGCGGGCCTGCTGTGCGAGGCCATCGCCGACGCGCAGCTGGCGCGCTTCAAGCGTGCGCCCGGGAACCGCGGCCAGGTCATGGACCGCGGGCTGTGGCGCTACTCGCGGCACCCGAACTATTTCGGAGAGTTCTTGCTGTGGTGGGGCCTCGGCCTCATCGGGCTGGGCGCTGGCGTGGCCTGGGCGCTGCTGGGGCCCGCGCTGCTCACGGTGCTGCTGCTGCGCGTCTCGGGCGTCACCCTGCTGGAGGCTGCCTTGCGCGAGCGGCGCCCCGCCTATGTCGACTACATTCGACGCACCAGCGCCTTCATACCCTGGCGGCCTCGGGAGGTGCCCCCTGAGATCGACTCGATCAGGGCGCCGCGATGACAGACACTGGGTGGAGTGAAGGCCGACAAGAAGAAGAACCTGCGGCTGTGCGAGGCCGTCGTGGACGACGACCTCGATGCCGTGCGCGCGGCGCTCGCCGAGGGGGCGGACATCAACGCGCGCGTGCGCATCGAGAGGTTCTACAAGTGGGGCCGGCTCGCGTACCCGGCGCAGGCGGCGCTGGCGTGGGCGCGCACCGTCCCGATGGCCGAGCTGCTGCTGGATGCGGGCGCAGACATCGATGGCGCCGACGAGCACGGCTACACGGCGCTGTATCGCGCCGTCTTGAACTCCCGGAGTGGCCGCCTCCCGCTGATCGAGCTGCTGCTGCGCCGCGGCGCCAATCCGACGGCGCCGCTCGTGGTTGCCCGAGGGGGCGGCGCCGAGCTCGTGCAGCTGCTGCTCGACGCCGGAGCCAAGGTCACGCCCGCGGCGCTCGACAGCGTGAGCCACAGCCCCGAGCTCTTGGCGCTGCTCGAGCAGTGGCAGATTCGCAGCTCGACCGCGAGTGATGCCGACAAGCAGCTGATGCTGGCCGCGCGCGCCGGTGCCCTCGAGACCGTGACGGCGCTGCTCGGCGAGGGCGCCAGCGCCACCACGCGCGATGCCTATGGCGTGACGGCGATCGAGCACGCCTTGTACACGGGCCATCTCAACGTCGCCCTGGTGCTGGAACGAGCGGCCGCGGCGCATCATGCGCAGGCCGAACTCTTCCTCGCCACGCTCGACGATCACGGCGTGCGGGTCTCCAACGCCGCCGAGCGAGCCGACCTCGAGGCGCGCACCCACGCCGGCCTGACCGCGCTGATGCTGGCGGCGCGCTACCGTCGCCACACCGCCATGCGCGAGCTGGTTACCGCCGGCGCCAAGCTCGACCCCGGCGCGCTGGTGGTCGCGATCGCGGCCGGCAACCTGGAGGGCATGCAGCTCCTGTTCGACCTGGGAGTGACCATGGGCGCCCAGCAGGCCACCATCCTCCAGGTGGCCTGCCTGCAGCCCGACAGCGATCTGCTCAAGCAGCTGCTGCTGCGCGGCATCGACCTCGCAGCGTATCCGGACCCGGCATGCGCCAGCACCGAATCGGAGCGACTCCTGCGCAACGCGCGTGCGGGACGGTTGCCACCCGCGCACCCCACGGCGGCGTCGTGGACCGACTGCCCGCTGTGTCGCGACCTGGGCACGACCACGGGCTGGTACTGCCGCACCCATGAATCGGAGGGCCAGCTGCCGGAGGTCACCCAGCGGTTCGAGACCTTCGGCTTCGAGCGCAACGGCCTGTGGAAGTGCCCGTATTGCAGCACCTACTACGAGTACGAGCGCGATCATGACAACGGCATGACGGATGGCTACGACAGCGAGTACCTGACCCGGATCTCGCCGGCCAAGGCGCTCGAGGCGCTGCGCGCGCTGCCAGCCCCGCCCAGGCCGCAGCTCCAGCGCGAGATCGCGGCGCTGGCCGTGCGGGTGAAGTTCGACGAGGCCGTGGCGGTGCCCGAGGACGGCAAGGTCCAGATCCCCGGGTCGGAAGTGAAGGATGGCAAGCGCCTGCTGATGATCTACCGCCTGGGCAGCGACGGGGCCAAGCAGCTCGCGTATCGCCACCTGCCCGCGGACCAGCACGACGCCCTGGTGGCAGAGCTGGAGGCGCGCGGCTTCCCGCGCGCCGAAACCGACTACTCCTGCGACTTCGTCTGGATCTGTGGCGCCGATGGCATCCACGTCTACGACCGCAAGTGCAAGGTCTTCGCCGCCGTGGGCGATGGCGCGACGCTCGAGGATGGCCGAGCCCTCGCGCGTGCCGACCTGGCCCGCGTGATCGCCTTCGCGGAGAGCGATTACATCTACCGCGGCGTCAAGGCGGTGATGCACTCGGGCAAGGAGATCGGCCTGGTCACCGAGGCCTCGTCGTCGGCCATGGCCGACCCCTGTTACACGCGCAACGAGCTACTGTTCGAGACCGGGTGGTGCTCCACGCTGGGGATCGCGATCGCGAAGTGGGCGGGCGTCCCCTTCGAGAACCTGATCTAGCCTCGGCACCGGCGGCTGGCACGGTGGCACACGTGCCGACACAAATATCGCGCTTTCCACGGGAGAAACCACGCCCATCCAGGGCAGGGTCGAGGTCGCGTTCGGGTACCATGCCCACTCGCAAAGGAGACCCCATGCTCGAGCTCAGCTGGAAGTCCATTGGACCGGCGCGCCCCCAGGGCGCCGAGGTGCCCCCGGTGTCGATGCAGCTCAATGGCTACGTCCTGACCTTTGACGCCGCCCTGGGTCGCACCGTCTATGTCTGCGGTCCCGCCTATGACGGCTTCGGGCTGGCCTGGAGCTACGACGGCAACCGCTGGGTCGTGTACGGCGACAACAAGATCATGATCAGCGGCGAGGGCCACCACATGGGAGGCTACGACGCCTCGCGCAAGGGCATCGTCCTGTGGCGCATCGGCGACGGCGACGACGGCCCGACGATGCTGGGCGCGCTGCTGACCGCGACCGGCCTCAGCGAGCTCGAAGGGCTGACCGGCAGCATCGATTTCGGCGAGGTCGAGAGCTGGGACCAGGGCGCGCTGCTGGCCCACGATCCGGCGCGCGCGGTGTGGGTGTGTCTGACCCGGGTCGGGCTCTGGGAGCTGGGCGCCGATGGCGTGTGGACCCGGCGGCTCGACGCCCCCGGCGTGCCCGCGGAGTGGAAGGACGAGGGCTGGGGCGGCGGCTACGATCCCAGCCGCAAGGCCACGGTGTTCTGGCTGTTCGACAGCAGCGACGACGTGTACCGCTTCTACAGCTGGGACGGCACCAGCCTGGTCCAGCTCAGCAACCAGGGCCTCGACCCCGAGGAGCTGGGCAGCGAGGCGCACGCGCTGATCGCCGTGCACCCGACGCGCGGCCTCACGCTGTCGATGCACGACAAGGGCACGTTCGTGCTGGGCGCAGGCGGCTGGCAGCGTGACGCGTCGGCGCCAGTGGGACCGCCGCTGATGGCGAAGGGCCACATGGTGTGGGACCCGGTGCTGAATGTGTTCATGGCCGGACCGGGCGAGCACGACGGCAAGTCGGGTGCGCAGCGCCTGTTCTACAAGATCGACGCCCAGACCTGTCACGAGCTCGGCGTCAAGGCCGAGCCGTCGCCCATCAAGGAGGGCGCCTACGGTCAGACCCGGCATGTGATGTGGCGCGGGCGCTGGTACGCGGTGTCGAAGAGCTGCCTGGAGATGTGGCGCTGGGACGACAGCGCGGGCTGGGAGCATGTGGTCGACGAGGAGACCGGTCGGGCCGAGTGGGGCTGGGGCGACGTCACGGTGGTGGCGACCGAGAGCGCGCTGCTGGCGGTGACCAAGCGGGGCGCGGTGTTCAGCTATGACGGCGCGGCCTGGACCGGGCTGGTGCTGACACATCCCGAGGGCTGGGGTGAGCGCGACGACTTCGAGCTGGTGGCGCTGCCCGACGGCAAGGTGATCGCCTGGGGCGGCGCCCACGACGGGCGCCACTACAACGACAGCTTCGTGCTCGAGGGCAAGCAGTGGCGGCACGTGACGGCGCCGTCTCGCCTGCCGCGTGACTTCAAGAACATCAAGGATCAGAACTTCGTCGACTTCGCCAGCGTGTGGGACCCCAAGATCGGCGCCCCGGTGCGCTTCGGCCTGGCCGAGGTCGCGATCTGGATGAGCGAGCGCTGGCAGCTCCACGTGGTGCCGCGCTACGACGAGCTGCTGGGCGGACGCAGGTGGCAGCACTTCCCGGCGGTCGATGCGGCGACCGGCGAGATCCTGCTGGTGAACATGGGCGACAACCGGGTGGTGCGCTTCGACGTCGCCGGGTGCACCGAGGTGGCGACCTTCGCCGAGACGCCCATCCTGCAGAACGAGCCGGAGAAGCGGCACGCCGCCGCCAAGCTGCGCGAGACCATCGTGTTCGACGCTGGCCAGCGCCGCTTCCTGGCCCAGGACAGCGATGATCGCTGGGGCTCCTTCGCGCTGGATCTGACGCCCGCGTTCGCCGCCGCCGCGGCGCTGGGTGAGCGCACCATCCCGGCGTCGGTGCCGCCGCCGCCGCCGGGCGCGACCCTGTATCGCGCCGTGCCCGGCAAGGGGGTCGAGGTGTGGAGCTATCGCGTGCTGGGCGCGGCGCTCGAGGTGAGCGCGGGGCCGCTGGGCGCCGAGCGGACGGAGACCACGACCCTGGCGTCGCCCGAGGCCGCGCTGGCGGAGGCCACGCGCCTGGAGGCAGCCAGGAAGGCGGATGGCTTCAAGGGCGCGCTGGAGCTGGAGCCGGCGGAGGTCCGGGCGATCGCGTGTGTGACGAGCGAGAAGCTGGTGCTGCTTGCGGCGGAGGGGAAGAAGAGAGCGCGCGACGAGGATGAGGATGAGGATGAGGATGAGGATGAGGATGAGGATGAGGATGAGGATGAGGATGAGGATGAGGACGACGAGGAGGAGAGCGAGGACGACGACGGGGACGCCGAGGAAGAGAGCGAGGACGACGACGAGCGTCCCCGCTCCAAGGCCAAGTCCAAGGCAGCTCCCAGGCCGATCGTCGGCCGTCTCGGCGGTCAACCCAACGGCCTGTCGGCCGACCGCTGGCCCAGGTCTGGCAGCAAGCCGATGGGCTTCCTGATCCAGCTGGAGCTCGGCGATCGCGTCCCCGGTTACGCCGGCGTCGCCGTCTTCTGCGTCACCGACGGCACCGCGACCGAGGATGAGGAGGGCGAAGATGGGCTGAACGTCGCCATCCTGCTCACCGCCGAGGAGCTGGCCGGCCCCGAAACCCCGACCCCCAAGGGCGTCCGCGCCATGCCGCCCCGCCCCATCGAGGTCCACCCGCCCCGCGGCGAGATCCACGAGCGCCGCATGGAGCCGCTGATCGAGCGCGACATGCTGCTCGGCCAGGCCATCGACGCGCTGCTGGCCAGCGGCGACGGCCTGCAGAAGGGCAACCTCACCGACAAGCGCGGCGGCCTGCCCGCCTGGGTCCAGCACGAAGCCCGCGACGAGGCCGGCTTCCTCTTCATGCTCGACTTCGACCGCATCCGCCTCGACGAGGCCTGGGAAGAGGCCGGCCTCGCCGGCTGCCTGTTCGTCTTCGCCGACCCCGACGGCAAGGCCACCGCCTTCTGGCAGTACACCTGACCCAACCGCCTCCGCCCGCCTCCCCACACCGAGAACGAAGAGCGCTGTCATCTGCGCTGTGAGTGGCCACCGTACCCAGTCGCTGGACACGCCCGAGGCCATGGAACGAATCGTCTTCGCCGGCTACCGGGCATTCACGGGCGCATCGTGTATCCTGGCTTGCCGATGAGCTGGAACATCGAGATCGTGTGCATCCGCGATCGGAAGCTCGATCTCGAGGACGCAGTCCCCGACGTGTTCGGCCCCACGAGGGCGCGATACCACTTCGAGGAGGCTACGTCTGCCCAGCGTGACGAGGAGCTCTGCGCCGCGAGGATCCGGGAGTGGATCGTGATCATCGACGTGGGCTGCCGGGTGTCCCGAAACGACGAGTACCTCGAGGAGATCTCGACGGGCCGCGAGGTCCACGTGTTCCGGGTTGCGGACGCGCCGCTGCATCTGCATTACCTGGACGGGGCGAAGCAGAGAGAACGACAGGGGCTGCAGGCGTGCGTTCGCGCGCTCACCGGCAAGGCGAGCCAGCCCAAGGACGGGGAGCTCGTGGCGCAGGATCTGCTGCGCGAGGTGACGCGGCTCGATTTCGGGCGCGAGCTGTGGGACGCGAAGTACCGAGGGTTCGCGCTGGACTGAGAGCCATCGATCCGCACCCGCCAGCGGCCGCGCAGGTCCCGAACAAGGCAAGAGCCTCAGACAACCGCAGCTGCTTGTTCTCGAAGTCGAAGGCAAATCCCTGTGCCCTCGGACGGACCGTCCCTTCGCCACCGGTCTTCACCAGCACCCAGACGTGCAGGAACGGCCTATCGCTCGCGACCGACACGCACTAGAGGTCGACTCCCATCCGTTCCGGCCTGCGACGGGCAGGCAGCGAGCCAACCGCGAGACCCGCGAGGGGTGTACCGAGCCCCCGAAACAGAAAAAGCCGCGAACGAATTCGCGGCTTTTGTGCTGCTTTGGGCGGGGTGGACGGGACTCGAAAGCGAACCAGCCAGCGCATCCATGTGGATCCGGGTGGAGCGTCGGAGATGGGTTCGCGGGGTTGCGAGGTCGAGGGTCGTGCGGTGGGTGGAGAGTTGTGGAGGGAAGTGGATCCTGGGTGTAACAGCGTCACAGCTGTGAGGGACGCCGACCTCGGTGCCGCGATGCGAGAGGCCGCCAACCGCTGGGAAGCAACCCGCGACGTGGCGGTGCTCCGCGACACGCTGCGCGCCATCTTGCGGCACGTGTCCTCCCGTCCGCCGCCAACTGGTTAGCTAGCGGGGCGGGGGCGCCTCCTGGAACGTGATGGGATAGTTCACCTCGGTGCGGCCCCCTGCAGGCTCGGGCCGGAAGGCAATCCCCCGGATTACCGTCAGCACGCACTCGGCCAGCGGTCTGGCCTGCTCGGGCAGCGCTTTGCCTGGCGCCACTTCGGCCAGTCCGACGGTGCCGGCCTCGTCGACGACGAAGTGGGTGTGCAACGTGACTGGCCCCGACTCGCCTCGGTGCTGCTCGTAGCAAGCTTCGATCGGAGGCGCGTGCCGCCTGATCGCGACGCGAATGGCGTCCCTCCTGCTCGTGTTGCGCCCGGTCGCCGCGCCACAGCCAACGCCAAGAACGCACATCAGCACGAAGATCCCCCAGGCCCTGGTCCCCATGTCGGCCACCATAGCCAACTCCGGTCACAGACGAAAGCCGGGCGTGACGCACAACAGCAGCGCGACGGGGCTCATCTCCGCCTGCTCGCATCGAGAGCCGCGAGCATCTTCGCGTCTGGGAGTTGGTAGCTCACGTCATCCTCACGGGTAGTAGATCACGAACTGATCCCGTCCAGCTTCGTTCCCCTGCTTCTGGCCTGTGCAAGCCCGCTTCGTCACGAACAGCCATCTCTGACGAAAGTTGTGGCCCCCACGGGGCGCTGCTAGGGTCAGGGCATCATGCGCTGGACGGACGTCTGCACGGCTCACCCGGATCAGTGGCTCATCATCGAGGCACTGGACGCTCGAACCGAGAATCGGCGCCGCTTGTTCGATCGCATCGCGCTGGTCGAGGCGTGCGCGGATGGAGCCACCGCGCTCCGGCGCCACCGCGAGCTGCGGCGTGAGCACCCCGAGCGAGAACTCTACTTCGTGCACACCGAGAACCGCGCGCTCGAGATCGAGGAGCGGCCCTGGGTCGGGATCCGGAAGAACGATGCGCCTGCATCTGCTCGATGATCTGCCGTTCGTCACCCTGACCATCAGCCATCGCGGCGCCTCGGTCGACGTGCCCAACGTGCTGGTCGACACGGGTTCGGCCAGTACGATCGTCAACGCAGATATCGCCGGGACCATCGGGATCTTCCCCGAACCAACCGATCGCCTGCGCACTCTTCGCGGCGTCGGCGGCCGCGAAGTCGTGTTCGCTCGACCGCTCGATCGGGTCGCGCTTGGAGATCGCGGCGTCCACCGATTCGAGGTGGAGATCGGCGCCATGGACTACGGCTTCGATCTCGGGGGCATCCTCGGGATGGACTTCCTCCTCGCGGCCGGAGCGATTCTCAACCTCCGCGATCTCACCCTCGAGTTCGCGCCAGACAGATGAGCGCCGACGCCGGCTGGTACGAGATCTGGGCCGACGAGGGCCTCGATCCACCCTACCTCCTCATCGTCCGCTCGACGGGAGGCGGGCATGTCGAGGTGCTCGACACCAGGGACGGGCACCGTGTCGTGCACGTGGCCGACAGCAGGCGTGCCGTACGCTCTGGGAATCGTCCGACACCCAAGCAGGACAATCCTGACGCGCAGCTCGGGCCGCACCGGGGGCAGGCCAACCGCGCGACCGGCGAGGGGGTGAACCGAGCCCCTGTAACAGAAAAAGCCGCGAACGAATTCGCGGCTTTCTTTGAACTTGCTGGCGGGGTGGACGGGACTCGAACCCGCGGCCTCCGGCGTGACAGGCCGGCGTTATAACCGACTTAACTACCACCCCTGGGTAGCGAAGGCCGGACGTAGATATGCGAGGCGCGCTGCGATGTCAAGGGAATCGCGAGCGCTGGCAAAGGACGGTTGGGCCGGGGTTTGCCGCGGGGGGGCGGCGCGGGCTGCCGTATGCATGGGCCCTACCTGGAGGATCCGCCCATGTCGCGCCTGTGCCGTCGTCTGCTGCCGCTCGTGGCCATCACCTTGACGTCCGCGCTGGCGGCGGCGCAGCCGGTCGATCCAATGGCCGGGCCACCTGCGGCCGAGCCGGCGCCGCCAGGAGCGCCGGTGTACGCGCCCGCGCCAGGGCCGGCACCCGCACCGACGGTGTACGCCGCCGCGCCGGCGCCCGAGGCGGTCTACCAGCCGCGCACCGGCGTCAAGCGCGACGGCTTCCTGGTCGGCATCGGGGCGGGCGCGGGCATGATGACCTGTGACGGCTGCCGGAACCTCGAGGGGCTCGCGGTCAACCTGACCCTGGGCGGCATGGTGTCGCAGCGCGCCGCCGTCATGTTCGACGGCTGGGGCGTCATCCACTTCGCCGACGGCGGCCAGCTCATCAACAATGCCAGCACCGTGGCCGCGCAGCTGTGGGTCAGCGATCGGGCCTGGATCAAGGGTGGGCTGGGGTTGGGCCGCCTGATGGCGCAGGGCAACGATGGCGAGAGCGACTCCATCGGTGGCGTGGCCGTCACCGCCGCGGCGGGCTACGAGGTCAGCCAGGGTGCCAGCTCGGCCGTCGATCTGCAGCTGCGCCTGGCCACGGTCAGCTACGAGCACGGCAGCCTCCAGCAAGTGGCCGTGAACCTGGCCTACAACTGGTACTGACGGCCAGGCTGACCCCGCGCCGGCCCCGGCACGCCGGGACATGTCCGCGCTTCGCGAGGACATGAGGTAGACTCGACGCATGCGTGGTCCAGGCCTCGACGCCGCGCGCTGCGAGGCGGCCTATGAGGCCGCCCGTCGCATCGGGCGCGCCGCCGATCCCGCGCACGCCCTCGAGCTGGCGCGCACCGCGCTGGCCACCCTGCTCGAGGCCGAGGTCGGGGTCGCCGCCGCGGTGACCGAGCGCGTCGCCGAGGCGCGCGCACAGGGCCCCGCCGTGCTGCACGCCCCGGTCGACAGCCAGCGCAGCCCGGCCACCCTGCGCGCCGAGCGCGAGCGCCCCTTCGCCCCGCTCGATCAGCACATCGCGCACTTCATCGCCCAGGTCACCGCCGCGACCTGCGACCGCGGCCCCGACGGCGACCTGCTGACCGAGATCCAGCTGGCGACCCAGCTGGCCTCGATGGGCGCCCTGGCCGCACGCACCGCGCACCAGCTCAACAACCCGGCCGGCGTCATCCTGGGCTATGCCCAGGTCCTGCGCGAGCACCACGGCGACGCCGCCGCGCGCAACCAGGCCCTCAACGCCATCGAGCGCCAGGCCGAGCGCTTCGCCGAGATCGGGCGCAACCTGGGCCGCTTCGCGCAGGCCTCGTGCCCCGACTATGGCTGGGCCCACCTCGACGAGATCGCCGACACCGCGGTGGCCCGCGTGCAGCCCATCGCCACGCGCCACCAGGTCAGCCTGCGCGCCGAGCCCATCGAGCCGCGCCTGCAGCTGCGCGCCCACGCCGCCGATCTGGTGACCACGCTGGCGCTGCTGCTGGAGCGCGCCGTCGCCGCCGCCGGTCCCGACGGCACGGTCGCGGTGACCATCGGCCCCGAGACGCGTCTCGACAAGGACGGCGTCGGCATCACGGTGCGCTGCCAGCGTGCCGACGGCAGCACCGAGCCCGACGCGCTGAGCCACCTGCGCGAGCGCGCCGCCGAGCGCCTGGGCCTGCCGCTGGCCCTGGTGCGTCCCCTGGTCGAGCTGTACGCCGGCGATCTCGACCTGGTCGCCGACGGCGCCGGCGCCGCCCTGCGTGCCTGGTTCCCCTGCTGAGGCCGACGCGTCGCGCCCGCGTCAGGGCGCCACACCCGCATCGGCAGCGCCATCGCGCGTGCCCACCACCGCCGCCGGCAGCCGCGGCGTGATGTCGACCCCGCCCGAGGCGCGCAGCGTCAGCTTGTAGACCTGGTTGACCACCGCGCGCACGTGCGGCGCCTCGCCCTGCGCGACCCGGATCCCGCGCGCGCGCGCCTTGTCGGGATCGTTGGCCAGGGCCCAGAACTCGCTCCACAGCTGCGACTCGAACGACCCCGGCGACCCGTCGACCTGCACCGCCTCGGGCACCGGCGACTCGCCGCGGCTGCGGAACAGCGGCACGCCCTGGCTGGGCTGCTGCCGGTCGCCGAAGGCGCGCCGGAACAGCAGCATGCTCTTGCCGCGCAGCCCGTCGCCGGCCTCGACCAGCGCGCGCTCGAACTTCACCACCAGGGCGTCGATGTAGAACTCGTCGCCGGGCAGCACCAGATCACGCTCGAACTCGGGGACCTCGCTGCCGGCGCGATACTGCACGAAGTGCAGCTTCATCACCGGCTGCCCGGCGGCGTCGCGCTCGACCGCGTCGACGCGCACGTCCGCCACCAGCTCCTCGGCCCAGGCCCGATCCAGCTTGAGGCCGAGGTCCTTGATGATGCGCTTCTGCTCGGCGATGACGCGATCCTTGGCGTGATACTCGCGCCACAGCCAGACCGCCACCACCGCGATCAAGATCGCCGGGATGGCCGAGATCAACGCGATGATGACGCCACGACGCTGCACACGCCGATCCTAGGCCGCGCCGCGCCCCGGGTACCAGCACGATCTCGGCGGTGATGGCGCGTACACTCGGATCATCGGCGCTGTGTGCGCCGGCGCCACACCAGGAGCACACCCACCGCCAGCACGCCCAGCCACGGCGCTCGTGTGCCAGCGCCTGCGTCGGCGCCGGTGCGACAGCCGCAGCCGCCATCGTCGCCACCGTCGACGATCCCGCCGCCGTCGCCACCACCGCCGTCTCCGCCGGCGCCGCCATCGGGCAGCGGATCGGCGTCGATGACCCGGATGGTCAGCATCTGCGGCGGCGCGCTCAGCGTCGACAGCCCGACGCGATAGCTCATGCCGACCGCGACCTGGTAGTCGCCATACGCCGTGAAGCGCAGCGTGGCGGCGCGGCTGCCGCTGGCCGGCGGATCACCAGCCAGCACAGGCAGGCCGCTGATGGCGCCGATGGCCCAGCCCGCGCGCGTCGCCGTCAGCGTCGCGCCCGGCGCCGCCGCGATGCTCAGCGTGGCCGGCACGTCGAGGTTCAGCACCGCGTCCAGCGCCGCGCCCTTGCCGCTGTTGCCATAGCCCGCCGCGTAGTCGCGCTGCACCGGCAGGCTGCGCGTGCGCACCTCGAGCTCGCCGCCCAGCGACAGCGACATCCTGGGCTGGCCCGCCGAGGTCACACAGTCGGCCTCGAACAGCGCGTTCAGGAACAGCCGCGTGCCCTGGCTGTCGCCGTTGCCGCTCAGCGGCACGCCGGTCTTGTAGTCGTGGCCGCCGAGATAGCTGACCTTGCCGGTGCCACACGCGCCGCCACCGCCGGGCAGGAAGACCTCGCCGGTGCCGATGTCGCACGAGCCATCGGCATACCCGGTCATCCAGATGTCCTGCGAGCCCGGTCCGTTGGGCCCCGTGATGAAGGTGACCTCGCGGTTGTTCTTGTACATCGTCATGAGGTACGTGCTGAGGTTGTAGGCCGGCTCGCTGCCACCGGTGGTCTGGAACTCGCCGTCCATCTGGTTGTAGGCCACGTTGGGCCGCAGCACCTTCAGCGTCGACGACGCCGGCTGCGCCGCGATCAGGAAGCCGGCGCCCTTCTCCTTCACGTTGGTCGGCTGGCAGCAGTCGGCGCCGGCGCAGCCGCCGATCACACAGCTGAAGCCGGCCTGGCACGGGCACGCCGGCGGCATCCCGCGCGTGGTCAGGAAGTGGCCATCGCGGCCGGAGTCATCGAGGTACGGCCACGCCGGGTTGGGGGTGGTGTTCTCGTAGGCGTTGACGGCCTGACACTCGGCGAAGAAGTGCACCGGGTACTTCAGGAACGAGCGCACCTCGGCGACGACCTCGTGACCGTGATAGGTGATCGGCGTGTTGCCGCAGGCCGCCTGCGTCCCGGGGCAGTTGGCGCCGCCGCACTGCACCGTCTCACGGTCGTTGACGTCCCAGTGCATGCTCATGATCTGGCAGTACGCGGGCACGCCGCTGGTGGTGAACAGCGCCCCGTTCTTGTGGTTCGAGCTGGGCGCCGCGCAGGTGCCCATGTCGCCGGCCACGCTGGGCACCGTCAGCATGTCGGGGTTCGCGGTGCCAGGCCCGCAGTTGGCCGCGCCGCACTTGCCGACCGGGAACTCGGCGCCGCTGGACTGCGGGATGCCGGCCGCGCGCAGGTAGCTGGTCGCGATGTCCTCGTTGCCGTCGGAGAACACCGCGATGGTCGGCGCCGCCAGCATGTCCTTGGCCACGAAGCCGCTGAACGCCGCGGTGGCCTCGTGCACCGCGACCGGGTGGAACACCGTGCGCCGCGCCCACGGCGCCGCGGTCCACATCGCCATGTCGTTCCACGCCGCGATGATCGGCAGCGCCGCGGCCTTGTTGGCGGCCGCGATCACGAACGGCCCGCCGCGATAGCCGTGGTTCGAGATGGCGGTGCCCATGCCGGGGCCGGCCACCACCGTGCTGGCCACGAAGAAGTCGGGGCTGGCCGTCGGGTAGTTGCACTTGGTGCCCGAGCCCTCGATGGCGCAGTCCCACGCGCACAGGTTGCCCGCGGTGTTGCACGGCGCTGCGTGCCAGGTCTTGGCCGGGTCGATGACCCAGGCCACCGGCACGCCCTGGCGCAGCAGCTGGAACAGCAGGCCGTAGGCCTGGAAGAGGCCCTGGTCCTGGTATGCCAGATCCATCGGGATGATCAGGCTACCAGCGGCGAAGTTGCGCTGATCGGCCCGCGCCACCCGGGGCGCAGACGCGACAGCGACCACCACGGCAAACACCAGCACGAAGCGGCGCATCGCGGACCTCCTGGGTGGAGCTACGACCCAGGATACCACCCGATGCGGACTACATGTCAGCAGTGCCCCGGTGTGCTGCGGCTGAGCTGCTCGGGGACGCGGTCACCGACCGCAGGCGCGGCCTCGGCCGCTGGCTCGGGCGGTGGCGCCTCGCCGCGCTTCCGGGCCTGCCGCTTGCGCCACCAGCGCAGCAGCTTGCCCGCCGTCTTCATCGCGGTCGCGCCCGCGCTGGGCGCCTCCACGACTCGCTCGTGCAGCACACCCGTCGCGCACAGGTCATCGGCACCCGCCTTGCCGTCGAAGCCGAGCGAGCGCAGCCGGTAGCGCACCGAGTCGCCGACGGCCTCGGACTCGTAGCGCAGCGGCCTGCCCCAGCCATCGCGCAGCAGCGCGTCCGCGGGCGCCGCCTGGTCGAGTGTGTGCAGCCCGAGGTGGCCCTCCACCGCACCTGGCAAGCTGCGCTGCTCCACGAAGTACGCCACCAGCCGATCCTGTGCGTCGCGCAGCGCCACGTGCGTGCGCTGCTCGCCCGGCTTGATGACGACCCCGACCACGAACAGCAGCACCACCACCGCTATCCCCGCACCGAGCGCGACGCCCCAGAACACCGGATGGCGAACCCGCGCCAGCCAGCGATAGTACGGTCGCCCCAGCCCCCAGCCCACCGCCATCACGGCCCCGCCCCCCTTGCTGATCGCCTCCGGATCGCCACCACCCTCGCTGCCAATCGCAACGACCATGACGAGCAGCAGCATGAACGCCAGCCCACCGACGATGACGAGGACGGGCCACAGCGCGGCCACGAAGATGCCCCCCGTGACCCAGCTCAGTACCCGCGCGAAACCAGAGAACCAGCCCGCACCGACCAGCAGCAGCGCCACCGCCAGCGCGGTGACTCCGAACTGGTGCGACCGCCTGGTCCACCAGCCACCCTTGCCTGTCTCGCTCTCCATGCGCGCGGCAACCTCCACGCGGCGCAGGCTATTCCAGCAGCTCAGCGCGCCGCGGTGGCAAACCCTGGCGAACTCGCGAGCTGGCTCGCCAGCGCCTCCAGCACCGGCAGCGTGAAGTCCTTCGCGGTCACGTTGGTGGCCAGCACGCGGCGCGACTCCACGCGCACCAGCGTGTAGCAGGCGCAGTCGCCGACCGCCTTGAAGTAGACCCCGACCAGCTCGCCCCAGCTGAAGGTCGTCATGTCGCGGTTGGCCAGCAGGTACTGGCGCGCCGGGTCGACCTCCGCGATGTCGAGGCCGACCTGCTGCGCCGCGCGCACCGCCGCGGCATAGACCACCCACGCCGGCGCCCGGAACAGCCGCTCCGCCCCCGGCGGTGACGTCATCGTCCACTGCTGATTCGGTCGCGGCCTGAGATCGCTCATGCTGCGACAGCCCGTGACCGCCAGAGCCAGGGCCAGGGAGATCGCGACCAGAGCTCGGCGCATGCCGAGATGCTCGCGCAGCGGCCGCCCGTGGTCAACGGCGACGGCTGGCAAGGTCAATCCCTCGGGCCGAGCCCGAGAGATGCAGCACGCGAGGCGACGAGTGAGTGGGCGGAGCAGGGATCGAACCTGCGACTGCCGGCGTGTAAAACCAGTGCTCTGCCGCTGAGCTATCCGCCCGTGCTGGTTCGGATAGCGCGGCCGGCGCGCGCGGTCAAGCTGCGCGACGGCCGCACCTCCAGGTGCTAGCTCGCGGTCGGCGACGGCGTCGGCGCCTTCTCTTCGGCCGGGCCGCCGCCTGCGTCGGCGCCGCTCTTGATGGGGCGGTCCTGCGGCAGCAGCGCGGGTGGCGGGGTCACGCGCCAGTCCAGCGTGGTCGAGGGCGTGACCAGGAACTTGTCGGGCTCGGCCAGCGCCAGCGCGTAGCGCAGCACCTCGTCCATGTGCTCGACGGGGTGGATGGTCATCACCTTGAGGACGCGCTTGGGCACGTCCTTGAGGTCCTTCTTGTTGTCCTTGGGAATGATGACCGTGAAGATGTCCGAGCGGTGCGCGGCCAGGATCTTGTCCTTGAGGCCGCCGATGGGCAGCACGCGCCCGCGCAGCGTGATCTCGCCGGTCATCGCCACGTCGCGCCGCACCGGCACGCGCAAGAGCGCGCTGACCAGCGAGGTCGCCATGGTGATGCCGGCGCTGGGGCCGTCCTTGGGGATGGCGCCCTCGGGGAAGTGCACGTGGATGTCGACCTTCTGATAGAACTCGCGGTCGAGGCCCAGCGACTCGGCGCGGGTGCGCACGTAGGTCATGGCCGCCTGCGCGCTCTCCTGCATGACGTCGCCGAGCTTGCCGGTCAGCACCAGCTTGCCCTTGCCGGGCGCCACGCTGACCTCGGTCGACAGGAGGTCGCCGCCGTACATGGTCACCGCCAGCCCGTTGGTCATGCCGATCTCGTCGACGGCTTCCTTGAGGTTGTAGCGGTAGCGCTGCGGGCCGAGGTACTTGGCCAGGTTCTTGGGGCTGACCTTGATCTTGGGCGCCGCGGCGTCGGCCGGCGCGCCGACCACGCTGCGCGCGATCTTGCGGCACACGGTGGCGATCTCGCGCTCCAGGCTGCGCACCCCGGCCTCCTTCGTGTAGTGGTGCACGATGGCGCGGATGGTGTCGTCCCGCATGTCGAGATCGACCGCCGTGATGCCGTTGTTCTCCTTCTGCTTGGGCACCAGGTAGTTGTTGGCGATGGCCAGCTTCTCCCACTCGGTGTAACCGGGCAGCGCGATGATCTCCATGCGGTCCTGCAGCGGCACCGGGATGGCGTGCAGGCTGTTGGCCGTGGTGATGAACATGACGTCCGACAGGTCGTAGTCGAGGTCGAGGTAGTGGTCGTTGAAGCTGTGGTTCTGCTCCGGATCGAGCACCTCGAGCAGCGCCGCCGACGGGTCGCCGCGGAAGTCTGTTGACATCTTGTCAACCTCATCCAGCAGGAAAACCGGATTATTCGAGCCGGCCTTCTTCAGCGACTGGATGATCTTGCCGGGCAGCGCGCCGATGTAGGTGCGCCGATGGCCGCGGATCTCGGCCTCGTCACGCACGCCGCCCAGCGACAGCCGCACGAACTTGCGCCCGGTCGCGGTCGCGATCGACTTGGCCAGCGAGGTCTTGCCCACGCCGGGCGGGCCGACCAGGCACAGGATCGGGCCCTTCAGCTTCTTCACCAGCGCCTGCACGGCGAGGTACTCGAGGATGCGCTCCTTGACCTTCTTCAAGCCGTAGTGGTCCTGGTCGAGCAGCCGCTCGGCCTCGGTGATGTCCAGCTTGTCCTGGGTCTTGTCCTCCCAGGGCAGCGACAGCACCCAGTCGATGTAGTTGCGCACCACCGTGGCCTCGGCGCTCATCGGGCTCATCATCTTGAGCTTCTTGAGCTCCTTCTTGACCCGGCTCTGCGCCTCCTTCGACATCTTCTTGTTCTTGATCTTGTCTTCGAGCTCCTGGATCTCGTTCTTGAACTCGTCGCGCTCCCCGAGCTCCTTCTGGATCGCCTGCATCTGCTCGTTGAGGTAGTACTCCTTCTGCGTCTTCTCCATCTGCTTCTTGACGCGGGTGCGGATCTTCTTCTCGACCTGGAGAATCTCGATCTCGGCCTGCATCAGCTCGAACAGCTTCTCGAGGCGGGCGCTGGCGCTCTCGGTCTCCAGGATGGCCTGCTTGTCGGCCAGCTTGAGCGACAGGTGCGCGCCGATGGTGTCGGCCAGCCGCGCCGGATCATCGATGGTCTGCACCGAGATCAGCATCTCGGGCGGGATGCGCTTGTTGAGCTTCACGTAGGTCTCGAAGGTGGCGTAGATCGACCGCATCAACGCCTCGGTCTCGACCGACGTCTCCGCCGGCTCGACCATCTCCTCGACCTCGACCTGGAAGAACTCGTCGCGCGCGATGAACTTCTTGATGCGGCCGCGGCGCTTGCCCTCGACCAGCACCTTGACGGTGCCGTCGGGCAGGCGCAAGAGCTGCACGATGGTGCCCAGGGTGCCGACCGCGAAGATGTCGTCCTCGCTGGGCTCGTTGGTCTTGGCCTTCTTCTGCGCCGACAAGAAGATCTCCTTGTCGTGCTGCATGGCCTCTTCCAGCGCCGCGATCGACTTCTCGCGCCCGACGAACAGCGGTACCACCATGTGCGGGAAGACCACGATGTCGCGCAGGGGAAGCAGGGGCACCTTGCGCAGCCTGCCCGCGGGCAGATCGCTCTTCGTCGTCGTCATCCTGGAAGGTCCTCGTGGTTGGTGGGCGCTGTCGAAAACCGGCCTGGCCCTATGTACAACGGGGATCCAGGGGGGTCAACGAATCGCCCTCCAAGTCTGCGCCGCGCCTCGGCGCGCGCAACCGAAGGACCGAGATCAGCTACGCGGGCGGGCTGCCCGCAGGGCTCAGGCGGCCTCGAACCTGCGCATGCTCACCGTGGGGGTATCGTCCACCAGCGCGAGCGCCGCGGCGCGATCGATTGCCCCCGCGACATCGAGGTCCGACCAGCGATTGATCGTCAGGGGGACGTTCCCGTCCCCCCTCCCGCGGCAAAGCCGCGTGAGCCTCCCCCCACCGCGCGCGACCCGCGCGGGCTCAGGCGGCCTCGAACCTGCGCATGCTCACCGTCGGGGTGTCGTCCACCAGCGCGAGCGCGGCCGCGCGGTCGATGGCCCCGGCGACATCGAGATCCGACCAGCGCTCGACACAGCGGTTGTTCTTGATGCGCAGGATGGTGGCGCCGCTGGCGTGGATCTGGCGACCGGTGGCGGCGCGCCCCAGGAAGCCGGCGCGGTGCAGGCCGCGGAAGGTGTAGCGCACCACCACGCGGCTGCGTGCGGCGATGATGTAGTCGACCTCGAAGTGGGCGTCCTCGAAGGCCGCCGCCAGCCCCTGGTAGAAGCCGCGCACGCCCTCGGTCCCGGCGGGCAGCCCGACCGGGAGGCCGTGGAAGACCAGCTCGGGGTCGTACAGCTCCAGGTAGGCCTCAACCTCGCCCGCGTTGAACAGCACCAAAGCGTTGCGAACCAGGGTGCGATTCCGCTCTTCGACAGTGTTCCACAGGGTCGCCATGACGGGGGGGCATTGCCAGGGCCGTGCCGAACCACCGCGTCCCACGCGCTCGTGATTTCCAGCGCTTGCGGCGGCGCCCTGGGACAAGTGCCGGTTCCAGGGCGCCCGGCAAAGCTGTTCCAGTGTTCCGCCCATGTGACGACCTGACTGGTCCTCGCTCGCGCGGCTTGCTATGAACGACCCATGTCCCGCCCCATCCCCGCCGAGCTCAGCGGCGGTCGCTTTCGCATCGTGCGCAAGCTCGGAGCCGGGGGCATGGGCGTGGTCTACCAGGCCCACGATCGCGAGCGCGACACCGACGTCGCCCTCAAGACCCTGCGCCGGCTGAGCGCCCAGGGGCTGGTGCGCTTCAAGCGCGAGTTCCGCCTGCTGGCGGGCCTCAGCCACCCCAACCTGGTCGCCCTCGGCGAGCTGATGGAGGAGGACGGCGGCTGGTTCTTCACCATGGAGCTGGTGCACGGGGTGCCGTTCTGCCAGCGCGTGCGCGCGCGCGTGACCACGCCGGCCGACCTCGACGAGACCCTGACCTCGGCGCTGACCGGGGCGCGCATGGTGGCGCAGCCGGGCGCCGGCGCCGGCCTGGGCTGTGACGAGGTGCGCCTGCGCCCAGCGCTGTGCGAGCTCGCGCGCGGGCTGCATGCGCTGCACGGCGCGGGGCGGGTGCACCGCGACATCAAGCCGTCCAACGTGCTCGTCACCGAGGCCGGGCGCGTCGTCATCCTCGATTTCGGCCTGGCCGCCGACATCAACGAGACCCGGCGCGACTCCGAGGAGATCATCGGCACGCCGGCCTACATGGCGCCCGAGAACGCCCTCGGCGAGTACTCGGCGGCCAGCGACTGGTACAGCTTCGGCGTCATGCTGTACGAGGCGCTGACCGGGCAGCTGCCCTTCAGCGGGCCGGTCATCGACGTCATGGAGGCCAAGCGGCGCATCGCGCCGATGCCGCCCTCGGCGCTGACGCCGGGCACGCCGCCCGATCTCGACGCGCTGTGCATGGCGCTGCTGGCGCCGCAGCCGGAGCGCCGGCCGGGAGGCGCCGAGGTGCTGCGCCAGCTGGGCGCGCCGCTGCCGCCCGAGGTCCGTGCGGCCGACGCGCAGACGCCCTTCGTGGGTCGGCGCAGCGAGCTCGGCGTGCTGGCCGACGAGCTGGCCGCGGCGCGGACCGGCGCGCGCACGGTGCTGGTCGAGGGCGAGTCCGGCGTCGGCAAGAGCACGCTGATGCGCGCCTTCGTGGCCGCGCTGCCCGCCGAGGTGCTGGTGCTGGCGGGGCGCTGCTACGAGCGCGAGTCGGTGCCCTTCAAGGCCGTCGACGGGGTCATCGACGCGCTCAGCCACCACCTCGAGGAGCTCGGCGACGCCGAGGTGGCCGCGCTGGCGCCGCCCGACGCCGCCCGCCTGGCGCAGGCCTTCCCGGTGCTGGCGCGCCTGGCACGCAGCGCCGGCGAGCCGGGCGCCATCCGCGATCCGCACGAGATCCGGCGCGTGGTCTTCGCCACGCTGCGCGAGCTGCTGACCCGCCTGGCTCGCGCGCGCCCGGTGGTCATCGCCATCGACGACGTGCAGCGCGCCGACGCCGACAGCCTGGCGCTGCTGGCCGACGTGCTGCGCGGCCCGGTCGGGCCCAGCCTGCTGGTGGTGGCGACGGTGCGCACCGGCGGGGGCCGCCCCGCCGACGAGCTGGCCGCCGGGCTGCCCGGGCCGGTGCGCGTGCTGCCGGTGCCGCGGCTGCCGCGCGACGAGGCGCGCCACCTGGCGCTGCACCTGCTCGGCGGCGGCGCGCAGCAGGGCGATCTGACCCGCATCGTGGACGAGTCGGGCGGCCACCCGCTGTTCATCGACGCCCTGGTGCGCCACCAGCGCGATCTTCCTGGCCCGCTGCTGCTCGACGACGCGCTGCAGGCCCGCATCGGGCGGCTCGACGCGCCGGCGCAGCGGCTGCTCGGCGCCATCGCGGTCGCCGGCGGCCCGGTGGCGCAGGACATCGCGGCCGAGGTCGCGGACGTCGACAGCGCGGCGCTGGCGCCGCTGATCGGCGAGCTCGGCAGCGCCCACCTGGTCGCGGCGCGCGGCCTGCGCGCGGCCGATCTGGTCGAGTGCTACCACGACCGGGTGCGCGAATCGCTGCTGCGCTCGCTCGACGCCGAGGCCCTGGCCGGCGCGCACCGGCGCCTGGCCGGCGTGCTGGAGGCGCGCGGCTCGGGGGATCTGGAGGCGCTGTCGGTGCACTGGGCCGCCGCCGGCGAACCCGCGCGCGCGGCCCGCTACGCCCTGGAGGCCGCCGAGCACGCGCGCGCCGCCCTGGCCTTCGATCGCGCCGCGCGCCTGTACCAGCGCGCCCTCGACCTCGGCCTGCCCGGCGGCGACGAGGTCGAGCGCCCGGTGCTGGTCGAGCTCGGCCACGCCCTGGTCAACGCCGACCGCGCCGTCGAGGGCGCGCGCGCCTTCCGCGCCGCCGCCGCGCGCACCAGCGGGGACGCCGCCCTCGAGCTGCGCCGCCTGGCGGTCGAGCAGCTCTTGCACGAGGAGCGTATCGACGAGGGGCTGACCCTGCTGCGCGGCGTGCTGGCCGACGTCGGGCTGACGCTGCCCGAGGATCGCCGCGTCTCGCTGGCGTCCTACGTCTGGCACCGCACCCGGGTGCGCCTGCGCGGCCTGGAGTTCCGCGAGAGTCGGACCGCCAGCGCGCCGCCCGAGCTGCTGCGCCGCGCCGATGCCTGCTGGACCGCGGGCACCGGCCTGGTCTTCGTCGATCCGCTGCGCGCGATGGACTTCCAGGCCCGCGCCGTGCTGTTCGCGCTGGAGTCGGGCGATCCGCGGCGCATCGCGCGCACGCTGGCGATCTACGGCCTGTCGATGGCCGCGCTGGGTGGGCGTGGCGTGGCGCGCGCGCTGGAGGTCACCGAGACGGTGCGCCGCATCGCTGAGCGCACCGGCGACGACCACGCCCTGGCGCTGAGCGGCCTGGCCGCCGGCACCGCGCTGCACTACGGCGGCGAGTGGCGCAAGGCGCGCCCCATCTGCGAGGACGCCGAGCGCATGCTGCGCACCCGCGTGCGCGGCGCCGGCTGGGAGCTGCGCTTCTTGCAGGGCACCGTGCTGCAGATCCTGATGCAGCTGGGCGACTTCGCCGAGGTGCGCGAGCGCATCGGCCGCCTCGAGCTGGAGGCCGAGCTGGCCGAGAAGCGCGGCAACCAGCACCAGGCGCAGTACCTCAAGCTGCCGCTGGCGCTGGTCGGCTGCATGATGGGCAAGGACGTCGGCGAGCTGCGCGCGCAGATCGCCGCCCTGCCCTCCAGCGGCTTCACCCGGCGCTGGGGCGTCTTCAACGTGCAGGCGCAGCTCGAGCTCTACGACGGCGACGCGCGCGGCGCCTACGATCGCATGCGCGCCTTCTGGCCCACGCTGCGCCGGTCCTACCTGATGCACGTGCAGCACGTGCGCATCGTGGCCAGCTCGCTGCGCGCCCGCGCCGCGCTGGCGCTGGCCGCCGCGACCCCGCACGGGCACCCCGATCGCCCCGCGCTGCACCGCGAGGCCGACGACGCCGCCGATCGCATGGCGCGCGAGGGCCGGCCCGGCGCCGCCGCGATGGCCAACGTGATGCGCGGCGTGGCCGCGGCGCAGCGCGGTGATCGCCCCCGCGCGCTGGCGCTGCTGGCGGCCGGCGAGGCCACCGCCGAAGGCCACGGCATGGCGCTGATGGCGCATGGCGTGCGCTGGGCACGTGGGCGCTACCTCGGCGGCGACGACGGCCGCGCCCTGTGCGCCTCGGCCGAGGCCTGGCTGCTGCCGCGCGGGCTGCCCGATCCGGCGCGGCTGGCGGCGCTCCTGGCGTCCGGGTTGTGTGATACTCACGCCCGGTGATGGGTACGGCCCGGGGAGCGACCACGACTGCGCGAGGGTGTGAGCCATGAGCGGCTCGCACGTCGACGACGACTTTCTCGACAGCGATGTCGATCTGACACAGTCGCGCTCGGTGCGCCTGGCCCGCGCCACCGAGCGCCCCGCGCCCTACCTGATGCTGGTGCTGGAGCGCCACCGCCTGCTGGCCGCCGGCGCGCGCTACCCGCTGGTCAACATCGACGAGGTCGTGGTCGGCCGCGGCCGCGTGCGCGCCGCCACCCGCGAGCGCGACGGCGAGCGCCGCCGCCTCACCATCCGGGTGCCCGACCCGCAGGCCTCGACCACCCACGCGCGCATCCTGCGCAGCGACGGCGGCTGGACCGTCGAGGACGCGCAGTCCAAGAACGGCACCGTGGTCAACGGCGAGCCCGCCACCGTGACCCGCCTCGGCGACGGCGACGTCATCGAGATCGGCCAGACCTTCTTCATGTTCCGCGACGCCGTGCCGTCCGCGGTCGGCGACGCCATCGATCTCGACGCCGCGCAGCTCAAGCCGCAGGCGCCTGGCCTCGGCACCCTGGTGCCGCCGCTGGCGCGTCGCTTCGACGCCCTGGCCCAGGTCGCGCGCGCCTCGGTCGCGGTGCTGGTGCGCGGCGAGACCGGCACCGGCAAGGAGCTGGTCGCGCGCGCGGTGCACGCGCTGTCGGGCCGGCGCGGCGACTTCGTCCCGGTCAACTGCGGCGCGCTGCCCGACACCCTGGTCGAGACCGAGCTGTTCGGCTACCGCAAGGGCGCCTTCTCGGGCGCGCTGGAGGACCGCAAGGGGCTGGTGCGCAGCGCCGACGGCGGCACCCTGTTCCTCGACGAGATCGGCGATCTCGAGCTGACCTCGCAGGCCGCGCTGCTGCGCGTGCTGCAGGAGCGCGAGGTCACCCCGGTCGGCGCCACCAAGGCGGTCGCGGTCGACGTGCAGCTGTGCGCCGCGACGCACCAGGATCTCGACGCCATGGTCGAGGTCGGCAAGTTCCGCCCCGACCTGCTCGGCCGCGTCGCCGGCTGGACCCTGACCCTGCCGCCGCTGCGCGAGCGCATCGAGGACCTGGGCCTCTTGCTGGCCGCGCTGCTCGAGCGCCAGCTGCCCGAGCGCGCCGACGCCGTCACCCTGAGCGCCGAGGCGGCGCGCGCGCTGCTCGACTACAGCTGGCCGCTCAACATCCGCGAGCTCGGCAAGACCCTGGTCGCCGCCGTCGCCCTCAGCGGCGGCGCCATCGAGCTCGAGCACCTGCCCGACGATCTCCGCCGCGGCCTCGGCCTGACCGACGCCTCCGCCGCCCCGGTCGCCCCCGGCACTCCGCTGACCGGCACCGACGAGCGCCTGCGCGCCGACCTGCTGGCCCTGTGCACCGAGCACCAGGGCAACGTCAGCGCCGTCGCCCGCGCCATGGGCAAGGAGCGCGTCCAGATCCGCCGCTGGGCCAAGCGCTTCGGCATCAACCTCGACAGCTTCCGCAAGTAGCTGCAGGTTGGCACATGTGTCACTGCGCAATCGGCACGATGTTGCCTGCCGCGCAACGTCCCGCCACGTGATTCCCACGGCTTACCCGATGTCCGCCCCTGGCGCGCGACTTGCTTTTCCTTACCTCATGTTGCCCTGGACGCCCGAGCCCAGCCCCTTCGAGACCGCCTTCGCCGCCCAGTACCCCGACCGCCCCGCGTCCCCGGCCAGCACCACCCCGACGCCCGCACGCGCCCCGTCCACCCCCGCCAACGACTACTTCGACGACTGGTCCGACGTCCTGCCCGCCTGCGCGACCGGGTAGCTCAGCCCTGACGCGGGGCCGCAGGCGCGTTGTAGAAGATGTTGAAGGGCACGTTGCCGGCGGCGCCGTCATCGCTGCAGATGCGGATGGTGATCGTCGTGACGTTGCCGTTGGTGATCTGGAAGCCGCCCGAGTTGTTGCCGGTGCAGGCCTGCCCGCCGGTGCAGGTGTAGCGGGCGATGTTGGGCACCGCGGTGGCTTCGGTGCAGTCGCGGTTGATGGCGTCGGGGTACGTGCCGCCAAGGTTGTCGGTGACTGACTCGATGCGCGGGTTGCCAGTGGCGGTGTCGGTGCCGGTGTAGCAGGTCGTCAGCGAGTAGCTGCCGGGCGGCATCCCGCTGATGATCAGGTTGGTGCAACCACCGGCCGGATACACCACGTGGCCGACACGCTGGCCCCACGGGTAGACCTGCCAGCCCGGCGACACGCAGTCGACATCCTGCGGGAAGGCCCGGCCGTCGCTGCTGCAGCCCATGGCGACGCCCTGGAACACGCAGCAGCCGTCCTTCGCGGTGCGGTCGCATGTGGTCTTGCCCGCGCCGCAGCGCAGGTTGCACGTGGCGGCGCTGCCGGTCGCCGCCGCGAAGCAGCCGCCGGTGGTCGGGCAGGTCGGGCAGTTGCCGTCGCAGACCTCGCCCAGCGCCGGCTCGAGCACGCCGTTGCCACAGCCGGGGCAGTTGACGTCGGTGACCGGGGTGCAGGTGGAGGGGCAGAAGCCGTCGCCGGTACGGCTGCACGGGCGCGCCACGCTGGTGCAACGCGCCGTGCAGGCCGCGGCGCTGCCGCTGAAGGTCCGGATGTTGTTGTCGTCGTTGACGCAGGTCGCGGCGGTGGGGCACGACGCCGGCGGATCGCAGAACTCGCCCAGACCAGCCTCGATGCGGCCGTTGCCGCAGCCGGCGCAGTCGACGTCGGTCACCGCCGTGCACGCGGTCGGGCAGAAGGTGTCGCTGACGTTCGAACAGGGTCGCGCCACAGTGTTGCAGCGCGCGTTGCACGTGGCCGCCGCGCCGACGAAGGTACGGATGTTGTTGGCGTCGCCGACGCAGGTCGCCGCCGTCGGGCACGACGACGGCGGGTCGCAGGTCTCGCCCAGGCCGGTGTCGACCGTCCCGTTGCCACAGCCGGCGCAGTCCATGTCGGTCGCCGCGGTGCAGCCCATCGGGCAGCACTGATCGGTGGCGGTCGCGTTGCAGGTCTTGGGCGTGTGGCTGCACAGCAGGGTGCATGCCGCCGCGCTGCCGGTCATGGTGTCGACCGTGCAGGTATTCATGTCGTCGCAGCTCAGGCAGCTGCCGGGCGGGTCACAGGTCTCGCCGCTCTCCAGCCGACCGTTGCCGCAGCCGTTGCAGTCGCGGTCCGTCGTCGGCGTACAGCCCGACGCGCAGCAGCCGTCGTCCACGCCGCAGGCCGCGCCCGCGCACATGTCGCCAGCATCGACCTCGCCACCATCCGGGTCGCCCACACCGCCGTCGTACTGCGCCCCCAGCTGCAGCTCGATGCGCACCTCGCCCCCGACCTCGGCCGCGCGCTCGGTCCAGGACAGCTCGGTGCCGTTCACATCATTCACACCGACGCGGAACACCAGGATGCCACTGTCGATGCCCGGGTAGTACGGGAACGACGTCTCGCCGTCGGCCAGCTGGTTGCCGATCGGGTAGGTGTGGTCGACCGGCACACGATCGCCCGTCACCTTGACCGACAGCGACCTGATCACCATGCGCTCGGTCGGCGACAGCTTGGTCGCGTCGATGACCACGTGGATCAAGTTGGCGTCCGACTTGTCCCCGCACCCCGCCGCGAGCAGCGCGACCAGCACCGCGCACGCCACGCTCCTGGCACCTGACGACATGAACCGCATCCAGCCTCCGCTAGCCCCCGTTGGGGGTGTCAGGTGCGTTGTAGAAGATGTACAGCGGCACCGAGCCACCGGTGGTGCCGTCGTCGCAGATCTGCAGGTCGACGCGGTAGGTCGTGAAACCGGCCGGTGCGTTGGGCAGCACGAAGCCACCGGTCGTGTTGCCAGCGCAGGCCTGACCACCGCTGCAGTCGAACCCCGCCAACCGCGGGACCGCCTGGGGTAGCGAGCACGAGCGATCGATCACGTTCACCGGGTAGGTCGTGCTGCTGGTTGCCGAGTTGGCGTAGGCCGTGAGCACCTCGACACGCGCGTCCCCGGTCGCCGGCACACCCGCAGGATGGCAGGTGGTGAAGGAGTAGCTGCCGCCTGCGGCCATTCCGTAGACCCGGACCGGAACCGTGAGGCAGCCTCCACGCGTCAGCGTGTAGGTGCCATAGAACGTCACGTTCCAGCCATCCCCGGTGCAGTCGCGGTCCTGCGCCGGCTGGCACATCCCGCCCGGCGGCGCATTCGGGTTCAGCGCGATGAAGGGACAGCACGCGTCGCTGCCACCGCAGGTCGTCTTGGGCGCCGGGCACACCAGGTTGCAGGTCGCCGCGCTGCCCGTCTGTGCCGTGAAGCAGGCCCCACCGGCGCCGCAGGCCGGACAGTTGCCGTCGCAGGTCTCGCCCAGCCCGGCCTCGACGCGGTTGTTGCCGCAGCCGGGGCAGTCGACGTCGGTCACCGCGGTGCACGCGGTCGGGCAGAAGGTGTCGGCGGTGCGGCTGCACGCGCGCGCCACGCTGGTGCAGCGTGCGGTGCACAGCGCCGCGCTGCCGCTGTAGGTGCGCACTTTGTTGGCGTCGCTGACACAGCCGCTGGCCAGCGGACACGACCCTGGCGGGTCGCAGAACTCACCGAGGCCGGCCTCGACGCGGCCGTTGCCGCAGCCGGCGCAGTCGACGTCGGTCACCGGCGTGCACGCGCTCGGGCAGAAGGTGTCGCTCACGTTCGAGCACGGCCGCGCCACCGTGTTGCACCGGGCGTTGCAGGTCGCCGCAGCGCCCACGAAGGTGCGGATGTTGTTGGCGTCGCCGACGCAGGTCGCCGCCGTCGGGCAGCTGGAAGGCGGGTCGCAGGTCTCGCCGAGCCCGGTGTCGATGGCGCCGTTGCCACAGCCGGCGCAGTCCATGTCGGTCGCCGCGGTGCAGCCCATCGGGCAGCACTGGTCGGTGGCGGTCGCGTTGCACGTCTTGGGCGTGTGGCTGCACAGCAGGGTACACGCCGCCGCGCTGCCGGTCATGGAGTCGACCGTGCAGCTGTTCATGTCGTCACAGCTCAGGCAGCTGCCGGGCGGGTCGCAGGTCTCGCCGCTCTCCAGCCGGCCGTTACCGCAGCCGTTGCAGTCGCGGTCCGTGGTCGGCGTACAGCTCGACGCGCAGCAGCCGTCGTCCACGCCGCACGCCGCGGTCGCGCACATGTCGCCAGCGTCGACCTCTCCACCATCCACCTCGCCCACCCCGCCGTCATACTGAGCCCCCAGCTGCAGCTCGATGCGGACCTCGCCACCGACCTCGGCGGCGCGCTCGGTCCACGACAGCTCGGTGCCGTTGATGTCGTTGACACCGACGCGGAAGACCAGGATGCCGCTGTCGATGCCCGGGTAATACGGGAACGACGTCTCGCCATCCGCCAGCTGGTTCCCGATCGGGTACGTATGATCGACCGGCACGCGGTCGCCCGTCACCTTGACCGACAGCGACGTGATCACCATGCGCTCGGTCGGCGACAGCTTGGTCGCGTCGATGACCACATGGATCAGGTTGGCGTCCGACTTGTCGCCACAGCCCGCCAGCGTCCCCGCTCCGCCGAGCGCGCCCACCAGGAGCAGCGCCGCCTTCAGCCTCACCCCCGCCCGCATCAGAACGTCACCAGCGCCATGCCGCGACCCGGCCCGATGCCGCCCAGCTCGTCGCTGCTGCCGTCGTCCTTCAGCAGCACCACGGCCGTGACCACGCCCGCGCCGACCACCACCACCACGCCGGTCCAGAACCACCACTTCTTGTAGAACGGCCGGGCATCATCCTCGTCCGCGGACGACGACGACGTGCCCGAGAACGAGTCCGGCGACAGTGACACCGGCGCCGGCTTGCCGCTGCGCGCCACCGGCGTCGCCGCCCCACCGTCGTCGTCACCCTCACCATCACCATCGTCGCCGGTCGCCCCGTCCTCCTCGTCCTCCGCGGGCGGCACCACCGGCTTGGGCTTGACCACCGCGACCGCTGCCGGCTTCGCGGCCGGCTTGGCCACCGGCGCCGGCTTGGCACCCAGGGACACCGGCGCCGGCTTGCTCGGCTTGGCCGCAGCGACCACCGGCTTGCCCGCCGGCTTCGCCGCCGGCTTGCCCGCCACCGGCTTCGCCCCCGGCTTGCCCTTGCCCGCCGCCGCCGCGGCCGCCGCCTTGCGCTTGGCCGCCGCCGCGCGCCGGGCGTCCTCGGCCGCCTTCGCCGCCGCCGCCGCCTTGGCCTCCTCCTCGGCGCGCGCCTGCTCCGCCGCCAGCTCGGCCTTCAGCGTCTCGACGTGGCCCTGGACCTCCTTCTCGATGCCCAGGTCGCGCTGCTTCTTCTTCAGCTTGGCCTGGCCGTCCAGCCAGGTCGTGTACGAGTCGATGGCCAGCGCCCGCTGCCCACCCAGCCGGTACGCCTGGGCCAGGTTGAACAACAACGCCGCATCCATGGTGAGGTCGTAGGCGACCTTGTACTGCGCCGCCGCGGTCTCGAAGTCGCCGCCGTCATAGGCGATCGACCCGGTCTTGAAGGCCGCCTTGGCCGCCTCCTTGTCCGCCTTCGACAGCTTGGCCTTCGCCTCTGCCGCGCCCCCCACCCCCGCCAGCACGACCGCAACCATCAGTACATAGGCCAACCAGGTCCGCATAGGACGCTCCTTACCACACACGATCCTCTACGCTACGGCAGTCTTCGGGACGCCGTCAAACTACGCAGAAAACCCGAGTGGTTCCGGACGCCTACGAACTCGCCGCGGCCTCTTTCGCGTACATGATGATCGGCGAGACGTGGTTCTCGATGACGTCCTCGTTGATCAGCACTTCGCGGATGTTCGGGTGCGACGGGATCTCGTACATGATGTCGAGCATCGCGTGCTCGAGGATGGCGCGCAGGCCACGCGCACCGCTCTTATGATTCAGGGCGTTCTGCGCGATCTTCTGCATCGCGCCCTTGGTGAACTTCAGCTTCACGCCGTCCATCTCGAACAGCTTCTGGTACTGCTTGACCAGCGCGTTCTTGGGCTTGGTCAGGATGTCGATCAGCGCCTCTTCATTGAGCTCGTGCAGCGGCGCGATGACCGGCAGACGCCCGACGAACTCCGGGATCATGCCGTACTTCAGCAGATCCTCGGGCTGCACTTCCTTGAGCAGCTCCCAGGTGTTGCGGTCCTTCTTGGACGCGATCTTGGCCCCGAAGCCCATCATCTTCTGGCCGACGCGGTTCTCGATGATGTCCTCGAGCCCCATGAACGCGCCGCCGCAGATGAACAGGATGTTGGTGGTGTCGACCTGCAGGAACTCCTGCTGCGGGTGCTTGCGACCACCCTTGGGCGGCACCGAGGCCACGGTGCCCTCGATGATCTTGAGCAGCGCCTGCTGCACACCCTCGCCCGACACGTCGCGCGTGATCGACGGGTTGTCCGACTTGCGCGCGATCTTGTCGATCTCGTCGATGTAGACGATGCCCCGCTGCGCCTTCTCGATGTCGTGATCGGCGTTCTGCAGCAGGTTGACGATGATGTTCTCGACGTCCTCACCGACGTAGCCGGCCTCGGTCAGGTTGGTGGCATCCGCGATCGCGAACGGCACGTTCAGCATGCGCGCCAGCGTCTGCGCCAGCAGCGTCTTGCCGCACCCGGTGGGGCCGAGCAGCAGGATGTTCGACTTCTGCAGCTCGACGTCGTCGTTGGGGCCGCCCTGCTTCTGGCCGTGGGCGTCGATGCGCTTGTAGTGGTTGTGCACCGCGACGGCGAGGATCTTCTTGGCGCGCTCCTGCCCGATCACATACTCGTCGAGGACGGCCTTGATGTCGGCCGGCTTGGGCACCGAGGTGAGGCCGTAGGACTGCTCCTCCTTCTCGATCTCCTCGGCGATGATGTCATTGCACAGGCCAATGCACTCGTCGCAGATGTACACCGTCGGGCCGGCAATGAGCTTCTTGACCTCCTTCTGCGACTTGCCGCAGAAGGAGCAGCTCAGGTTGCTGGACCCGTGTCCGTCGTCTCGCTTGCCGCCGCTTCCGGTCAATCGGTCCTCTACTTCTTGCCGCCGTCCGTGGAGCCGACGTCCTTCTTCTGGGTGAAGACCTCGTCGATGAGGCCGTACTCCTTGGCCTCGTTGGGGCCGAGGAAGTTGTCGCGATCGGTGTCGGTCTTGACCTTGTCGATGGGCTGACCGGTGTGGCGCGACATGATCTCGTTCAGGCTGTCGCGCATCTTCAGGATCTCGCGCGCGTGGATGTCGATGTCGGTGGCCTGGCCCGAGAAGCCGCCCAGCGGCTGGTGGATCATCATGCGCGAGTGCGGCAGGGCGAAGCGCTTGCCCTTGGTGCCGGCGCACAGCAGCAGTGCACCCATCGACGCCGCCTGTCCCATGCAGATGGTGGCAACGTTGCAGCGCACGTACTGCATGGTGTCATAGATGGCGAGCCCCGCCGTGACGTGACCGCCGGGCGAGTTGATGTACAGCATGATGTCCTTGTCGGGGTCCTCCGACTCCAGGAACAGCATCTGCGCGATGATGATGTTGGCCACGTCGTCGTTGACCGGCGTGCCCAGGAAGACGATGCGGTCCTTGAGCAGGCGCGAGAAGATGTCCCAGCCGCGCTCGCCGCGGTGGGTCTGCTCGATGACCGTGGGGATGATGAAGCCGGACGTCCGGGTCGACTCGCCGAACTGCGGGGGCAGGTACAGGTTGGGCTTGGACACGCTGACTCCTCGACAGGAAACGGTGCAACGCGCCAGCACGACCCCCGTGCCGTGACGCTCGCCACTTTTGTAAGGGAGCTAAGGAAGAGAGAGCTGACCGCTATTCCTTGGCCGAGATCTTAGCCTCGGTCAAGAGCAGGTCAAGCGTCTTCTCCTCTCTGATGGCGAAGCGCAGCCCGGAGATTCGGCCTTCCTTCTCCAGCTCGGCCCGCACCTTGGGTGCTGGCTTCTTCTGCTGCACCGCCATCTCGGCGATGCGCTTGTCGATGTCGGCCTCCGAGACCTCGACCGACTCCTTGTCGGCGATGGCGTCGAGCAACAGCGTGGCGCGCACCTCCTGCTCGGCGTCGGGGCGCAGCTTGTCGGTGTCGATCTGGGCCTGGCGCCAGTCGCGCCCCTGCATGGCCAGGTTGATGCGCACGCGGTTGACCGCGACCTCGACCTGGCGGTCGACCAGCGCGGAGGCCACGGCGATCGGGTTCAGCCGGGTCAGCTCCTTGACGATCTCCTCGCGGACCTCGCGGTCGACGTTGCGCTGCTCGGCGTCCTTGAGCTTGCCCTCGATCTTGGTGCGCAGCTCGGCCACGGTGTCGGCCTCGCCGGTGTCCTTGGCGAACTCGTCGTCGAGTGCGGGAACCAACCGCTCCCTGGCCTGCTTGATCGACACCTTCAGCGCCGCGGTCTTGCCGGCGAACTGCGGGCGCGGATCGTCGGCGCCGATGGGCAGCTCGAGCTCGCGGTTCTCCAGGTTCAGCGGCACGCCGGTCAGCGCCTTGGCCAGGCCCGGGATGGCCTCGTGCTCGGTGTGGCCGAGGTCGACCTCGAACTCGGGCTGATCGACCGGCATGTCACCGATCTTGCCCTCCATCTTGATGAGGAGGACGTCCGTCGGGGTGGTCTCCTCGCGGCCCTCGATGGCCTTGAACTTGGCGTACTGGATGCGCAGGTGCTCGAGCTCGTGATCGACGCGCGCCGGATCGACCTTGGGCGTGCGGCGCTCGACCTTGAGGCCCTTGTAGTCCTTGGGCTCGAACTCGCCGCGCACCTCGACCCGCGCGACATAGTGGAAGTTCTCGCCGAACTTGATCGACGCGTCCTGCACCACCGGGTCGGCGACGGGCTTGAGCTCCTGCTCGCGCGCGACCTCGACGAAGCTCTCCTGCACCAGGGCCTTGGCGACCTCCAGGTTGACGTCCTTGCCGTACAGCTTCTCCAGGATGTTGCGCGGCACCTTGCCGGGCCGGAATCCCTTGAGCTTGGCGCGCTTGCCGAGCTGGCGGTACTGCTCGTCGAGCTTGGTCTTGACGCGATCCCACGGGATCACGACGTCCACCTTCTTCTCGACTGCGCTGACGTCCTCGATGGTGACCTGCATGCTTGGGCCTCGTTGGAAGGTGGGCATAATTGTCGCCGCCCCCTGCCCTGTCAAGGCATCATAGGTCCTTCGCCAGCATGACCTCCGCCCCCGCTTCCACCGCGCTCGTCCCCGTCAGCAAGGCTCGCACCGGCGTCCTGCTCCTGAACCTGGGTACGCCCGACAGCCCGGCGCCCGGCGACGTGCGCCGCTACCTGCGCCAGTTCCTGAGCGATCCCCGGGTCCTCGACATCGGCGGCCTGGGGCGCTGGATGCTGCTCAACCTCATCATCCTGCCCACCCGGCCGAAGAAATCGGGCGAGGCCTACGCCAAGATCTGGGACGCCACCCGCGGCTCGCCCCTGCTCTATCACTCGCAGGATCTGGCCACCGGGGTGCGCGCCGCCCTGGGCGACGTGCCGGTCGCGCTGGGCATGCGCTATGGCCGGCCCTCGCTCGACAGCGCCCTCGACGAGCTCGAGCGCGCGCACTGCACCCGCGTCATCGTCCTCCCGCTGTACCCGCAGTACGCCTCGTCGTCGACGGGTTCGTCCCTCGAGGAGTTGTTCCGCATCCTGGGCAAGCGCTGGAACGTGCCCGCCATCGACGTGGTGCCGCCCTTCTATGACGCGCCGCCGTTCGAGCGCGCGCTGGCCGCGGTGGGCGCGCCGGTGCACGCCGAGTTCCGCCCCGACCACGTCCTGATGTCGTTCCACGGCCTGCCCGAGCGCCAGATCAGGAAGTCCGACCCCAGCGGCGCGCACTGCCTGGCCCAGGCCAGCTGCTGCGACCGCATCAGCGACGCCAACGCCAATTGCTATCGCGCGCAGAGCTACCACACCGCGCGCGTGCTGGCCGGCAACCTCGGCCTCGCGGCGGCCGACTACACGGTGTGCTTCCAGTCGCGCCTCGGCCGCACGCCCTGGATCGAGCCGCACACCGACAAGGTCCTGGTCGACCTGGCCAAGGCCGGCAAGAAGCGCCTGCTGGTGTTCTGCCCCGCCTTCGTGGCCGATTGCCTGGAGACGCTGGAGGAGATCGCCATGCGCGCGCGCGCCGACTTCATGGCCGCCGGCGGCGAGGACCTGCGCCTGGTGCCGTCGCTGAACGCGGCCGCGCCCTGGGTCGACGCCGTGGTCGAGCTGCTGCGCCCGCGCCTGTAGCGCGGCCATCCGCTATCATCCCTGCGTCGTGCCCCTCACCCCCCGCCAGGCCCGGCTCGCCAGCGAGCTCATCTCCGACCCCGCCTATGTCAGCGGCGAGCGCCGCTTCAAGACGCCGATCACGCGCGACGACGCCGTCGACCTCGCCGGCAGCATGCACGAGCAGATGGACGCCGCCGCCGAGGCGCGCGCCACCGCGGCCACCGACCTCGGCAAGCCCCTGGCCTGTGGCCCCGGCTGCAGCGGCTGCTGCGAAGAGCTGGTCATGATCTTCCGCCCCGAGGCGCTGCGCATCGCGCGCTGGCTCAAGCAGCGCGACAACGCCGCGGCCAAGCAGCGCTTCCTCGAGACCTACCCGACCTGGAAGCAGCGCGTGGGCGACACCCCGACCCAGATCGCCGATCTGTTCGGCAGCGGCGACGAGGCCGCCCACGAGGCCGCCCTGGAGGCGCACTGGCGCCGCCGCATCATGTGCGCCTTCAACCAGGACGGCATGTGCACCATCTACCCGGTGCGCCCGCTGCTGTGCCGCAACGCCCACGCGCTGGAGACCTCGGCCAACTGCTACGGCGATAGCCCCGCCCAGCTGGTGCGCCTGCGCCTGAAGTCCGACGAGCTCGACGCCTTCGTGGGCAACGCGCGCTCCTGCCTGCGCGCCGCCCACCACGCCATCGGCGGCCCGCGCATGCGCCCGGCCGCGCTGTGCGACGCCGTCTTCGAGCTGCTCAGCTAGCGCTAGTCAATCACGCCCATGACGCGACGCGACTGCCGGGCCAGCTCGATGTGGTCGCGGATGTCCTCGAACAGCTTGCGCGAGGCGGGCATGCCGACGATCTCGAAGTGCGGCTGGGTGACGTCGTGGGTGAACATCTCGATGTGCGCGATGCCCAGCATGCGATCGAAGATCGACTGCTTGTAGCGGATGTCGCGCACGCGCCACAGCTCCAGCACCTCGATGCGATGCGACAGGATCCCCGAGTCGTGCTCGATCGATCGGTTGGTCACGCGCACCTTGATGACGCGGCGGCGGATGTACAGCGACAGGATGTACAGCGCGCCGATCAGCAGCGGCCCCAGCACCACCAGCAGGCGGATCAGGAACGACTTCTTGGCCAGGAAGTCCCAGTGCCGCGTCATCCAGAACGCGCCATAGCCGGCCGCCGGGGTCAGGATGAAGGCGAACAGGTATTCGAAGAAGTACGCCTTCCAGCTCGGCGAGCCCTGGTAGATCAGCCGCTTGTCGGGCTCCGCCTCGGCGGCGCGCTTGGCCGCCGCGCTGGCCGCAGCATGTGCCGCCACGGCGTCAGGGTCGACCAGGTCGCCCCCCGCCGCCACCGCCGCCTTCGCCCGCTCGATGCCGCCGCCGTCGCTTGGATTCTTCGCCATGGCCTCGCCCGTCATAACACGAGCGGCGCCCTGAAACCTTCCGCCGCGTTGGTTCGGCCGCGGCCGTCAGTCGCGCTGAGGGCCGCGGGAGTGCGGGACTGCTACTTGAACGAGGGCGCGAGCACGCCGTCGTCGTCGTGCTTGGTGCCGTCCGGCTTCTTGCCGCCGTCGGGCTTCTTGCCGCCGTCGGGCTTCTTGCCGCCATCGGGCTTCTTGACCGTGCCGCCCGACTTCTTCTTCTCGGCGACCAGCGACATCTCGACGGTGCGGTTGCCCTCGAAGGCCAGCTTCTTGATGGTCTTGTCCTCGTAGCCATCCAGCTTGAGGACGAAGTCGGCCGCCGCGCTGCCCTTCTCGATCTCGTAGTCGTAGGGCGTGATGCCCAGCTTCTTGTCGCCCAGCCAGACCTCGGCGCCCGCGGGCTTGGTCGAGAAGGTCACGGTGACGATGTCGACCGCCGGCGGCGACGACGCCGACGGGCTGGGGCTCGGCTCCAGCGAGGCGACCGGCGAGGCCGACGGCGACGCCGACACCGAGGGCGAGGCCGACGGTGACGCGCCCGCCGACACCGAGGGCGAGGCCGACGGCGACGCCTCGGGCGAGCTGCTCACCGGCCCGGCGACGGCGTTGTTGCCCTTGTCGCCGCCACGGGTGGCCATGTACGCCGCCACACCGCCACCGATCAGCACCACCGCCGCGGCGGCGATGAACAGCCCCTTCTTCGACTTGGCGGCCGGCTGCTCCCAGCCGCCCTCCTGGATGGTCTGCGCGCCGACCCCGACCTCGCCGGCGCCTTCACCCAGCGTGGTGGGGCGCTTGGCGCCCGGCATGGTCGGCTGCCGCATCAGCCCGGGCGGCGGCGTGATCATGCCGACGGGCGGCGGACCGCTGAGCACCACGGTGGCGCCCTGCGGCTGCGGCGACGACTGGATGGCGCCACCGCTGGCCCAGGCGTCGGGCTGGTTGAGCGCCTCGAGGAACTGCTCCATCGACTGGAAGCGATCCTGCGGACGCTTCTCCAGCGTCTTCATCACGATGGCTTCCAGCGCGGGCGGGATGGCGCCGCGGATGGTGCTGGGACGCTCGGGCGCGCGGGTCAGGTGCTGCACCAGGACCTCGCCGTAGCCCTCGCCCAGGAACGGCACGCGGCCGGTCATCATCTCGTACATGACGACGCCGAGCGCGTAGATGTCGGTGCGGTGATCGATGTTGCCGCGGCCCTCGCACTGCTCGGGCGACATATAGGCCGGGGTGCCCATCACGATGCCGGTGCGCGTCTTGCGCGAGCCCGCGGTGTCACCGGTCAGCTTGGCGATGCCGAAGTCGAGCACCTTGACGAAGTTGGCGTCCTGGCCGCGCGGCACCAGGTAGATGTTGTCGGGCTTGATGTCGCGATGGATGATGCCCTTGGCGTGCGACGCGCGCAGGCAGTCGGCGCACTGACGCAGGATGTGCAGCGCCCGATCGGGCCCCAGCGGCGCCTCGCGCTGCAGCAGCGTGGACAGGCCCTCGCCGGCGAGGAACTCCATGATGAAGTAGACGAAGTTCTGCTTGCCGTTCTGGACCTGACCGAAGTCGATGATGTCGACGATGTTGGGGTGGCCGATGTCGTTGACGGCCTTGGCCTCGTTGAAGAAGCGGCTGACGACGTCGGGGTTCGACACGAACTCGTCGTGCAGCACCTTGATGGCGACCTTCTTGCCGATCAGCGGGTGCTCACCCAGATAGACGGCGCCCATGCCGCCTTCGCCCAGCTTCGAGATGACGCGGTAGTTGCCGATGGTCGCGCCGATCAGCGTCTGCTGAGCTTGCGACTGTTGCTGCGCTACCATGTCTGCCGGGTTCATAACTACGGGCCTCCTCTGGCTGGCTCTCGGGTCGTAAACGTTCTGACAGCCCTGACCAGTCTACGCTTGGGCGATTCGAGTTCTTTGCCAGCCCAAGGTTTCCGGATGTTTGCTCACGCTCCGGACGAAACATTATAGGCGGCGATCTCCCACGTTGTCAACGCGACCTCGAGCCTGACGCGGCGCGGCGATCACGGTTTGCCACCCTGGCCGACAGCCACGTAGTCATTGTCGAATTCTTGCCTTGCTGCGCGGTTGCGGGCAGGCTCACCAAATGACATCGCGCTGCCGACGGGCCCTGACCTGGCTTCTCGCGCTCGGCTTCCTGGGGGCGCTGGTCGAACCAGCGCTGGCGAAGGCGTCCAAGCGCAAGGCCAAGTCGCCCTGGGTCAAGCGCCGCGACAAGCGCGGTCGCATGATCGTCGTCGACATCAACGTGCCGCCGCTGACCCGCGACGGTCGCCCCAACGTGCAGGCCAAGGCGGCCATCATGATCGATCTCGCCAGCGGCCACCCGCTGTACGAGAAGAACGCCGACGAGCAGCGCCCCATCGCCAGCATCTCGAAGACCTTCGCCGCCATGGTGGTGATGGATCGCAAGCTGGTGCTCGACAAGATCACCACGGTCACCGAGGAGGACCAGAAGTACGCCCGCGGCGGCGCCAAGTCGCGCCTGCTGATGGGCCGCGGCTACACCAGCCTGGACCTGCTGCACGCCATGATGATGGGCTCGGACAACCGCGCCGTCACCGCGCTGGGCCGCGCCGCCGGGCTGAACCCCGCCGAGCTGGTGGCGGCGATGAACGACAAGGCGCGCGCGCTGGGCCTCGCGCACACCGCGTTCGAGGATCCGGTCGGGCTGTCGAACGGCAACCTGTCGACGCCGCGCGATCTGGTGATGGCCGTGCGCGCCATGCTGGAGTACCCGCTGCTGTCGCAGATCTCGGGCAAGAAGGAGCACGACGTCTGGACCGCGGACGACAAGCCGCGTTCTTCTTCACACTTCGTCAACACCGACCAGGTCGCGCGCGCCGGCCGCTACCAGGTCCTGGCCGGCAAGACCGGCTACACCGACGAGGCGCGTTACTGCCTGGTCATCGCCGCCAAGGTGGGCGAGCGCAAGGTCGCCGCCGCGCTGCTCGGCGCCGAGGGCGAGCTGACCCGCTTCGCCGACTTCAACCGCGCCGCGGCCTGGCTGATCGACGGCGGCCCGGCCAAGGTCGCCGCGCGCAGCGTGCTGGCCGCGCGCAAGAAGCAGGACAGCGGCACCGGTACCGGCACCAGCAACGCCGCCCCCGTGCCGTAGCAGGTCGGGGCCGCAACCCTCGGGTCCGTCGGGGCCGCACGCAGTCCCGGATGGGAGGAAGCGTGGGTGGCCGGGGCGGGACTCGAACCCGCACGCCTTGCGAGCACAGGCTTCTAAGACCTGCATGTCTACCAATTCCATCACCCGGCCAAGGTGACCTTCGCGATCGTTTGCGGCGAAAAATCGAAGGGCGAGGCACCTGACTCAGTGTGCCTCGCCCCTTTTCGTGAGAGCAGTAGGAATCGAACCTACAACCTGCGGATTAAGAGTCCGATGCTCTACCAATTGAGCTATGCTCCCAGGTTTATTGCCTTTTTCCAACTTCTCAGAGTGCGCGCCCGGGGTGAGTCGAACACCCGACCTGCGGATTCGAAGTCCGATGCTCTATCCAATTGAGCTACGGGCGCCGACCGAGCGTGAAGCGGGCGGAGTAATCCCGTATCCCGCGCTCCGTGTCAAGTCCGTTTGCATCGCGCGCGTGAATCGCTGACCGGGGACAGCCGACCGGGAACGACGGTCCCCAGCGCCGTCCTGTTCTGCGACAGTCAGCGCCGTAACCGGGCGGACTCATGCTGCCGCAGCGCGGCGCTGGCCTTGCACGGCCATTGACCACCATTCTCGCGGCGATCAATACTGTTTCGTCTCAATTTCACTTCGTGGCTCGGGACTTGGTGGACTGGCTTACGCCTCGGGTCGCCAGCACTCGCTGGCGGCAAATGAAGAAAGGTCGCTTCTCATGAACCTTGGTTGGGTGCGTGCGCTGAAGGGCGCGGTGTTCGGCGCTGCTGTTCTCGTCATGGTGTCGACGGGCTGCGGTGGTTCCGGCGGGTGCTCGCAGCTTGGTCCGCTGGCCAAGCCCTACCCCAAGGATCAGCTGGTCGAGGGCGGCGTGCAGATGCGCATCACGCCCAACGGCTTCAACAAGCTCAAGCAGGTCCTGCGCGACCTCATCAACCAGCAGTTCGCGGGGGGGATCTGCATCCCGCGCCAGCAGACGTCGATCATCGGCATCGACATCGAGGCCTGCTTCAACGCCAGCTGTGCTGGCGGCGTGCGCGGCTGCAAGGTCACGCCCTCGATCAACAGCCTCAACCTGTCGGTGCCGAACCCCGGCACGCTGGCCATCGACATCAACTTCAACATCGGCTCGCGCGCCGCGCCGGTGCTGTTCCCGGTCGGCGCCGACATCCCGATCGTCGGCTTCTCGTCGTGCACGCTCGACATGTCGCTGGTCAACGCGCGCGTCGGCCTCGACATCGGCTTCTCGATCGACAACGGCGCCAACACCGCGGCCAACCCGGGCACCGGCGAGCTGCGCCTGACCACGCAGAACATCCGCGACCTCAACCTGACCGGCCTGCAGATCGGCGGCTGCGGCATCCTGGGTGACGCCCTCAACGCCTTCGTCGGCCTGATCACCAACGTCCTCAACTCGCAGATCGGGAACTTCCTGACCAACCTGCTGCGGCCGCAGATCGACCAGCTGATCCAGGGCTTCCTGCCCAACCCGCTGGGCGTCGAGGGCACCATGGACATCGGCGCCGCGCTGTCGGGCTTCGCGCCCGGCGCGCAGGGCAAGATGGAGGTCCGCGCGGTCCCCGGTGGCTACGTCGGCCTGCGCAACGGCGGCCTCAGCCTGGGCATCAACACCTTCCTGAACTCGGACGCCGATCCGATGACGCGCACCGCGGCGCTCGACAGCGAGCCGGCCGAGTGCATCCCGGCGCGCCCGGCGCCCGACCTGATGGCGGTGCCGTGGAGCCTGACCAGGACCCTGCGCCAGACCTTCGCGCTGGCCGAGGCGACCGAGTTCTCGGGCACCGCGGACCCGGCCACCGACTTCGCCATCGGTGTCAGCGAGACCGTGCTCGACCTGGCCGGCCACCACATCTTCGCCTCGGGCGGCATGTGCCTGGCGGTCGGCAGCTCCACCGTCGAGCAGCTCAACGCCGGCACGCTGGGGATCTTGATCCCGTCGCTGCTCGAGCTGGCCGACAAGAACGGCAAGGCGCCGCTGCTGCTGGCGCTGCGTCCGATGTTCCCGCTCGACTTCAAGGTCGGCACCGGCTCGATGACCGACCCGCACCTGACGGTGAACATCAAGGAGATGGAGGTCGACTTCTACGCCTGGATCAACGAGCGCTACGCCCGGACCATGACGCTGGTGCTGACCATGAACGTCGGCCTCAACCTGAACTTCGTCATGGACATGATGGGCAAGCCGGCGCTGGAGCCGATGCTGGTCGGGCTCGACGCGCGCCAGGTCACGGTCAAGGTCATCAACTCGGAGATCCTCGCCGAGGAGCCCGCCATGCTGGAGCGCGTGCTGCCCGACCTGCTGGGCGTCGTGCTGCCGGTGGTCGGCGGCTCGATCAAGCCGTTCGCGCTGCCCGAGATCAGCGGCTTCACGCTGGGTGATCTGCGCCTGTCCAAGGTGACCACGGCGCAGGACGACTTCCTGGCCATCTACACCTCGCTGACCCGGGCCGGCACCACGCCGAGCCCGCTGCTGCCCGGCGGCTTCGGGCGCTTCCAGCTGCCGCAGGATCTGACGCCCGACATGGTGGCGTCGATGATCGACACCACCGCGACTGCCAAGGTCGTGGTGCCCGATGGCGTGGCCGGCATCCGCCGCGCCTTCCTCGACAAGGACAAGGCGTCGCGCACCCAGGTCGTGCTCGAGCTCGGTGGCACCGCCTCGGTGCCGGGGCCGCTGGAGTGGCAGGTCCGCGTCGATGGCGGCTTCTGGAAGCCCTACGTGCAGGAGAACGTCACCGTCCTCGACGACACCGCGTTCCTGCTCGAGGGTCACCACAAGGTCGAGGTCCGCGCCCGCGTGCAGGGCACCTGGCAGGTCTATGACCAGTCGCCCACCGTGCTCGACGTCTATGTCGATGCCCGGCCGCCCGCGCTGCCCGAGGCGGTCAAGCTGCGCAAGGACAGCATCGTGTTCGCGGCCGAGGACGTCGCCGCGCGCGACGGCGAGCTGCGCTACCAGGTCAAGGCGGTCGATGGCCGCTGGATGGACGTCGGCACCACCGGCACCCTGACCGTGGGCGACGCGGCCAAGATGGTCGGCGACCAGCCCAAGGTGCTCACGCTGCGCGTCACCGACCCGGCCGGCCACATGGTCGAGGGCGAGGTCGAGGTGCCCCCGGGTGTCGCGTTCCACGGTCGTGCCCCGGCGGGTGCTGGTGGCTGCGGCTGCGACGCCGGTGGGCGCACGCAGGGCGGCCGCTGGTCGCTGCTGGTGCTGGGCCTGATGGTGGCCGGCCTGATGTACCGCTCGCGTCGCCAGGGTTTCGGCGCGCGCGCGCTGGCGCGGGTGCGCCGCATGGGCCCTTTCGTGGTGCTGCTCGGGGTGGTGCTGGCGTCGATGGCGACGCCGGGCTGCAACTGCTCGGGGTCGGAGACCAAGGGCAAGGCCTGCAAGGTCAGCGGCGACTGCCTGACGCTGTCGTGCGGGCCGGAGCAGATCCCGCTGTGCCTGGATGACGCCTGCACCTGCGTCGATGACGTCTTCATCGGCGAGATCGGCAAGTACAGCGAGGTCAAGATCAGCGGTGAGGGCACCGCCTACGTGGCCGCGTACAACACGTTCCACGGCGACGCCATGTTCGGCAAGAAGTCTGGCGGCGGGCGCGTCACCGAGTGGGAGTTCGTGGACGGCGTGCCCATGGTCGACCCCGCGCTGCTCATCCCCGAGAGCAAGGTCCGCGGCGGCAACACCGAGAAGGGTGACGACGTGGGTCGCTACATCGACCTGGCGCTGACCCCGACCAACGAGCCGCGCATGTCGTACTACGACGCCACCAATGGCTCGCTGCGCTTCGCCTCACGCGACTCCAGCGGGGTGTGGCAGACCCACATGGTCGACGACGGCGCCACCACGCTGGAGCAGGGCGGCGAGGACGTCGGGCGCTGGACCTCGATCATCCTGACCGCCGATGGCCGGCCGGGCATCGTCTACGCCGCGCTGGTGGAAGAGGGCGGCGCCAAGCACACCCAGGTGCGCTTCGCGCAGGCCAAGATCCCCAACCCGAAGGCGCGCACCGACTGGGATCTGGTGCTCATCGACGAGCTGCCGGTGACGCCGCTCGGCCCCAACCAGAAGCCGCCGATGGACTTCGAGGACTCGGTGGGCAGCCACATGGACGTCACCCTGGGCCCCGACGGTCCGGTGGTGGCCTACTACGACCGCCACGACGGCGACCTGCGCGTGGCCAGCTGGGACGCGACCGCACAGCGCTTCAAGGCGCCGGTGGTGGTCGACGACATGCTGGTAGCGGGCACCCCGCCGCGGGCCATCCCCGACCCGGGTGACATCGGTTCGTACCCCAGCGTGGCGGTCGACGCCATGGGGACCATCCACCTGTCCTTCACGGATCTCAACAAGGACAACCTGATGTACACCAACCTCAAGGACAAGAAGCTCGAGATCATCGACGACGGTCTGCGCATCGACGGCAAGACCTCGGATGGCATCGACAAGCCGGTCTTCCACCTGGTCGGCGACGACTCCGGGATCATCCTGCAGAACGGGCAGATCTTCGTGGTCTACATGGACGCCACCACGCACGAGCTGAACTACGCCGGCCGCAAGGCGGAGAACCTGTGGCGCCGCAAGACCATCGCCGGCGCCGAGATGCCCTTCAAGGGCGCCTATGGCTGGAGCGCCAGCGTCGACGGCAAGGGCGCCGGCGCCACGCTGTCGAGCTACGTCATCAACAACCTCACGCAGGAGCGCTTCGTCGAGGTCTTCCAGCTCACCCTCACGATCGAGTAGCGCCGCTCCTTCCCTGCTTCTTCGCATTTTTTTCCCGCGATTTTCGGCTTCTTGACCAGGACGGTTGACCCCAGTCGCCACCCTGCTGGCGACTGATCCAGCCGGCTGGCGGGCGGGGTAGCCGGCGGCGCCGGACGCTCACAGCCCTGGAAGTTCGCGAAACAACCGAGGTTCGCTTCGAGGCGAACCTTGGCTTGCTTCGTGCTTTGGCTGCGCCCGAACAACAACCGATAACGCAGGGAGCCAAAGCAATGAAGCGGTCGATTGGATTCGGGGTGGGAGCGGCAGTTCTGAGCGGCGTCATGGCGCTGTCGGGCTGCAGCAGCGAGCTGGCCGAGCCTTCAGACAAGCCCGAGCAGGACGAGACCAAGGGCGCCGCCGGCGGCAAGTTCGAGGCGTGGGGCGCGCAGGATGCGCCCGGCCTGTTCAGCTCGACCCTGGAGTACAAGCTCGACGCCCTGCCCATGAACGGCCAGGCCACCAACATCCCGTGGGCCTCCAGCTACTGGCCGGTCTACCAGGACAGCATCAACTACAAGTGGGCCGGCGCGACCAGCGACTCGGCCTCGAAGAAGTACGAGAAGGCGTTCGGCGGCACCGGTGTCGAGGACGCGGTCTCGCGCTACCACGGCATCGACGCCCAGACCAGCCGCAAGGAGTGCACCGCCACCTCCGAGTGCGCCGACCTCAAGGACGGCTCGGAGTGCGCCAAGCGCCCCGGCGCCGCCAAGGGCCGCTGCATCCCGACCTGGTGGGGTATCTGCCACGCCTGGACGCCCGCCTCGATCCTGCTGCCCGAGGCCAAGAACCCGGTCACCAAGAACGGCGTGACCTTCACCGTCAACGACATCAAGGCGCTGGTCACCCTGGTGCACAACAGCACCAACACCAAGTTCGTGTCGCTGCGCTGCAACAAGGACGTGCAGGATCACCTGCCCGACTCGAGCAAGGTCCACTTCGACGAGTACGGTCGCCCCAAGGACGTGGACCGTGAGTGCCGCGACACCAACGCCGGCACCTACCACGTGCTGCTGGCGAACTACCTCGGCATCATGAAGCAGGCGTTCGCCGAGGACCGCACCGCGTTCTCGGAGGTCTGGAACCAGCCGCTGCGCGCCTACCGCATCACCCAGAAGAAGGAAGTCACCGGCACCGAGGCCAACCGCCTGGTCGGCGTGACCGCGGTCGGTGGCACCACCGTGTCGAAGACCGGCACCGTGGCCAAGGACGTGTGGTCGCACCAGGGCAGCTTCCCGGTCGCGGCGAACAGCGCGGTCAAGGTCGTGATGACCGGCACCGGCGACGCCGACCTGCACGTCGCGTTCGGCGCGCAGCCGACCGACACCTCGTACGCCTGCCGCCCCTACGACTCGGGCAGCGCGGAGACCTGCGACCTGGTCGCGCCGGCGGACGCCACCCAGGTGTTCGTGTCGGTCAAGGGCTACGCCGCGACCTCGAACTTCACCCTCGGCATCACCACGGGCGGCTCGGCGCCGACCACCTACGTGTTCAACAACGCGGCGACCAAGTTCTTCCACATCAAGGCCGAGGTCGACTACATCGGCGAGTCGTCGTCGAGCACCGATGGCAACCTGAGCTCGACCATCGACCGCTACACGCACACCGACTCGTACGAGTACGTCCTCGAGGTCGATGCCTCGGGCAAGGTCGTCGGCGGTGAGTGGATCGGCAGCTCGAAGACGGCGCACCCGGACTTCCTGTGGCTGCCGCTGAGCGTGCAGGGCACCTCGGTGGCCGGTGGCAAGATCACCTACGCGCAGGTCAAGGCGCTGCTCGACGAGTCGATCGGCTCGGTGGTGCCCCCGGTGACCGGCAGCGAGAAGACCGTGACCGAGACCGGCACCGTGGCCAAGACGGCGTGGAAGCAGTACGGCCCGTACAACCTGGCCGCTGGCAAGACCCTGACCGCGACCATGACCGGTGACGGCGACGCCGACCTGTACGTCCGCAAGGGCTCGGCCCCGGCGGTCAACGGCTACGACTGCCGCCCCTACCAGGGTGGCTCGGCGGAGAGCTGCTCCATCGTCGGCCCCGCGGTCGTGTACGTGGGCGTCAACGGCTACGCGACGACCTCGAACTTCTCGCTGGTCGTGAAGTACACCGAGGGCTCGGGCACGGTGACCCCGCCGACCCCGCCCACCACGTTCGTGCACCTGAACGAGACCGGCAGCGTCGCCCTGGGCGAGCTGAAGAACTACCAGGTCGCGATCCCGGCCGGCAAGAAGGTCGTCATCCGCACCACCTCGGCGGTGGACATCGACCTCTACATCCAGATGAACGCGGCGCCCAGCACCAGCGCGTACCTGGCGCGCGGCTACACCTCGTCGGGCGCCGAGACCATCACCTACACGGCGACCGAGAGCGGCACGCTGAACATCTCGGTGCACGGCTACAAGGCCGGCGCGTTCACGCTGAAGACGGCGGATAACTAGCAGGTTGGACGAGAAGCGCGCCCTTCGGCGCGCTTCTTGGCAATCCTGCTATCCGGCTCCGGGTTCCGGCTAGCCGCGAGTGAAGTGAAGTAGACGAGGGCGGTGGCCGAGAGGTCGCCGCCCTTCGTATTTTCGGGCGTTGCGTCAGTAGGCGTAGATGACGTCGAACAGCGGGTAGAGGTCGTGCGAGCGGCGCGGCTGGAAGTCGGCGTCGATGGCGTGCTGGTCGCTGTCCCAGTAGGACGCGCCGGCGCTGAGGCGGGTGCGGCGGGTGAGGCGCAGGTCGAGCTCGAGGGCGGCGCGGGCGGCGAAGCGGTCGCCGTAGAAGTACGCGTCGAGCGAGGCGCGCGCGCGCAGCCAGGGCGTCAGGGCGCGGTCATAGTCGACGCCGAGGTTGGCCCGGTAGCCGAACAGGGCGGGCGCGAACAGCAGCTCCAGCGGGGCGTAGGTATCGAGCGGCTCGGGGTCGCCGTCGCCGATGGCCAGGCCGGCGGCGAGGTCGGCGCGGACGGACAGCACATGGCGCGCGCCATGGGAGGCGATGGCGCCCAGGCTGGGCACGATGTACCAGGGGATGGGCGTGCCATCGGTGGGGAACAGATACGTGCGGGTGAACTTCATGGCCGGGGTCGGGAAGCTGAGGCCATAGACCCCGGTGATGCGCCAGGGTGAGTGGGTGCGGTGCACCAGGCGGGCGGTGACGTGAGGGGCGAGCAGGAAGCCGAGCGGGTGGACCTCGAGCTCGAGGCGCCCGGACACGGCGTGGCGCAGCGGGGCGACCACGCCGATGCTGCCGTGGCCAGGGGCGGCGAGGTCGGCGCTGTCGCGGGCGGGCAGCGGGTCGGCGGTCGCGATGGCAGGGGCGACGGCGGCGGCCAGCAGCAGCCAGATGGCGACGGCGGGGGCGCGGGTGGCGGCGCGGGCGGCGGCGCGGGCGGGCGTGCGGGCGGTGCGGGTCATGGCAGCAGCCAGGTGCCGGTGACCGGGGCGTGGTCGCTGAGCAGCATGGGGTCGGAGGTGATGCCGAGGCGGCCAGGCTCCTGCAAGACGTCGGCGTCCTGCCAGCTGCCGGCGCTGGCGAACAGGTAGTCGAGGGTGCGGTTCCAGAACGCCGGCTGACCGTCGGTCCCGATCTGGTGCCGGCCCAGCACGCTGTGGGTGTACAGGCGGCGCTGCTCGGCCAGGCCGGGACCGAAGGCGGTCAGCGGGATCCAGGCCACCCAGCGGTCGAAGAAGACCTGCATGTCCTCCAGGCGGTAGGGCGGCTGCTCGAAGTCGGTGCCGAGGGCGCTGGGGTGTTCGTCGGGGAACTTGTCGAAGCGCAGCGCGCCGGGCGGGATGGCGTTGAAGTCGCCGCCGAGCACGAACGGGGTGGTCTCGGCCAGGGCCAGGTTCTGGATCTCGACCAGCTGGCGCGACTTGGTGCCGTCGGTGTCGTAGGCCTCGGTGTGCACCACCATGACGGTGACCGGGCGACCGCCGACGTCGAGCACGGCGCGGCCGACCTGGCGGTGCAGGTCGAACTTCTCGTGCAGGTAGTCCTGATCGGTGCGCTCGGAGAGCTTGATGCCCTCGATCGACGTGATGGGGTAGACCGAGAAGATGGCGTTGCCCATGTCGACGCGGCCGAGGCCCTCGGACGGGATGTAGCGCACCTGCCAGGTCGGCACGTAGCCGACGTGGTTGAAGTGGCTGTGCGCCAGGATGTAGGCCGCCATGTCGACATAGGCGGAGCGCCGCGAGTTGACCTCGATCTCCTCGACCATGAGGACGTCGGGGCGGGTCTCGTCGAGCAGGCGGATGATGTTGTCGAGGTTCTGCACCACGCGCTCGCGCGGCAGCTGCACCAGATCGCCCCACATGTCGAACCAGAAGTCGGCGCGCGCGGCGCCGAACTTGATGTTCCACGCCATCACCTTCAGGCGATCGGGCGCGGCCGGCGTGGGGGTGCGCGCGGCGGCGGGCTTGGAGCGCACCGGGTAGCGGGTGCGGGCGGCGAAGCTCTCGGCGATGGGCTCGCCATCGAGCGAACAGCCCAGGGCGGCTGCCAGCAGGGCCCAGAGCGAGGCGACGACCACGACGCGGGTGAGGGCGCGCACGCCTCGACCATAACGCAGAAGGTGGCTGGGATGCGGCGACGCTGCTACTCTGCCCGGCAGTGCATCCGCAGCTCCTCAAGTTCACGCTGCCTGGCCTCGGCGTGGTCGAGTTCCCGACCTACATGACGCTGCTGGTGGTCGGCTTCGCGTTCGGGATCTGGCAGCTGTATCGCGAGGGGCTCAAGCTCGGCGTCGATGCCCAGCGCTTCATCGATCTCGGCCTGTGGATGCTGGTGTGGGGCATCCTGGGGTCGCGCCTGCTGGCGGTGGTCGCGGACGGCAAGCTGCACGACTTCGTGAATCTGTGCGTCGATTCCAAGCTGGTGCCGGTCGATCCACACGAGCCGGAGTCACGCATCATCGAGTGCGTCACCCGCGAGGGCGGCTGCGGCGACTTCTTCAAGTGCAACCCGGCCACCGGGCGCTGCTACCCGCCGACCGACTGCCTGGCGGCGCTGAAGTTCTGGCAGGGCGGGCTGGCCTACTACGGCGGCTTCCTGGCCGCGGCGGCGTTCGGGCTGTGGTACGCGCGGCGACACAAGCTGGGCGTCATGCGCACCGCGGACGCGGCGTCGCCGTACATCGCGCTGGGGCTGTTCTTCGGGCGCATGGGCTGCTTCTTCAATGGCTGCTGCTTCGGGGAGCGCTCGTCGAGCTCGCTGGCGGTGATCTTCCCGACCAAGCCAGACGGGCCGCGGCTGCCCATGCAGCTGGCCGAGGCCATCGGGGCGCTGGGGATCTTCGTGCTGCTCTTGGCCTGGCGGCGGCGGCGACGCGAGCATGGCGAGGTCTTCGCGGGGCTGATGGTGACCTATGGCGTGCTGCGCTTCGTGCTGGAGTTCTGGCGTGACGACCCGCGCGGCGCGGTGGCCGGGCTGTCGACGTCGCAGCTGATCTCGCTGCCGCTGGTGGCGTGGGGCGCGTGGCGGCTGTGGGAGGCGCGTGCGCGCGGGCGGGCGCGCGATGCGGCGCCGCCGAGCGCGCCGGCGGCCGAGCCGCCAGCGAGCGAGTCCGCTCCCACCACGCCCGACGCCCCGGCCACCCCGGCGAGCTGAGCGTGTTTCCCGTCCTGTTCACGGTCGGCGGGGCCTGGGTGTCGAGCTATGGGGCGCTGGGCGCGCTGGGCTTCACGCTGGCGGTCATCATCTCGGTGCGCCAGGCGCGCCGCTCCGGCATCCCGGCGGCGCGCATCATCGACCTCGGCTTCTGGATCCTGGTCGCGGGGCTCGTCGGTGGGCGCATCGTCTTCGCCATCACCAACGCCGAGGACTTCGTCGACGTGTGTCGCGACGCGCCCGGCTTCGCGGCCTGCACCAGGGTGCTCCAGGTGTGGCAGGGCGGGCTGGCCTGGTATGGCAGCCTGATCGGCGCAGTCCTCTTCATGGTGTGGTGGCTGCGCAGGCAGAAGCTGGCGGTGCTGCCGGTGATGGATGTCATCGCGCCGGGCGCCGCGCTGGGCCACGCGCTGGGGCGCATCGGCTGCTTCGCGGCGGGCTGCTGCTATGGCCGGGTGGCGCCCCCGGGCACCTCGGGCGCGCTGACGGCGCGCTTCGGGCGCGGCTCGCTGGCGCTGCTGGAGGGCCGTCAGGCCGGCTGGGCCACCTTGTGGGAGGACCTCACGCCGCCGCTGTATGCGGTCCAGCTCGGCGAGGCCGCGCTCGAGCTCTGCATGGGCGTGGCGCTGCTGCTGCTCTTGCCGCGCAAGCGCTTCCACGGCCAGGTGGTGGCGACCTGGCTCATGGGATACGCCCTGGGGCGCGCGATCCTCGAGCATTTTCGTGGCGATCTATCGCGTGGAAGACTTGTCGGTGTGTCCACATCGCAGTGGATCGCGCTGGCCATGGCCGGCGTCGGGGCAGCGCTCTGGGTCAGGGCGCGGCAGGCAGCCCGAGCGCCCGCGCCAGCCCCGCGGCCTTGAGGCGGCACTCGGCCCACTCGTGGGCGGGGGTGGAGTCGACCACGATGCCCCCGCCGACGCCGAAGCTGAGGCGGCCGGCGGCGCGATCGACGACCGCGGTGCGGATGGCGACCGAGAGCTCGAGGGCGCCGCGGGCGCCGAAGTAGCCGATGGCGCCGGTGTAGACACCGCGGCTCTGGGCTTCCAGCTCGGCAATCAGCTGCATGGCGCGGACTTTCGGGGCGCCGGTGATCGAGCCGCACGGGAAGGTGGCGGCCAGCAGCGCGGCGGGGCCGACGTCGGGGCGCAGGGTGCCGGCCACGGTGGAGACCACGTGGTGCAGCGTGGGCAGGGTGACGACGCGGCCGTAGTCCTCGACGTGGACGCTGCCGACCTCGCACACGCGGCCGAGGTCGTTGCGCTCGAGGTCGACGATCATGAGGTGCTCGGCGCGCTCCTTGGGGTCGGCGCGCAGGGCGGCGGCCTCGGCGGCGTCGGCGGCGGCGCCACGGCCGCGCGCGCGGGTGCCCTTGATCGGGCGGGTCTCGACGCGGCGGCGGCCGGTGGCGTCACGCGCGGACACGCGCAGGAACAGCTCGGGCGAGGTCGACAGGATGGCGTCGCCGCCGTCCAGCGCGAGGTAGGCGCCCAGCGGGGGCGCCGCGGCGCGCAGGGCGCGGTACAGCTCGGGCAGCGCGCCGGGGCCGACGTCAGCCTCGAGGCGGGTGGTGTAGTTGACCTGGTAGGCGTCGCCGGCGCGCAGGTATTCGAGCACACGCTCGACGGCGGTGGCGTAGGCGGCCTCGGTGACGCCCCACGACAGCGGGCCGACGCTGGGCGCCCGCGCGGCGGCGGCCCCCTGCCCTGCCGCCTCTGCCGCGGCCAGGCGCGCCTCGAGCGCGGCGCCAGCGGCCGGCGACCGCGCCAGCACGCGCTCGGTCCCGGTGGCGTGATCGACGCGCAGCACGGCGGGAAACCGGTACAGCGCCAGATCGGGCGTGGCGTGGCTGCGCCGCACCGCGGGCAGGCGCTCGAAGGCGCGGCCCAGCTCGTAGCCGACGAAGCCCATCGCCAGCGGCCAGGGCCCGCCATCGGCCGCGGCCGGCCCGGCGACCTCGGCGTCGGCCTCGGCCAGCAGGGCGTCCAGCCGCGCCAGCGCCGCCGCCACCCCCGCCGCACCGGCGGCGTCGACGTCCTCGACCACCACCGCGGCGTCGGGCTCGCAGCCGAGGAAGCTGTAGCGCCCCAGGCCGCCGTCGTCACCTGCCGCCCCTGCGCCGGCGCCGTCGAGCAGGCACACCGCGCGCGCCCCGCCACGCTCCAGCCCGGCGGCCAGCGCCACCAGGTCGGTGCTCACTTGCCCTCGTCTGGCTTCGCCGGCTTGCCCGCGCGGGCCGCCTTGGCCTGCTCGCGCGCCTCGGCCGCGCGCAGGAAGAGCTGGAAGTACTCCACCGCGCTGAACACCGACAGCACCAGCGAGATGTACAGCGTGTAAACACCCACCTGGCCGAAATTCAGCACATAGTCGATGCCCAGGATGCGGTACGGGAAGTAGATCAGGACGAAGCAGATGCCCGCCAGCTGCAGCGCCGTCTTCTGCTTGCCCATCGGCGCGGCCTGGATGACCAGCCCCTCGGCCGCCGCGATGGCGCGCAGCGTGGTCACGCCGAGCTCACGCGCCAGCAGCACCACCGTCAGCCACGGCGCCACCCGCCCCATGGCCGACAGGTAGACCAGCGCGCCCATCACGATGACCTTGTCGGCCAGCGGGTCGAGGAACTTGCCGATCACCGTCACCAGCCCGCGCCGCCGCGCGATCCAGCCGTCCAGCGCGTCGGTGATCGCGCACAGGATGAACAGGATGCAGGCGATGAAGCTCTTCTCGCGCGAGCCGTTGTCGATGAACCACAAGACGCCCGGGATCATCACGATGCGCAGCATCGTGAGCAGGTTGGGCAGGGCCCAGAACTCCTCGCGCAGGCCCACGGCAGCTCCGGCTAGACGGAAGCCGGCTCCTCGACGATGACGATGCCTTCCCCGCTGCACTCGACGAAGAGTGGTGACGGATCATCGGGCGCGCGCGGCGCCACTCGCGGTACCACCTTGCCCTGCCAGCCCACCAGCGACTGGGCATCGACATAGAACATCCAGTCGGGCGTGACCTGGATCGACACCGCCGGCCGCGAGGTGTGCACGCAGCAGCAGCCGTCGCCGCGCAGGTTCAAGAAGCGCAGCCCCGGCCCCGGCACCACCTCGCCCGGGTTCGCCCCCGGCGTCGCGGTCGCCGCCACGCTGCCCGGGATGCGGCCCGACTCCCAGCGCAGGTTGGACTCGAAGGCATACACCGCGGGCTCGCGCAGGTAGACCACGTCGTCGTCGAGCCGCAGCGCCGTGAAGCGACCGCCGCGCGGCATCGCGATCATGAAGCCTTCGCCGGTGATCTCGTAGACCGGGCTGTCGTCCGACCCCAGCGGCTCCTCGCCCAGGCGCCCCTTGCTGCGCCGCAGCGCGCCCGAGTAGGTCAGCGCGCCGCCCGACGACACCACGCCGTCGGTGCGCGAGATCAGCCGCCCGCTGACGCGCACCACCAGGGCGCCGCCAGCCTGGATCTCGAAGATGTCGCGCGCCAGCTTGGGCATCACCAGGCGCTGGTGCAGGAAGCTGGTCAGCTGCTGCGGCCCGCCCAGGCGCGGCCGCTGCTCCAGCGAGTGGCGCGCCGCCGCCGCGACCAGCGCCGCGGTGGTCTCGTCCAGCGTGCTGGGACCGCCCCAGCGGGCGTCGCCACGGGCGCGCGCGCGCGCCGCCAGCTCGTCGATGTTGGTCAGCGAGCCGCCCGAGGCCTCGATCTTCTCGAAGCCCTCCTCGCGCACGCGGCGCAGCGACTCGTCGGGGCCGGTGGCGCGGGTGGCCTCGCCGTCGAAGGCGACGTCGACCGAGCCATCGGGCGTCAACTCGGGGCGGTCGACCGCCTGCGCCCCGGCCATCACGGTCTCCATCTCCTGCGCCAGCTCGAGCTGGCCGGCCTCGCGGAAGGCGTCACGCGCGCGCGCGAAGTCACCCAGGCGGGCATAGGCCAGCCCGAGGTAGCCCTTGGCGCGGCCGTTGGTCGGCTCCAGCTCGATGGCGCGGTCGAGCTCCATCGCGGCGGCCTCGGTGTTGCCCGCCTTGAGGTAGACCAGGCCGAGGTTCAGGCGCAGCCCGGCGTCGTCGGGGCTGGAATCGACCAGCGTCTTGTAGATCGACCCGGCCTCGTCATAGAGCGCCAGGCGGAAGCAGGCCAGGCCGAGCAGCGCCAGCGCCTTGGGATCGCCGGGGCGCACCACCAGGGCGCGCTCGAACTCGGTCTTGGCCTCGCCGAGGCGCTCGGTCTTGAGCAGCTCGCCGCCACGGCTGAGGTGGGTGAGATACCCGGGGTCGGTCATCGTCTCGGGGCCTTGCGGCTGCACGGTCATGGCCGATCTGGCGACGCCGCCGCCTTCGCCTTGAACTTGTAGTACTGCTTGAGCACCATGCGCACGTAGAGCTGGGTGGTGTCGTAGGGCGGGATGCCGCCGTACTTGTCGACCGCGCCTGCGCCGGCATGATAGCCCGCGATGGTCAGCACGAGATCGCCACCGAAGCGGTTGGCCAGCACGCGCAGCAGACGCGTCCCGCCCAGGATGTTCTCGCGCGGGTCCCACACGTTCGACACCCGCATGTCCTTCTCGACCGCGGGGATGAGCTGCATCAGGCCGCGCGCGTTGGCCGACGACACCACGCGCGGGTCGTAGTCGCTCTCGACCTTGATGACGGCGCGGATGAGCGGCTCGGGGATCTGGTACAGCGCCGAGGCCTCGCGGATGTGCGCGTCGTACCTCGTGAAACGCTCCGGCGAATTGTCGCTGGACGGCACCACGTCGCAGCGCGGGCACTTGCCGCGCTTGGCGGCGGCCTTCTCGGGCGCGCCCGAGGACAGCGTCTGCCAGCGCTTGTCGGCCTTGCCGGGCGCCACGTTGGTGACGTGGACGACGCCGTCGGCGTCGGTGTACGCCCAGACGTCCGCGCGCGCGGCCGGCGCGGCCAGCGCCAGCAGCACGAGCGAGAGGGGCAGGACGCGGCGCATCGGCCCGATGTTAGCAACCCCCGTCGCCACACGCAAAAAAGCCCACGGCACCCCTGCCCGCCGGCCGGCATCCATTCCACGCCACCCGACCGCTTTGGAGTAGTTTCCCCCCATGGCCGACTTCAGCGAGACCGACTACCTCGTCATTGGCTCCGGGCTGGCCGGGCTGTACTTCGCCCTGCACGCCAGCGAGCACGGCAGCGTCACCATCATCACCAAGAAGGCCCCGCGCGACGCCAACACCAACTATGCGCAGGGCGGCATCGCCGCCGTGCTCGGCACCGACGACAGCTTCGAGTCCCACGTCGAGGACACCCTGCGCGTCGGTGAAGGGCTGTGCAAGCGCGACATCGTCGAGCTGACGGTGCGCGAGGCCCCGGCCCACATCCACAAGCTGGCCGAGCTGGGCGCCGAGTTCGGCCGCGCCGACGACGGCCAGTTCGCGCTCGGGCGCGAGGGCGGCCACTCGGCCCGGCGCATCGTGCACGCCAAGGACCTGACCGGCGCCGAGGTCGAGCGCGCCCTGCTGGCCGCGGTGATGGCCAAGGGCGACCGCATCCGCATCCTGCCCGACCACATGGCGGTCGACCTCCTGTCGACCGCGAAATATGGCGGTCCAAACGCCTGTTTCGGCGCCTTCGTGCTCGACCGCAACACCAACCAGGTCGAGACCATCGTGGCGCGCGCCACCGTGCTGGCCTCGGGCGGCTCGGGCAAGGTCTACCTCTACACCACCAACCCCGACGTCGCGACCGGCGACGGCGTCGCGCTGGCCTACCGCATCGGGGCCCAGGTCGCGAACATGGAGTTCATGCAGTTTCACCCCACCGCGCTGTACCACCCGCTGGCCAAGTCGTTCCTGATCTCCGAGGCGCTGCGCGGCGAGGGCGGCGTGCTCAAGCTGCGCGACGGCTCCACCTTCATGGAGCGCTACCACGAGATGAAGTCGCTGGCCCCGCGTGACGTGGTCGCGCGCGCCATCGACAACGAGCTCAAGCGCACCGGCGACGACAGCGTCTTCCTCGACATGACGCACCTGTCGCGCGACTTCCTCATCGATCACTTCCCCAACATCTTCCAGCGCTGCAAGGAGCTGGGCATCGACATGGCGACCCAGCCCATCCCGGTGGTGCCGGCGGCGCACTACCAGTGCGGGGGGATCGTGACCGACTCCAATGGGCAGACCACCATCCGCAACCTGTGGGCGGCCGGCGAGGTCGCGGCGCCCGGGCTGCACGGGGCCTGCCGTCTGGCCTCCAACTCGCTGCTCGGCGCCATGGTGTTCGCCAAGCGCGCGGCCGACGCCGTCAAGGACGCCCCCAAGGTGGCGCCGCCGGCCTTCGCGCAGTGGAGCAAGGACGCCGCCACCGACTCCGACGACGCCATCGTGGTCAGCCAGAACTGGGACGAGATCCGCCGCATGATGTGGAGCTACGTGGGGATCGTGCGCAGCGACAAGCGCCTGGAGCGCGCGCGCCGCCGCATCGAGCTCATCCGCGAGGAGATCCGCGAGTACTACTGGAACTTCTCGATCACGCCGGATCTACTGGAGCTGCGCAACATCGCCATCGTGGCCCACCTCATCATCGAGAGCGCGCGCCGCCGCAAGGAGAGCCGCGGCCTGCACTACAACCTCGACTACCCCTACAAGGACGAGCGCTACCTCAAGGACACCGTCCTGATGCGCGGCAACGGCCCCACCATCTAGCCGCGCGCCCACCTCGTGCAGCCCGACCTCTCCATCGTCATGCTGGCGCGCGACAGCGCGGCGACCATCGCACACGCGGTCGCAGGCGCGCTGCGGCTCAGCGCCGACGTCGTCGTGGTCGACGCCGGCTCGGGCGACGACTCCGCGGCGCTGGCCGCCGAGGCCGGGGCGCGCGTGGTCAGCCTGGCGCCCGAGGTCGCGGGCTTCGCCGCGGCCCGCAACGCCGGCGCCGAGACCGCGCGCGGCGCCTGGCTGCTGCACCTCGATGGCCACGAGACCCTGGCACCCGGCTACCTGCCGGCCCTGCAGCGCGCCATCGCGGCGGGCGGCTTCGATGTCCACGACCTGCCCCTGGCCAACCTGCGCAGCGACGGCAGCAAGACGCTGAGCACCCAGCGCCGCCTGTACCGCAACGGCGCCGGCCTGCGCTGGGTCGGCCTGGCCTGCGAGTGGGTCTATCCGCTGCTGCCGGCCGGCACCCTGGACGTCATCATCGACACCGACACCGACCGCGGCCTGCTCGACGACGAGGCCCGCGCCCGGCGCACGGCCCTGATGGCCACCGAGGTGGAGGCCCTGCTGCACGCCGACCTGGCCGCGCAGCCCGACCTCGGCGAGTTCATCTCGCGCTGTCGCCACCTCACGGTGCACGGCCGCGCGCTGCTCGACACCACCGGGCTGGTGCAGCGCGCCGGCGAGGCCTTCCAGCGCTTCTGCCAGCGCGGCGAGAGCTCGGATCAGCCCCGCCTCGAGCTGGCGCGCCTGCACGAGCTCCTCGGCGACCCGGCCCGGGCCCTGGTGCTGTACACCGGGCTGCCGCTGGAGGCAGCGTCGCCGAGCTACCTGGCCCACCAGGCCGCCTGCACCATCGCGGTCACCCGCGACGCGGGCGCCGCGCTGGCCGCGATCGACGCCGCCCTGGCGCGCTGTCCGTGCGCCATGTTCCTGCTCACCAGGGCGTCGATCCTCGGCGTCGCCGGTCGCCCCAGGGAGTCCGCCGCGGCCATGATCGACGCGCTGCGCCGGCTGCCCGCGCTGCGCCACTACACGCTGGGCCCGCCGGGCTGAGGCGCGCTGACGCGCCGCCGCGCCGCCGCGGCGACTACACCGCGTCGCGGCGCATGAACATCATCTGGGTCGCGAAGGCGATCAGGCGGCCCTCGTCCGACCAGATCTCGAGCTCCGCGGTGGCCACGCCGCGGCGCGCCTGCCGGCTGTAGGCCGCGCACAGCAGCCACTCGCAGCTGGTGTCCTCGAGGAAGTGCACCGTCAGATCCAGGCTGGGGTAGTAGTAGCCCGCCTTGGGCCCGAGGTAGCTGGCCATCGAGGGCGGCATGGTGTCGGCGATGGGCGGCAGCGCCATCAGATCGAGCTTGCCGGCCCCATCCAGCTGCGGCACCCGGTAGCGAAACCAGCGCGCGAAGCGGGCCTCGCCGGCCTCCCAGCCGGGCTCCCAGAAGCGCGGGCCCTGGGCCAGCCGCATGTCGAAGTTGCCGAAGAAGGGCCAGCGCCGCCCCGAGCGGCCGATCTCCTCGATCACGGGGGCGACGTCGTGGCGCGGCAGCGCGGGCGGCGTCGCCGGCATCACGTGCGGCCCCGAGCGCTCGCGCGCGAAGGTCGCCGACACCTCCAGCCCCGGCCCCGGCAGCGTGGTCGACGACAGCGCCGCGCGCAGCTGCGCCGCCGCCCCGCCCTTGCGCAGGACCTCGACGCGGATCTCCAGCGGCCCCACCGGCACCGGCGAGCAGAACAGCGTGGTCGCCGACACCGGGCGCAGCGCGGGATCGCCGAGCTCGGCCGCCATGGCGCGCATGGCGATGGTCATCAGGACGCCGCCCGACGGGCTGACGAAGTTCCAGTGCTCGGGCAGCTCCGCGGTGTACCAGCCCGGCGCGACCTCGAGCCGTCGCACCGCGGTGTCCTTGGCCAGATCTGCTGGGGTCGCCCGGTCGGGCTTGGCGTCGCTCACGGAGGCAGCCTACCGCATCAGGACGTCGGTCGTGTCAGCGGAAGAAGCCCTTCAGCCCCTTGGAGTACGAGAAGCCCAGCGACGCCATCACCGCGTGCGAGCGCTCGTTGCCATCGCGCGGCTCGAGCTCGAAGAGGTCGACGTCATAGCGCAGGTCGGCGATGACGTGCAGGTCGGCGGTGCGCATGAAGACCGCGCCGACGCCGGCGTAGACGCCCATGCCGCTCTCGGCGTCGCTGTCGCCGCCCTCGACCACGGCCAGGAAGCGATAGCCGAAGCCGGCACCGAAGAACCAGCCGGTGTCGGCCTCCTTGTCGGGGAAGATGCGCGCGCCGATGCCGATGCCCAGGCGGGCGAAGTCGACGTCGTTGCTGCCCGGGGTCCAGTCCACGTCGGCCTCGACGATGGGCGCGAACGCGCCCAGCTCGTACAGCGAGAACACCCCGATGTGGGCGAACGGCCCGGCGCCGCCGAAGCTGCTCGCCATCGGCATGCCGCCGCCGAGGCGCAGGCCGCTGGTCAGCAGCGCCTTGCGCCGGCGCGGCTCCTTGGCCTCCTCCTCGGTCACCGTCGACACCGTGATGGTGTCGCCGATGGCCTGGCCGGTCGCGACCGCGGTGGCCACCCGCACCGACAGCGGGTCGAGATCCTCGGGGTTGGCGGCGCTGACCCGGTCGGCCAGCAGCACGCGACCGGTCTGGTCGGCCACGGTGACGCGGATGATGACCTTGCCACCCAGCTTCGACATCGAGAAGGCGACGCCGAGCTGGGCCTGGGTCTGCTGCGCGACCATGGCGGCGCAGGCGGCCTCACCACAGACCTCGGGCGGCGTCAGGCTGGTGGCGACCACGGCATAGTTGGGCCGCCGGGCGATCTCGCCGCGCACCAGATCGGCGAAGGCGTCGGCGGTCGGCTGGTCGAGCCCGATGACCGCGGGACGCGTCACCACCAGGGTGGTGCGTGCGTCCTGGGCCTGGGCCACACCCGCCACACCTGCGCAAACCGCCACAACGACAATCCAATTTCGCATCGCAACCACCCACGGGGATGTCCAGCCCCCGCCATGACACCTCTCCAGGAGCAACCGACGGGCCGACGTTGTCAAGCCAGGCTTCGCCGGGTTGTGCCGCGCGCGGCGTCAGATCCTCGACAGCGGCGCCAAGGTTCGACGCCCGGGTCGGCATTGGCCCACATGGACGTCTATCCCGCCGCCGACTATGGCGGGCACACCCGGGTCTGGTGCCGCTCACCTACCGGTTTGCCGCGCCAGCGCCTGCAAGCGTAAGCAAGCGTGCTGGATCAGGGGTCGGTGATCGAAAGCGCGGCTGGCACTGCGCTCGCAATGGAGGTCAATCGCGAGCGGCGAGGGTCGGGCGGTTCCGACCAGCTCTGCAGCGCTCGACCGAAGACGGTGCCGCGTGGTGGTTCGCGGCGACCAAAGGGGATTGCCATGTCGCGCTCACTCCAGTTCGTGCTCGTTGCCTTCCTGATCGCTGGCGCTCGCAGCGCGAGCGCCGACAGCGCCAGCGTGCCGGCCGGCTGCACCATCAGCGCGGACACCTGCAACCCCGACGTCGCGTCCTCATGCGACGACGGTGAGCCGGGCACCATCGACAGCTGCAGCTACGAAGGCGTGTGCTTCCACTGCGACGCGCCCAGCGAGCTGGCGTGCAACACCGACAGCGACTGCGAGGACAGCAACCCCTGCACCGCCGACGTCTGCGACGGCGAGTGCTACCACGAGCCGCTGAGCGGCACCTCGTGCGACGACGTCTACTTCTGCAGCCTCGGCGACACCTGCAACCTCGGCGTGTGCGAGCCGGGCGCGCGCGCCACCTGCCCGGCCGCGGGCGCCACCTGTCTGCCGCTGGTGTGCTCGGAGATGGAGCGCCAGTGCCTCAACACGGCGGCCAGCGAGGGCGTGGCGTGCGACGACGGCGACAGCTGCACCACCGCCGATCGCTGCGACGGCGCCGGCGGCTGCGGCGGCCACCGCCTGCCTCTGTGCCGCGCCGGCCAGGGCCCCAGCGACGGCATCGTCGAGATGAGCAACCTGACCCTGCTGCCCATGGTCAGCGCGCAGCCCGACCGCCCCGGCGACATCGAGCAGGTCGCCCAGGTCGAGCAGACCGACCAGGTCTACGGCTCGCCCGACCGCCTGGCCGGCTGTGACACCGGCGCCGGCAAGCGCACCCCGATGGCCGGCGTGGCCCTGGTGCTGGGCGCCCTCGCCATCATCATCCTGAAGCGCCGCGCGGCGACCGCCCGCCGCTAGCGACGCGCGCTGCTTCCACCAGGCAGCATGCACCCCCCTGCCGCACCGCGGCCGGGGGGTCTGCATTTTCGGCCCGACCTACCTGGCGTTCGCGGCGGCGTCGACCACGCCGCGGATGCGCTCGAGGGCCAGCTCGAGCTTGCCCATCGCGGGGCCGAACGAGAAGCGCAGGTGGCGCCGGAAGCGCGACGCGCGATCGCCACGCCGCTTGCCCGGGTTGACGTCGAAGAAGTCGCCCGGGACGGTGATGACCTTGGCGTCGAGCGCGGCGCGGAAGAAGCTCATGCCGTCGTTGATGCTGGGTGGCAGGTGCTGCGCCGAGGCCCACACGTAGAAGGTGCCCTCGGGCGGCAGGTCGACGGTGAAGCCGACGTCGCGCAGCCCGTTGAGCATGCGCGCGCGCTTCTTGCCGAACTCGGCGTGGATGGCCGCGGTCTCGGCCAGCGTCGACTCGGCGCCGAGCAGGTCGATGGCGGCGCGCTGCAGCGGGCGCGAGCCGCCGCCGTCGAGGAACGACCCCGCCGAGGTGACCGCCTCGATGACCTTCTTGGGGCCGATGGTCCAGGTCATGCGCCAGCCCGGGTAGCGCCAGTTCTTGGTCAGGCCATCGAGGATGACGATGGGATCGCGATCGACGTCCTCGACATAGCGCGCCGCCGTCGAGATCCCGCCCTGCGCCGCCAGATCGGGGCGCCAGACATAGTGCGAGTAGAACTCGTCGAGGATCAGCGCACAGTCGAGCTCGCGCGCGCAGGCGACCCAGTCCGACAGCTCCTGGCCGCCGACCACCTTGCCGGTGGGGTTGGACGGGTTCGACAGCAGCACGGCGCCCAGGCCGCGACCCAGGATCTCGCGGCGCAGATCGGCCGACGAGAAGGCATAGCCACGCTCGCTCTCGAGCAGGATGGGGATGGGCGAGAACAGCCTGAAGACGTCGAGCAGCTCCTCGTAGGCGGTGTAGTCGGGCAGGAAGTGGCCCAGGTTGATGTGGCCCAGCGAGGCCGCGACGCGGGTCAGCGCGGTGCGCCCGCCGCCCGACACCGAGACGTTCTCGGCGCTGTACTGCGACGGCATGCCGCGCCGGAACAGCTTGTTGTACAGCGACGCGATGGTCTCGCGCAGCTCGCCGATGCCGGGCACCGGGGCGTACTCCTGATCGGCGGGATCGATGGTCAGCGCGGCGTGGCGCGGCGGCGCGCCAGGCAGCTCCTCGGCCTCGGGCATGCCCTGGCCGAGGTTGCACCAGTCGGCGGCGACCGGATCGAAGCCGCGGCGCCGGGCCTCGGTGGTGACGAAGATGACGCCGGTGCGGGGGACCTCGCGAAACGCAGTGAAGGTGGGCTCGGACATGGATGGCCCACCCTACCCGAAACCATGCCTGCTGGCGCGGCGCTCGCGGGCCGGTGCAATTCCTGCGCGACTACGGGGCGACGACGAAGTACGTGCGCTGGCGGCCTCGCGATTTCGCGGCGCTGGCGGGCCTGGGGTGGCTCGGGCGTTGCACCACCTCGGGTCATGGAGAACCCCCCGCCCAGCCCCAGCCCGGGTCCGCCGCCGAAGCAGGCGCCGCCGCCCACCGGGTGGCCGCGGACCACGCAGCTCGGCATCGGGATCCTGGCGCTGGTCATGCTGGGGCTGTGGATCTGGCGCGCCAGCCTGGGCGGCAGCGAGAGCCGCACCAGCGTCGACTACTCGCAGATGTGGAGCTGGGTCGAGGCCGGCAAGGTCAAGTCGGTGGTCATCGACGGCCAGACCTTGACCGGCACGCTCAGCGCCGCCGAGACCGTGAACGGCAAGCCGCTGACCGAGTTTCGCACCGCGCTGCCCGGCGGCAGCACCGGCGATGGCGACAAGCTGCTGCCGCTGCTGCGCGAGAAGCACGTGACCATCCGCGCGGCGACCACGAAGTCGTCGGTGCTGGGGCAGCTCGTCATCGCGCTCTTGCCCTGGGTCCTGATGGTGGCGCTGTGGCTGTGGCTGGCGCGGCGAGGCAAGAAGATGCTGGGCGGCAGCGGCGCGCTGGGCATGCTCAAGTCGAGGAGCCGCAAGTACGAGCGCGCGCTGCACGTGGCGGTGACCTTCGACGACGTCGCCGGCCTGCAGTCGGCCAAGCGCGACCTCGAGGAGATCGTCCAGTTCTTGAAGCAGCCCGAGCGCTTCCGGCGCCTGGGCGGCAAGGTGCCGCGCGGCGTGCTGCTGATCGGGCCGCCGGGCACCGGCAAGACCCTGCTGGCGCGCGCCGTCGCCGGCGAGTCGGGCGTGCCGTTCTACAGCATCAGCGCCTCCGAGTTCATCGAGATGTTCGTCGGCGTCGGGGCCGCGCGCGTGCGCGAGCTGTTCGAGGAGGCCAAGCAGCACGCCCCCGCCATCATCTTCATCGACGAGATCGACGCCGTGGGGCGCTCGCGCGGGGCTGGCCTGGGCGGCGGCCATGACGAGCGCGAGCAGACCCTGAACCAGCTCCTGTTCGAGATGGACGGCTTCGATCGCAACGACCTGCTGGTCGTGCTGGCGGCGACCAACCGTCCCGACGTGCTCGACTCGGCGCTGCTGCGCCCGGGCCGCTTCGATCGCCGCGTGCTGGTCGACCGCCCCGAGCTGGCGGCGCGCGTCGCCATCCTGGGCGTGCACACCCGCGGCAAGCCGCTGGCGCGCGACGTCGATCTGACCGCGCTGGCGCGCACCACGCCGGGCTTCTCGGGCGCCGACCTCGCCAACCTGGTCAACGAGGCCGCGCTGACCGCGACCCGGCGCGGCGCCGAGGCGCTGGCGGCGGCCGACTTCATGGCCGCCTATGACAAGATCGTGCTCGGCGATCCGCGCGAGGCCAAGCTCGACGCCCGCGAGAAGGCGCGCGTCGCGCTGCACGAGAGCGGCCACGCCGTGGTGGCGCAGTTCTCGCCCGACGCCGAGCCGCTGCAGCGCATCACCATCATCCCGCGCGGCATGGCCCTGGGCGTGACCCAGCAGACCCCGGCCGAGGATCGCCACCTCATCACCCGCCCCGAGCTGGAGACCCGCCTGCGCGTGCTGATGGGCGGCCTGGCCGCCGAGAAGCTGCGCCTGGGCAACACGTCGACCGGCGCCGAGAACGACCTGCGCGAGGCCACCCAGCTGGCCACCAACATGGTGGCGCACTACGGTATGAGCGACGCCCTGGGCCCGGTCTACGTCGAGCACCAGGAGGCGCACGCCTTCCTGGGCCAGCGCATCGCCACCGGCGGCGGCGCCAGCGACGCCACCATCCACACCGTCGAGGTCGAGGCGCGCGCGCTGCTGACGCGGGCCGCGGCGCAGGCCGGCGAGCTCATCGCCGCGCACGCCGAGGCGCTGGACCGCGTGGTCGCGGCGCTGCTCGACAAGGAGACCCTGGAGCGCGCCGAGCTGGCCGTGCTGCTGGCCGAGCCGGTGCGCCCGGTGGTGACCGGGCCGCCCGCGCTGGTGGTGTCGCGGTGAGCGCCGCGGGCGGCGAGCCCCGCGACGGCCCGGTGGCCGCGCCGCCCGATCTCATCGTGCTGTCGGATCTGCACCTCGGCCTGGGCGAGAACCCGGCCAGCGGCCGCTTCCACCGCCTGGAGGCCTTCTTCTACGACGACGACTTCGCGTCGTTCGCGAGCTGGCTGTGCCGGGACGCGGCGCGCACGGGGCGCCAGCTGCGCATGATCTTCGCGGGCGACAGCCTGGACTTCCTGCGCGTCGAGCGCGGCGTCGGGCTGCCTGGCGAGGCCAGCGGGCTGAGTCACCCTGCGGCCCTGGCGCGCGCCATCCTGGCCGGCCACCCCGGCGTGGTGCGCGGCCTCGGCGAGCTGCTGGCCGCCGGGCACGAGGTCGTGTTCCTGCCCGGCAACCACGACCTCGAGCTGCAGCGCGACGACGTGCGCGCCGAGCTGCGCCAGGCGCTGGCCCCGGAGCTCGGCGCGCGCGGCCTCGACGACGCCGCCGCGGTGCACGCGCTGGCGCGGCTCACGTTTGCGAACTGGTTCCACCACGAGCCGGGCCGGATCTGGATCGAGCACGGCTCGCAATACGATCCCGAGGGCGCCTTCCGCTACCTCCTGCGCGGCCCGAGCGGCGGCAACGCCGGCGCCAGCGAGGAGAGCCGCGACCTGCCGCTGGGCAACTTCTTCCAGCGCCACTTCTACAACGCCTTCGGCTCGCTGGCCTCGGTGGTGCCCGCGACGCCCAACGCCAACCGCGGCTACCTGCGCTGGCTGATGCTGCACCGGCCGCGCACGCTGGTGCAGGTGCTGTATCGCCAGCTGCCCCTGGCGGTGCGCCTGATCTGGCGCTTCGCGCGCGTCGCCGCGCAGGCCCCGCCCGCGGCGCTGTCGCGCGCCCACGCCGCCGGCCTCAGCGCCGAGGTCGCCGCCAGCCCTCTGGGTGAACGACTGCGCGACGTCGATGCCTTGAAGCAGGTCGGCGATCTGCACGACGCCGCCTGGCGCGTCGGCCGCCAGCTGGTGCGCGCCGGCCTGTTCGCGCTGCTGATCTCGCTGCTGGTGCTGGGTACCTTCTCGGCCGGCAACCTGGCCATCGCCTCGATGCGCACCGGGCTGTGGCCCAAGGCGCTGCTCTCGGTCGGCCTGACCCTGGTGCTGCTGCTGCTCGGCGCGGTCGGTCTGGTGCTGGTCCTGCTGCGGCCCGCGCCGCCACCGCTGCCCGGCCTCACCGACGCCGCCAAGCACCTCGCCCGCCTCACCGGCGTGCCCCTGGTCGTCTTCGGCCACACCCACGCCGAGGACGTGCACCCGCTGCCCGCCGGCTGGTACTTCAACACCGGGACCTGGATCGCCGTCTTCCTCGACGGCGAGCTGTCGCCACGCAGCCGCGTGCAGGCCAGCTTCCTGCGCGTCGAGGGCACCCGCGCCCGCCTGATGCGCTGGAGCCCCGAGCGCGACCGCGCCCTGCCCGTGCTGCTGCTCGAGGACTGAGCGATCGGATCGATCACGCACCCCGAAAATGCGAACCGCCGGCTCACCATGAGCCGGCGGCTGCCCTGTATCGTGTGGCCGTCCGTCTGCACGACCAGGGCTTGATGCTTGGGGGACATTGCGATCAGCGTGCCGCGGGGGGCGGCGCGTGAATTCGGGCAGTTCGCCTCGGTTCGTGAACGTGCGTTGACGTGGTTCACGTATCCGCCCAGCGACACTCCCGCATGTTGACCGGCGGACGGGGGCTGATACGCTCGGCGCGTGCGAGCGTCACTGCGGCTGCGAATGGGCTTCTGGATGTGTGTCGGCGTGGGCGTCGCGGCCACCGTGGGCGCGGGCTGCGCGAAGTCGGCGCGCGGGCCCAAGGCGCCCGTGGTGCAGGGTTCGGCCGACGGCACCGTGCGAGCGTGGATCTCGGCCATCGAGGGTGATCACCCGCAGGCGGCCTATGCGCTGCTGGCGCCCGAGCTGCAGCAGCGCACCACCTATGCCGAGTTCGCGGCGCGCTGGAACGACGCCAGGCCCGAGCTGCGCGACCAGGCCAAGAAGCTGCGCGCACGCCTGGGCGCCGCGCCGCCGGTCGAGCAGGCGCGCATCCGCTACGCCGATGGCGGCCAGGTCGCGCTGGCGCGCAGCGGCGCCGGCTGGCGCATGGAGAGACCCTTCGCGGCTGGTGCGGTCGCCACCACGCCGTGGGAGGCCGTGCTGCAGTTCGCCGACGCCATGGCCACGCGCAACTTCCACAAGACCATGCGCCTGGTGGTCGGGCCGCTGCGCGAGCGCATCGAGCGCGAGCTCGATGATCACGTCGAAGCTTTACAGCGTGCCAAGCCCGGCGATCTGCAGAAACTGTCCGCCACTCGATATCGGCTTCGTTTTGGGGACTACTGGCTGGAGCTGCAGAGAGACAAAGGTACCTGGAAGATCGCGCACATGGAGTGAAATGCGCCCTGGGTAACTGGAGTCGCCAGCTGGGGACAATTGGGATAGCGGTGGTGGAGTGGATTTGGACGGCCGACCAAAGGGCTGCCACTGCTGGCTTTTCGACCTGCCGAATCTCCTGAAGTCAGGTCAAGACTGCGCCAACCTGTCACGATCCGGGTCGTTCCGTCTTCAGCGGAATTCACTCAATCGTGACGGAACAACTAGGCAATCGTCAACTCCGAGGCTCTTGGCCCGCTTGCTGCTATGTGGGGCCGCGAAAACGACGACTGGCCCGCTGGACGAAACTGCCGGCGAGCACCTGCTGAGCCACGGAGGCAATACTCGATGGACTTCAAGGTTGGCGACAACGCGGTTTATCCCTCGCAGGGCGTGGCGGAGGTCGTGGGGATCGAGCAGAAGGTCATCTCGGACAAGCCGCAGCGCTTCTACGTGCTGCGCATCCTCGATTCGGACATGCGCATCCTGGTCCCGATCGACCGTGCCGCCCAGGTCGGTCTGCGTGGCGTGATCGGCAGCGACGAGATCGAGGACCTCATGGAGATCCTCCGCGACAAGGAGGTCCGCGTCGACAAGCAGACGTGGAACCGCCGTTATCGCGGCTTCATGGAGAAGATCAAGACCGGCTCGCTGTTCGAGGTCGCCGAGGTCTACCGTGATCTGTACCGGCTCAAGACCACCAAGACGCTGTCGTTCGGCGAGCGCCGCATGCTCGACACCGCCAAGGGCCTCATCGTGAAGGAGCTCGCCATCGCGCGCCGCACTCCCGAGGCCAAGGTCGAGCGCGAGCTCGAGTCGCTGGTCTCCAACTAGCTCCGCGTCCGCTCCTGCGTCCGCTCAATCTTGCAGTCGTCCCCGGCGATGGCATCGGCGTCGAGGTCACGCGTGAAGCGCTGCGCGTGCTCGACGCGGTGTGCCCTGCCGCGGGGCTGAAGCTCACCGCCACCGAGTACCTGGCGGGTGGCGCCGCCATCGACGCCACCGGCGCGCCGCTGCCCGAGGCCACGCTGGCCGGGGCGCTGGCCGCCGACGCCGTGCTGCTGGGCGCCGTCGGCGGGCCCAAGTGGGACGGCCTGCCCTACGCGACGCGCCCCGAGCGCGCGCTGCTGGGGCTGCGCAAGGCGCTGGCGGCGTTCGCCAACCTGCGCCCGGTGCGCCTGTACGACGCCCTGGTCGACGCGTCGACGCTGCGCCCCGAGGTGGTGCGTGGCGTCGATCTGGTCGTGGTGCGTGAGCTGGTCGGCGGCCTGTACTTCGGCGAGCCGCGCGGCATCACCGGAGATCGCGGCGTCAACACCATGGTCTACACGGTGCCCGAGATCGAGCGCATCGCGCGCGCGGGCTTCCGCCTGGCGCGCGGCCGGCGCAAGCTCCTGCACTCGATCGACAAGGCCAACGTGCTGGAGACCACCGAGCTGTGGCGCAAGGTGGTCACGCGCCTCGGCAAGGACGAGTTCCCCGACATCAAGCTCGAGCACATGCTGGTCGACAACTGCGCCATGCAGCTGGTGCGCAACCCGCGCCAGTTCGACGTGGTGCTGACCGAGAACCTGTTCGGCGACATCCTGTCCGACGAGGCCGCGATGCTGACCGGCTCGATCGGCATGCTGTCGTCGGCCTCGGTCGGCGAGGCCGACTCCGACGGTCGCGTGCGCGGGATCTACGAGCCGGTGCACGGCTCGGCCCCCGACATCGCCGGCCAGGACAAGGCCAACCCGCTGGCCGCCATCCTGTCCGCCGCGCTCCTGCTGCGCTACAGCGCCGCCGCCGAGGCCCCCGCCGCCCGCATCGAGGCGGCCGTCGAAAAGGTCCTCGCCTCCGGCCTCCGCACCGGCGACCTCGCCCGCCCCAACGAAAAGCCCATCGGCACCCGCGCCATGGGCGACGCCGTCCTCGCCGCCCTCTGATCCTCGCCCGCTCTCCGCGCCCCGCTCTCCGCTCCCTCGCCGCCCTCACGACTCGTTCTCGTTCCCGCTCCCGCTTCCCGCCTCACGCCTCCCGCGTCCCCTCCGTCATTCCCCGTCGCCTGTGACCTGTGACCTGTGACCTGTGACCTGTTTGTCCGGGTCCGCCGCCGCCGCCGCCGCCACCGCCGCCACCCGCGCCGCCGCCGACCCATGCCCATCCAGCCACCCCACCACCAGCGGATAAATCTCCTCCGGCGCCCCCTTCCCCATCACCAGATCCTCATGCCCGTAGTTCGAGATCATCCCCGCCCCGCGACTCGCGATCACGAAGCGCTTGTCCTTCGAGCCCACCGCGTCATACGCCGCCTTGACCGCATCCGGCGGCGCCAGCATGTCCTTGCCGCCGGCCACGAACAGCACCGGGACGTCGATGCGCGCCAGCTCCTGCCGGTAGTCGCGCCGGTGATCGATCGACCGGAACACGTCGTCGATGATCCAGTCCGAGTACTGCAGCATCTCGACGCGCGAGAAGTTGGCGATCACGTTGACCATCGCGCGCCGGTGCAGGCGCCCGGGCAGGTTCTCGTGCAGGCGCACCAGGTTCGACGGCCCGACGCCGACGTAGCCCGACAGCGGCGCCAGCACGTTCATCAGGTTGCGATGGCGCAGCCAGCGCAGGTTGCGCAGCAGGCGCCCGCCCAGGTAGCGCGACTGGCGCTTGAAGCTCGACGGCGCCGCCAGCGCCACCGCGCTGAGCACCGTCTCGGTGCGGCGCAGATCGCTGAGCCAGCCGTACATGGCCATGCCGCCGACCGAGAAGCCGACCACGTGCAGGCGATCACGCCCGGTCGCGCGCACCACCTCGGCGACCGCGGCCGGGATGTCGCGCTCGACATACTCGTCGAACGACCAGTCCCACTTGAACTTCGAGAACAGCCCGGGCTGTGACGACCGCCCGCGGCCGCGGAACTCGACCAGCCAGACGTCATAGCCGGCGCTGGCCAGGTGGCGCGCCAGCGACAGCTCGTCAGTGAAGTCGAGGTTGATGGCGTTGGCGCCGAGGCCGTGCAGCAGCAGCACCGGGTCGGTGGCGCGCGCCACCCGCGGCCGGTAGTGCCACACCGCCACGCGCCAGCCATCGGTGGTGGTCGCGAAGTGGATCTCGTCGGGGATGCGCTCGAGCCGGAAGTAGCGCGACACCATCGAGCTGGCGTAGGCCAGCAGCGCGAGTCCGACCAGGACCCAGAAGGTGTAGTAGAGGATGTTCCAGACCATGGCCGCCGCCGGCCAGAAAACTAGCACGCGTGTTAAGATCGCCCCTAGCCCTTCCTTGGATTGGAGCCTCTCATGGCGCTTCGCGTTCGCCTTGGTCTCAGCTGTCTCCTGGTCGCAACGCTGCCCCTGCTCGCGGCCGGTTGTGGTGACGACGACGACACCCCGGCCGTGGACAGCGGCCCCGGGGGCGACGGCGGCGGCGACGGCGGCACCGATGGTGGGACCGGCTTTGCCGTCCTGAACCCGTTCCTGCCGGCGGTGCCCGCCCCCACCGGCGGCGCGCGCGTGACCTTCGCCGAGGAGATCACCACGGCCAACCGCACCACCACGCTGATCCCCGGCCTGGCGTCACGCGGCGCCGTGGGCGACTGGTCGCTGCGCAACGACAAGATCCGCCTGGTCATCCAGAAGCCGGGCCGCGTGTTCGGCCCCATCCCGTCGGGCGGCAACCTGATCGACGCCGACCTGGTGCGGGCGTCGGGCCCCGGCAACGACCAGTTCGGCGAGATCACGACCTGGTTCAACGTCGGGCGCTACCCGGTGTTCGACCAGTGCAGCGTGCTGCAGGACGGCGCCGGCGGCGGCGCGGCCGCCATCCGCTGCTTCGGCCACGCCGACGTGCTGGAGTTCATCAACGTGCCCGGCATGCTGTGGGAGTTCTCGTCGGGTCTGCACACCGCGCTGATGAACCTCAAGCTCAACGACCCCATCGACTTCGTCACCGCGGTGACCTACACGCTGGAGCCAGGCGCGTCGCACGTCCTCATCGACTGGACCTTCTACAACCCGCAGGCGACGCTGGACTACAAGGCGCACGTCGGCTCGTACATCGACACCGGCGCGGTCATCGAGCCGTTCTCGCCCTACTGGGGCTTCGGCCCGGTCGGGATCTCCGACACCTTGAAGCTGGTCGGCGGCCCCGATCCGGTGCGCAGTTGGGGCTTCCAGTCGGCCGGCGTGGCCTACGGCTACGCGCCGCTGGAGATCAAGGACGTCGACATGGACACCGTCAACAAGATGCCCATCAAGAAGAGCGCGGTGTTCACCATCTCGGGCCTCAACGTGTCGGCCTACACGCAGCAGAACGGCGTCACCGGCCTGGCCAACAAGCCGTTCCACCTGCCCGGCCTGGGCGGCGGCAACGTGCGCGGCGCCTTCGCCATCGCCACCGACGTCGGACAGACCTCGGGGATCTTGTCCAAGGTCATGGGCTCGCCGGTCGGCCACGTCACCGGCGTGGTCAGCCAGGGCGGCACCCCGCAGGTCGGCGCGCGCGTCGCCTTCACGGTGCCCAAGCCCGACGCCATGGGCGTGATGGTGCCCAAGGTGTTCGCCACCTTCATCACCGACGCCAACGGCCGCTATGACGGCGACATCGAGGTCGGCGACTACATGGTGACCGCCGACCAGTTCGGCTTCCCGCGCATGGCCGCGACCGCGCTGACGGTGACCGCCAACGGCATGCACACGCAGAACCTGACGGTGGGCCAGACCGGGCAGATCTCGGTCAACGTGATGGACAACACCGGCGGCACCGCGGTGGCGACGCCGTGCAAGGTGTCGATCGTCGGCAACAACACCAACGAGACCGACTCGATGTTCCGCGACACCCGCTTCGATCCGCGTCCCGCCGGGATCGTCCTGCAGGAGCCGCTGAGCACCTGCAGCAAGACCTTCTTCGCGCGCCCGGGCAACTACCGCGTGGTGGTGTCGCGCGGCAACGAGTACACCATCGTCGATCAGACCGTGGTGGTCTCGGCGGGCGCCGCGGCGTCGCCGGTGACCGGCAACATCCGGCGCGTGGTCAACACCGCGGGCTGGATCACCGCCGACTTCCACCAGCACGGCATCAACAGCCACGACTCGCCGATGACGTCGGAGTTCAAGGTCATCTCGTACGTGGCCGAGGGCCTCGAGTACTTCGTCTCCTCGGAGCACGACTTCGTCTACGACTACATGGCCGACATCGTGAACACCAACAACCAGGGCAAGATCGGCTTCGCGCCCGGCATCGAGACCTCACCCATCGACTATGGCCACTTCAACTTCATCGATGTGCGCCCCGACTCGTCGCTCAATGGCGGCGCGGTCGACTGGGGTTCGCCGACGGCGTTCAACCTGACCCCGCAGCAGATCCTCGACAACGCCGCGGCCAAGGGCGTCACCGTGCGCATCTCGGCGCACCCGCGCGCCGACGCCTCCAACACGCTGTTCAACTACTTCGACCGCATGGGCCTGACCTACAACGAGGCCGCGCGCACCTTCGGCGGCGACCTGACCAAGATGCCGGTGGCACCAGCCCTGCTGCACCTGCCCGAGGGCGCGCAGCTGTTCTCCAAGTCCTTCGAGGCCATGGAGATCATGAACTCGAACAAGTTCATCTGCCTCGAACCCCTGAACTCGACCAGCTGCCCGAGCGGATCGCGCCAGTTCGACTACGTGGTCGACGAGGTGCTCAAGGACTACATGAACTTCCTGTCCTACGGCTTCCTTCTCAGCATCGTAGGTGACTCCGATAGCCACAAGCTGATGGAGGAGCAGAACGGCTTCCCGCGCACCTACGTCTTCGTCGGCGCGGGGAAGGACGTGCCCTCATCGGCCACACTGACGGCCGACGTCAAGGCGGGCCTCCTGCCCCAGGCCTCGATGAATCGAATCGCAGGGGCCACCCTCGCGACCAACGGACCGTTCGTGACCGCGTTCGTCACCGGATCAGGGGGAGGGCCCAACAACACTGGCGGCAGTGGCCAGCTGGTCGACGACGCCGACGGCGCGGTCTCGCTCCAGATCCATATCGAGGCGCCGTCCTGGATCGAGTACGACCGTGTCGAGGTCTTCGCCAACAACACATATCGCAACGACCAGTTCGTGTCGTCGATGGTTCGCGAGAGTCGCCAGCGCACCGAGCCGCCGCTGACGGCGAGCATGGCCTACTGCAACGGCGCAGGCTGCAGCGGTGCCCTCCCGAAGGACACCAGCGTGGCGGGCCTGGCGACTACTGACCTGACGGTGCCGATCAGCTTCGGCGCCAACAAGGACGGCTGGATCATCGTACGTGTGACGGGCCAGAAGCCGCTCTACCCGGTCATCCCTCGCGACGCCCGCTTTGCCCCTGGTGATGCGGTGACGACCCCAAGTGGCCCGGAATCGGGAACCCCAGCCATGGCCATCACGGGTGCTGTCTTCGTGAATGCCAACGGTATGGCGGGGTACCAGGGAATCCTACAGCCGTAGTCATTCCATATAGTTGAGTTGTACGAGCGGAGGTCTTTTTGCCACCGATCGTACCGCGTGGTACGTTTGCAACAGGTATGCAAGTCCACGTCGCAAGAGCCGACATCTCGGAGCTACCCGTTGACGCTGTCGTCAACCCGGCGAATTCGCTGGGGGTGATGGGCGGTGGTGGTGTGGCGAGCGCGCTGCGCAAGCGTGGCGGTCCCACCATCGAGGTCGAGGCCATGCAGTCGGCGCCCATCGCCGTCGGCGCGGCCGTGATCACGACGGGTGGGAAGTTGTGGTCCAAACATGTCATTCACGCGCCCACGATGGAGAGCCCGTCGACCAAGATCGGCGTCGAGAACGTGGGCCGCGCCACGCGAGCGGCGTTGATCGCCGCGGCGGCGCGCGGCTTCGACATCATCGCGATTCCAGGCATGGGCACCGGCGTGGGTGGCGTGTCGCCCGACGAGGCGGCGCGCGCGATGGTGGCCGAGCTCAGGGCACACCGCGGGCCGAAGCCGTCGACCATCTACCTGGTCGATCTCGACGAAGAAGTGCTGCGCGCGTTCGAGTTCGCGCTGCGAGATTCACAACAGCCGTAGCTGTAGCGAACCGCAACCGTAGCCGGAGAGACCGCAGGTTCGCTGCGCGCAGGTTGTCCGGCTCCGGTCCGTTCCCGTAGCGATTCACAGAAGGCGTGGTGCGTGGTATCTGAGGGCAACCTCAGGAGCCAGCCATGACCGAGATCGTCAGCGTTCGAGCGCGCGAGATCCTCGATTCGCGTGGGATGCCCACCGTGGAGGTCGATGTCGAGACCGCCGCGGGTGCGGTCGGGACCGCCGCCGTGCCGTCAGGCGCGTCGACCGGTGAGTACGAGGCGCTCGAGCTGCGCGACGGCGACAAGAAGCGCTACCTCGGCAAGGGCGTGCTCAAGGCGGTGCGCAACGTCGAGGAGATCACCGCCGAGGTGGTCGGGCTCGATTGCACCGACCAGGCCGGGCTCGACGCCACCATGAACCAGCTCGACGGCACGCCCAACAAGGGGCGCCTGGGCGCCAACGCCATCCTGGCGGTCAGCATGGCCAACGCGCGCGCGGCGGCGGCGACCTTCGGGCAGCCGCTGTATCGTTACCTGGGCGGCGTCAACGCGCGCATGCTGCCGGTGCCGCTGCTCAACATCGTCAACGGCGGCGCGCACGCCGACAGCGGGCTCGACATCCAGGAGTTCATGGTGGTGCCCTGGGGCGCGGCCACCTTCTCGGACGGCCTGCGCATGGGCGCCGAGGTGTTCCACCACCTGAAGGCGCTGCTCAAGGCGAAGAAGCACTCGACCGCGGTGGGTGACGAGGGCGGCTTCGCGCCGCACCTGGGCAGCTCGGAGGCGGCGCTGGACGTCGTGGTCGAGGCCATCCAGAAGGCCGGCTACACGCCGGGGGCGGACATCGCGCTGGCGCTGGACGTCGCGGCCAGCGAGTGGTGGGACGCCGACAAGAAGCAGTATGTCTACGAGGGCAAGGCCACTGACTCGGCGGCGCTGATCGACATGTACGCGCGCTGGGCCGAGAAGTACCCGCTGGTGTCGATCGAGGACGGCCTCGACGAGGACGACTGGGCGGGCTGGAAGAAGCTCACCGAGCGCCTGGGCGCGCGCATGCAGCTGGTCGGCGACGACTTCTTCGTCACCAACGTGACCCGGCTGGCGCGCGGGATCGCCGAGAAGACGACCAACTCGATCCTGGTCAAGGTCAACCAGATCGGGACGCTGACCGAGACGCTGGAGGCGGTGTCGATGGCGCAGCGCGCCGGCATGACCGCGGTCATCTCGCACCGCAGCGGTGAGACCGAGGACACCTTCATCGCCGACCTCGCGGTGGCCACGGGCAGCGGCATGATCAAGACCGGGTCGGCGTCGCGCTCGGATCGCATCGCCAAGTACAACCGGCTGCTGCGCATCGCCGAGGAGCTGGGCGAGTCGCAGCAGTACGGCGGCAAGGCGGTCTTCAAGGGTCGCGGGCCGCAGTAGTGGCCGTGGCGAGCATCCCGGGCGGCGCGCGCGTCAGGCCAGCGCGTGAGGACGTGGCGGCGCGCGCGGAGGCGGCGGTGGCCGCCCTGCGGGCGCGGCCGGGGCAGACGCCGCTGGAGATGGCGCGCGCGGCGGTCGATGCGCGGCTGCGCACCGAGGCGCCCGAGCTGCTCGATCTGCCGACCACGCCGGCCGCGGTGCGCGCGCGCATCCTGGGCGACCTCGACCGCCTCAACCGGATGACGCGGCTGTATCCGCGCCTGGTCAAGCGGCTGGCGCCGATGATCGAGGCGGCCCGGCTGGCCCGGCGCGGGCAGCCGGTGCGCATCCTGGACGTCGGCGCCGGCGCGGGCGGCCTGCTGTTCCGGCTGGCCGGGTGGGCGCGCAAGCGGCGTATCCCGGTCGAGCTGACCGGGGTCGACTACGATGCCGGGGTGGTCGCGGCGGCCACCCGGCACGCCTGGGAGGCCGGCGAGCGCATCGAGTTTCGCGCCATGGACGCGCGCAAGCTCGATCTCGGCGATGGCGAGGTCGATGTGGTGGTGACGCAGCTCATGCTGCACCACCTGCCCGCGGGCGACGCCGCGCTGGTGCTGGCCGAGCTCGATCGCGTGGCGGCGGTCAACTGGCTGGCCTTCGATCTCAAGCGCAGCGCCGCCGCCCTGCCCGCCCTGTGGGCCTTCCTCAAGCTGACCTCGGAGGCGACCACCCGCCACGACGGCGTGACCTCGCTGCGCAAGGCCTACTCGCTGGAGGAGGTCCGCGCGCTGATCGACGCGGCCGAGCTCGCCGACATCGACATCGGCGAGCTCAGGCCGGCGGGCTGGACGGCGCAGCGGCGGTCGGGACTGAAGACGGAGTAGCTGAGGTCGCTGGCCTTGCCTGGCGGCCTGGCCGGACGACCGGAACGCGCAATCCTCTATGACTTGAACAGATTCCGGGCGATCACGACGCGCTGGATCTGCGAGGTGCCCTCGTAGATCTGCAGCAGCTTGGCGTCGCGCATCAGCTTCTCGACGGGGTACTCCTTGGTGTAGCCGTAGCCGCCGAAGACCTGCACGGCGTCGGTGGTGACGCGCATGGCGGCGTCGGCGCCGTAGGCCTTGGCGTAGCTGGAGACGATGCTGTCGATGTTGCCCTGGTCGATCGACCACGCGGCCTTGTGGCACAGCAGGCGCGTGCTCTCGTAGGCGATGGCCATCTCGGCCAGCATGAACTGGATGGCCTGGTGCTGCGCGATCGGGACGCCGAAGGTCTTGCGCTCGAGGGCGTAGTTGCGGCTCTCCTCGAGGGCGCGGCGGATGAGGCCGGTGGCGCCGGCCGCGATCCAGGGCCGGCTGCGGTCGAAGGTCTTCATGGCGACCTTGAAGCCGCCGCCCTCCTCGCCGAGCAGGTACTTCTTGGGCAGCTTGACGTCCTCGAACAGCACGTCGGTGGTGTTCGAGCAGCGCTGGCCCATCTTGTCCTCCTTCTTGCCGACCTTGACGCCGGGGAGATCGGCGGGGACGACGAAGGCGGTGATGCCCTTGTGCTTGAGGCCGCGGTCGAAGGTCGCGAACGTCGTGTACCAGCTGGCCACGCCGCCGTTGGTGATCCAGCGCTTCTGGCCGTTGAGAACGTACTCGTCCCCGTGCTTGGTCACCTTGGTCGACATCGCGGCGACGTCGGAGCCGGCGTCGGGCTCGCTGCAGGCGTAGGCGGCGAAGATGTTCTTCGCGGTCAGCTGGCCGAGGAACTCGCGCTTCTGCTCGTCGTTGCCCGCGATCAGCAGCGGCAGCGCGGCCAGCATGTTACCCGCCAGCGTGGTGTTGACGCCGGCGCAGCCGTACGCGATCTCCTCCATCACCAGGCAGTGCGACACGCACGACAGACCGAGGCCGCCGTAGGCCTCGGGGACCTCGCAGTTCATCAGGCCCAGCTCCCAGGCCTCCGCGCAGATCTCCTTGGGGAAGGTGCCGTGCTCGTCGAGCTTGCCGGCGGCCGGGATGATCTTCTCGCGGGTGAACTTCTTCGCGGTGTCGATGAGCTGCTGCTGGTCTTCGCTGAAGTTGAAATCCAGGGCCATGGTCAGGCTTTCTCCTTGCTGTCTGCGGGTGCTGCGTTGTCTTTGGCGCCCGCGGCGGCGCGGGCGGCGGCGCGCGCGGCCTTGGCGGCCACGCGCTCCTCCTCGCGGCGGGCCTTGGCGGCCAGCGCGTCGCGCGCGGCACGGCCCCCCAGGATGAAGCCGAGCACGATCCCGACCGCGAGGATCATCGGGATGTAGATGAAGTGCCCCGACGTCATCCCTTCGTCGCCGCCTTGACGCGGGCCTCCAGCGTGGCGATCTCCCCCTCCAGCTTGCGCTGGCGCAGGAACATGAAGACCACGAAGCCGACCACCAGCGCCCACATGATGCCGTAGGCGATCAGCACGAACTGCTTCTGGTCGGCGAAGAACCTCGACTGCTCCTGCTCCATCTCGCGGCGGCGCTGCCCGATGATCTCGGCGGTGATGCCCTCGCGCACCTGGGTGCGCAGGGTCTCGTCGCTCTCGATGAGCAGCTGCAGCTGGCGGCGCTGCGTGGCGCTGAGCTCGGTGCCCGGGTTGGGGATGCCGGTCGGGGCCACCGGGGCCACCGCGGTCTGTCCGCGCGCCAGCTCAGGAGCGACGACAGCCGTGAGGATCAGTGCTGCAAAAACCAGAGAAAGCCTTGTCGGCATGTCAAGCCTCCAGATCTTCGGCGGCCAGCTCGAGCGCCTCCAGGCGCGCGCGGCTGCGGCCCAGGCGCTTTCTGACCCCGTAGATCAGCGTGAACAGGATGATGAACAGCAGCGCCGAGGTGTACAGCGCGGGACGCATGCGGTTGTCGAGCGTGGGCACCACGGTGTTCTGCGGGTGCTGGGTGCGCCACAGCTGGGTCGACCAGTACACCAGCGGCACGTCGACCGCGCCGAAGATGCCGATGCCGGCCGCCAGCCGCTCCATGCCGGGGCCGCCGTAGCGGCGCACCAGCACATAGGCGATGGCGATCATCCAGAGCAGCAGCGACGACACCAGGCGGGCCTCCCAGATCCAGTACTTGGACCAGTGCGCCTTGGCCCAGATCGGGCCGGTGGTCATCACGATGGCGCCGAACAGCACCGCGATGGCGGCCGAGGCCTGCGCGGCCTGGTCCCAGCGGTCGTCGCGCTTGGCCAGGTAGATCCCGCTGCACACGCCGCAGGTGATGATGGCCAGGAACATCGTCCACGCCGAGGGCACGTGGTAGTAGAAGATCTTCTGGCTGAAGAACATGCCGTCGGGCAGCGGCGCGCGGAACGCCATCAGCGGCAGCACGATGAAGCCGGCGCCGGCGATGACCGCGGCCACGATGAACGGGATCGGGTTGGCGATCTTGTCGGGCCTGTCGGGGGTGGTGGATGTCTGCGCTTCGGCCATGGCTACTCCGTGGTGAGGGCCTCGAACGCCCACAGGGCGACGACCAGGAAGATGAGATCGAACGCGGACAGCGCCTGGATCCAGAACCAGGCCCGCCCCGGCTGCGGCCGCGCGTCGAGCAGCGCGGAGGTCCCCACGGTACCCGCGATCAGCGCCGGCACCGTGAGCGGATACAGGATGACCGCCAGCAGCACGTCACGCGCGCGCGCCTTGAGCAGCAGGGTCCCGAAGATGGCGCCCACGATGGCGAAGCCGAAGCTGCCCAGCAGCAGCAGCAGCGCCAGCGGCAGCGGGTCGCGCCCCAGCGGGGCGTCGAACAGGACCGCGATCAGCGGCGCCACCACCGCGGCGGTGACCGACATGAAGACGGTGACGCCGAGCGCCTTGCCGACCAGGATGGCGCCGCGATCCGCGGGCGACATCAGCAGGCCATGCAGGGTGTCGGCCTCGCGCTCGCGCTCGAAGTTGCGGCCCAGGCCCAGGGCGCCCGAGAAGGCCAGCGACACCCACAGGATGCCACCCGCGACGTCGCCGACCGGGCGGCCGTCGCGCACGAAGGCCAGCGAGAACACCAGGACGACCATGCACGCGAAGAAGACCATCGCGGTCAGCACGTCGCGCGCGCGGAACTCGACCACCAGGTCCTTCCACAGCATCAGGCCGGCCTGACGCAGGAACCTCATGCCCGCCCCGCCCTCGCCCGCGCGTGCGCCTGCGTGCTCGCCATGGTGGAGGTCAGCATACATCAGCGTCGTACACGGGCATGGGCACGGGCATGGCCATGGGCATCGGCCTCAGCCGCCCGCGCCCGCGGCGGCGGGCAGCGCGCCGGCGCCGCGCGGCACCCGCTCGGCGGCGCGCACATAGGCGGCGGTCAGCTCGGCGTGCGTGAACGGGGTGTCGCGGGCCTCGTCGATGGCGACCTTGCCGCGGGCCAGCACCACGACGTGGTCGACGATGTTGGCGATGGCGGCCAGATCGTGGGTGACCACGACGACCAGGCGCCCGCTCTTGCCGAGCTCGCCGATGAGCTTGCTGAGCCAGGCCTGGCCGCCCTGATCGAGGCCGGTGAAGGGCTCGTCGAGCAGGATCAGGCGGGGGTCGTGCAGCAGGGTGCGCGCCAGCGCCAGGCGCTGCGTCATGCCGCGCGAGAAGGTGCGCACCTGGCGCACCATGGCCTCGTCGGCCAGGCCGGCGCGGGTGGCGGCCTCGCGGGCGCGCTGCGCGGGCTGCCCGAGCTCGTACAGGCGGGCGTACAGCTCCAGGTTCTCCAGCGCGGTGAGGTCGCCGTACAGCAGCGACTCGTGCGCGCACAGGCCGATCTGGGCGCGCAGCGGGGCGCCGCCGCCGCTGCCACGCTGGCCGTGCGCGGCGTGAACCGCGTCGCCGAAGCGGACCCGGCCGCTGGTCGGGCGTGTCAGCGTGGACAGGATGCCGATCAGGGTCGATTTGCCGGCGCCGTTGTCGCCCAGCAGGCCGACCACGCGGCCCGCGCTCAGGCGCACCGAGACGCCCGACAGCGCCGGCTTGCGTCCATAGATCTTGGTCACCTTCTCGACCTCGATGTGGTCGAAGGCGCCCGGCGTGCTTGCCGCCGCGGCGCTCAGGCCGCGACCTCGTCGATGAGCTGATCGAGCTCGCGCAGCGCGCGCTCGAGCTCGGCCTGCTTGTCCTTGCGGGCACGCTGGTAGCTGCGGTCGTCGAGCTCGCCGAGCTTGTGGCGGCGCGCCAGCGCGGCCAGCTGGACGTACAGGCGCTCGATGTCGTGGTCGAGCTGGACGCGACGGCGCGCGGTGCGCCCGACCACGCCATAGGACGCCAGCATGGCGATGAGGATGCCGCCGATGAGCAGCAGGCTGGCCAGCACGACCGCGATGGTGCGGCGCTGCTTGAAGCCGGGCGGCGGTCGCGGCAGGCCGCGGAAGGTCAGGTTGAGGTGGCCGCCACGCTCGATGCCCTCGCCCGAGAAGCGCAGGAAGGTGCGGCCGTCGCCGGTGTTGACCGGCTCGCGACGCGCGCTGGGCGGCGCCTCGACGGTCAGCTCGGGCAGCTCGTCGACCGCGATCAGCCACTGCACCATGCCGAGCGGCGCGGCCCAGCGCAGCGCGACCTCGCCGTCTTCGACCGGCATCGCGAAGTTGAGCTGCACCGACTCCTGCCCGGGCGCCAGCGAGCCGCGCCAGGCCAGCCCCTTGCCGTCGACCACCTTGATGAGCGAGGCCTTGTCGGGTGACACCGAGGCCCCGGCGAAGCCGCGCGGCAGCGGCAGGATCAGCCCCTTTTCGCCGAAATCGATGGGTGCGCCGGTGACGTTGGCGATGGTGTACTCGGCCTGGAAGCGCAGGAAGCTATCGTCCAGTTCGGCGCCGGCGTGGACCGCGACCAGCACGGTGTCGTTGACCACCATGACCATGGCCGAGCCCAGCGCGCCGGGCACCAGGTGAAACGGGCGCGAGCGGAACACGGTGCCCTCGCGCCGCGCCTCGATGGTGTAGATCTGGTCGTCGGCCTGCGACAGCGAGGTCCAGGTCAGGCGGCCGTCCTGGCTGGTCACGGTGGCGCCGAGCTGCTTGCGACCGCCCTCGCCGATGGTGTACAGGCCCGCGTCGACGTTGCTGGCCGGGGTCTGGTCGTTCATGAAGACGCCGACCAGCAGGCCGCCGGCGGGCGCCTGATCCGAGGCCACCACCTGATCGGGCACCATGCCGGGATCGGCGCGCGCCGCGGTCAGCACCATCATCTGGCCGCCATCGGGGGCCAGCACCACGGCGCCCGAGACCACCTCCTTGCCGTCGACCATGGCCAGGACGTAGTAGGCGAAGCGGCGATCGAGGTTCTTGAAGACCACGCGCCCCTTGCTGTCGGTGACCACGCGCTGCCGTGTATAGGTGCCCTTGGAGTCGACCCCGATGAGGTCGATCCAGTGGTTGACCGCGGCCGAGCCCCAGCCGTTGCGCAGCAGCGTGACCTGCAGCGAGCGCAGCGGCACGGTGTCGGTCGGGATGGCGATGCCGTGGGCCTGGCCGGGATCGGGCATGCCGGCGGGGGCGTCGGACGGCGGGCCGTCGTCTGGGTTGTCCTTGGGCAGATCGGCGGCCGACGGCGGCGTGGTCAGCAGCATGGCGATGCCGGTGTCGGAGGGCAGCGTGAAGGCCTGCGACTCCAGCTCGATGCCGTCCACGGTGGCGCGCGCGACCAGGTCGGTGGTGCCCGGGGCCAGGCCGTCGAAGCGGGCGCGGCCCTCGGCGTCGGTCTTGGCCTTCTGGGTGCCCAGCGAGACCTCGACGTCGACGGCGCGCTTGGCCAGCGAGCCGCGGATGACGCGCACGGTGACGGTGCCGGGGGGCAGCTTGGGCTCGGGGCGCGGGATGCCGTGCATCTGGCGCACGTCGATCTGCTGCGCCGCGGCGGCGCCGGCCAGCACGCAGAGCAGGATGGCGGCGCGACGCAGGGCCATCATGACGCCGCCCCGGTCAGGGACTTGCCGCACTTCTTGCAGAACTCGGCGTCGTTGTCGTTGACCACGCCGCAGCTGCAGGTGAGGCTCGCGCCGGGCTTGCTCTTGTCGAGCTCGATCTTGTCGGGCTTGGCCTTGTCGGGCTTGGCCGCTTCGTCGGCCGTCTCGGCCTTGGCGGGCTGGGCCGCCTTTTCGGCCCTGGCGGGCGGTGCGGCGGCCGGCGCCGGCGGTGCGGCTGCTGCGCCGGCCGCGGGCACGCCGGTGCGCGCCGCGCTGGCCTCGGCGCGCGCCACGCGCACGGCGATCTCGCGCTCGATCATGCTGGCGTAGTCGGGCTCCTTGGCGTCGAGCTCGCGGATGACGCGCACGGCGCGGGTGCGGTAGCGCCCGGCGATCTCGTTGAAGTCCTCCAGCGAGATCTTGTTCATCTGGTGGTCGAACTCCAGCTCCTTGATGGCCTTGAGCAGCCAGTACTTCTCGCGCTCGAGCTCGCGCCGGCGCCAGCCGGTGGCCGGGCCGGCGACCTTGTGGCCCTTGTCGGCCGCCACCAGCACCGCGACCATCTTGTAGGCCCACACCAGGGTGGCCAGGATGGCCGACATGCCGAGGATCATGAAGACGGCGCGCGCGCTGGCCTCGTACTGCAGCAGGTAGAAGGTCCCGCCCAGCACGTTGACGGCCAGGAACATGAGCAGGCGGAAGCGCATGAAGCGCTCGAAGGCGCTGAGCGGCACCCGCTCGCGCTCTACCGCGTGTTCGACCTTCGGAGCCTCCTCAGTCGAGTCGGCTGAGCTCATCCTCGAGCCGCTCCTCGGCATCGACGTCAGCCGTACCCATTTCGCCCGGCGGCACCCCCGCCTCACCCGCTCCCGCCCCTGCCCCGGCGCGCTTCATGCGCCGGCTGCGCAGCCGCAGCGCGAACGCCGCCAGCAGGCCCAGCGCCGCCACGATCACCGTCATCGGCACGATCCAGTTCCACACCCGCAAACCACCGCGCGGCGCCACCAGCACATGCTGGCCACCATAGCGCTGCACGAAGGCGTCGACCACCTGGTCATAGTTGGCGCCGCCGGCCAGCAGCGCGCGCACCTTCTCGCGCTCGTCGTGGGCATAGCCGCAGCGGCAGTCGAGCAGCGTCTGCCGGCCACAGCCGCCGCACATGCACACCATGTCCTTGAACAGCGCCTTCTCGACCTCGCTGCGCGGCTCGTTGCTGGAGTCGCCGGCGACCTCGACGTGGGCGGCCGCCATCTGGTTGGCGGTGTGCCCGACCTCTGGCGGTGGCTCGTCGGCGCCGAACGCCAGCTTCGAGCCGTACATCAGCAGGCCCGCGCCGGCCAGGAAGGCCAGCAGCGTGGCGATCCGCGTCGCCGGGCTGGGCCCCGAGGGCGCCGTGGGCGTCGGCTTGTCACGTTCGCGCACGGTCAGGAAGGCGAACATCCACTCCGGCAGCATCACGATGAACGTGCCCAGCGCCAGCACGCCGAAGCCGAGCCAGATCCAGTTGATCAGCGGGTTGATCTGGATCTTCAGGTTGATGGTCGAGCCCTCGAAGTTGTTGAGCACGAGGTAGACGTCGTGCTCGAGGCGGCGCCACAGCGCGACCTCCGTCGTGGGCTGACCGTCCTCCGACTTGGCATACACCCGCTTCTCGGGGTGCATGGTGTTGACGCGCTCGCCGCCCTGGAACACGCCGATGGTCGCGATGGCCTGCTCGCGCAGCGCCGGCGTCGACTTGTGCTCGAAGCCCTCGTGCACGAACTTGTAGCCCGCGAAGTAGGTGATGTCGCCGGGGCGCAGCGTGCGCTCGACGTTGGTGTGGTAGGCGTGGCCGGCGAAGCCCACGAACATGACCACGATGCCGAGGTGCACGATGTAGCCGCCGTAGCGGCGCCGGTTGCGCAGGCTGAGGCCGACCACCGAGGTGAAGAAGTCGGTGCCGGTCTGCTTGCGCCGCACCATGCCACCGCGCACGTACTCCTGGATGATGGTCGCCAGCGTGAAGGCGCAGAAGCCGAAGCAGATCAGGGCCGCCGGGATGCGCAGGTGGATCTCGCTGGCGCCGATGCGGATGGGCTTGCCGGAGAACACGTAGGTCAGCGCGCCGACCCCGGGCACCAGCGCGGCCAGCACGATCAGCGTCACCGCGCAGGCCACCGTCGGCCATAGGAACTGCTGCACCAGGTTCTTCGCGGTGGCGCGCTTCCACGCGATGATCGGCCCGATGCCCGTCAGCAGCAGCAGCACCAGGCCGATGGGCACCATCCACAGGTTGAAGAACTCCTGCCCGACGGTGATGCGCTCCCCGGTGACGTGCTCGGCCAGGGTCGGGAACATGGTCGCGAACAGCACGAAGAACGCGGCCGACAGGAGGATCCAGTTGTTGGTCAGGAACATGAACTCGCGCGACAGCCACGAGTCCAGGGTGCCGCCCGAGCGCAGCTGCGGGAGCCGGAAGAACAGCAGCCCGAACGACAGCACCAGCAGCACGGCCATGAAGATCAGGAACAGGTAGGCCAGCTCGTTGTCCTGCCCGAAGGCGTGCACCGACTGCACGATCCCCGAGCGCGTCATGAAGGTGCCGAAGATGGTCAGGAAGAAGGTGACGATGACCAGGGCCACGTTCCAGACCCGGAACATGCCGCGGCGCTCCTGGATCATGATGCTGTGCAGGAAGGCGGTCGCGGTCAGCCAGGGCAAGAGGCCCGCGTTCTCGACCGGGTCCCAGGCCCACATGCCGCCCCAGCCCAGCTCCTCGTAGGCCCAGATCCCGCCCAGGGTGAGCCCAAGGCACAGGAAGAACCACGCGAACAGCACCCAGCGGCGCACCGCCGCCAGCCAGGAGTCATCCAGGTTGCCGGTGAGCAGCGCCGCGATGCAGAACGCGAACGGGATCGACATCCCGACGTAGCCCAGGTACAGCGACGGCGGATGGATGGCCATCCAGTAGGTCTGCAGCAGCGGGTTCAGCCCCTTGCCGTCGATGGGCGGCGAGGTCAGGTAGGTGCTGAAGGGGTTCTTGCCCCAGAACACGATGAGCAGCAGGAAGAAGGTCGCGATCGTCATCAGGACGCCGATGACGTAGCCGATCAGCTCGCGGTGCTTGCTGCGGTTGACCGCCACGGCGATCGACGAGAACACCGACAGCAGCCAGACCCAGAACAGGATCGAGCCGTCCAGACCACCCCACAGCGCGGTGATCTTGTAGAACGTCGGCATCGTGGTGTCGCTGTAGTGCTGGACGTACTTGATGGTGTAGTCGTGCGTCAGGATGCCGTACCAGAGCGCGACGCAGGCGATGGTGATGAAGCCGGTGGCCGCGTACAGGGCGTACACCGAGCTGTCGACCAGGCGCTGGCGACCGATGCGTGAGCCCGCGAAGGCCGCGCCCGCCGAATAGCAGGCGGCGACCAGCGCCAGCAGGAGCACCAGGTTGCCGAACGTGGAGAGGGGGGACGTCGGGACGGCTGCCAGCATCACGTCACATGCCGCCAGCCCCGCCCTGTTTGTACTTGGACGCGCACTTGGCTGACAGCTCGGTGGAGGCGAACGTGTTGGGCCCGGTCAGGCGCCCGGTGGCGACGACCTCGGAGTTGTCCTTGGCGGTGTCGGGGAACTCGCCGCCGACCTGCGACACCGAGATGACCTGGCCCTTCCACTCCAGATCGAAGTGGTAGTGGGTCTGCTGGTCGACGATGGGCTTGCGGATGGTCCCCGGCACGATGTGGCCGTGGATCTTGAGCAGCTTGCCCTCGAAGTCGGACGGCTTCATCGCGACCTCGTCGACGTGCTTGTAGAGGGCGCTGGCTTCCGAGCCCGACATGGCCAGGAGAGAGACTGCACTGCCGACCAGGACGACGGTCACCAGCACTTTGACGATACGGCTGCGTGTCATGGGAGACCTCGGTTCAGGGGCGCGTTCGCCAATCCCTTCAACAACCTAGCAGTCTGTCTGTGCAAAGACAACGCCACCCGGGGGCGCCACCTGTTTCCAGGTCGTTGCGGTCAGCCACCAGTGGCGATCATGGCCTTCTTGGGGGCACCGCACCCCAGGGTGGTGAACTCGTGCCCCCGGCGTTTGTCGCCCAGGGCGTGCGCGATGGCCCGGCCCAGATCCTCTGGACTGGTCCCTGCTTGCACCGCGCTGCGTAGATCGACGGCGTCGTCGAAGGCCAGGCAGGCGTGCATGCGACCGGCGGAGTCGATGCGCACCCGGTTGCAGTCATCGCAGAAGGACTCCGTCACGGGGGAGATGATGCCGACCCGCGCATCATCGTTGCGCGACGGCAGCATGTAGTAGCGCGCCGGGCCGCCGCCGCGGTGGCTGCCGAGATCATCGTCGGCGCGCAGAATCTGCAACTGCTCCCCGGGAGCACCCAGGCTGGCCGCAAGGATTGCGCGCACCTCGGCGGCGGGCAGGAACTCGCCGGGAACGAACAGACGACCACCCGCCATCGGCATCTGCTCGATGAAGCGCGGGGTGATGCCGCGCTCCCAGGCCCAGCTGGTCAGCGCGGGCAGCTCGTCGTGGTTGAAGCCGCGCAGGGCGACCGCGTTGAGCTTGATGGCGCGGAAGCCCAGCGACGACGCCAGCTCGGTGCCGGCCAGCACGCGGCCCAGGTTGCCGCGCCGGGTGATGGCGCGGAAGCGCACCGGATCGAGGGTGTCGATGCTGATGTTGAGGCGGTGCAGGCCGGCGCGGCGCAGCGGCCCGGCCAGCTCGAGCAGGCGCTCGCCGTTGGTCGACAGCGCGACGTCGGTGATGCCCGGGATGGCGACCACGCGGGCCACGATGTCGACCAGGTCGCGGCGCAGCGTGGGCTCGCCGCCGGTGAGGCGGACGCGGGTCACGCCGGTGGCGGCGAAGGCGGAGATGATGCTGGCGAGCTCGCTGGCGCTGGCGACGTCCTCGTGCGGGGTGACCTCGTACGAGCCGTCGTCGGGCATGCAGTAGGTGCAGCGGTAGTTGCAGCGATCGGTCAGCGACACGCGCAGGTAGGTGACCCGGCGCGCGAAGCCGTCGATGAGCTGGTGCGGCGCCGGCTCGGCGCGGTCGATGACGGCGGCGTCGCCCGGCAGCACGGGCAGCCGGACGCGCGCGGCCGGGGCGGTGGCGGCGGCGGTCATGCGCCGTGGCCGCCCTTCTTGCGCTCGCGCAGCAGGTGCTCGAGCTCGGGCAGGATGAGCTCGCCGAGGGCCAGCTTGACCGCGTTGGTCGAGCCCGGCATGGCGAACACGAAGACGCCGTTGTGCACGCCGGCGACCGCGCGCGACAGCATGGCGGCGGCGCCGATCTCCTTGTAGGACAGCATGCGGAACAGCTCGCCGAAGCCGTCGAGGCGCTGCTGGAGCAGGCCCGACAGCGCCTCGTAGGTGGTGTCGCGCCGCGAGATCCCGGTGCCGCCGCTGGTCAGGATGACGTCGGCGCCGCCGCGCGCAGCCACCGCGCGCACCACCGAGGCGACCTCGGCCGGCTCGTCGCGCACGATGGTGTAGCCGACCACGTCGTGGCCGTAGGCCTCGATCATCTCGCGCGCCAGGGCGCCGCCGGAGTCGTCGACCTCGGTGCGGGTGTCCGAGATGGTGAGGTAGTAGATCCGCGCCTTGATGGGCGCGCCGGCCTTGTGCTCGTGGTGCGACATCAGCTCCCCGCCGGTGACAGATCGAGCGGATACTCGACCAGCATCGCGCCCTGGTTGGACGGCATGGGGAACTGCGCCCGCGGCAGCGCGGCCTCGACACACTCGCGGAAGGCGGTGTCCTGCACGGTGTCGTCTGTGATGCCGGCGTCGGCCACATGGCCGCTGCCGCCCGAGACCACCATCTTGAAGCGCACCGTCAGGCGCCCCGCGGCGCTGCTGTTCTTGCGCTGCGCATAGCAGCCACGGATGAGCGGGCCCAGCACCTCGGTGGCATAGCGGACGTCGCCCTCGGCCAGGGCGCCCTCGATGCGATCGACCCGCGGCGGCGGTGGTCCGGCGTTCGCGGTCGCGGCCGAGCGGCGCAGCTCGGCGGCCAGATCGACGCGCCCCATCGGCTGCATGCGCGCGCTGACCACGCCGGTGGACAGGGTCGGGTCGGGCGTGCCGATGGGCGGTCGCGGCACGTCGGGCGTGGCCGGCGCCGGGGTGCCGATGCCGGGCGCGACGGCGGGGGTCGCGGGAGTTCCGGGGGCTGACGGCTCGGGGGCGCGGGCCAGCTGCGCGGCCTCGGGATCCACCGGGCGCGCAATCGGTGCGCTGGGTGCGGCGCTGGGACCGGCCACCAGCTTGACCCGCTTCTTGCTGCCCGACTCGCCCAGGCCGAGCACCACCATCAGCGCCACCGACGCGGCGAGACCACCCGCGACGAGGGCAAAAATGGTGGATTTCTTGGAGCCTGTCAGAGGCACGTGCATAGTCTACCCGACGCGATGACACGATCAATGCCGCCTTTCGGAGTCTCCGCCGTTGCAAACCTGGTACCGCAGCTGGAGCCAGTGCCGGCCCGGCTGCCGCCGCGGCGCCGCGCGCCAGGGGGTGGGGCACAGCCCTTCCTCAAGTGGGTCGGCGGCAAGGGCGGCCTGCTCACCCAGCTGGAGCCGCTGCTGCCGCCCGACCATGCCAGGCGGCGCTACTTCGAGCCCTTCCTGGGCGGCGGGGCCATGTTCTTTCACCTGGGGCCGCGGCGCGCGGTGCTGGGCGACATGAACAAGGAGCTGGTCGCGACCTACCAGGTGGTGGCCGACGACGTCGAGGCGCTGATCCGGGTCCTCGAGCGCATGGCCGGCGAGCACTGCGAGACCCACTTCTATGCCACCCGCGAGGCCTGGAACGACGGCCGGGTGCGCTCGCGCGTGGAGCGCGCGGCGACCTTCATCTACTTCAACCGGACCTGCTTCAACGGGCTGTGGCGGGTCAACCGGGCCGGCAAGTACAACGTGCCGATGGGGCGCTATGCCAACCCGTCGGTGTGCCTGCCCGAGCGGCTGCGTGCGGCCTCGGTGGCGCTGGCGGGGGCGCAGATCAAGTACTCCAGCTATGGCGACACCCTGGAGAGCGCGGCGGCCGGGGACCTCGTGTACCTCGACCCGCCCTACCAGCCGGTGTCGGCGACCGCCAACTTCACCGGCTACAACGCCGAGGCCTTCGACGAGAAGGCGCAGCGCAAGCTGGCCGCGACGTTCCACCGCCTCGACGAGCGCGGCTGTCTGGTCATGCAGTCGAACAGCGACACCCCGCTGATCCGGCAGCTGTACGCGCGCTACCGCATCGACGTGGTGATGGCCGCGCGCAACGTGAACTCGCGCGCCGACAAGCGCGGCGCGGTGCAAGAGGTCGTGGTCAGGAACTACTGATTCCCCGTTGCCTGTTGCCTGTTGCCTGTCGCCTGTTCATAAACCTCCGCTTCACAATACACACTCGATCATTGATGCAGTCCCCGAGGGGTCACGCCTCCTGCCAGCCGTAACAGGAGCACGAGGGGCTCGGAACGGACAATTGCCCCTCTGCTCCGCAGAGGAGCACTTGGCTTATGGAGGCTCCGATGGCGATGTGCGCAAAGAAGCTGGATCGGCCCGAAGTCGTGATCATTCGCCCTGATGGCAAGCAGTGGGAGATGGACCAGTCGGCCGATGCGGTCGAGCGTGCCCTGGCCGAGGCCATGGAGCGCGCCCGGCTGTGGCGGCGGCTGTTCGGGGCCGATCTGCTCGACATGAAGCGGCCTCCGCGACCGGGCCTGCGCGGGCGGCGCGGCCGCTGACGCGCGCGCGTGCTACCATCCCCGCCGGGTTCACGGGGTGAGACGGCGGAAAAATCAGATCTCGCGGCACCTGGCCAGCCTGCAGAAGCTGGCCACGCTGGAGGGCAGTGACCGCGAGGGTGCCTTCGCGGCCATCTGCAAGATCGGCGCACGCGCCCTCGACGTCGAGCAGGTCGGCATCTGGATGTTCTCGCCCGACCGGCGCACCCTGCGCGCCGAGACCATCTACCACTTCGCCGAGGATCGCCTCGACGGCGGCATCGAGCTGTCGGCCGAGCACTATCCGCGCTACTTCCAGGCCCTGCACGAGGAGCGCTGCATCGCCGCCAACGACGTCTGCGGCGATCCGCGCACCAGCGAGTTCAACGACGACTACCTGGTGCCGCAGGGCATCACCTCGATGATCGACGTGCCGGTGTACGCCGACGGCCGGCTGGCCGGCGTGGTGTGCATCGAGCACAAGGGGCCGATGCGGACCTGGTCCAGCCAGGACGAGGAGGTCGCGACCTCGCTGGCCGACGCCGTCGCGCTGGCCATCGAGACCCGGCAGCGGCGCCGCGCCGAGGCCGCGCTGCGCGAGAGCGAGGAGCGCTATGCGCTGGCGGTCGCCGGCGCGCGCGACGGCCTGTGGGACTGGGATCTGGCCAAGGATCGGGTGTTCTACTCGGCGCGCTGGAAGGCCATGCTGGGCTTCGGCGAGGTCGAGGTCGGCGACCAGCCGCGCGAGTGGTTCTCGCGCGTGCACCCCGAGGCGCTGGAGCCGCTGCGCGCGCGCATCGCGGCGCACCTCGACGGGCGCACGCCGGACTTCGAGTTCGAGTACCGCATGCGCAACAAGGAGGGCAACTTCCGCTGGGTGCTGTCGCGCGGGCTGGCGGTGCGTGATCGCGACGGTCGCGCCACCCGCATGGCGGGGTCGCAGACGGACATCACCGACCGGCGCCGGGCGGATGACGAGCGCGAGCGGCTGTATCGCGAGGCGCTGGCGGCCGATCGGCGCAAGGACGAGTTCCTGGCCATCGTGTCGCACGAGCTGCGCACGCCGCTGACGTCGATCCTGGGCTGGGCCGGCATGCTCAAGACCGGCAAGCTCAACAGCTCGACCACCATGCGCGCGCTCGACTCGATCGAGCGCAACGCCAAGGCGCAGTCGCGCCTGATCGACGATCTGCTCGACATCTCGCGCATCATCACCGGCAAGGTGCGGCTGGACGCGCGCCCGGTGAACGTCGGCGGCCTGCTGGAGGCGGCGGTCGACGCCGCCCGCGTGGCCGCCAGCGCCAAGGGCATCGAGATGAGCATCACGCTCGACGCCCGCGTGGTCAGCGTGCCCGGCGATCCCGACCGGCTGCAGCAGGTGCTGTGGAACCTGGTCTCCAACGCCATCAAGTTCACCCCCACCGGCGGCCACGTCGAGGTCCGGCTGGAGCAGCTGGCCAGCGAGGCCGTGATCACGGTGAGCGACTCCGGCTGCGGCATCCCGCTGGAGTTTCTGCCCCACGTGTTCGACCGCTTCAGGCAGGCCGAGAACCCGACCACGCGCATGCACGGCGGCCTCGGCCTCGGGCTGTCGATCGTGCGCCACCTGGTCGAGCTGCACGGCGGCACCGTGACCGCGCACAGCGAGGGCGCGCAGCGTGGCTCGCGCTTCCAGGTCAGGTTGCCGCTGGCGCCCGCGGTGGTGGTGGGCGCGCAGCCGGCGCGGCGGGTCGGCGACGTGCTGGTGCCGGCGCCCGCGCTGGCGCTGGGCGGCCTCAACGTCCTGCTGGTCGAGGACGAGCCCGACACCCGCGAGCTCTTGGCCACGGCGCTCGAGCACCATGGCGCCGACGTGGTGGCGGCGGACTCGTCGGCGGCGGCCATCCGCAGCCTGAAGTCGGTGTGGCCGCACGTGCTGATCTCGGACATCGCGATGCCCGAGGAGGACGGCCTCAACCTGATCCGCAAGATCCGCTCGCTGGAGCAGCTGTTCGGCAAGCAGGCGCTGCCGGCCATCGCGCTGACCGCGCACGCCGGCGCGCGTGATCGCAAGACCATCCTGTCGGCCGGCTTTCGCGAGCACATCGCCAAGCCGGTCGAGCCCATCGTGCTGGCCACCGCGGTGGCGCGCGCGGTCGGGCGCGCGTGGACACCGCCCGCCGAGGGCTAGCGAAGATCGAAGTGGTAGTTGGCTCCGTAGGCGGAGTCGTAGGCGACGCAGCCGCCGCGGTCGGAGTTGACGAACCAGACCTCGAGGTGGCGCGCGCCGGGCGGGGCAGCGATGCGCGCGGGCGCGGCCTGGCGGCCGTACATGCCGACGGTCTCGGTCAGCGACGCCTCGCTGACCGGGCCGCCGTCGAAGCGGTAGCGCGCGTTGACGTTCCAGGTCTGGTAGCCGTTGTAGCCGGCGCGGCACTGGCCCAGGCGAGCGACGTCATAGCTGAGCAGGAAGTCCTGGCCAGCGCGCAGCTCGGCCGCGCCGCTGGTGCTCCAGTCGGCGGCGAAGCGCAGCGTAGGCAGTGGCTGCGCGATGGCGAAGCGGAAGTTGCGCCCATAGTCGGAGTCCCACTCGCTGCAGCCGCCCTCGTCGGAGGCGTGGAACCACAGCTCGAGCTGGCGCGCCGACGGCACGGTGAGGATGACGTCGGTGCCGATGCGCTCGCGCTCGGGGGTCAGCGTGGTCACCGCGGTCTCGGTCAGCGGCGCGCTGGCGGCATCCGAGCGCGCCGACAGCACGATGTCCCAGGCCGGATAGCCGCGGTACCAGGTGCGGCAGCGCGGCAGGCGCGCGACGTCGTAGTGCACGCGCACGCGGCCACCGGCGGTCAGGGTGCCGAGCTGGGTGATGGTCCAGTCGGCGTTGAAGCTGAGGCTGGCCTCGGCGGCGCCCGCGCTGTCGGCCTTGCCGAGCTGTGTGGGCGCGTCGGCGTCGCCCGGCGCGGGCTCGCTGGCGCAGCCGGCCAGGGCCACGGTGAGGGCGAGGGTGAGCGTCGCGGACAGGGAGAGCAGCGTGGCCAAGCGGGTGCGCATCAGTTGGGGAAGTCCGTGGGTGAGAAGAGGTAGGCCAGCGCCTCGTCGAAGCGCGCGGCCCAGTCGGGCCAGTCGTGGGCGGCGCCGGGGGCGGTGATGCGCAGCGTCTCGTAGCCGCGCATGCGCAGCGTGCTGTTCATCAGGGTGGTGACGTCGTCGTTGTCATTGGGTGAGCCGGAGTCGAGGTAGCAGCGCACGAGCGGCTTGACCGCGCCGGTGCGCACCCGCTCGATCATGGCGTTCTGCTCCCAGAAGAAGCTCGACGACATGCCGCCGACGCGGGCGAAGACGTCGCTGCGCTCGTAGGCGATGTAGTAGGCGATGAGGCCGCCCAGCGACATGCCCAGGGTGGCGCGCGCGCTGCGATCGCGGCGGGCCCGTGGGAAGCGGGCCTCGACGAGGGGGACGACCTCGTCGGCGATGAAGGCGGCGTAGGCCGGGCCCTGCGCGGTGGTGGTGGCGAAGGTGTACTCGTCCATGCGCACGTTGCCCGAGGGCAGGTGCACGAAGACCAGGATGGGGGCGGCGGCGCGGCCGGCCTTGATGGCGGTCAGCGCGACCTCGTCGAGGTGCGACCGCGTCAGCGCCTCGTTGCCGTCGTGGATGTACAGCGTCGGGTAGGTGCGCGTGGCGGGCGCGGCGTCATAGCCGGGCGGCAGCCAGACATAGACGTCGCGCTCGGCCGAGAAGCGCGCCGGGCGCACGCGCAGGAGGCGCAGGTGCGGGCCGACCCAGACATAGCCGGCGCTGGCGAACACCGAGTTGAAGTCGCCATAGCCGGCGCGCGGGATGGTGTCCCACTCGATCTCGGGCGCCAGCGGATCGCGCTGCCAGTCGCCGCCGATGATGAGCTTGTAGGCGTGGCGCTGCGCCAGCGGCACGCTGCGCGCGAGGTAGGCGGCGCGCCCGGCCAGCGAGACCAGCGCGGTGCGCCCGGCCTCCCAGCCCGACCACGAGCCGCCGACCTCGACCGTGGTGGTGACCGGCGCGAGCCACAGGAACAGCGCGCTGTCGCGCAGCACGATGGGGGTCTCGGCGGAGGTGCGCGCAGCGGTGACGAAGGCGTCGACGCGGGCGGCGACCGCGCTGGGCGCCAGATCGGGCAGCGCGCGCAAGAGGTCGACCAGGGCAGCGCCGGCGGGGGGCAGGCCGGCCTCGAGGCTCGGGCCGGGGCTGATCGACCAGGCGCCGGTGCGCTCGTCGAGGCTGATGCGCCAGGGGCCCGCGACCGGGATCTCGAAGCCGAGGTTGCCGCCGGCCTGCACGCCGGTGCCGCGTTGCGCAGGGACCAGGCCGGCCTGGCCGCCGCCCCAGTTGACGGTCCAGGCCCCGTCGGCCAGGAACTTGAAGTCGACGCGGCCGACCGGCAGCGAGATGTCGCCGCTCCACAGGCCGCCGCCCTGGTGGGTCAGGGTGGCGGCGGGATCGGCGACGGCCCAGGCGTTGAAGCTGCCGGCGATGGTGATCTTGCCGTACAGCGCGGGCGCGACGCTGGCGTCGACCGGCGCGGTGGTGGCGTCGATGGCCGGGACGGTGGCGTCGACCGACGCGGTGGTGGCGTCGATGGCCGGGGTGGTGCTGGCATCGGGGCCGCTGACGGCGGCGTCGGGGCTGGGGCCGGGGTCGCCGCCGGGGGACGGCTGCGGGCCACAGCCGGCGAGCATGGCGGTCAGGGCCGCCAGGGCCAGGGCGGTCGGGGCGGCGCAGCGATTTCGTGGGCTCGTGAGGTGCATGGGTGTCCCCGTTGCGAAAGCCAACGTCGGGCGTGCGCTTTGGTCACGACCGAGCCACCCAGAGCGGCGGCGCTGGCCACCTGTGCAAGCAGTGGACCCGGGACGGGTGCGCCTAAGGGCAGTCGAGGCGGAGGTTTTCGCCGGTCTGGTTGCCCGAGAGCTCCCACAGGAACTTGGCGCCGCTGGGGCCGTAGGCGAGGCCGCTCCATTGCCGGGACAGCCCGGCGGCGAGGGCGAGCTTCCAGACCTCGGCGGTGGTGCAGCGGGGCGCCGGCAGCGGGGCGGCCTTGCAGCCGTCCTCCTCGGGCCAGGCGGTGACCTCGCCCTTCTCGGCGGTGACCAGGATCGAGCACTTGCCGGTGGGCAGCTTGTGCGAGCGGAACCGGTAGGTCGCGTGGGCCATCGGGTTGGTCAGGTTGCTGTAGCCGTCGGGATGGACGCTGGTGGCGTAGAGCTCGATGAGCTCGGCGTCGGAGGCCATGCGGCGGGCCAGGGCGCGGGCGGTGGGCAGGTAGCCGATGGGGTCGAAGCGCGAGGGATTGCCGGGAGCGGCGCCGCGCAGCAGCCAGGAGTTGCTGGAGGTCGCGGCGGCGACGGCGGCGTCGGCGTCGGGAGCGCCGGTGAGCGTGGGTCGGGGACCCGCGCTGGTGGACGGCCGCGGCACCGCGGTCGGAGCGGTGGTCCTGGTGGCGGCGTCGGGGGCGGTGGCAGCGGCGGCGTCCGGCGTCGCAGCGGCGAGCCCGGCGTCGGTGGCGGTAGTGGTGGCGGTGGTGGTGGCGGTGGTGGTGGCGGTGGCGGCATCGGTGGCGGTCGAAGCTGCCAGCGCGGCGTCGCTGCCCAGCGCGGCGGCCGGGGCGCGGCGGCGCGCGGCGCGAATGGCCTGAACGGCGCCGACGATGAGCACCAGGACGCCGATGGCGATGCCGAGCGAGAGCAGGTTGCGACGACGGCGCGCGGCGACCGGGACGGCCGGCGGGGCGCTCGGTACGGTCGCGGGTGCGGGTGTCGATGCGGGTGCCGGCTCAGGTGCCGGCGCCGACGGGGTCGCTCCATCGGCTGACTTCGCCTTCGCGCGCAGCGGTGCGGTGTTGGTGAAGCCGCCCTCGCGCGCGCTCGGCGCAGGGGTGCCCTGGGTCGCGCTCGCCGGGGCGTCGCGGCCGCCGCTGTCCTCGGCGGCGCCCTCGGGCGGCAGCTCGACCGGCGCGAAGGCCGCTGGCGGCAGCCCGCGCACCGCGGCCTGCAGCGCCTCGGCCATGGCGGCGGCGGTGGCGAAGCGGTCGTCGGGCTGCTTGGCCAGCGCGCGCAGCACGACCTCTTCCAGCGCCTCGGGCACCTCGGGGGCGAGCTCGCGCAGGCGCGGCGGCGGCGCCTCCACGTGCATGCGCATCAGCTCGAACATCGACGGCGCCTTGAAGGGCACCTGCCCGGTCAGCGCCTCGAAGGCCATCACGCCGACGGCATACAGGTCGGCGCGGGCGTCGGTGCCGCGCGACTGCACCTGCTCGGGCGACAGGTACGCCGGGGTGCCGAGGATGGCGCCGGTGCTGGTGCGTGTGGGCGCGCCGTCCTCGGGCGTCAGCTTGGCGATGCCGAAGTCGAGCACCTTGACGTGGCCATCACGCAGCACGAAGACGTTCTCGGGCTTGAGATCGCGGTGCACGATCCCCTTGGCGTGCGCGGCGCCCGCCGCGGCCAGCACCTCGCACAGCAGCCCGACCAGGGTGCCGATGGGCAGCCGCCCGCGCGCCAGCAGCGCCGACAGCGGCGCGCCCTCGCACAGCTCCATCACGATGTAGGGCCGCCCGTCGCCCAGCGTCGCGAAGTCGTGCACCGAGGCGATGCGCGGGTGGCGGATCAGGTTGACCGCGCGGGCCTCGTCGAAGAAGCGCTCGGCGTGCTCGCTGCCCTGGGCCAGCACCTTGATGGCCACGCGCGCGCCGATGCCGGGGTGCACCGCCAGGTAGACCTCGCCCATGCCGCCGCGCCCGAGCTGGCGCTCGATGCGGTAGCTGCCGACCATCTCCCCGAGCAGCGCGCGCGCTCCCACGCAGGCAATCTACCACCTCCGCCGCCGCGTCCCGGTTGCCTGCGCGACAACCAGCGGTTGTCCACCACGCCACCAGCGCGCCCGCGCCGCCCGTGTCGACGCGGACTTGGCGCGCGCACGCCGGCTGCAATGCAGCCCAGCATGAGCCGCTATCTGTTCCGCGATCGCGACACTGACGCCGCCTCCCCCACCAGCAGCAGCGACGCCGCCCGTGACCCCGGGCGCCGCAGCGCCACGCAGTCGATGCTGCCGCGCGGCGGCGGCGGCCAGGCGCTGCCCGACGACCTGCGCGCCGAGCTCGAGCCCGGGCTGGGCCAGGAGCTCGGCGGCGTGCGTGTGCACACCGGCGCCGAGTCAGCCGACTCGGCGCGCGCGCTCGACGCCCGCGCCTATGCGCTGGGCCAGGACATCCACTTCGGCGCCGGCGAGTACGCGCCCGGCAGCGACGACGGCCGCCAGCTCATCGCCCACGAGGTCGCGCACACCGTGCAGCAGCGCGGCGCGTCCGACGCCACTGCCCCTGCCCTGTCGCCCATCGAGGTCTCGCAGCCCGGCGACGCCATGGAGCGCGAGGCCGAGGCCTTCGCCATCTCCTTCGGCAGCGAGCGCCCGGCCGCAGTCAGCGCCGGCGCGGCCAGCTCGATCTCGCGCGCCATCATCCAGCGCGCGCCCCGCGGCGAGCCGCCCGGCAAGGCGCCCGCCGGCCCCAGGCGCAGCCCGGCCGCCGAGCTCAACCTGCAGGCCCTGCGCGACCTCCTGCACAGCTACCAGCTGACCGGCAACGTCGAGGCCCTCACCCTCCTGCGCCTGGCGCTCATCCGGGCGCTGGCGCAGCCCCCGCGTGCCGGCGCCACGCGGGCGCCCAAGGGCGAGGTGCTGGTCGAGGTCAACCCCAGCTTCACCCTGACGCTGGAGCCCCGCGATGCCGCCGAGGTCATCCTCGAGGTCGCCCGGGCGGTGGAGCAAGCCAACGCCACGGCGGCCAGCAAGCAGAGCCCCGACCCCGGCGCTGCGCCGCAGAAGGCCCCACCCGACGCCGCCATGCCCCAGCACCGCATCGTCGCCGCCGAGGAGAAGAAGTGCGTCGTCATCCTCGAGGACACCAACGGCGACTACGAGTACCTCGGCCAGTACATCTGCCAGGCCCGGGTCGCGCGCTCCGAGGTCGGCGAGGTCTACCCGCTGATGGTCAACGGCTACGCCAGCATGAGCAACGAGGCCAGCACCCTGAGCTTCGGGGCCGACATCTCGAGCTACGCCGTGCGCAGCGGCGAGGACAGCTACTGCATGATCCGTTATGCGGTCAAGGTCGCTGGTCCCGCGGTGATGGAGACTCAGAGCGTCAACCTCGGCATCTCGCTGGGCTCCGATCCGGCCAAGATCGGCATCGGCTACACCCACAGCCGCGCCGTCAGCCGGCAGCCGGGCGCGCTGTTCGTGCGCGAGTTCAAGGTGCGCTCGGGGCCGATGGGGACCCTGATCTGGGAGGAGCTGGCGGGGTCGCGCATCGACATCAACGGCTTCATGATCGACGACGCCGCGGTCGGTCGTGCCGTCGGCCCCTTCACCATGGACTGGTACGTCAAGAGCACCAGCAACGGCCTGCTCTGAAATCTCGCGCGCGCGGCGTCGTGCGCGTCAGCTCGGCTTGACGCCGTGCTTGCGGGCCAGGCGGTACAGGTAGACGCGGTTGATGCCGGCGGCCTGGGCGGCCTGCACGGTGTGGCCCTGGTGCAGGCGCAGGAGCTCCTCGACGTAGCCGCGCTCGAAGGCGTCGAGGGCGTGGCGGCGGGCGTCGGCGAAGGGGATGCGGGCGTCGATGCGGGTGAACCCCGCGCCGGGGTCGGCGCCGCCCGCGCCGCCGGCGCCCGCGCTGCTGGCGCTGGCGGGTGGCGCCTCGCCGTCGGGGTCGGCCTCGTCGAACACCAGGGCGCGCTCGAGCGCGTTGCGCAGCTCGCGCACGTTGCCGGGCCAGGCCGCGTGGGTCAGGCGCTCCAGCCGCTCGGGGGAGCAGATGGCGGCGATCTGCTCGCGGCTGGCGCCCAGCGCGCCGAGCAGGCCGCGCGCGATGGCGGGCACGTCCTCCAGCCGCTGGCGCAGCGCCGGCAGCGTGATGCGCAGGACGGCCAGGCGGAAGTACAGGTCGGGGCGAAAGCGGCCGGCGTTGACCTCGGCGCGCAGGTCGCGGTTGGTCGCCGCGATGACGCGCACGTCGACCGGGATCTGCTTGTTGGAGCCGACGCGCCGGATGGTGCGGCCCTCCAGCACGCGCAGCAGCTTGGGCTGCAGGTCGGCGCTGAGCTCGCCGATCTCGTCCAGGAACAGGGTGCCGCCCGAGGCCTCCTCGAAGGCGCCGATGCGGCGCGCCTCGGCGCTGGTGAAGGCGCCCTTCTCGTGGCCGAACAGCTCGCTCTCCAGCAGCGCCGGCGACAGCGCGCTGCAGTCGACCACCACGAAGGGCTGGTCGCGGCGCGGGCTCTGCTGGTGGATGGCCTCGGCGGCGGCGCCCTTGCCGGTGCCGGTCTCGCCCTCGAGCAGCACGGTGGCGGCGGCGCCGGCGACCTTCTCCAGGCGCGCGAAGGTGGCGCGCATGACCACCGAGCTGCCCAGCAGCGAGCCGAACTGGCCGTGCTCGGACAGCGCCAGCGTGGCCTCGTCGGGGCGCAGCGTCAGCCGCACCAGCGCGCCGCCCACGCGCAGCAGGCTGCCCTCGCGCAAGAGGCCCTCGCGCACCGCGACGCCGTCGAGCTGGGTGCCGTTGCGGCTGCCGAGGTCGCGCACCCAGGGCCCGTCGGGCTCGACGCGGACCTCGCAGTGGAAGCGCGACACCGTGCTGTCGGCCAGCACCAGGTCGTTCGACGGGTGCGCGCCGATCTGACACTGCGAACCCGAGGACTCCCAGCTGAGGCCGGTCGACTGGCCCTCGACGACCTCGAGGCGGAAGCGCCGCACGCGCTCCAGCGACGGCTTGCCGCCGCCCTCCACGGTGACACGCATCCAGCTGAGGTCGGCGCCGCTCACGGGACGACAGTATGTGGAGGTGGCGGGGCAGACAACCGCCTGGTTGCCTGCTGAGCAACCGATCCGAGCCACAGGCCAATCATTCCCATTGCTTACGGCTCGTCCGCGGCTTGCACTGCAGGCCGCGCAGGAGGCCACATGAACCGATTCGCGCATCGTCTCGCCACCCGCAGCTTCGCCCTCACCGTCGCCGTCGCCAGCGTCGTCACCGCCGCCGCCATCAGCCGCAGCGCCCACGCCGCCGCCCCGGCGACGCTGAAGTTCTGCAGCGACATCCAGTTCAGCAAGTGCGGCAGCAAGCTGACGCCCAGCCAGGACATCTACATCCGCGCCGAGTTCGGGAGCCCCGTCGGCGAGGTCTTCCAGCAGGCCTTCGGCCTGGACAGCATCCCGCTCAGCGGCAAGTTCGCCTTCGCCATCGCCAAGAACATCGACGACGAGCACGCCATCATCGAGTACGTCGGCCCCATGATGGTGAGCCGCTACAGCAAGCAGACCACCTTCGACCTCACGCTGCAGGCCAGCGAGAAGCAGGTCGAGCGCATCGCCGCCTCGGGCGAGGACATCGAGAAGGCCATCCCGTTCAACTCCATCGGCACCATGGGCACCACCGGGCTGTCGGCGTCGTGGGCCAACAAGGCGGTGATGTTCCCGGTCGGCGACGCCGCCTGGGAGGCCTTCCTGGTCTTCGTGCCGGCCAACGGCGACGCCGAGCCCAAGCTGGTCGCGCAGGGCAAGTTCACCTACGCGATGACCGCAGCCGGTCGCGGCAAGCTGGTCGACGCCATGAACTTCTACGACAAGCAGCGCTTCGAGAAGACGCCCGACGACGGCGTGACCACCGCGGTGCACAAGGCCAACCTCGAGAAGATCACCTTCGCGCGCACCAAGATGGTGAAGGGCTTCGATGACGCCTCGGCGCTGACCGGATCGATCAAGGGGCTGGCGAGCGGCGTGTACGCGCGCCTGTACATGAAGCAGTCGGTGCGCAACGCACTGGCCGACGTCGGCCAGGGCAAGGACGTCAGCGACGTCTACTACCAGCTGCACGTCGTGGTCGACGGCAAGACCGAGCGCTGGATCGACGACAAGATCTCGCAGAAGGAGGCCATGACGCTGACCAGCTGGAGCCTGACCCTGGTGCCGGGCAACGCCGCCGACGGCGAGGACATGCCGAACATCTCGCGCAAGTTCGTCTACCTGATGTCGATGCTGGAGCCGGGCAAGCACAAGGTCGCCATCAGCGCGCAGGTCGGCTCGGCCGATCAGGTGGTGCAGCTGTCGAGCGGCGAGCTCGAGGTCGACATCGTGGCCAAGGACCGCGACGCGGTGGCCAAGAAGTGGGGCCAGCAGCTGCCCGGACGCGGCCTGCTCGACAAGGACAAGAAGCTGGGCGGCGAGCTCAAGAAGATGCTGGCCAAGGACATCGTCGCGATTCGCGCGCCCAACTCGTGGGAGGTGCGCAAGAACGCCTTCGACATGGTCACGCACCGGGTGACCCAGATCCAGATCGGCTACAAGGACAAGGGCGAGTGCCGCCTCGGCATCACCATGATCCAGCAGGACGTGCAAGGAAAGGGCTTCGGGCCGACCCACCTGTCGACCGAGAAGGCGTGGTTCGGCGTCGATGGCGACCTGCCCTGTCAGAACCTGGTGAAGTGAGCGGCCACAGCGCTGATCGCCTCACGGTAGGGTCAACTGACCATGGCATGGGGCACGTCCACCCCCATTCCACTCCCGTAAGCCACTGAAATCACCTCGCCGCGCCCGGCACCCAGGGTGCAATCGCTGTCCTCGTGCTGGCCAACAAGACGCGACTCCTGACCATGCTGGGTCTTCTGACCCTGGCGGCCGGCTGCATGCCCGAGATGGCCGAGTACGAGCCGCTGCCCGAGCCGGTGCCCGCCGGACCCGCCAAGGCCGACGCGCCGCTGGGCAGCGACAGCGCCGACCCGGTCTCGCTGCCGCTGCTGCCCTGCGAGGCCAACATGGGCAACGTGGTCGCGCGCGACCCGGCCAGCACGCACTGCTACATGTTCTTCACCGAGCCCAAGAGCTACGACGACGCCTACAAGGCCTGCGGCGCCATCAGCACCCACACCCACCTGGCCACGCTGAACAGCCGCGCCGAGGATCAGATGGTGACCGCGATGCTGGGCACCACCGACACCTGGTTCGGCTTCGACGACATCATGCTCGAGGGCACCTTCATCTGGAACACGCTGGAGGCCAACCTGTTCAGCAACTGGGCCGCCGGCCAGCCCGACGATCCCGATGACGGCGTCAGCGAGCGCGACTGCGCGATGAAGACCGGCGCCCTGGGCCAGTGGGACGACCGCGACTGCGCGACGCTGGCGGCCTACGTCTGCGAGCGCGACCGCTAGTACAGCGTCAGCGGGCGCGAGCGCGGGCGTCGCACTCGTCGAGGCAGGCCTGGTAGTAGTTCTCGCAGCTCTGCGGGCAGTTTCGATCGCCGTCGCAGCGTGACAGGCAGAGGTGGCCGCCCTGCTTGCACTGGGCGATGCACAGCTCGGCGTCGGTCTCGCGCTGGCGCTGGTAGGCGCGCTCGGCCTCCCAGCGGCGGCGGCGCTCGTCCTCCTCGCGGGCGGCGACCTGGGCGCGGCGCTCGCGCTCGGCGAGGTAGAAGGCGCGGTCATCGGGCGTGGCCCAGCCGAGGCCTGCCTCGTCGCTGACCACGTGCTGGTGGCGGATGCACAGCTTCATCAGGGCGAAGCGATCGTCGCCCTGCAAGTAGGGCGCGGCGGCGGCGCACAGCGGCGGGATGGTGGCGATGCGGCCGGTGGCGTCGGCGTGCTCGATGAGGATCTGCGCCGCGGGCAGGTTGGGCGTGCGCATCGAGGCCAGCAGCGCGGTGGTGGCCTCGGCCTCGCGGCCGGTGCGGATGAAGACGGCGCCCTTGGCGGCCCACATGCGCCAGGCCTCGGCGGGCACCACCGCGGCGGCGCGCTCGAGCAGGGCGCCGAGCTCGTCGAGGCGCGCCGGCAGGGTCGGGTCGGGCGAGCGCCCCGCGAACAGGCCGGCGTCGAGGGCGTCGAGGAAGGCGATGGCATAGCGCAGCGCCTCGCGCGGGGCGCCGGGGACGGCGCGGGCCGCGGCGGCGGCGTCGTCGAGGCTGCGCTGCGCGCGCTGGCGCGGGGTCGGGCCGCTGGCGCAGCCGAGGCTGAACAGCAGCGCGAGGGTCAGCGTGGCGAGGGTGTTCCGGCTCGTGATGGTGGGCAGGTTCGACATGGCAGGCCTCGGCAATTTGCGCACTTCTACGCGCGTCGGCGCAGGATATTCACGACGCTGGCCGGTGTCTTGCTATGTCAGCCGGCATGAAGCCCGGTTTTACATCCGCCTGCATCGCCGTCCTCGCCGCCATCGCCCTGCTGGCCGGCTGCAGCACCACCTACCATCGCAGCCCCGGCGGTCCGCTGCTCGCGGGCGGCTGCGAGCACGCCGACGCTCCTCCGGCGGCGGCCGACTGCGAGCAGTGGAACGAGCTGCTCGCAGCGCAGCGCGACGACGCCGGGCGCGAACGCATCCGCAGCCGCATGCCCGCCATGTGCGTGAACGCCACCGCCCGCAAGCGCGCCCCGCAGTGCAGGGAGGAGCAGAAGCTCGATGGCAAGGGCACCCTGATGGGCGTCGTCCTCATCGGCGCCGCCTTGTTGGTCGTCGTCGTGGCGACCGGCCCAGACTTCACCCTGAGTGGGGAGTGAACGCTGGCCTCTGCATTGCAAAATCAGCCTGCATGAAGGCCCGTTCCACCATCGCCTGCATCGTCCTCGCCGTGGCTCTGCTGGGCGGGTGCACCACCACCTACAGCTACCGGCTGAAGTTCGCGGGCAATCCGCGCCGGGCCGAGGCCGAGGCGTGCTGGGCGCGCTGCAAGCGCAGCCGCAACCCCGCCTGCCTCCGGGCCTGCCCAGGCACGCAGGAGGCCGAGGGTTCGTGTCCAGACATCACCACCCGCAGCACGCCCGACTGCGCGTACTGGAGCCAGCTCCTGGCCTATCAGCCCGATGAGGCTGGCCGCCAGCGGTTGCTGGGCAGCATGCCCCTCGAGTGTGCTCCCGTCGAGCTGCGCATGTCTGCCGCCCCACCCGCGCTGGCGCCGGTCTGCCGCAGCGAGCAGCGCGTCAGCGGGGGCAAGGTCCTCATGACCAGCATCGGGATCGGCCTGGGACTGTACCTGGGTCTGAGCCTGGCACTGGAAGCCGCCTTCAAGGATGTCGGCAACCAGGGCGACTAGGGTCGCTTCACCAAGGAACTGGTGAGGCTCTGACGCCCACGGCGTCAGGCGTCAGGCGTCAGGCGAGTCGTACTTGGCGAACTGCATCGAGAACAGCGCGCGGCCCTGGCTGAGCGAGCGCACGTCGGTGGAGTAGCCGAACATCTGGCGCAGGGCGACCTTGGCGGCGATGACGCGCTTGTCGGCGCGCACGCCGACGTCCTCGATCTGGGCGCGGCGGGCGTTGAGATCGCCGATGACCGGGCCGGTGAACTCCTCGGGCACCACCACCTCGACCTGCATGATGGGCTCGAGCAGCTTGGGCGCGCCGTCCTTGCAGGCGTTCCGGAACGCCTCGCTGGCCGCGATCTTGGTGCCGATCTCGGTCGAGCCCACGCGCGGCTCGATCTTCACCAGGGTGACGTCGAGGTCCTCCATCGGATAGCCGCCGATGGGGCCCGAGCCGACGGCGTCGCGCAGGCCGGCCAGCGCGGCCTCGACCAGCGCGGGCGGCACCAGCACCGGCATCCCGGGCTGCGGCGGCGGCACCAGGTTGCCGAACGTCCGCCCCGCTCCGCGCGGAAGCGGCGTCAGGCGCACGGTGGCGTTGCCCATCACGACCTTGTCCTCGAGCTGGCGCTCGAAGCTGGCCTCGCGCTCGGCGGGCTTTGAGATGGTCTCGCGGAACACGACCTGCGGCTTGCCGACGCGCGCCGACACGTTGTACTCGCTGATCATGCGCTTGACGATGACGTCGAGGTGCAGCTCGCCCATGCCGGAGATGATGGTCTGCCCGGTCTCCTTGTCCTCGAAGCAGCGGAAGGTGGGATCCTCGTCGGCCAGCTTGCTGAGCGCGGCCTCCATCTTCTCCTTCTCGGTGGTGTTCTCGGGCTCGATGGCGACCGAGATGACCGGCTCGTAGGTGTCGATGCGCTCCAGCATGATGGGCGCCTTGTCGGAGCACAGGGTGTCGCCGGTGGCCGAGTCCTTGAGGCCGGCGATGGCGCAGATCGCCCCGGTTCCGGCGCGATCGATGCGTTCGCGCTTGTTGGCGTGGACCTCGAACAGGCGCGCGACCTTCTCGGACTTGCCCAGGCGCGGGTTCCAGACGTCCTCGCCGGCGCGGATCTCGCCCGAGTAGATCCGGGCATAGATCACCTTGCGCCCCTCGACCATCTGGACCTTGAAGGCCAGCGCGGCCAGCGGGGTCTTGTTGTCGGGGCTGCGGCTCTCCACCTCGTTGGTCTTGGGGTGGTGGCCGGTGATGGGCGGCACGTCGAGCGGCGACGGCAGGTAATCGGTGACGGCGTCGAGCAGCGGCTGCAGCCCCTTGTTGCGCAGCGCGGTGCCGCACAGCACGGGCACCAGCTTCGACGCGATGCAGGCGCGACGCAGCGCGGCCTTGAGCTCGTCGTTGCTGACCGGCTCGCCCGACAGGAACTTCTCGGCCAGGGCGTCGTCCTGATCGGCCACCGTCTCGATGAGGTGCTCGCGCCCGGCGCGCGCGGCGTCGGCCAGCGCGGCGGGGACGTCGCCCTCCTCGGGGCCGTCCTCCTCGTTGCCGGTGAAGGTCACGGCGCGCTGGGTGATGAGATCGATGGCGCCCTCGAAGCGGTCCTCGGCGCCGATGGGCAGCTGGATCAGCGCCGGGTTGGCGCCCAGGCGCTTCCTGATGTCGGCCACCACGGCGTCGAAGTCGGCGCCGACGCGGTCCATCTTGTTGACGAAGGCCAGGCGCGGGACCTTGAACTTGTCGGCCTGGTGCCACACCGTCTCGCTCTGCGGCTCGACGCCGTCGACCGCGCTGAAGACGACCACGGCGCCGTCGAGCACGCGCAGCGAGCGCTCGACCTCGATGGTGAAGTCGACGTGGCCGGGGGTGTCGATGAGGTGAATCTCGTGGCCCTTCCACGCCATGGTGGTGGCCGCGGCGGTGATGGTGATGCCGCGCTCGCGCTCCTGCGGCATCCAGTCCATCTGGGTCTCGCCCTCGTGAACCTCGCCGATCTTGTGGATCTTGCCTGAGTAGAACAGGAAGCGCTCGGTCACCGTGGTCTTGCCCGCGTCGATGTGGGCGACGATGCCGATGTTTCGGACCTGTGCGAGTTTCGCCATGGCTGACCGGCGGGGAAGATGGCCCAGCCGGCCCAGCGCTGGCAAGGGTTTCGGACAGAGGGTAGGATGGGCGTCATGAGCGTGAACCCTCGCCCCCTCCCCAGGCTGGCCCTGGCCCTGATGACCGCGATCCTGCTCGGCGCAGGCGGCGCCGCCAGCGCCGAGCCGACCAAGGATCCAGCGGTGCTGGCGCAGGCCAAGAAGCACTTCCTGGCCGCGCGCGACCTCATGGGCAAGGGCAAGTACGAGCTGGCCGCAGCCGAGTACACCCAGGCCTTCGAGCTGACCGGCGATCCGGTGCTCAAGTACAACATCGGAAACGCCCTGGAGAAGGCCGAGAAGTGGGGCCCCGCCATCGAGGCCTACCAGGCCTACGTCGACGGCAAGCCCGAGGCCAAGGATCACGACGCCGTGGTCGCCAAGATCGAGGAGCTCAAGGCCAAGCTGCCCGCCGCCGGCCCCGGCCCCGGCGACACCACCGTCGACCCCGACTTCGACACCCCGCTGCCCGACGGCACCGGCGACGGCAACACCACGCTGGATCCCGGCCTGGGCGACGGCACCACGACCGGCACCGAGCCGGTCGGCGAGCCGGCCCCGCGCAAGGAGCGCTCACGCGGCTACCGCACCGCGGCCTGGCTGTCGGTCGGGCTGGCCGCGGCGCTGCTGACCACCGGCGGCGTGCTGGCCCTGTCGGCGCGCTCGCGGGCCGATGACCTGGAGCGGCTGCAGGCGGCGCGGCTGCCCGATGGCCGCCCGCTGACCTATGACGGCACCACCAAGTCGCAGTACGAGGAGCTCGAGGACGAGGGCGACACCCTGAGCACGCTGTCGATCGTCTTCTTCGGCGCCGCCGCCGTCGCCACCGGCGCCGCGGTCACCTTCTTCATCCTCGACCCGGGTGGCTCCAGCGAGGCCGCCGCGCCCAACGCCGCGCCGGTCGAGCCGCCGGTCACCATCAAGATGCGCCCGCTGCTGTCGCCGACCACCGCGGGTGTCGGCGCCACCGTCATCTTCTAGCTCTCGCTCGCCCTCCCCACACAGTCGCCTGGCAGTCGTCTGGTCCGTTGATCCCCCCGACGCGATCGGATATGACACCTTGCGTCAGTCGGCAGCCGGCAAACGCCGGACGTCTTGAGCGAGGGACACGTGGGCCTGAAGGATCTGTTCTCCAAGGAAGGGCGCGCGAAGAGTGCGCTGGCCAAGAACCTCAGCCGCGCGGTCAACAAGCACGCGCAGAGCTTCGACCGCCAGAAGGCGCTGGAGGCGCTGGCCGCGGACGGCTCGGACGAGGCCATGGTCGGCCTGATGCGCCGCTTCGACATGACCTATGACAAGTCGATCGAGGACGAGAACGAGAAGACCTACTGCTACCAGGCGCTCAAGGCCAAGGGCGCCGCGGTCATCCCGGCGCTGCGCCAGGGCATGAAGGAGGCGCAGTCGTACTCGTGGCCGCTGCGCCTGATGGAAGACGTCGGCAAGCTGGAGGACCTGGAGGCGGTGGTCGGCGACCTGGTGGCGCGCCACCCGGCCGGCTACGAGCGCGATCCGTCGCGCAAGATCCAGTTCATCCAGTGGATCGCCGAGCAGGATCAGCTGCCGTCGACCAAGATGGCGACCCTGCTCACGGCCTACCTCGACGATGTCGACGAGGGCGTGCGCTTCCACACGGTGGCCGCGCTCAAGGTGCACAAGGACGAGAACGTCGCGCGCGAGCCGCTGCTGAAGCGCTTCGTGAACCCCGAGGAGGAGAGCCTCCGGCTGCGCCTGCGCATCCTCGAGCTGTTTGCCGACGCCGGCTGGGCGGTCACGGGCTACCGGCCCAGTGTCGAAGAGCGCTTGCCCGAGCAGTTCCTGCTCGACGCCAAGGGCTTCGTGAAGAAGAAGTAATGCCGCGTCGCACAGATCTGAAGTCGATCATGCTGCTGGGGTCGGGGCCCATCGTGATCGGGCAGGCCGCCGAGTTCGACTACTCGGGCACCCAGGCCATCAAGGCGCTGCGCGAGGAGGGCGTGCGCATCGTCCTGGTCAACTCCAACCCGGCGACCATCATGACCGACCCCGAGCTGGCCGACGCGACCTACGTCGAGCCGCTGACGCCCGAGGTCTGCGAGGCCATCCTCGAGCGCGAGAAGGTCGACGCCCTGCTGCCCACGCTGGGCGGGCAGACCGCGCTCAACCTGGCGCTGGCGCTGAACAAGCGCGGCACCCTGAAGCGCCTGGGCGTCGAGCTCATCGGCGCCTCGGTCGAGGCCATCGAGAAGGCCGAGGATCGCGAGCTGTTCAAGGCCGCGATGGAGAAGATCGGCGTCGAGGTCGCGCGCAGCGCCTATGTGAAGTCGCTGACCGAGGCGCGCGCCGCGGCCAAGCACATCGGCTACCCGGCCATCATCCGGCCCTCGTTCACCATGGGCGGCGGCGGCGCCGGGATCGCGTACAACGCGGCCGAGTACGACGAGAAGGTGGCCTGGGGGCTGGCGCAGAGCCCGCGTGGCGAGGTCCTGGTCGAGGAGTCGATCCTGGGCTGGAAGGAGTACGAGCTCGAGGTGATGCGCGACGGCAAGGACAACGTCGTCATCATCTGCTCGATCGAGAACTTCGATCCGATGGGCGTGCACACCGGCGATTCGATCACGGTGGCGCCGGCGATGACGCTGACCGACAAGGAGTACCAGCGCATGCGCGACGCCGCGCTGGCGGTCATCCGCGAGATCGGCGTGGCCACCGGCGGGTCCAACATCCAGTTCGCGGTCAACCCGGCCGACGGTCGCATGATCGTCATCGAGATGAACCCGCGGGTGTCGCGGTCATCCGCGCTGGCGTCGAAGGCGACCGGCTTCCCCATCGCCAAGATCGCCGCCAAGCTGGCGCTGGGCTACACGCTCGACGAGATCCCCAACGACATCACGCGCGAGACGCCGGCGTCGTTCGAGCCGTCGATCGACTACGTGGTCGTCAAGGTGCCGCGCTTCGCGTTCGAGAAGTTCCCCGGCGTCGACCCCACGCTGCACATCCAGATGAAGTCGGTCGGCGAGGCGATGTCGATGGGGCGGACGTTCCGCGAGGCGCTGTCCAAGGCCATCCGCTCGCTGGAGACCGGGCGCTGGGGCTTCGACGGCACCACGGTGGCACTCGAGGTCGGCGGCGTGCCGAAGCCGCGCGAGGCGGTGCTCGACGAGCTGCGCGAGAAGCTGCGCGTGCCGGGCGCCGAGCGGCTGTGGTCGATCGGCGAGGCGCTGCGCGCCGGCATGACCACCGCCGACGTGCACGCGCTGACCAAGATCGACCCCTGGTTCCTCGAGCAGGTGCGCATGATCGTCGCCCGCGAGGACGAGGTCGCGGCCGCCGGCAGCAGCGGGCGCGCGCTGGCGCCGGCGCTCTTGCGTGCGGCCAAGGCCGACGGCCTGAGCGACCGGCGCATCGCCGCGCTGACCGGGCGCAAGGAGGACGAGGTCCGGGTCGCCCGCCTGGAGGCCGGCATCCGCCCGGTCTACAAGCGCGTCGACACCTGCGCCGCCGAGTTCGAGGCCAAGACACCCTACCTGTACTCGAGCTACGAGCAGGAGTGCGAGGCCGAGCCGACCGAGCGCAAGAAGGTGATGATCCTGGGCGGCGGGCCCAACCGGATCGGGCAGGGCATCGAGTTCGACTACTGCTGCGTGCACGCCGCGCTGGCCCTGCGCGAAGAGGGCTTCGAGACCATCATGGTCAACTGCAACCCCGAGACGGTGTCGACCGACTATGACATCTCGGATCGGTTGTACTTCGAGCCGCTGACCCGCGAGGACGTGCTCGGCATCTGTGACCGCGAGCAGCCCCAGGGCGTCATCGTGCAGTTCGGCGGGCAGACCCCGATCCGGCTGGCGGTGCCGCTGGCGGCGGCCGGGATCAAGCTGCTGGGCACCCCGGCGGACGCCATCGATCGAGCCGAGAACCGCGGCCGCTTCCGCGAGGTGCTGGAGAAGCTGGGGCTGTCGGCGCCGGCGTGGGGCGTGGCGCGCTCGCTGGAGGAGGCCTTCAAGGTCGCCGAGCGCATCGGCTACCCGGTGATGGTGCGGCCGTCGTACGTGCTGGGCGGGCGCGCCATGGAGGTCTGCTACGACGCCGCCCACCTGGCGACGTACGCGCAGCTGGCGGTCGACGCCAGCCCCGAGCACCCCATCCTGATCGACGCCTTCCTGCGCGACGCCGTCGAGGTCGACGTCGACTGTGTGGCCGACAAGACCGGCGCGGTCGTGGTCGCCGGCGTGATGGAGCACATCGAGGAGGCCGGCATCCACAGCGGCGACTCCGCGTGCGTGCTGCCGCCGTACTCGCTGGCGGCGCCGGTGATCGAGCGCATCAAGACCGCGGCGCGTGGCCTGGCGCGCGAGCTCGGCGTCATCGGCCTGATGAACGCGCAGTTCGCGGTGCAGGGCGACACCGTGTACGTGATCGAGGCCAACCCGCGGGCGTCGCGCACGGTGCCCTTCGTCAGCAAGACCACCGGGGTGCCCTACGCCAAGATCGCGGCGCGCCTGATGATGGGGCGCACCCTGGCCGAGCTCGGCGTCACCGAGAAGGTGCCGCGCCACGTGGCGGTCAAGGAGGCGGTGTTCCCGTTCGTGAAGTTCCCCGGCGTGGACACCCTGCTGGGGCCGGAGATGCGCTCGACCGGCGAGGTCATGGGCATCGATCGCGACTTCGCGGCGGCCTTCGCCAAGAGCCAGGTCGGCGCCGGCAACATGCTGCCGACCAAGGGGCGCGCCTTCCTGTCGGTGCGCCCGCAGGACAAGCCGGCGCTGGTGCCGGTGGCGCGCAAGCTCAGTGAGCTCGGCTTTTCGCTGCTGGCCACGGTGGGCACCGCGGCGGTGCTGCGCGAGGCCGGCCTCGCCGTCGAGCTGGTCAACAAGGTCAAGGATGGCCATCCGCACTGCGTGGACCACATCCTGAACGGCGACGTCCACCTGGTGGTCAACACCACCTCGGGGCAGAGCGAGATCAAGGACAGCTTCAGCATCCGGCGCGCGGCGGTGCAGCGCGCCGTCGCGTATGTGACCACGATCCAGGCGGCGCGCGCCTCGGCCGAGGCCATCGAGGCCATGCGCAAGGGGCCGTTCCAGGTGCGCTCGCTGCAGGACTACGCCAAGGACTGACCGAGGCCGAGGCTGGCAAAGGGTGGCTGGCGCGTTCGGCCTGGACACTGGCGGGAAGATATTCCCGAGGTGTGCGAAGAACCGACCGCTCCCAGGAGGACGTCCGTGACCTGTTCGCGCTGTGGCACCAACCTGACCCCCGATCTCACCTTCTGCCCGACCTGCGGGCAGGTCCTGCGCCCCGCCGGGGTCGCCGCGGTGGCGCCGCCGCCCCCGCCGCCGCCAGGCGTGTTCGCGCCGGCGCCCGGGATGGCGATGCCGTATGGCGCCGATCCCTACGCCAATCCCTACATGAACATCGATCCGCCGTTCCTGGGCCTGTCGCGGCCGGGGCTGGCGGACGGCACCGCGCTGGCCAAGGTCATGTGGGCCGGCGGCATCGTCCTGCTGGCGGTGTTCTTCCTGCCCTGGGTCATGGGTCGCTTCACCCTGTGGTCGTGGACCAGCCTGCCCGGGCGCGGCATGGGCATGGTGAAGTTCTTCATGTTCTACCCGCTGATCGCGGGCGGCCTGCTGATGGCGGCCGCCAAGGGCAAGCTGCCGACGCAGACCCTGGCCGCGATCGCGCTGGCGCTGGGAGCGCTGCCGCTGGTGGTGATGCTGACCCAGGCGCCCTCGATGATGGGCGGCGGCACCCTGCGCTCGAGCGGCAACGTCACCGGCTACATGCAGTTCTTCGGCACCATCGGCCTGGGCATCGGCCTGACCCTGCGCGTGCTCCGGCAGGACACCCGGCTGGGGCGCGGCTTCATCGGCGTCTGCGTGGCGCTGGTGGCGCTGGGCTACCTCATCCCGGTCGAGATCCCGTACATGGGCAGCCACAACGCGCTGTGGATGGCGTGGAAGATGATGAACATCCCGCGCGCGCCCGCCGGCATCAAGATGCTCGGCTTCGTGATGCTGCTGACGCCGTTCATCGCGCTGTCGGCGCTGCTGCTGCTCAAGCAGGTGCCGCAGGGTGATCGCGACCCGGCCCAGGGCCTGGGCCGCATCCTCGGGGTCTACTTCGTGTTCTGGATGCCCATCCTGATCGGCTTCACCATGCTGCTGATGATCGGCCGCCTGGGCAGCGAGGGCGGCATGATGCTGTGGTTCATGGTCAAGGTGGTCGCCTACACCGCGGTCGTCGTGGTCAGCCTGAACCACGGCGCCACGGCGCTGCTCAGCTCGGCGGAGAACCCGAGCTAGCGCGAGTTCACTGCCACTCGACGGGGGCCGGCAGCGGGCGCACCCGCTCGACGTCGCCCTGCGCGCGCGGCTGACCGCCGCGACCGAGCTGGCGCCAGGAGTCGGAGCCCCAGCACTGGATGTCCGCCCCGGCCGCGCAGGTGTGCAGGCTGCCGGCGGCGAGCAGGCGCGCGCCGCGCAGCTCGAGGACCTCGACGAGGCCATCGCGGCCCTCGACGCTGCCGTCACCCAGCTGGCCGTACACGTTGTCACCCCAGCAGGTCACGGTGCCGCCGGCGCGCAGCGCGCAGGCGTGCTCGTCGCCCGCGCTGATGGCGCCGGCACCGCTGGCCAGGATGCGGCGCGGGGTGGCGGGCGCGGCCGCGATGCCGCCGGCGAGCGCGGCGCCCCAGCATTGCACGGCGCCGGCGCTGGTGTGCGCGCAGCCGAAGCGGGCGCCCAGCGCCAGGGCGTCGACGTCGGGGTCGAGGCCGGCGACCGGTGCGGGGGCGTCGGCGTCGGCGTCGTCCCAGCAGATCACGCCACCGGCGCGCGCCAGGACACAGGCCAGATAGCCGCCCACCGCGAGGGCCCGCGCCGGCGCCAGGCCCGCGACGCGCGCCGGCGGCCCCGCCAGCGAGCGCCAGCACCACACCGCTCCGTCGCCGTCGAGGCCGCAGGCCTGGCTGCGCCCGGCGGCGAGCGCGCTCAGCGCGGGCAGACCCGCGATCGGCTGGGCCACGGCGACGCGCTCGGAGGCGCCCAGGGTGCCCCAGCACCAGGGTGCGCCGTCGCGCAGCGCGCAGCTGTAGCCGTTGCCCAGCGCCAGCGCCTGCACCGACCCGGCCGGCAGCCCGTCGAGCCAGCGCGCACGCGACACCGCCTCGCCGGGGAGGCCACCGACCGCGCCGTCGACCTGGGCGCCCCAGCACGCGACCCGCCCGGCGCGCACCGCGCAGCTGTGGGTCGCGCCGGCAGCCAGGAGCTCGATCTCGGCCACCGCGGCGTCGGCTTCGGCGGTCTCGGCGAGCGGCGCACGCGGCAGCACGGCCGGGCCACGGCGACGGGGCGACCGCGCGGCCTCGTCCCAGGGTCGCCAGATCACCAGCGCCAGCGCACAGACCCCCAGGCCGATCAGGGTGGGCACCACCACGCGCGCGCGCATGGCTCGTTATCGCACGAAGATGGTGTACGGTTCGCGCGATGGCCACCTCGCCTGCTCCGCGTCCACTCACTGCCCGCGATCTCTGGCTGCTGGCCCGCGTCGGCGACCCCGTGGTCGCGCGCGACGGCCGCTTCGCGATCGCCCCCGTCAAGCGCTGGGACCTCGGCGCCGAGCCCGGCGCCGCCAAAGGGATCGAGCGCCTGGTGCAGTTCTTCCCCGACGGCCGCGCGCGCCCGCTGACCTCGGCCGAGGTCTCGGCCTCGGCGCCCGCGCTGTCACATGACGGCAACCGCCTGGCCTTCCTGCGCGCCGATGCCGGCAAGCAGTCGCAGCTCCACGTGCTCGAGCTGGCCGGCGGCGGCGAGGCGCGCAAGGTCACCGATCTGCCCATGGGTGCGCTGGAGATGCGCTGGCTGCCCGACGGCGCGCACATGATCGTGCTGGCCCACGTCCTCGGCGAGGACCTCACCCTGGAGGGCACGCGCGCGCTGGTGGCCAAGCGTGACAAGGCCGGCACCGTCCCGCACGTCACCGAGGACCGGATCTATCGCTACTGGGATCGCTGGCTGACCGGCGGCGAGGTGCCGCACCTCTTCGTGCTCGACGTGGCCACCGGGGCGCTGCGCGATCTGACGCCGGATGCGCGACGCTGGTTCGAGCTGATGGATCCGGGCGGCCAGTTCGACATCTCGCCCGACGGCAGCGAGGTGGTGTTCTCGGCCGACGTCAGCACGCCGCCGCACGCGCGGGTGCGCTTCGCGCTGTTCACCGTCCCGGTCGCGGGCGGGGCCACCACCTGCATCACGCCCGACCACGCCGCCGACGCGGTGCGCCCGCGCTACAGCCCCGACGGCGCCGCCATCGTGTATGGCATGCAGCAGGATCCCGACCACTACGCCGACAGGGTGCGGCTGGCGCGCTTCGAGCGCGCCACCGGCAGCCACAGCGTGCTGACCGAGGGCTGGGATCGCTCGTGTGACGGCTGGGAGTTCGCCGACGCCGCCACCCTGGTGGTGACCGCCGAGGAGCACGCCCGCGGCGCGCTGTTCGTGACCGATCCGCGCACGCCGGGCACGCCGCAGCGCCTGCTGGCGTCGGGCTCGGTGCACGGCGCGGCGGTCGGCGGCGGCCAGGTCTGGTTCCAGCACCACTCGCTGTCGTCGCCGCCCGAGCTGGCGCGGGTGGCCGTCACGATGGTGGGCGGCCCGCACGCGGCGCCGACCCCGGTGTCGCGCGAGAACGCCGCGCTGATGGCCGAGATCGCCCTGGGCGAGGTCGAGGAGGTGCACTTCCCGGGCGCGGGCGGCGCCGAGGTGCAGATGTTCGTGATGCACCCGCCGGGGCGGCGCGCCGAGCAGAAGCTGCCGCTGGTGCACCTCATCCATGGCGGGCCGCACGGCGTGTTCGGCGATCAGTGGCACTTCAGGTGGAACGCCCAGGTGCTGGCGGGCGCCGGCTACCGCGTCGCCATGGTCAACTTCCACGGCTCGTCGTCGTTCGGACAGGCCTTCACCGACGCCATCCTGGGCGACTGGGGCGGCAAGGCGGCCCAGGACATCCTGCTCGCGACCGACCTCCTGGTCGCGCGCGGGCTGGCCGATCCGGCGCGCATGGCCATCACCGGCGGCTCCTTCGGCGGCTACATGTCGTGCTGGCTGGCGACGCAGACCGATCGCTTTCGCTGCGCGATCGCGCACGCAGCTGTTTACAACCTGTCAAGCAAGCACAACACCGACGTGACCCAGGGGCTGGGCCGCGCCATGGGCGGCGAGCCCTGGACCGCCGAGGGCGCCGAGAACATCCGCCGGTGGAACCCGGCCGCGCACACCGCCGGCTACAGGACCCCGATGCTGATCATCCACGGCGAGAAGGACTACCGTGTCCCGGTCACCCACGGCCTCGAGGTCTACGGCATCCTCAAGGCCAAGGGCATCGACGCCCGCCTGGTGTACTACCCCGACGAGAACCACTGGATCCTGAAGCCGGCCAACTCGCTGCACTGGTACGGCGAGTTCCTGGGCTGGCTGAAGCGCTATCTGGGCTGACGAGCCGGCTGCTCAGAGCAGCTTCTCGCCGAGCCAGCTGGCGAAGTCCGAGCGCGACGGGCCGACCTCGACGACGGCGGCGCCACCGGGCACTGGTGTGGCCAGGTCGTCCGGGCACTTCAGCGTGGGCGACACCACGCCCTCGTACAGCAGCGCCCCGGTCCGGCGATCGTGCACGCGGATGGTGCGGGACTGGAAGTGCACCTCGGTCCGGCTACCGACGGAGTCGCCGGGCATGACCCCGCACGTCTTGATGGCCAGGATGCCGTCCGCGGGCTGGATGGTGGCCAGGAGGTCGACGTCGCGCAGCAGCTGGCCGGGGCCCAGCGTGAGGTCCTGCTTGCCGGTGTCGTCGTCGAGGGCCAGCACCACGGTCTTGCGCGCGGCGCCCGGGGCGACGTCGTGCGCGAACACGAAGGGCTGCCCGGGGACGAAGAAGCGGCCGGCCCGGATGGGCGTCGCCGCCACCACGCGCACCACGGTCTCGGCGGCGGGCTGCCCGGGCAGCTCGAGGCGCAGCGGCAGCTGCAGGTCGACGAAGACCGGTCCGGGATGCAGCTCGCCGTCGGCGCGCACCGCCAGCGGCACCCGGCCGAGCCACTCCGCGCCGGTGAAGCGGGCCAGCTCCTCGGCCGGGAACACCTTGCCGCCCAGCGTCACCTTCAGCCCCGCGGGGGCCTCCGCGAGGGTGACCTGGATGGCGCCGCGAGGCTCGATCGCGACCGTGCCGTGGACCCCGCCACCTGGCAGCGCGAAGCGCGGGCTGTCCCACTCCAGCGCCGCCGCCGCGCCGGCGGTCGGGGTCGGCCCGGGCGCGTCGGCGCGGCGCTTCCGGTGGCACGCCGCGCCCGCACCGGCCAGCGCCAGCAGCACCGCGAGCCGCAGGTCGCGCGCGGGCGGCTTCATCCGTGGAACACGCGCGAGGTGTGAATGCGCCCCGCGGCGACCTCGAGCACCTCGGCGACCAGCAGGGTCTCGGTGTCGGGCAGCTCGCGGGCATACTGCATCCACACGCGCTCGCCGTCGGCGGTCAGCGACAGGGCGCGGTAGTGCAGGCCGGGCAGGCGCTCGAAGGAGTCCTGCCACCAGGCGCGCAGCGCGGCCTTGCCGGTGATCTCGCCGCGCGTCTCGGGGCGGCGCTCGCGCAGCTTGGGCGACACGTGCACGGCGTCGTCGGCGTACAGCGCCAGCAGGGCGTCGAGATCGCGGGCGTTGAAGGCGGCCAGCCAGCGCTCGGCGATCGACAGCGCCGAGGGCGCGGCGCGCAGGGCGACGCGGGCCAGCTGGCCGACGTTGGGCGGCGTGTCGGCCCAGGGGCCCTCCTCCCAGGTCACCCAGCGCCACTCGCCGAACTCGTCGTTGGGGCGCACCTCGTCGCTGTCCACGTCGGCGACGAAGACGAAGTTCATGTGGATCCCCTTGCTGCCGGCGCGGTGCTCCTCGTAGCCGATGAGGCCGGCGGGCACGCCGTCGACGTCGGACAGCTGCTGGAAGGTGCCCGTGAGGCCGGTCTCCTCGCGCAGCTCGCGGGTGGCGGCCTCCAGCGGGGTCTCGCCCGGCTCGAGCTCGCCGCCGGGGGGCAGCCAGACGCCCAGGCGCTTGTGCTTGATGATGAGGACGCGACCGCGGTGGCGCGGATAGACGGCGATCGAGAAGGCGCGCCGGGGCGGGGGGGACGACGTCTCGCTGCTCATGCGCGGACTGTAACCCTGGGGGCCTGGCCGGCGTATACAGGGACATGCGGCACGGTGCGCAGCTCGGGGTCGTGGTCACGGTCGTCGCGGCGCTGGTCGCGGGCTGCTCGAGCTCGCGCGGGTCGCGGACAGGTGCGCCCGCGGGGACCACGCCGGGCGCCCAGCCTGGCAGCGCCGGCAACGCCGCCGACGGCCCCGGCGGGCCCATCCTGGTCGAGCTGTTCACCTCGCAGGGCTGCTCCAGCTGCCCGCCCGCCGACGTGCTGCTCAGCCTGCTCGGCAAGGACCCACAGTTCGCCGGCCAGGTCATCCCGCTGGCCTTCCATGTCGACTACTGGAACTACATCGGCTGGCGCGATCCGTTCTCGGCCCGGGCCTGGACCGACCGCCAGAACGCCTATGCCGAGCGCTTCGCCGAGCGCCGGATCTACACCCCGCAGCTGGTGGTCAACGGCGAGGCCCACACCGTGGGCAGCGATCGCGACGGCAGCTTCCAGCTGATGGATCAGGCCGCGTCACACGGCCAGCGCGCCCGGCTGACGCTGACGGTGGCCACCAGCGCCGGCACCGTGACCGCGCACCTCGACGTCGGCAACCCCGACGGCCCCGCGGTCGACGTCCAGCTCGCGCTGGCGCAGAACGACGTCGTCACCCGCGTCGCGCGCGGCGAGAACCAGGGCAAGACGCTGCACAACGATCACATCGTGCGCCGCCTGGTCAACGCCGGCCGGGTCGCCGCCGGCAGCAGCGCCCACTTCGACGTGCCCCTCACGGTCGACGCCACCTGGGGCCAGGGCCCGCTGCACGTGGTCGCCTTCGCCCAGGACCCGGCCACGCTGCGCGTCCACGGCGTCACCAGCGCCGCGGCACGATAGGCCATGCGCAAGCTCGCCCTCGCCGTCGCCGTCCTCCTGCTGCTCCTCGGCGCCACCCTGGCCGGCTGCGGCGACGACCGCTGCGCCAGCGCCATCTGCGAGCCGCCCCTGGTCGACGCCGGCCTGACCGACTAACGTCCCCGCCTCTTCATTCCCTGTCGCCTGTCACCGGTGACCTGTCACCTGTGACCTGTTGCTCTTCCCGCTACGCCCGCGCGCGCGCCGCCGCGACCCGCTTCTCGTACGCCGCCCGCGTGATCGCGATGTCCTCGAGCAGCCCGGGCAGCTCCTCCAGCAGCAGGGCCTGCGGGCCGTCGCACAGCGCCTTGTCGGGGCGCGGGTGCACGTCGACCAGCACCATGTTGGCGCCGGTCACGATGCCCTGCGCGGTGACGTGGAAGATGTCGAGCAGCCCGTCGGCGCCGCTGATGCGCCGGCCCACCGAGTGCGACGGATCCACGCACACCGGCAGCCGGGTCAGGCGCTGCACCACCGAGACGTGCGCGAAGTCGACGAAGTTGCGGTGCGGCTCGCCGAGGTGCGACTTGACGCCGCGCAGACAGAACACGATGCGCCGGTTGCCGCCCGAGGCGACGTACTCACAGGCGTTGAGCGACTCCTCCAGCGAGATCCCCATGCCGCGCTTGAACAGCACCGGCAGCTCGGTCTGCTGCCCGACCGCCTTGAGCAGCTCGAAGTTCTGCGCGTTGCGGGTGCCGATCTGCAGCATCACGCCGGTGGCCTCGCCCGACTGCGCCAGCGCCCGCTTGATCTCGTCGATGTGCGACTCGTGCGTGACCTCCATGGTCACGATCTGGATGCCGTGCTTGCCGGCCGACTCGAACAGCCAGGGCAGGCAGGCCTGGCCCAGGCCCTGGAAGTCGTACGGGCTGGTGCGCGGCTTGTAGGCGCCCGCGCGCGCGGTCTTGATGCCGGCGCGCTGCAGCGCCGCGAAGGTCATGTCCTGGTGCTCGCGGGTGTCGACCGCGCACAGGCCGGGGAAGACGTGCAGGGTGTCCTGCGCGATGCGGATGCCGCGGTACTCGAACGAGGCCGCCTCCAGCTTGTCGTGGCGGCCGATGGCGCGGAACTTCTGCGTCACGCGCACCACCTTCTCGACCGACTCGAACTCCTCGAAGACCTCGGCGGGCACCACGCCGGTGGCGCCGAGCAGGTAGATCTCGGTCAGGCCGCGGGTCTGGCCCTGGATGCGGTGGACCTGGGTGGTGATGCCCGGGAAGCTGTGCGCGCGCTCGATGATGCGCGGGATCTCCGCCGAGCCCTCGCCCACGTCGGCCTTCATGACGATGATCATGCCGGCAGGCTACGGGCCGCGGCGCACATGCGCAAGCGGCATCGCGCGCAGGCGTGAGCCAAATTCAGCCGATTTCCCGCGGCGCGGCTGCCGGGGCGCACATGTTAGGATGCGGCCTCACTCACCTGCGGGGGCCTGACGACATGAAGAAGACGTTTGCGATGCTGTCCTTCATCACGATTGCGAGCTTCGGCTGTGGCGGCGGCGGCAAGAAGACGCCGGCCAGCGCCAAGTCGATGCCGAGCAGTGACGCGATGGACTGCGAGAAGTTCGCCGACCAGGGCATCAAGCTGACCCTGGAGACCGAGGAGGCCAAGGCCGACCCCAGCATCGCCGAGAAGGCCAAGGGCGAAGGCCGCGGCCAGCTGGTGACGATGTGCGCCGACGGCAAGAGCAAGGGCGAGCTCGACCAGGCCAAGTACGACTGCGCGATGGCGGCGCCGGCGATCAAGGACTTCATGACCTGTCTGGGCGTCAACTAGCATGCGCACCTCGCTCCTCGCGTCGCTCACCGTGGGCTGCCTGGCCGTGTTGCTGGCGACTGGCTGCAGCAAGGACAAGAACAAGGAGGGCGGCGGCGGCTCGGGCAGCGCGGCCGCGACAGCCGGCGGCACCCCGGGCGCCAGCGCCAAGGGCGGCGAGTGGGCCGACGTCGACTGCGGCAAGATGATCGATCACATGGTGCACCTCATGCTGAACGATCCGACCCACGCGGTGGCCGAGGCGCAGAAGGCGGACATCGAGGCCAAGCTGACCGCGCAGCGGCCCACGCTGATCAAGGCCTGCGAGGACGAGAAGCCGACCAAGCGGCTGACCCCGACGCAGTACGACTGCATCCTCGGCGCCAAGACCATGCTGGAGATGAGCGGCTGCGCCAAGAAGTAGCCCGCGTCGCTGCTGCGGCCCCCCTGCCCGTCCGTCTGCCCCGAAATTCCCCGTAGATCCTGCGTAGGTTCCGCGCCCACATCGTTGGGGCTCAAAACAATTTGCGCGCGAAAACTTGCCCGCGTTCCCGGGTCCCCCGATGGTGGATTCGAGGACCATGCGTTCAATTGGCGAGAATCGAGGCTGGATCGCGCTGGCGGCGCTGGGTGCGCTGACGGTGCTGGCGGCGCCGACGCTGGGAGCGGCCAGCGGCGCGGGGGCTACCGGCAGCAGCGCCGCGGCGCGCGCACGCATGCGGGTGACCTCGCCCGATGGTCGGCGCGTGGCCGAGGTGCGCAGCCAGCCGCGCGGCGGCGAGGGCGTCTACCTCGATGGCCGCCGGGTCTGGCCCGACGACAGCGCGCCACGCACCATCGGCGTGGTGGCCTGGTCGCGCCGCTGTGACGCCTTCGCCTTCGTGTCGAACACCCGCGGCCTGCACGAGCTGGTGGTGGTGGTCGCGCCCGCGGGCGTGGCGCCGGCCGCGATGCGCTGGGCCATCCCCGACGGCAGCCCGGCGCGCGCCATCACCTGGCTGGGCCCGAGCCGGGTCGGTGTCGGCCCCGCGCTGCTGGATCCCAAGGTGGTCGCGTCCTGGCAGTCGCAGGTGCGTTGAGCTATCGTCGAGCCATGGCGACGATCGAGATCCTGTACTGCACGGCTTGAGGGTATCGCCCCCGCGCGGCGAGTCTCGCCGCCAAGATCGAGGACCGGCTTGACGTCGAGGTCGCCGTCAAGCCGGGCGGGCGCGGCCAGTTCGACGTGCTGGTCGACGGTGTGCTGGTCGCCAGCAAGCACGCCACCGGCGAGATGGCGCGGCTCATCGGCCAGGGCGGCTTCCCTGACGAGGAGCTGACCGTGGACGCCGTCAGCCGCCAGCTCGGCGAGGCTGACTGACCGCGTCAGGCTTCGCGCCACGGGCGTCGGGAAGCTGACAGGCGGCCCAGCAGTTACGCGGTGATGGGGTGTGGCACGGGGCCTGCTGATATGCCCGGGCATGAAGCGGAGCATCGTGATCGGGCTGGTCGGCGCCATGGTGATGAGCACCCTGCCGGGCTGTGCGGGTCAGGGCAAGGGCGCGGGGGCCGTGGTCGGCGCCGCCGCGCTGGTCGCCGGGGGCGCCATGCTGCTCAGCCAGGCCTCGAGCAGCGGCAACAGCGAGCGCTGTGAGGCCACCGATGGCCCGTGTGGCGACCTCGGCATCGACGACGGCGGCGTGATCCTGCCGGTGATGGTCGGGTTCGGCGGCATCGTCGCGCTGCTGGCCGCGACCTCGGGCGGCGGCGCCGGCAGCGCGCGGGGCGATCGCCGCGCGCCGGTGGCGCGGACCTCGGACGAGGACGGGCTGTGCACCCAGTGGCGCGAGCTGGTCGCGCTGGCGCCGCTGGCCCAGCGTGAGGCGCGGCGGGCGCAGTCGCCCGCGCGCTGCGGGCTGCGTCGCGTCAGTCGATAGGGACGAGCGAGGTCACGCCGGCGCCCCAGAACTCGCCGGTGAAGGTCTTGACCATGGTGCCCTGGCCGCTGGCGCGGTTGATCTCGATGATCTTGCCGTCCTCGGTGAAGGCGTAGACCTTGCCGTTGGCGTAGGCGGCGCCGAACACGCGGCCAAAGCCGATCATGCCGATGGGCGTGCCGATGCCGGTCGTGGTGTTGACCGTGAGCAGCCAGTTCGACGCCGAGGCGTCGGTGCCGACACAGTTGGCGCCCGGCGTCGGGCAGGGGCCCTTGTCCGAGATGGCGTACATGGTGCCGTCGGCGACCGCGACCAGGTCACCCGCGGTGGCCAGCCCGTTGCCGAAATTGCCGATCTCGGTGACCTGACCGGTGGTCGGGTTGATGGAGCGCACGCCGCCGCTCTTGTCGGTGGCCAGCAGCGAGCCGTCGCGCAGGAAGGTCAGGCCGACGTTGCTGGTCGAGCCGCTCAGCGGGGCGACCAGGGTGGCGCGCCCGGTGGTGCGATCGATCGAGTACAGGTTGGTGCGCGAGATGCCGTACAGCAGGCCGGCGGGCGTCACCGCGATGTCGGTGATGTCGTTGGCGGCGTCGGTCATGAAGGGGCCGACGGTGGTGACCGCGAAGGTGGTGCGGTCGACCAGGTACAGGGTGGTCGCCGAGTGGGCATAGATGATGACCGGCGGCGGCACGAAGGTGCTGTCGGGGCCGTTGACCGCGCTGTCCTTGTTGACGCCGGCGTCGACCGTGGTGTCGTCGTCATCGCCGCCGCTCTGGGGCGGGCCACAGCCAGCGAGGGCGGCGGCCAGGGCGCCGACCAGCAGCGCGGAGACAGTGTTTCGAAGCAACTTCATCCCGCGTGATTAGCGGATTTCGGGGCGCCGGGCCAGCGCAAAGCGCGGGACTGTAGGCAAGATCACGGAGAAAGCACCAGGGGCCACTCGAAGCTGGTGTGCGCGGGGATGACGACCTCGTGGTGGTCCTCGACGAAGCTGCGCTCGTTCGGGCACAGCAGGCCGGGCTCCTTGTCGATGGTCTTCACGGTGCCGGCGGCGTCGTTCATCACGCAGCCGGGCTCGCCGCCATGGTCCATGCCGAGGACATGGCCGAGCTCGTGGTTGACGACCTTGACGGTGCGCATGGCGGCCTGCTTGCGCCCGACCCGGCGCGAGGCGCGGAACGACGACACCACCGAGGCGGTGCCGCCGATCTGGCCCAGGCCCAGGATGCCCCAGTCCTCGAACGGCGGCTTGGTGGTCGAGATGTCCTCGCGGGTGAAGCCCATCACGATGGTGCAGCCGGAGTCGGGCAGCACGCTGGCGTTCAGGAAGCTCAGGATCTCGTCGGCGCGCCAGCGCTTGCGCGGCTTGTAGAAGGCGGCGGCCGGCATCGCGCGCGCGGGCAAGAGGCGGGTCTGGAAGCCATAGATGTAGGCGATCCCGCGCTGGATGATGGGCACCAGCTTGGCGTCGAACTTCCCCAGCGGGACGACACACACGGTGGTGGGCGCGGCGGCGGCCGGACGCGCGGTCGCCAGGGTGGTGGCGGCGATGGCGAGGGCGACGGTGGCGGCAGCGGCGAGGCGGCGCATGACCGGATCTACGTCGCGCCGGGGGCGCCCTTGCCGCTGCCGACGCGGGCGGCGGCGCGCGCCACCACGGCCAGCGCGGAGGCGGCCATCTGCGCCGGCACCACCAGCGGGTCGGCGCCCGCGGTCCTGGGCGTCAGCACCAGGTAGTCGGACGCGATGACGTCACCGAAGCCGCGGAAGCGAAACGCGCGCAGCTCGGCGACCACGCCGGCGTGGCTGACCTCGAGGCGCGGCTCGTCGGGGCTCGGCGGCGGCGGGGCCAGGCCCAGCTCGAAGGCGCGGCCATAGCGGTTGAAGGTCGCGAACAGGGCGTTCGCGGGGACCCGGACCTCGGCCGGGCCGGCCGGGTCCTCACCCAGCCACAGCTCGCCGGCGCGCTGCTCCAGCCAGACCTCGATCACCCCGGCGGGCTCCCGGCGGGTCGCGATCACCATTTTCGCCACTGCCACGGCTCGCAGAGTAACCTCGATCACACCAGGGGGCCATATGAGCGAGAGCGAGATCGGCCGCGCCGACGTGCGCACCATCCGCAACGGGTTGGAGGGACGCAAGCTGAACCTGGACGCCGCCATCGGGCGGCTCGCCGAGCTGGCGCACGGCGGCGGCACCCGCGCGGTGCGCGTCGGCGCCTACCGCGCGCTGGGCGAGATCGCGGGGCGCGCGCACGACGCCACCTGGGAGCACGCCGAGAAGGCGGCCTGGGTGCTGCTGGCGTGCACCGGCCATGTCGATGCTCCGGCCGAGCGGCGCGGCCTCCTGCTGGCGATGGGGCGCGCGTTTCGCAACGTGTGGCTGATGCCGTTCGTGCACAGCCGGCTGGACGACGAGGAGGCGGTGATGGCGACCGCCATCGCGGCCGCCGGTGGCCTCGGCTTCGCGGGGCTCGAGGAGGCGCTGGCGTCGCGCTTCCTCAACCCCGAGGCGTCGCCGGCGCTGCGCCTGGCGGCCATCCAGGCGCTCGGTCACATGGGTGCCTCCAGCGCGGCGGGGCGCCTGGTGCCCTTCATCCACGAGAGCGCGGCGGCGCCGCAGGAGGCCGCGGCGGCGCTGGGCGCGCTGACCGAGATCCGCTCGCCGGTCGGCGTCGAGGCCGCGGTCGCGGTGCTGGAGCGCGACCCCGAGCGCGAGGTCCTGCTCGCGGGCATCCGCTACCTGGCCGAGATGGGGCGCGTCGAGGTCATCCCGCACCTGCGCCGGCTGGCGCGCGAGGACGACGCCGAGCTGCGCCTGGAGGCCGGGCTGGCGTCGCGCGCGTTCAAGGCCGAGCAGGCGCGCGATCCCGGCGAGCGCATCCTCATCGCGCTGACCGAGCGCGATCGCATGGTGCGCGCGGTGCTGGCGCGCCGCCTGCGCGGGCTGCCGGTGGCCGAGGTACTGGAGCAGGCCGAGATGCTGCTCGGCGACGACCCCGCCGGCGTGGTGCAGATCCTCGGCGAGGTGCGTACCCCCGAGGTGTCGCGCTTCCTGCTGGCGCTGTCGGCGCGCACGGACCTCGATGATCTGGTGCGCGCGCGCGCGCTGTCGGCGGTCGAGGCCGACGAACCCTGGGAGCGCGACGCGCTGGCCGCGGTCATCGCCGACCCGGCGCGCGGCGAGCGCGTGCGTGCGGCGGCGGCGCAGACCATGGGCGCCTTCGCCCGCCTGCCCGAGCTGTTCGCCAAGCTGGGGCCGCTGACGGACGACCCGTCGCCGCTGATCCGCGGCGCCTTCCTGTGGGCGCTGCAGCTCGGGGCGCACCCCACGCGCATGAGCCCCGACGAGCGCAAGCGCTGCGAGGAGGCCATGTCCCGCGGCCTCGCCGACCCCGACGTCGCGGTGCGCCGGCGCGCGGCCTATGTCGTCGGCAACCTCGGCCTCAGCGCGCTGGCGCCGCAGCTGATCGCGATGGCCAAGCAGGAGACCGAGCGGCCCGAGCTGCGCGTGGCCGCCTTCGTGGGCCTGACCGAGCTCGGCCAGCCCGCGGTGTTCACCGACCTGCTGGCGCTGCTGCGCCGCGAGGAGCACCCCGACGCGGTGGCCGCGGCCAGCCGCGCCGTGGCGGCCACCGTGCTGGCGGCGCGCGCGGCGACGGCGCGCGGCGAGAACGCGCCCAAGCTGGAGTTCGATCATCTGGCCGGCAAGCTGGCCGCGATGCTCAAGGCTGACGACGCCGTGGTGCGTGGCGCGGCGGTACGGCTGGCCGGCCTGGCTGGCGGCGCGGTGCCGGCGGCGGCGCTGCTGCCGCTGATGGAGGATGGCAACGCCCGCGTACGCGAGCAGGCCATCACCGCGCTGGGGCGGCTGGGCGCGACCGAGGCCGAGGCGCCGCTGCTGGCGGCGCTGGAGGATCCCGATCCGGGCGTGCACGAGCGCGCGGCCGAGGCGCTGCTGTCGCTGCCCGGGCGCAAGGTGCTCGACAAGCTCTTGGCCTGGGTCTCGGGCGAGGGCGACGCGGAGGCGCGCCAGGCGGTGGCGGCGCGCATCACGGTGCCGGCGGCGGAGCGCGAGGCGGTGCTGCCGCTGGTCAGCGCGGCGCTGGAGCGGCTCGAGGTCACCGACCCGACGTATGAAGCGCTGATCGAGCTCAAGCTCAAGTTGCTGGAGAGCGCGCCGCGGGCGGCTGGCGGCGGGGCCACCGCAGGCGCGACCGCGGCGCAGACCAGCGTCAACGTGGACGCGGCGATCATCGCGCTGTTCCCGACCTATGCGCAGCTCGGCAAGGTGCGCGGCTTCGAGCCGCTGGGGCGCAGCCTGCGCACCGCCGAGGCGCTGTATCACACCGCCACCGGCCTGGCCGACGCCGACCTGTCGCCGCCCATCGTGCTGTGGATGAAGACCCTGGAGGGCTACACCCACGCCTGGCTGTCGGGCAAGATGCTGAACCTCCAGAAGGACCCGATGTCGCTGTACGCCTATGTCGATGGCGTGCTCGGCGACGCCTGGCCGACCTACCAGCGCTTCATCCATGATCGCTGGAGCGACAACGTCGACATGGGCAAGACCCGCGTCGAGCTGCCGCTGCGCTCGGTGCCCAACGCGCTGCGCGACTACCAGGAGCGCCGCCCGCGCCGCCTCGACTCGCCGCTGTCGGTGACCGACTGGGCGCGCATCATGCTGTTCTTCGCCGTCGATCACCCCGCCGGCGTGCGCAACCTGTTCAAGGTCGCGGGCAAGAACGCCGACACCGTGGTGCGCCTGTGCCACCGCCTGCACACCCTGGCCGCGGTGCGCAACGTCGTCACCCACCGCGCCGCCGCCGGCAGCGCCACCCTGGAGGCGTTCCGCAAGGCGTACTACCAGGCCTTCGAGGACCTGACCAAACTCGCGGGCTGAACCCGCGAGTTTGTCCGGATCCGTCCTCGTGCTCGTCCTCGTCCTCGTGCTCGTGCTCGTCCTCGTCCTCGTCCTCGTGCTCGTGCTCGTGCTCGTGCTCTCGCTCTGCCTGTCACGCCCGGCGTTGCCTTTCACAACCCTGGCTGCTCCGGGCGCCCCTGCCCTGCTCCACGATCCCGCGTAGTTACCTCGAGGCACGGCGCTCGCAATGGCTGCCTCCGCCATGTCCATCCGCCTGCCCCGCCGGCTCCACCAGATGTCCGCCCTTTTCATGATCACCGCCGCTGCCGCCGGCACGACCACCGGCTGCAGCTTCGACCCCAGCGCCCCCGGCGACGCCGTGCCCGCCGACGCGCCCTCGATCGCCGACGGCAAGGCCGACGGTGGCGACCGCGCCGACCGCGCCTGCCAGGTCGTGCTCGACAACCTGCGCCACCCCGGCGGCCCCGACGGCGTGACCACCCGCGACGGTCGCGCCTGGTGGGTCTTCGACGGCCTCGTCCGCGCCCCCGGCGCGCCCGCCGGCGCCACGGTCCATGTCCTCTATGGCAACGGCTCGTCGTGGTGGTCGGTCGCCGCGCAGCCCGACGTCGCCGGCTATCGCTTCCGCCTCGACCAGAACACCATCGCCGACGGCCTCAGCGCGGGCGCCCTGTCGCGCAGCCAGCTGCGCGTCATCCCGTACCTCGCGGTCCCCGGCGGCCGCATCTTCGATCACAACCGCGTCCCCGGCGACCTCGACACCTACGTGGCCTCCGCCGCCACCAGCTGGGGCGTCGCCGCCGACAGCGCGAGCTGCCCCGCGCGCGCCGCCACCCTGCGCTTCACCGGCGACTTCCGCGTCGAGCAGCGCGGCGCCCTGACCCCGGGCGGCACCCTGACCATCGAGTACGCCGCCGATCGCCTGACCACCTGCCGCGGCACCCACAACGGCTTCCCGGCCTGGGACCTGCGCGCCTACGTGCGCTTCGTCGACGGCACCCAGACCGACGGCACGCTGCGCGCCTTCGTCAGCGACATGGGCCGCCCGACCACCGCGTTCACCCCGGTCGCCTTCACCACCAGCATCCCCAACCAGCCCGGCCTGGCCCAGATCTGGTTCGCGTCGACCGGGATCGGCTGCGCCGGCTACGACTCCGACTACGGGCGCAACTACCGCTTCGACGTGGTGACCCCGCCCGCGGCGCCGGCGTGGGCGGGCGATCTCGGCGGCTCGTTCAATCGCGCCTGCGAGCACACGACGATCACCCCCGATCAGAGCGTCGACAGCTACGTCATGGAGCGCGCCTGCATGTTCATCGACGCCGACGTCTACGTGCCCGGCCTGACCGACGGCTCGACGCCACGCCCCGGCCACGTCGTCGCCGAGGCGCTGTGGGCGCTCGACGGCGCCGCCCCGCGCAGCGTCGCGCTCGCCTTCATCGGCCGCGTCGGCAACAACTACCGCTACCGCTTCGACGTCCCGCGCGAGGAGCTGCGCCGCCTGCCCTGGCAGCGCGCGACCTACCGGCTGCGCTTCAGCACCAACCCGGGCGACCCCGCGGGCTGGCTCGACGGTGGCGCGGGCACGCTGACGCGCAACTTCTGAGGCGCCTCGCGCCGCCGCACTGGCACCTGCTGCCAGCAGGTTCAAGCCGTCCGGTTCAATTCCTCGACCACGTCCAACTCTTGAGCGGCGCCGCTGCGGCGCGTCGTCATCAATTCGCCGCGCTGCGGTCGGACCAGTTCGTGCACTGGTCTGTGACCCATGACAAACCGGCGGCGACTCACCCTGGTGTCCGTGGTTGTCTCACTCGCGGCTCTCTGCGTCATGGCCGCCCCAGCCCGCGCCTGGTACCAGTACGGCACGGCGAGCTACAGCTACGCCTACGCGCCGACCTTCCAGGCCGCGGTGTCGGACTGCGACGACTGCATCACCACGGTGACGCTGCCGTTCGCGTTCCCCTACTACGGCAGGTCGTTCACCACGGTGACCATCTCGTCGAACGGCGTCATGCGCCTGGGCAGCTACAGCGACGGCGCGTCGATGTTCAGCAACCCGCAGCTCGGCTATGACGGCAACGGGTCGTACAACTACCCGCTGATCGCCCCGCTGTGGGATGACTGGGACACCCTCAAGGGCGGCTCGATCTACGCCGGCCGCTCGGGCACCAGCGGCCCCTTCGTGGTCGAGTGGTACGGCGTGCAGCACCACACCCAGACCACCGGCGCGGGCTACACCTTCGAGGCCAAGCTGTTCCCCGACGGCGGCATCGAGTTCCACTACATGTCGGTCGACAACGGGCAGTCGTTCGATCGCGGCGCCACCGCCACCGTGGGCTACCAGGAGGGCGGCACCACGGTGGGCCTCGGCCACAGCTACAACTCGCCCTCGGTGTGGAGCTCGAGCGCGCTGCGCTGGAACCACCCCGGCAAGGTCGGCTTCTACGCCAAGGTGCAGGACGGCGTGCGCCCGACCCCGCTGCCGCGCGGCAGCCTCAACCTGACCATGAGCTACGTGTGCATCCGCGGCCTCGGCTTCACCAGCGGCTCGGTCGGCCTGACCACCGGCACGCACTGGTCGGCGTCGACCATGAACACGACCTCGTCGAGCTGCCAGTACGGCGACGTCATGAGCGCCGGGGTCAGCTTCGGCGGCGCGACGGATGGCTATGACGTCGTCACGCTGCCGTTCGGCTCGGTGCGCAGCGTGACCTCGGGGCTGTACTACTTCCAGTTCAGGCAGGACTTCACGCCGAGACCCGACGTGGCGCCGCGCTGGGACTACGTGTGGAACGTCGGCGGCGGCCAGGTCAACGTGAAGTCCAAGCTCGACTACTGGACCAGCGGACCGCTCGACAAGCCCATCCTCATCATCACCGGGTTCGATCCGCTCAACGAGGACTCGACCGCCAGCTACCTGGCCCTGATGACGGGCCTGGTGCGCCCGCTGATGGCCGAGGGCTTCGACGTCGGCATCGGCAAGTTCGCCTACGGCAACCTCAACCTGACCTGGTTCCGCGACGAGACCGGGCGCTGGATCAACGACGCCTATGCGCGCTCGGGCAACCACAAGGTGCAGGTCGCCGGCGTCAGCATGGGCGGCATCGTGCTGCGCCACACCCTGGCCACCAACTACTTCGGGTCGGCGGCCAACGTGTCGGCCTGGTACTCGGTCGACTCGCCGCAGAAGGGCGCCAACCTGGGCCGCGGCAACATCGGCGTGCAGAACCTGGTGCTGTGCAACAAGTCGTCGTCGGATCCGGCCTACCAGAAGCTGTTCTCGGCGCCCTCGGCCGACATGAACATGCGCTGGGTGACCAGCTGCTCGTGCGATGACGAGCCCGAGAACTCGCGCTGCAGCAGCACCGCGGCCAACCACGACGCCTACTACAACAGCGTGGGCTGGCCCTCGAGCAGCATCCCACGCTACGCGGTCGCCTTCGGGGACGGCACCGGAACCTGGAACGCGGTCGGCAGCGGCAAGCTGTACGACTTCTACTATGGCGGCACCTGCAGCGATGACGGCGACTGGAACGGCGGCTCGCGCGACATCATGGCGGGCTCGAAGTACCTCGACGGCGCGCAGGTCAACACCTCGAAGGATCACTGGTGGTGCGGCAACAGCGGCGTACGCCTGGTCTGGGAGCCGGCCTTCATCAACGTCGACTCGGCGCTGGCCGGCGTGACCACGCCCGAGTACGACGCCGAGGGCACCAGCGCGCCGAACTACACCGTCTCGGTGACGCGCTGGAATGGCTGGTTTGCCAACGACTGGAACGAGTACCACAAGGTGGTCAGCGCGGGGATCATCAACCAGATCATGGCCTGGGCCCGGATCTACCAGTGACACGCGGCGCTATCGCGACGTCGTGAGCGCAGGCATCATGATGGTGGCCCCGGTGCGGGCAGACCCCAGGCAGTGACCTCCACGCGAGCACAGCGACGGTTGGCGATCGGTCTGGCGCTCGCGGGCGTGGCGGCCGCGGGGGCGGCGTTCGCGCTGTGGCCGCGCGGCGGCGCACCGGGCCAGCGGCGGGCACGGGCGCCCTCGGCGGGGGTGCGGCGGGCGGCGGGCGACACCCTGGCGGTGACGGTGCGCGCGATGCCGCGCGACGTCACCATCGGCGGCGAGGTGGTGGTCGCGGCCGAGGTGCTGCGCGGGCGCGGGCGGCCCGGCCAGCTGACCCTGAGCTGGCGCAGCACGGCGGGGCGCTTTGGCGACGACAGCGCGACCACCACGACCTGGCGCGCGCCGGCCCAGCCCGGCGACTACACCGTCGGGGTGCTGGCGCGCGACGACGCCGGCGAGGAGCGCGGCAGCGTGCGCATCTCGGTGGTGTTGCCGATGGCCAAGGGCGACCTGCCCGAGGCGCTGCGCGCGGCGCTGGCGCTGGCGGGGCCGCCGCCGCCGCCCGACTTCGGCGAGCGCGAGCAGCAGCTGCGCGCGGTGGGCGCCCGGCGCGACACCCTGGATGACCGGCAGCGCGCGCAGATCGCGATGGAGCAGCTCGGCCAGCTCTTGCTCGACGCCGGGCGCTACGAGGAGGCGCTGGCGGTGTGGCGCGAGCTGACCGCGACCATGCTGCCGACGGATCCGCTGTGGCGGCGCTATCGCGAGCGCCTCGGCACGGCGGCCTTCTTTCTCGGGCTGGAAAGCGAGGCCATCGCGGCGTTCCAGGACGCCGGCAACTATGCCAGCGGCATGTCGGGCTACTACCTCGGCGACATGCTGGCGCGGCGCGGCCAGGTCGACGAGGCCATCGGGGCCTATGCACTGGCGTCGCGCGGCGAGCGCCGCTTCGCCGATCCGGTGCTGCGCCTGGCCCAGCTGGAGCTGGAGCGCGGCCACGGCGAGGCCGCCATCGCGGCGCTGATCGAGCACGCACCGTTGCTGGGGCGCACGCGGATCCTGGAGCGGCTGGACAGCGAGCCGGCGCTGGCGCCGCTGGCCATCGCGCTGGAGCAGAGCGGCCGCACTGGCGAGCTGGTCGAGGCGCAGACCATCCCGGTGGTGGCGGAGACGCCGCAGGTGGTCGGCGACGGCCCGGTCAGCGTGCGCGAGGCGACCGGACCGTGAGCGCGCGCGGCGGTGGTGGCGGACGCTTCTGGCTGGCTGCGGGCGCGGCGGTGCTGGTGCTGGGCCTCGTGCTGCTGGGCTGGGCGGTGCGCGAGCGCAGGCGCAAGCAGCGCGCGGCGGCGGCCGCGGAGCAGGCGCAGAACGAGGCCGCCAGCGGTGGCGGGCGCGGTGATCGCATCGAGACCCGCCCGCTCGGCGGCCCGCTGCCCGGGCCGACCGAGGCGCCCGCCACGCCGGGTGGCGCCGCGCCGGCGCCTGCGCTGGCGCCCGGTGGCGGCCAGCTCGATCCTGGCTCGCGTCCAGCCGAGGCCGCGCCCGGCAGTCCCGGTGCCGCCCCGGTGCCGTCGGCTGGCCCCGGCGCCGCCGCGCTGGACCCGCCCGGCGCACCTGGACCGACCGATCCTGCCGGCGCGGTCAGCCCCAACGCTCCCAACGCGCCACCGGCCGCGCTGCCCCCCGCCGAGGAGCGCGCCAGCCGGGTGCGCTTGACCCTGGCCCTGCGTGATCACCTCGCCGAGCTGTCGCGGCTGCAGGCCGGCGGTGACGACAAGCTGGCCGGCGCCGTCGACGAGACCCGCGCGCGCCTGGCCGAGATGGAGAGCTGGGCCAGGCAGCAGGCGGTCAGCGCCGCCGAGTGGGCCGCCGCGCGCAGCGAGCTCGAGCGCCTGCGCAAGCAGCCCGTGGAGCCGCCGCCCCGGCCGTGAGGCGGAGGCGGGGCGGAGCGGAGACGGAATAGCCTCCTCGAAGCTGCTTCGAGGGGGGCTACAGGACGATGGCCCAGCTCTGCAGGGTGCCGACGTCCTGGGCCTCCGAGTCGACCACCTTCAGGGTCCAGCGGCCCTGCGCGGTGAGGCCCTTCCAGGCGTCGCTGGTCAGGCGCAGCGACAGGTCGTCGGCGCCGCCACCGGCCTGCTGGTGCAGCGTCACCGTCTTGCCGGCGTGGGTCAGCGTCACCGTGAGGTCGCCGATGTACGAGTGCTCGATGTCGACCTCGATCTTCACGCTGTCGGCCTTCTTGCTGGTGGTCGGCACCGACAGGTCCTGCGACACGCCCGTGGTCGAGGCGTCGGGGATGCTGGCGCCGCGCTTGACCTCGAAGCGGGTCGCGCCCGCGGGGGGCGTCACCGGGCCGGTGCCGCCGCCGCTGCCCGGCTTCCACTTGTTGTCACGCACGCCGCTGGCGCCGTAGATCTCGGGGTTCTCGTGATCGGTGCCGGCGCGGGCGCGGGCGCGCGCCTCGGCGTGGTCGTTCATGTACTTGATCATGTTGTTCCACGAGTACGCGGCGGCGCTGGTGCCGGCCTTCACCGCGGCGGCACCCTTGAAGATGTTGTCGTACAGGATGGCCGCGGTCTCCTCGCTGCCGGTGATGCCGGGCTCGGTGTTGTTGACCACGTCGACCATGGCGTAGCCCTTGGGATCGGCGTCGGTGGCGCGGTTCCTGAAGATCTGCTTGGTGTAGTAGGCGTACGACCAGCACGCGTCCATGAACATGATCTGGTACTTGTCGGCCGGGTAGTTGGCCTTGTCGTCGAGCACCGTCAGCGAGCCGTAGAAGGCGTGGCCGTTGTAGTAGACGATCTCGCTCTCGCGGATGACCTTCTGGAACTCGAGGTTCGACTGCTCGCGCGGCACGTGGTCGGCGAAGCTGACCGGGGTCAGCATCTTGACCGTCACGGTGAGGCCGCCCGGGTAGACCTTCTTCAAGGCGTGGCCCTTGTTCTCGGGGTAGGTCTCGCTGATGGCGAAGCCCAGGCGCTGGAAGCTGCGCGTCAGGGTGTTGAACGAGCGGAAGCCCCAGTCGCTGGGTGACAGGTCGCCGTGCTCGATCTGGCCGAAGATGACGCCCATCTCGATCTTGCCGTCGGCGACCAGGCGGTCGTACTCGGGGTACGCGATGGGCGCGTCGAGCGACGACTCGATGACCATCTTGCCGGTGGTCACGAAGTCGGCCGACAGCGGGCAGCCCTCACGCGCGGGGTCGAAGTAGAAGAACATGTTGTGCGCCCCGACATCGGCGGCGGGCACCGGCTGGTGGGTGTCGGGATCGGTGGCGCAGGCAGCGCCCACGCGCTCGAACAGGCCGCCGGGGACCAGGGGCAGCTTGGCCTCGATGGTCTGACCGACGAAGTCCTGCGGGCGCTTGCCGGCCGCCTCCAGCTCCTTGAACTTGATCAGCGACTCGACCTTGACCGCGTAGCTGAGCTCGAGGCCGCTGTCGATGATGTCGATCTTGGTGAAGGCCGGCGTGCCGCCCTCGAGGTTGAGGTCGAGCTTGGCGGCCTTGAGGGCGTTGCGCGAGTACTTGATCTGCTCGGTCACCTGCGAGGTGATGTCGCGGTGCTCCCAGGAGTCGGGGCTGGCCATCAGCGCGGCGGCCAGCGCCTCCAGCTCGGGGCGGGTCTTGCCGGGGAGGATGACGCGGACCTTGCCCGAGAAGGTCGACTCCAGCTCGGCGGCGCGCGACCCGATGTAGCCGGTGTCGCTCTTGCCGCCGACATAGTTCTCGAACGACGGGATGTCGAGGTCGTCACCAGGCTGGTACTCGCTGGCGCAACCCGCGCCCAGCAGCGACCCGCCACCCAGCACCATCAGCATCGGAGCCAACCGGCCCCACGACCACTTCCGACTTGCCGACATGACGATCCTCCGTGTGCGCCCCCCTAGTCCAAGAGGCGTGCCAGAGGTCGGACCACACGATTTCAGTGCGTTGCGTCGGGGACTGCTGGGGTTTGCTGATGACGTCGCCGGCTAATCGGCTGGCCACACGGTCACTTGCGGGTGGGGTCGCGACCCGGGATGTAGCTGCGCGCGAAGCGGCCGGGCTTGCGCACGCCCTGGGCGCGCAGGGCGGCGGCGGCCGGGGCCGTGCTCGTGCTCGTGCTCGTGCTCGTGCTCGTGCTCGTGCTCGTGCTCAGCTCGGCGGCGCGCAGCCGTGCACAGGCCGACCACAGCCGCATCTCGACCGCGTCGAACTGCGCCGCCACCTCGGTCAGGATGGCCGCCGCGCCCGCGCTGTCGCCAGCCAGCTCGGCGGCGCTGGCCTCGAGCACGCGCCCCAGCGGCTTGCCGCAGGCGACGTCCTCGCGCTGCAGGCGGCGCGCGTCGGCCAGCGCGGCCTCGACCAGCCCCGCCTCGGCGCCGGGCAGGCCGGCCGCCGCCAGGCGCACCCGCGCGCGCACCTGCAACATCTGCATGCGGATGAACTGCACGCGCAGGAGCAGCGAGTCCTCCACGAACGACCAGTGGCTGTTGAGCCGCGCCAGCGCGCTGGCGTGATCGCCGGCGTACAGGTCGGTGATCAGCATGGCCCACAGATCGAAGCAGTGCTGGACCTGGAAGTCGTGGTGCGTCCACGCCTTCATGGCGCGCCGCGAGACCTCGCGCGCCTGCTCGGGATCGTCGGCGGCCAGCATCAGGATGGCGGGGTGGCCGACCGCCAGCGTGGTCTGCGCGTACTGATCGCCGCGCGCGACGGCCTCGCGCAGCAGCACCGGCTGGCGCCGCGCCGCCTCGGCCAGCTCGCCGAGGTGGATGAGGGCCCACAGCGAGAACTGCTGCGCGGTGGCGATCTCGAAGCCGGCGCCCAGGCACTGCTCGCGGAAGACCGCCTCGGCCTGCTCGCACAGCGTGCGCGCCTCCGACCAGCGCTGGCGCAGAAAGGCCGCGACCCCGCTCATCAGCGTGATGAAGGCCCCGCCATGCGCGCCATCGCGCGCCTCGGCGCCGCTGCCCACCAGCTTGCGCGCCTCGCTGAGCAGCCGCTCGATGCGCGGACTCGCCGACGGCCCCGCGCTGGCGGCGTAGCCGGCCTCCAGCGCGAACGAGCGCGCGATCCGGCTGGCCTCGCCGGCGTCCAGCGCCAGCAGGTGGTGCAGCGCCTGGAAGCTGGCGCCGCGCATGAAGTCGACCTGGCCCATGCCCAGCGCGATGGTCCAGCAGGTGTCGACCGCGCGCAGCTCGTCGGCCGACAGGGCGCTGGGCGCGCGCAGCCGGTAGCCCAGGCCGCGCAGGCGGATGCGCGCCCGGCGCCACAGGAACCAGGCCAGCGCGCGCCGCGGCGTCGCCGGCATGACCAGCCTGAGCGGCGCCAGCACCCCGACCAGGGTGCTCAGCGCGGCGTCGATGCGCCCCGAGCGCAGCAGCTGATCGGCCGCCATGCGCCCGAGCTCCAGCGCCTCCGGGCCGCCGGCCAGCGCGGCCGCCTCCAGGTAGGCCGGCCCGGCCTCGCCGCCGCGGCCCAGCTTGGCCAGCGCGTCGGCGCGCCCCAGGGTCAGGCGCAGCCGCTCCGGCGTCCCGGTGGCGCCGAGCTCGAGCGCCATGCCATACAGGCGCGCGGCGCGCTCGAAGGCCAGCGCGCGGGTGGCCTCGCCGGCAGCCTCGTCGGCGTGGCGCACCGCCAGCTCAGGCCGGCCGGCGCCCTGCCAGTGCACCGCCAGCGCCTCGTGGTTGGGCTGGCGCGCCCCCTCCAGCGCCAGCGCCAGCCGGTGGTGGTGCTGCGCGCGCGTGGCCTCGTCGAGGTACAGCGTCACCGTCTCGCGGATGCGATCGTGGAACGGCTCGATGGCGTCGCCCGGCCGCGCGCCCGCGGTGAGCACCCAGTGGCCCACGCGCAGGGTGGCGACGTCGCGCGCGAACTCGACGGGGTCGGCGCCGGCGGCCTGCGCGATGAGCTCCTGCGGCAGCGGCGCGCCCGCGACCGCGACCAGCTCGAGCAGCTGGCGCGTGCTGGGCGGCAGCTCCTGCGCGCGCGCCCACAGCGCGTCCTCCAGCCGCTGCCGCCCCGACGCCGGCTGGCCATGGGTGAGCAGGTGGCGCGACAGCTCCTCGATGAACAGGGGATGGCCGCCGGCCTCCGCGATCAGCGCGCCGACATCGACCGACGACGCCGCCACCCCGCCGGCGCGCAGCAGCGCCACCAGCAGCTCGCGCGCGCTGTCGGGCGCCAGCGTGCCCAGCGCCAGGGTGCGCACGTCGCCGGGCAGCACGGCCGACGCACCCGGCCGCGCGGTCGCCACCAGCAGCAGCGCCGGCGCGTCGGGCGGGCGCAGGAGCTCGGCCAGCAGCGCCATGCTGTCGGCGTCGGCCCACTGCAGATCGTCGATGCTGAGCACC
>JBGASF010000019.1:0-72775 GCA_044229835.1 Polyangia bacterium | reverse complement strand
ATAGGGTCCATCGCATGCCGGTGATGCGACGGATGACGTGGGCGCGGATGGACGAGGCCCAGCGCCGCGCCCTGTGCGAGCGCGGCCTGGAGGCCATTTTCGACGAGGGGCTGAAAGCCTCGATCGGGAAGATCATCGACGATGTCCGCGAGCACGGTGACGAGGCGGTGTGCCGCGCGCTGCGCGACTTCGACAAGGTGTCGCTGGAACCGCACCAGTTGCGCGCCCCGGCCGACGAGATCGCGGCCGCGGCGGTGGCTCCCGAGGTGGATGCTGCCATCGACGACGCCATCGCCCTGCGCCCCGACCTCGCCGAAGCCCACCTCTACCGCGCCCTCATCCTGACCCACGACGGCGGCCTCGGCGCCGCCGCCGCCAGCTTCCAGGCCGCCCTCGCCCTCGACCCCGGCTCGCTGGCCGCCCACCGCGCCTACGCCGAGGCGCTGCTCGACGCCGGCGGCCTGCCCGAGGCCGAACAGCAGCTCGCCGCCGCGCTGGCCCTGCTGCCCCCCGACGTCCCCGGCAGCGGCCCCGACGAGGCCGCCGACACCATCTGGCTGCAGGGCGAGCTGCTGCGCCGCCAGGGCCGCCCCGCCGAGGCCGTCCCGTGGTTCGAGCGCCACCTCCGCCTGCGCCCCGGCGGCGACGGCCACCACGCGCTCGGCTTCATCTACCTGGCCGCCAATGACGACGCCCGCGCGCGCGCCGCCTTCAGCGCCGATCTCGTCAACGATCCGACCTGCGACGAGGCGCGCCAGAACCTGGCCGCCCTGCTGCAGGACGCCGGTGACGCCCGCGGCGCCATCTTCCACTACAAGCTCGCGCTGGCGGCCCACCCCGGCGACGCCCTGACCCTGCGCGGGCTGGCGCGCGCCTACGCCGACACCGGCGACGACGAGCTGGCCGTGGCGACCTACCGCCTGGCCCTGGAGGCCGCGCCCGGCGATCGCGAGGCCCGCGCCGGGCTGCGCGCCGCGCGCCGGCACCAGCGCTTCTGGATCGTCCTGCCCTGGGCCGCCCCGCTGGCCGCGCTGCTGCTCGTCACCGGCGCCGTGCTGGGGTACCGTGCCCTGTCCGCCCGACGCCGGCGTCGCCGGCTCGCGCCCAGCACCAGCACCAGGACCAGCAAAGGAGCCCCCACGTGACCGCCCCCGGCAATGCCATGGTCTGGGACCGCGCCAAGCGCGGCCACTACGAGGTCTGGTACCTGACCGCGTCGCACCTCGCGAGCGGCGCCGGCTTCTGGGTCCGCCTGACCCTGGAGGCGCCCTACGACGGTGAACCCTACTGCGAGGCCTGGTTCGCCTGCTTCGACCCCAAGGCGACCACGCCGGCGTGGGGCTTTCACCAGCGCTTCCCCATCGGCCTGCTCGACGCCACCCGCAGCCCGCATCGCGTGCGCATCGGCGATCACGCCGAGGTCACCGACAAGAGCTTCACCGCCAAGCTCAGCGCCGGCGGCCACGAGGTCAGCTGGGACCTCAGCTGGTTGCCTGCGCCCGAGGTGCACCTGCACTACCCGCCCGCGCTGTACAACGTCAGCCGGATCGACACCAAGGTGTGCTCGCCCAACCTGAACGTGCCGCTGCGCGGCACCATCCGCGCGCGCGGCCCGGCCACCGGGGGCGTGCAGCGCGAGTGGAGCTTCGAGGGCGACCCCGCCGATCAGACCCACGTCTGGGGCCGCAAGCACGCCCACGCCTGGGTGTGGTCGCACTGCAACGCCTTCGCCGGCAACCGCAGCGCGGCCTGGGAGGGGATCTCGGCGCGCCTGAAGCGCGGCGGGATCGTGCTGCCCACGCTGACCGTGGTCAGCCTGGATCTCGACGGCGAGAAGCACCACTTCACGGGCCTCGGCGACACCCTGCTGTCGCGCGGCACCTGGAAAGACGGCCACTACCGGGCCCGCGCCAGCGGGCGCAGCGTCAAGCTCGAGGCCGAGTTCACCTCGCGCCCCGAGCACATGATCGCGACGCCCTACGTCGACCCCGACGGCGAGCCGTCATACTGCATGAACTCGTGCATCGCCGACTGCACCGTCACGGTGTGGCGGCGCTCGCCCTTCGTGGGGCGCTGGCGCGAGGCGGCGCGCCTGGTGTCGCGCGGCGGCGGCCACTGGGAGTATGGCCAGCGCGCGCCCGATCCCGCGGTCAAGGCGCGCCACGAGGCCTATCCGTGACGCCCCTGGGCAGCCCCGCCGGCAAGGACAAGCTGGCCGCCGCGATCCGCGAGATCGAGGGGCTGTCCTCGGCCGAGGTCGCGGTCACGGTGCGCGCGCGCTCGGGCAGCTATCGCGACGTCGGCCTCAGCCTGGGCGTGCTGTTCGGTGCCGCCACGCTGGTCGGCTATGCACGCTGGCCGCAGCGCATGCCGACCGAGCTGGGCAGCTGGGGGCCGCTGGTGCTGGCGCTGGCCGGCTTCGCGGTCGGCTTCCTGGCGGCCCAGCTGCGCGGGCTGCACCACGCCCTGACCGCGGCGGCGCGCCGCCATCGCCAGGTGCTGACCTGCGCGCGCTCGGCCTTCGTGGAGCTGGGCGTGTCGCGCACCGTCAAGCGCACCGGGATCCTGCTCTATGCCTCGGTGCTGGAGGGCGAGATCGCGGCGGTGGTCGACACCGGCGTGCAGCCCAAGGCGCTGGGGCCGGGCTGGGGCGCCGCCCAGCTGGAGATGAAGCTGGCCCTGGTGCGCGACGACGCCGACGCCTTCGCCAAGGCGCTGCGCGGCCTGGGGCCGGTGCTGGCCGAGGCGCTGCCGCCCGACCAGGGCGACCGCAACGAACTTTCCGACCTGCCTTCCTGAAGCCGCCTCGGGGTGCGTGATCGTCCTTGAAAAGTGACGTTTTTTCACTAGGATCGCGCCACCTCGCATGTCAGCCCCCACGGCCTCGCTCGCTCGCACCCCGCTGCACGATCGGCACGTCGGCCTCGGCGCCAAGATGGTCGATTTCGGCGGCTGGCACATGCCGGTCAACTACCCCGCCGGCATCCTGGAGGAGCACCGCCGGGTGCGCTTCACCTGCGGGCTGTTCGACGTCAGCCACATGGGCGAGCTGCGTGTGCGCGGCCCCGGCGCGGTCGCCGCGGTGCAGCGCCTGGTCTCCAACGACCTCGCCAAGGTCGCCGACGGCGTCGCCATGTACTCGCCGATGTGCAACCCGCGCGGCGGCATCGTCGACGACTGCATCGTCTACCGCGTGCGCGCCGACGAGCTGCTCATCGTGTTCAACGCCGGCAACATCGCCAAGGACGTGGCGCACATCCGCGCCGTCTGCGGCGACGCCCCCGAGTGCACCCTGGTCGACGAGTGTGACGCCACCGCGCTGCTGGCGGTGCAGGGCCCGACCGCGACGCGCATCCTCGCGCCCATCGCGAAGCTCGACGGCGCCGAGATCACGGGGCTGAAGAAGAACCGCCACGTCACCGGCAGCATCGCCGGGATCGCGGTGCGCGTCGCCGCCACCGGCTACACCGGCGAGGATGGCGTCGAGGTCTTCTGCGCCGCCGCCGACGCCGGCGCGCTGTGGGACGCCATCCTGAAGGCGGGTGGCCACGGCGAGCCCGACGGGATCTTGCCCATCGGGCTGGGCGCGCGCGACACCCTGCGCCTCGAGGCGCGCCTGTGCCTGTATGGCAACGACATCGACGACGACACCACGCCCTACGAGGCCGGTCTCGACTGGACCGTGAAGCTCGGCAAGGGCGACTTCGTCGGGCGCGACGCGCTGGTCAAGCAGCAGGCCGAGGGCGTGCGCAAGAAGCTGGTGGGCTTCGTGATGAAGGGGCGCGGGATCGCGCGTCATGGCTATGCCATCCACGGGGTCGGCCCGGCCGAGGGTGCCGGCCCTCTGCTGGGCACGGTCACCTCGGGCACCACCGGCCCCAGCCTCGGGGTCGCCATCGGCATGGGCTATGTGCCCACCGCCTCGGCCGAGCCCGGCGCCCCCCTGGTCATCGATTGCCGCGGCAAGCTGACGCCGGCCGAGATCGTCGCCGGTCCGTTTTACCGACGTCCCACATCCAAGGAGCCACGTACATGAGCGCCGAGTATCCCGACGACCTGCTCTACACCCGCGAGCACGAGTGGGCCCGTGTGGACGGCACCCGAGCCGTCATCGGCATCACGCGCTTCGCCGTCGAGCAGCTCGGCGACATCACGCAGGTCGACCTCCCCAAGGAGGGCGACAGCGTCAAGAAGGACGAGGTCTTCGGCACCGTGGAGTCGGTCAAGGCGGTGTCGGATCTGTTCGCGCCGCTGAGCGGCAAGGTGGTCAAGGTCAACGACCCGCTCAAGGACAGCCCCGAGTACGTCAACGACGACTGCTACGACGAGGGCTGGATGGTCGAGATCGAGCTCAGCGTCGAGAGCGAGAAGGCCGGCCTGATGTCGGCCAAGCAGTACAAGGAATTCCTCGAGGAGTCGGCCTGATTGCGCTACATCCCGCATACCGAAGCTGACATCGCGCGCATGCTGGGGGTGGTCGGGGTCGGGTCGGTGGAGGAGCTGTTCGCGCAGATCATCCCGGACAACGTGCGCCTCAAGGGCAAGCTCGACCTGCCCGCGGGCATGGACGAGGCCTCGCTGCTGGCGCACCTCGGCGAGCTGGGCGCGCGCAACAAACCGGCACGGCCCGCGGTGGCCGACGGCCCGCTGTCGTTCCTGGGCGCCGGCGTGTATCCGCACGCCATCCCCTCGGCGGTCGACGCGCTGCTGTCGCGCTCGGAGTTTTACACCTCGTACACGCCATACCAGCCCGAGATCTCGCAGGGCACGCTGCAGGCGGTGTTCGAGTTCCAGACCATCACCTCGGAGCTGCTCGGGCTGCCGGTGGCCAACGCGTCGATGTATGACGGGTCGACCGCGTGCGCCGAGGCCATCCTGATGGCGCGCCGCCTGACCGGGCGCCCCGGGATCCTGCTCGCGGGTGGCCTGCACCCGGAGTATGCCGAGGTCGCGCGCACGTACATGGCGGCGCTCGACGTCGAGCTCGGCGAGGTCGCGCTGGGCGCCGATGGCACCCCGGATCTGGCGGCGCTCGACGCCGCGCTGTCCGAGCGCACCTCGTGCGTGGTGGTGCAGACGCCGTCGTTCCTGGGCACCGTGGTCGACCTCGAGGCCATCGCGACGCGCGCGCACGCCCGCGGCGCCATGGTCATCGCGGTCACGCCCGAGCCGCTGGCGCTGGGCGTCATGCGCGCGCCGGGGGCGGCCGGGGCGGACATCGCCGTCGGCGAGGGTGTCGGCCTGGCCATCCCGCCGTCGCTGGGCGCGCCCGCGGTGGGCCTGCTGGCGACGCGCACCGAGCATGTGCGCCAGATCCCGGGTCGCCTGGTCGGCGAGACCGTGGACACCGACGGCCGGCGCGGCTATGTGCTGACGCTGGCCACGCGCGAGCAGCACATCCGGCGCGAGAAGGCGACGTCCAACATCTGCACCAACCAGGGCCTCATCGCGCTGGCCTTCACCATCCACCTCTGCCTCCTCGGGCGGCGCGGCTTCGAGGAGCTGGCCAAGCTGGTCTATGCCAAGGCGCGCTATGCCAGCGACCGGCTGGCGGCCGCGGGGCTGCCGGCGCGCTTCTCGGCGCCCAGCTTCAACGAGCTGTGCGTGCGGGTGCCGGGCGGCGATGCCGCGCGGGCCATCTCGCGCGCGGCCGAGCGCGGCGTGTATGCCGGCGTGTCGGCGGGGCGGCTGGATGCCAAGCTGGGCGACTGCCTGCTGGTGGCGGTCAACGAGATGCACGGCAAGGCCGACATCGACCGGCTCGCGGACACCCTGAAGGAGGTCGGCTGATGCCGGGCAAGCACCCACGCGCGCTGCTGCACGAGTCGCGGCCCATCTTCGAACAGGGGTCGCCGGGTCGCACCGGGGCCTCGCTGCCGGCGCTGGACGTGCCGGCACGCGATCCTGGTGTGGACTGGCCGGCGGCGCTGCGTCGTGGCGACGCGCCGCACCTGCCCGAGGTCTCGGAGGTCGAGGTCACGCGCCACTTCACGCGCCTGTCGCGCTGGAACTACGCCATCGATCTCGGCATGTACCCGCTGGGGTCGTGCACCATGAAGTACAACCCCAAGGTCAACGAGCGCGCCGCGCGCATGCCCGCCTTCTCGGGCCTGCACCCGGCGCAGCCCGAGGAGACCCTGGAGGGTGCGCTGGCCCTGATGTGGGGGCTCGAGCGCGCGCTGTGCGAGATCACTGGCTTTCAGCGCGCCACGCTGCAGCCCGCCGCGGGGGCCCATGGCGAGCTGACCGGCCTCATGATGATCCGCGCCTATCACCAGGATCACGGCGGCAAGGCGCGCAAGAAGATCATCATCCCCGACAGCGCGCACGGCACCAACCCGGCGTCGTGCACCCTGAACGGCTTCGAGGCCCTGGGCATCAAGACCGGCGCCGGCGGGGTCATCGAGGTCGAGGCGGTGCGCGCGGCCTGCGCGGCGCACCCGGGTGCCATCGCCGGCATCATGCTGACCAACCCGTCGACCCTGGGGCTGTTCGAGACCAAGATCGCCGAGATCACCGAGGTCGTGCACGCGGCCGGCGGCCTCTGCTACATGGACGGCGCCAACCTGAACGCGCTGATGGGCAAGTTCCGCCCCGGTGACGCCGGCCTCGACGTCATGCACATCAACCTGCACAAGACCTTCACCACGCCGCACGGTGGTGGCGGTCCCGGCGCCGGGCCGGTCGCGGTCGGCGCCGCGCTGGAGCCCTACCTGCCGACCCCGATGGTGGCGCGCGAGGGCGAGCGCTTCCGCTGGGACTTCGCGCGGCCGCGCTCGATCGGCCGCGTGCGCGCCGGCTCCAGCAACTTCGGCATGCTGGTGCGCGCGTACGCCTACATCCGCGAGATGGGCGGCCCCGGGCTGACCCAGGCCACCGAGATGGCGGTGCTCAACGCCAACTACATCCGCAAGAAGCTCGAGGATGTCTATCCGGTGGCGTTCGATCGCGCCTGCATGCACGAGGTCGTGTTCTCCGACAAGAAGCTCAAGAAGGAGACCGGCATCAGCACGCTGGACGTGGCCAAGCGGCTGATGGACCACGGCTTCCACCCGCCGACGATCTACTTCCCGCTGGTGGTCCCGGGCGCACTGATGATCGAGCCCACCGAGACCGAGACCCCGGAGTCGCTCGACGAGCTGTGCACCGCGCTGCGCGAGATCGCCGCCGAGGCGGTCAGCGACCCCGACAAGGTCCACGCCGCGCCGCACACCACCGGCCTGCGTCGCCTCGACGAGACCCTGGCCGCACGCCACCCGCGCCTGCGCTGGACGCCGAAGGCCGCCGAGTAGGCCATGCGCAGCCGATTGCTGAGCACGGTCTGCCTGCTGGCGGCGCTGGCTGGCTGCGGGTCGTCAGGGGATGACGACGCTGCGGTCGACGCGGCGATCGTCAGGATGGACGCGGCCGCCAGCGACGGCGCGGTGGTGGTCGTCGACGCGGCCGCGGCGGACAGCGCGCTGCCGAGCGCGGATGCCGCCCGCCCCGATGGCGCCGCCGGCAGCTGCCATGGCGAGAGCTTCGGCGCGCCCGCGGTGACCCTGCGCATGGTGGCGTCGCTGCCGGGCGCCACCGGTGGGCCCATCCCGCCGGGCGCGTATGACGCCGTCGACGCCCAGACCACGGGATCGACCACCGGGACCTACCGCAGCACCTGGTTCTTCGCCGGGGCCCAGGTCGACGTCTTCGAGCAGCTGACCCTGACCGGCACCCCGCCGACGCCGGTGCCACGCAGCTTCTCGTACACCACCAGCGCCGCGCGCCTGCTGCGCACCGGGATCTGCATGAGCACCAGCAGCTTCGACAACGAGTACAGCGTGCGCATGGTCGGCGCCGACACCTTCCTCGACGTCAAGCAGGCGACCATCATGTTCACCTTCAAGAAGCGGCCGTAGCGGCGGATCCTGCGTCAGTCGAGGACGCGGAGCCGGAGCAACGACCGACCCACTTCGTGGGTCAGTCGTTGTATCTGAACACGCGGAAGCGCGGCGCGCTGGTGATCTCGAACAGGAAGCCGAAGCGGAAGCTGATGACGCCGGTGTCGCCGTTGACCAGCTGCGCGGGCGGATTGGGGAACGGCTCGGCGGCGCGGAAGGCGCTCTCGGCCTCGTCGTCGAGGAAGTCCACGCCGCTCGGCTTCTCCAGGAAGATGTCCTTGAGGCCGCCCTTGGGATCGAGCGAGACGCGCAGCACGGTGAGGCGGTTCTTGGTGCCGTAGATCTTGCCGCTGGGATCGCGCAGGCGGTAGGCGACGTCGGGGTGCCACTGCTGCGCAACCTGGTTCTTCATGCGGTTGAAGAAGGACGAGAAGCGCCAGCGCTTGCTGGTCAGCACCGTCTCGTCACCCTCCTCGACGTCCTTGAGGTAGTCGTTGACGCCGCCGCCGCCGGCGGCCTTCGACAGCGCGTCATCGGTCGGGCGCAGGTCGCCGATCTTGGGCAGCGGGCGCCCGTCACCACCGGCGCCGGAAGGCTCGCCGCTGGCCATCGGCCCCTTCTTGGGCAGCGTGCCGCCCGGGGTCTCGTCGCCCTCGAAGCCGTCGGGGCGCATGCCGCCCTGCTCGCCGCCGGGGTTGCTCGCGCGCGGGCCGGTGCCGGGCACCGGCTGCATCTCGCCACCGACGCCGCCGCCCTTGCGCGGCGCCGCCTGCGGATCGCGCCCATCGGCGGCGCCGGCCGGGCCGGGTGAGCCCCCGGCGCTGCGCTTGACGGTCTGCTTGGTGGCCACCGAGTCGTACTCGGACAGGTAGTCGGCCTTGTCGGGGCGGACCTCGACCGCGGGGCGCGGGATGTCGACCACCTGGCCGGCCATGTCGGGGTCGTCCTCGGACTTGCGCGCCTCGTCGAGCTTCTTCTGGGTCTCCTCGTCGGCCTCGGCGGCCAGGGCGTCGGCCTCGGCGGCCGACAGCACGTTGATCGAGGTCGTCCCGGCCTCGGGATCGATCATGGCCAGTCCGCCCAGGTGGCCGGGCGTGCCCGCGAACAGTCCGTCGAGCGCGCCACCCCCGGCGAGCAGCGCGTGGACCGCCACCGAGGCCACCCCGAAGGCGACCATCGTCCACATCGAGCTGCTTTGCCGGCGGCGAGAGCGGGCGCTCATTCGAGGTGCCTCACGAGCCCAGGGACTTCCTGCGCCTGGGGCCGATCATAGCAATCGCCACAGGATCCCGCCATGTGGTCAAAGACGTACACCGCCGAAAACTTCGGTTCGGCCCCAGCGCGCAGCGCCAAGGCTGTCGGCTCCGGCTCCGCATTCCGTGTCGCACTCTGCATCAGCGGATCAGCGGGTTCTCGTACTCGAAGGGCGCTGCCAGCACGAACTCGCTGCCCCGGGTCAGCACCGGAGGCACCGCGCCGAACGGCGCCGCCGCCTTGACCGCCCGCTGCACCTCGGCGTCGAAGGCCGGAAAGCGCGAGCGCTTGACGAAGCGCACCCCGAGCAGCGCGCCGTCCCGCGCGCGCAGCGTGATGTGCACGATGGCCGAGCCCTGCTCCAGCGCGATGCGCAGCGCGTCGGGGTAGCGCCAGGTGCGATCGACGCGCTGGCGCAGCTGGCGCAGGTAGGCGGTCTGCGCGACCCGGCGTGCCCGCAGCGCGGGGTCCTCGCCGACCGGGACGTCGGCGCGGGTGCCGCCCTGGCCGCTGCTGTCGCGGGTGCTCCTGGCCGAGGTGCCGGTGCCGACATTGGTCCCCGCCACGCCCTTGTCGGCGTCGCCACCCGCCGATGGCGGCGTGCGCTCGATGACCCCGGGGCGCTTGTTGTCGGAGGCCTCGGCGGCGGCGAGATCGTCGCTGGTGGCGCCACGGCGGTCGGTCTCGGTGGCGCGCGGGCCGGGCTCGACGGGGGCGGCCCCGCCCGCGGACCTGGTGCGCGCGGCCGCGACATTGACAGGCGCCGAGCCGCCGGTGCTGGTGCTCGTGCTGGTGCTCGTGCTGGTGCTCGTGCTGGTGCTGGTGCTCGTGCTGGTGCTCGAGCTCGTACTCGTACTGGCGCCCCGCGCAATCATCGGATCATCATCTGCCCCCTGCCCGGTCACCGCGCGCGCCCGCGTCTCGGCGTCCGACCCGCTGCGCGGCAGCAGCGGACCGCGCTGGCCGCGCCCCGCACCGCGGGTATCGGCCAGTCCCGGCTGCGGCTCCTGCCTGATGGTCTCGGGCGAGCGCCGCGTGGCGCCGGTGCGGGTGTGCTCGGCGCGCAGCACGTCGGCGCCGGTGGTGACCACCACCGACATGGCGTCGTCGCCTGGATCGCTGCGCCCGGTGAAGGCCGGGCGGCCGCCCGCGTCACCGCCCCCGGCACCGGCGGCGCGCACATCGGGCGCCTCGACGTCGGCGCGAGGGAACGGGTGCTGCTCGTGCTCGGCGTCGCTGTCGACCGGCCCGGTGCGCAGCGGCAGGCTGGCCACCGGGACATCGCCCAGCGTCACCGTCCCGGGCGCCACCACATCGACCAGCGCGATCTCGACCGGCAGCGCTGGCAGCGCGGCCGGCTGCACCACGGCCTCATCATCATCGACCAAGGCCGTCTCCGCCCGCCGCCGCGCCCCGCCCTGCGCGACCGAGATCACCGCCAGGACCACCACGTGCAGCGCCAGGCTCAGCAGGACGGCCCAGCCCAGCAGGCGCCAGCGTGTCCGCCCGCCTTGCTGTCCCGCCGCTGCTCTGGCTGCCGTGGTCATTCCAGGACAGCACCAGTATGAGCCTTCCGGGGGCGCCGGGCCACCAGGCCCCTCGAAGCGCAGCTTCGAGGCGTCCTGTTCTGGTCTCTGGGGTAAGCTCGGGCCATGTTGCCGACCAGGCGCCAGAAACGCTGGGCCGGGCGCCTGCGCACCGCGGGCGCCTTGCTGGCGCTGCTCGGCGGCGTGGCCACCGCCGACCATGTGGTCGGTCTGGCGCGCGCGGGCAGCGACGATCTGGCCGCCACTCACGCCATCCCGGCGCCGCTGCCGGTCGGCCTCGGCGCGCTGGCGCTGGGCGCCCTGCTCTACCTTCTCGGTCGCCGCTGGAGCGCCCACTGAGGCACCCATGAGCCGTCGCGCCACCCCTGCCCCCGCCACCGCCAAGGACGCCGTGCTGCGCCTGGGCCAGGCCTTCGATGACGCCGATCCCGCGCTGGCCGCGGGCGCCGTCCTGTTCCCCTACCAGCACGCGGTCGACTTCCGCGGCAAGACCTCGGTGCACGTCTACGATCAGAGCCGCTTCGCCGAGGAGGTCGGTGAGCGCCCCGGCGGCAAGCGCGCCCGGCGCGCGCGCACCGACCTCACCGTCGAGGTGCTGTCCCCGACCGCCGCGCTGGTGCGCGAGGACATCGAGTTCACCTCGCCCGCCGGCGACACCGGGGCACAGCGCGCGCTGCACACCGTGGTGCGCTCGGGCACCGGCTGGGCGGTGGCCGCGAGCTGGTACTCGGAAGCGCCCGAGTGGCTGGTGAGCTGACCGGAACCGGGATAGCGCTCCTCGAAGCTGCGCTTCGAGGGGGCTAGGGAATGCCGGCCGGCGACAGCACGGGCGGTCGCGCCAGCGCCATCTCGACGATGCGCCCCAGGGTCTCGGCGAAGCTCATGCCGGCGGCCTGGGACGACTCCATGAAGGCGACGCCCTGGGTCAGATCGGGGTTGGGATTGACCTCGAGCACGAAGGGGCGCCCCTCGGAGTCCAGGCGCATGTCGACGCGGGCATAGTCGCGGCAGCCCAGCAGCTGGAAGGCGGCCACCGCGATCTCCTTCACCTTGGCCTCGATCTCGGGCTCCAGCTTGGCCGGGCACACCGACTTGGTGGTGTGGAAGGCCTGGTGGTAGGGATCCCACTTGGCCTGGTACGAGATGATCTTGTGCAGGTGGTCGGGCATGCCCGAGAAGTCCATCTCGGAGATGGGCAGCGCGATGGGCGGCGAGTTGCCCAGCACGGCGACGCCGAGCTCGCGGCCCTCGATGAACTCCTCGACCAGCGCGGGCTGCTTGAAGCGCTCGTGGATCAGCTTGACGCGCGCGTCGAGGGCGTCCTTGTCGGACACCACCGACTCGTTCTCGACCCCGAGGCTGGCGTCCTCGCGCACCGGCTTGACGATCAACGGGTAGCGCAGGTTGTGGCGCAGGGTGTCGGGCTCGGCGTCACCGACCGGCGGGTCGATGATCTTGTAGCGCGGGGTCGGGATGTTGTCGCGCGCCAGGATGGCCTTGGCCAGCCCCTTGCGCTGGCACAGCGCCAGCGTCAGCGGCGGCGACCCGGTGTACGGGATCTTGAGCAGCTCGTAGAGACCGGCGACGAAGGACTCCTGGTCGGTGCGGTCGTTGAAGAACTCGACCAGGTTGAAGACGATGTCGGGCTTCTCGCTGCGCAGGCACCACAGCAGGCGGCCGAACTTGTCCTCGACGTTGAGCGCCGAGACCTGGTAGCCAGCCTCGGTCAGGGCGTCGACCAGCGCCTGGATCTCCTCGCGCAGCGTGGCCACGTTGAGGTTGTAGTTGAGCTCGAAGTCGACCTCCTTCGCGCCCTCCTTGCGCATGCGCTCGTACTGGTCCTCACCAACGAAGTTGAACAGGACCAGGACCCGCTTGCCTTTACCCGCGCTGCCCTTGGTTGCCGGCCCTGTCTTCAACTGCTCGTCGCCGCTCGCCATCGCGAGTCATCGTAGGTCAAAGCCGCCGCGACATCTCGACTTTTTTCGGAGCAAACGAGGTCATGCTGGCGCCGCCTGGCTGTGGTATCGTTGCCAGGTGAGCCGTTGGTCCAGACGTCGGGGACGGGCGAGGGGGGCGCGATGAAGAACGTGCAGGTGACGTTCGCGTCGGGCAAGCAGATCCTGGATGCCTACTGGGGCTTCCTGGCCAATGGCGGCCTGGTGCTGCCGAGCTCGCCCGAGCTGGTGGTGGGCGACGCCATCGAGCTACAGGTGGTGCTGGAGTCGCAGCGCCGCGAGTGGCGCTTCCGTGGCGTGGTGGTCAAGCGGCCGCCGTCGCACGACTGGGTCGACGTGGCGTACATCTCGTTCGACCCCGGGCAGCCGCACGATCTCCTGCTGTCGGCGGCGTGGGCCGAGGCCGAGCACACCGCGGCGCGCCGCAGCGTGCGCCACCCGTGCGATCTGGCGGTGCGCTATGCGCCGACCGAGGTCGTCGGCGGCATGGGCGAGGGTTCGGCGACGCTGCTGGGCCGTCTGATGAACGTCAGCGAGAGCGGCGCCCTGCTGCGCGCCGGGATCCTGTTCCCGGTCGGCACCGAGCTGGCGGTCGAGATCGAGGGGCTGCAGGTGCGCGCGCAGGTGGCGTGGCGGCTGGATCCACCCGGCATGCTGATGGGGCTGGCGTTCGGGCAGGACGGCATCCAGACCGCGGTGGACGACGGCGGGCGCAAGCGGCTGGCGCAGCTGCTCGACAAGCTGTCGGAGCCGTCCAGCATTCGCGTCGCGTTGCTGTCGTAGACAGCAAGGCTACGCGTCCGGCTCCGGGTCTTCGTCGCTTTGCTGTCGTAGCCAGCGCTACTTCGGCAGCGCAGTGACCACGGCCAGGACCTCGGCGTCGTGGCCGCGCGGGTCCACCTTGGGGAAGGTCCTGGCGATGCGGCCCTCGCGATCGATCACGAAGGTGACGCGGCTGGTGTGGCCGTTCTTGAGCGGCACCCCATAGGCCTTGGCCAGCGTGGCCTCGGGATCGACCAGGAGCTTGAACGGCAAGTTGTACTTGGCCACGAAGGCGCGGTGCGACTCGGCGTCGTCGAGCGAGACGCCCAGGATGGCGGCGCCGGACTGGTCGTAGGCGGGCAGCTGATCGCGGAAGGCCTGGGCCTCGATGGTGCAGCCCGGGGTGTCGTCCTTGGGATAGAAGTACAGCACCACCGGGCCGCCGCGCAGCCCCGACAGCGAGACCTTGGTGCCGTCGTGCGCCGGCAGCAGGAAGTCGGGCGCCATGGTGCCCTCGGCGAGCGGCGTGGGCTGCGGCTCGGCAGGCACGCTGGCGGCGCCAGGCGCGCCGGCGGCGCCAGGCGCGGCGCCCGTCGGCGCGGCGGGTGCGGCCCCTACCGGTGGCGGCAGCGCCTTCTTCTTGCCCTTGCAGGCGACCGTGAGCAATGGCAGCGACAGCAGCACGACGGCGAACCATGACTTGCGCACGCGCAAACGGTAGCCGAAACACCGACGCCGCGCGAGTCCATCCCCGCGCGGCGTCGGCGAACATGTGGTGAGCCTGGTGTGGTGTCGCGTCTACTCGGAGAACGCCAGCGGGTAGCGCACCTCGGTCTCGCCGTCGGCGGCCGGGAAGCTCCAGGTCCGCGCCGCGCGCGCCATGCAGGCACCCAGCTTGGCCGGGCCCTCGAAGCCGTCGATGCTGGCGGCGGAGACCACGCCGCTCGGCTCGACGGTCAGCGCGATGGTGACGCTGCCGACGCTGATCGAGTGGCCGGCGTAGCGCTCGTGGCACGAGGCCAGATCCGACAGGTGGGCGCGGATGGTGTCCTCGATCTGGGTCTGCGACAGGCGCTCGACGGTGAAGACCTCGTTCTCGACATACTCGGGCTTGCGCGCCGACTTCTTGCGCAGCTCGAGGCCGGCGCTGGCGCGCGCGCGCTCGCTCAGGCGCGCCATGGCGTCGGGCGCGGCGGGCGCGGGGTCACGGGCCGGGATGGTGGCCAGGGCCGCGGAGCCGCGCTTGCCACGGCGGGCCTTGGTCGGCTCGGCGCCGGCGCCGGTCACCAGGCCGAGCAGCGCACCCGCGGTCACCAGCAGCTTCATCGTCCTGGTCATCATCGTCGTCCCCTCCTGGGCGAGGGTGATTGCAGCGGCGATGCCAGGCGGTGGCGCGGCCCGTGGCGGGCAGTTGCGCGCGGCGCGGGCCAGCTCGGGGGTCGAATGTCCCCAGGACAGGGCTACGCCGGTATGGGGTCGAATGTCCCCTGGGAACACCCTTCAGGTCGGATCGCGCAGCCACTCCAGCTGGCGCAGCAGCACATCCAGGCGGTGCTGGTCGTCACCGGGCAGGAAGCCGGGGAAGAACAGGCGCGCACCGAGGGGCCCCATGACGCGATCACCACCCACGCTGACGGTTGGTCCGACCAGCTGGCGCCCGGGCTGCCAGGTCGGCAGGTCGACGCCGGCGAACATCCACTCCTCGGCGGGCAGCGGCAGCGGGCCGGCAGCGGGCCCCTGGTTGGTCAGGGCGCGGCAGTGGATCCAGGACCAGCGCTTGCCCCAGGGCAGCGTGACGTCGCGCCGGCGCACCACCTCGAAGCGCAGCCAGCCCACCGTGCTCAGCGCCGCCAGCGGCAGCGTGGGCTCGAAGCCCGGCAGCGCGGCGGGCGCGCTGGCGGGCGGCGGCGTGGCGGGATCGAACACCGCGGGGTCGACCGGCTGGGCGGCGAAGCGCGGCGGCGGCGCGCTCATCCAGCTCAGCACGCGGGCCTCCTCGGCGGCCGACCAGGGCAGCTCGACCTCGATCCCCCCGCGACCAGCTTGCGTCCACCCTGGGTGTCCATGCCGCTGACCGCCAGCCGGACGTCACCCGCGGGCTGCCGCAGCCAGCGCTTCACCTCGACGCGATAGCCGTCCAGGCTGTTCATGAAGCGCGGCGGGTTCTGGATGGCCTCGCCATCGCCGACCCCGAGCGCGGCGTGAAAGCGCCACATCAGGTGGGCCTCGGCGAGCGCGCTCGCGGCGGCGGCCAGGCGCGCCTCGTAGGCGGCGCGCGGCCGGGCCGCAAGCGCCTGCTCGATGCTGGCCAGCTGCGCGGCGTCGACCGGAGTCAGCGCGATGGCGTTCACGCGCGGCAGCGGATCGCCGGTGCTCGTGATGATGCCCCAGGCCGACAGCACATACTGCTGCGGCCCCGGCGTCAGCGGACGAAACAGCTCGGTCTTCCACTCGTGATCGAGCCAGCGCGGGCCCTTGGCGTCACCGGCCAGCACGCGCTCGACCTCGTAGTGGACGTAGAAGCCCTTGGCGTCGGGCGCGCCGACGTGCACCAGCGCCACGATGGGCGACACCAGCCAGGGCGCGGTCATCCAGCCCATGACGCGCTTGCGGTTGGCGGGGGTGTCGGGGAGCGCGGCCAGCACGAGGCCTTGCGGCGTCCAGCCCTCGGTGGTCTCCGCCGCGACCAGCCAGCGCGTGGGCGGCGCGGTGGCAGCGCGCGCGGCCAGCCCCTCGAGCGGCAGCCAGCGCGCGACGCGGTAGCCACGCAGCTGCTCCACCACGGTGGCTCTGGTCGGAGGGCCGTCGGGGCGCACCTCGCCGGGCTCCACCACGAGCACCGACGACGCGGTGGCGAAGGCGGCCTCCAGCCAGCGCTGCTCGGGATCCTCCGACGGCGCCGGCGGCGTGGCCAGTCGCGCCGCGGGGGTGCGGCTGGTATCGGTCCTGCCCGGGCCAGAGCCACCGCGCCCAGGTTCGCGATGACAGCCCGCGAGCGCGATCGCGATCGACAGCACGGCCAGGAGCACGAGGGAGCTTTCACGGCGACGGGTGCGCATGCCCACAATACGGGCCGACGAGGCCCGGATCGTCCCGGGATTGGGCGTCTTTACCCGCGATTTACGCGCGCGCTCGGTCTACAGTGAGGCGGGGGGACGACCACGCATGGGGCAGACGACGACTGCGCGGGGGCCGCTGCTCGCGGCGATGCTGGCGCTGGGGCTGACGATGGCGGTGCGCAGCGCTGCCGCGGACGACATCACGGTCACGCTCCCCGAGCAGGAGTTGACGCTGCTCGGCCTGCCCGCGCTGTCGGGCGACGGCACCACGGTGGCGCTGCCGCTGGTCAGGCTGGACAAGGACAACATGCAGGCCAGGCCGCAGAAGGCCTGCGTCACCTTCGTGATCCGGCTGGCCCCGGTCGGCAAGGTCGAGGGCGAGGACATCACCCTGCCCCGCGTGTGCGGCCATCCCCACGTGAAGAGCATCTTCAACCCCGGCAAGAGCTACCCCGACTCGGTGGCGCCCGCGACGGCTGCGCGCGAGGCGCTGCGCAAGCCGCTGGCCGAGCTGACCCAGCGCCTGCGCGCGGGCAAGTACCAGCCCCTGCCGCGCCTCGGCATGAACGCGGTGCTCGGCTACGCCATCAAGGGCCTGATGATCGAGATCCGCCCCATGAAGCCGCGCAAGCCCACCGTCGAGGTCCGCCTGGGCAAGAAGAAGCTGGGCAGCGCCAAGGCCTGGGCGGCCAGCCTGCTGCCAGGCTGGGATGTCAGCCCCGAGGCCCACACCGCCGTGGTGGTGCGCGGCAAGCCCGAGTGGGTCTACGCCGGCCTGAGCTGGCTCGCCGAGCGCGACGACCAGGCCAAGGTCCGCGAGGACGCCTGGGTCGCCATCAAGGTCAAGCCACTGCCGCCCCTGGTGCCCTGACCATTCCCTGTTGCCTGTTGCCTGTTGCCCGTTGCCTGTCGCTTGTCGCCTGTTTCAGACCTCAGGCTTCGCTACGGCCTGATGAAGAACGGCGACACCCACGCATCATCCGTCCCCGTCCCCAGCTGCGTCACATGCACCATCACATACCCACCCGCCGCCGGCGTCGGCACCTGGAACTGGTACGTCCCCGCCGCCACCGGGCTGGCGAACGCCGGCACCGTGACCGCGGCGGCCTGGGCGCCGCCGACGGCGTCGTCGCGCAGCACCTCGATGCGGTAGGTCGCGCCGGGCTCGCCAGCGTCCTCGAGGCCGATCTCCAGCGGCAGCATGGCGCCGGCCTCGGCCACCGTGAGGTCGCTGCCCATGTAGCGATCGCCGCCGGCCAGCTTGGCGACCACGTGCAGGCCCAGCGTCTTGTCCTCGCTGGCGAAGGTGCGGCGCTCGTACAGCGCCTCGGCGATGGCGCTGGCGCTCTGCCCGGTGGCCAGCACGCCGACGCGGCTGTCGGTGCGGGTGCCATACTGCTGATCGTGGTTGTCCTCGCCGACCGACATGCCGACGCGGGCGCCGCTGTTCAAGAGCTCCAGCACGCGGGGGCGGTTCTGGGTGTCGCCGCCGCTGCCCGACAGGACCTCGACCAGGCGGACATACTTGTTGCTGGCGTCGGCCCACGCGGCCAGGTTGGGGAAGTCGTCGATGCCGTACTCGAGGCGCGCCTTGTCGGCCAGGGTGTACTCGGAGGCGGTGAAGGCCGGGTGCGCGAAGGCCGCGAACGGCCGCATCCCGGCGTTGCCCGCCACCTCGGGGTGCGCCGACTCGTAGCTGGGCAGCCAGTTGGCGTACAGCAGGTCGAAGCGCCCGCCGTCGAGGCCGATGCGGATGTCGGTCTGGAACACCGTCATGTGGTTGCCGCTGGCCACGGTGGAGTACTCCTGGCCCATCAGCACCACGAAGCTGCCGCAGCGTGACTCGGTGACGGCGGCGTTGATGTCGGCGAACTCCTCGCCGTCGACCAGGTGGTTGTGCGGCGTCAGCGCGAAGAAGTCGAGCCCCGCCGCCTTGGCCTTCTGGATCACCGAGCGTGGATCGCCGCCGGCATAGCGCGCCGGGTTCTGCTGCCTGAAGGCCAGCCACTCGGCGCTGCCGGTGGCGCCCGGCTCGTTGCCCGCGATGATGCCGCCGTCGTCGCCGGCCTTGAGGCCGTAGACGTGATCGTGCAGCGTGCCGAGGTAGGTCGCGTACGGCCCGACCCGGTGGCGCGGCGTGCTGTCCACGCCGGCGTCGACGCACAGCGGCGGCTGCGCGCCGTCGCTGACGCCGCTGTCGACGGGCGGCCCGCCGCCGTCGTGGGTGCACGACAGCAGCGGCAGGAGGCCCGACGCCAGCGCGAGCCAGCCCCGCCTCAAGGCGTCAGATCCCCGGCCGTGCGCAGCATCAGGTTCGGCCGCATCGCGTAGCCGTCGATGAGCCCCAGGATCTGGCTGAAGGTCTGGCCCACGGTCGACGCCGGGGTGCCGTTGGTGGCGTTGTCGATCAGGAAGTCGCTGACCCGGGCGCACGGCGGCGCGGTGCCGCTGCAGTTCTGCGTCGACGGAGTGTCGGTGACATAGAAGTCGTCGTCGCCGGCGACCTTGGCCTGCACCGTCACGTTGCGCACGCGCACCAGCAGCGACTCCAGCTTCTCGCCGCTGGCGGCGCTGCCGAGCTCCAGCGTGGTGGCGTCGACCGGGGTGGTGTTGCCGCCGGTGGCCGCCACCAGGGTGACGTCGGCGACCGCGGTCTGATCGATCTGATCGATGTTGCTGAACTCGGTGAAGCGGCCGGTCACCGACAGGATCATGCCGGGCACCACGGTCATGCCGCCGACCTGGCGCACCGGGTTCATGAACAGGAAGATCCCGGCGTAGTCGCGGCCGCCGGCGTCGCGGATGTAGAAGCCGTTCGACTTGACCGCGGTGACGTGCGCCACCGAGATGGTGACGCGCTGGCCCAGCGAGCGCCGCCCCAGCGCCGGATCACGCAGCTGCGCGATGGTGGTGCCGCAGGCCGCGCCGTTCAGGTTGGAGAAGTCGGGGCAGGCGTCGCAGGCGTCGCCGATGTTGTCGGTGTCGCGGTCGGCCTGGGTCGGGTTGGCCACCGTGGGGCAGTTGTCGGTCGCCATCGGCACCCCGTCGCGGTCGACGTCGTTGGGATCGGGGCGCGTGCAGGTGCTGGTGTTGGCGTCGAGCGGGCACGGATCGCAGACGTCGCCGACGCCGTCCATGTCGGCGTCGGGCTGCTTGCCGGCGTCCATCGGGCGCACCGGGTTGAACACGCGTGGACAGTTGTCGCCCGCGAGGACGCCGTCGCCGTCGGGGTCGTCGGTGGTGATGTCGCCGCTGTACTCGCCCGGGCGCGACGGCTTGCAGCTGGGCTCGTTGGTGGGGGTGCCGCAGTAGAACAGCGGCTCGATGGCCAGCGTGCCGGGCGCCGCCGCCGCCATGGTGGTCAGATCGGCCAGCGAGATCCCGGCCTCGCGCATCACGCACACGCGCTTCTGCGCGCCGCACACGTCGAGCATGTCGCAGGCCGCGCCGGCGGGATCCAGCGCCGCCACCAGGGCGGCGTCGCCGTTCATCACGGTGCCGCCACGCAGCACCAGCACGACGTCCTCGGCCCCGGCGTCGAGCACCGCGCGGTGGTGCTTGCGGGTGCCCTGGGTGCGGAAGATCGACACGTCGGCGACCAGGCCGGCGCGCAGCGCGCCGATGGCGTCGTCCATCTTGGCGGCGCGCGCGGCGTTGACGGTGGCCATCTGCCACAGCTGCTCGTCGCTGAAGTAGCCGCCGTAGTAGCTCTTGTTGAGCGAGTCGGCGCAGTGCAGCTCGCGCAGGATGTTGAGCGAGCCCGAGGCCACCCAGTCGGTGCCCAGCGCGATGACCGCGCCCATGCGGTCCATCATGGTGACCTGCGCGGTGTTGCCGTAGAGGTCGATGTTGGAGCGCGGCGACCACACCACGATGGTGCCGTCGTTGCGCATCTGATCGACGTCGGTCGCGGTCAGGCCGATGGAGTGGATGAAGGCGCTCTTGCCGTTGACGTGGTCATGGCCGCCGCCCGACTCCGCGGACAGGCAGGTGAACTCGTTGCGGGCCTCGACGGTGATGCCCTCGGACACGTGGGGCACATAGGCGTCGGCGGTCACGCTGGCGGTGGTCGGCACCTTGGGGTAGCCGCAACCCGACTGCAGGCGGGTGCACGAGCTGCCGTCGCCCAGCGGGAAGGTCTCGAACTGCGCCGGCGGCTGCGACAGGCCCTCCTGGCGATCGACGGCGCGGTCGAGGTTGCGCAGGAAGTTGTCGGCGTCGCCCGAGCCGACCACCGAGGTGGTCCCGGCCAGCATCTGGCGCAGCTCGCCCCAGGCGACCTGGCGCGCCTTGGCGGTGCCCAGGGTCTTGAGCTCCTGGGCGGCGTCGTTGGGGCAGGCGCCGCGCCACTCGTGGCGGTGGGCGTAGCGCCGGGTCTGCGGCGGGTGCGGCGGCGTGTTGGTGAAGGTGATGTGATCGTGGGCGTTGATGAGGCCGGGCGAGATCACGGTCTCGGCGCAGTCGAGCACGGTCGCGGTGGAGGCGCCCGCGGTGGCGCCGCAGTCGCACGCCGCGCACTTGATGAGGCCGTCGGCGCCGATCAGCAGCTGGCCGTTCTCGAACACCTGGCCGGGCGCCAGCACGGTGCCCTGGAACATCAGGCCGGCGGTGCCGGGGGTCTTGATGACGCAGGTGCCGGCGGCCGACGAGATGGTGCGCGGACAGACCACGACCTGGGACATGTTGTTGCCGCCGTCGACATCAGGGGCGCCGTCGATGACCGGGCCACCATCGCGCGGGCCGGCGTCGATGGCGTCGTCACCGGAGGTCGAGCTACAGCCAGTCAGGGCAGCGGCGAAGGTGATTCCGAGCGGGAACAGCAGGGCACAGCGGGTGAAACGCGAGAGCATTGAACGGTCCTCGGCAAGCCAATTTCACGGAGACTACCCGGCCTTGATCGATCGCGCTACCGCGCAGATCACTCCGGAGCGGTAACCTTGGTGGGTTGGCTTACCTGGCAGAAACGCGCAACTCGTGCGCGCCGCGTCACTCGTCGTCGGCGCGCAGTTTCGCCAGGATCGAGATGTCTTCCAGGGTCGACGTGTCGCCCTTGGTCTCGCCGCCAGCGGCGATCTCCTTGAGCAGGCGGCGCATGATCTTGCCCGAGCGCGTCTTGGGCAGCGCGTCGGTGAAGCGGATGTCGTCGGGCCGCGCGATGGCGCCGATCTCGGTCACCACGTGGGCCATCAGCGCCTTGCGCGCGTCCTCGCCGGGCTCCAGGCGCGCCCCGGTGCCGCCCTTCAGGGTCACGAAGGCCACGATGGCCTGGCCCTTGAGATCGTCGGGGCGCCCGACCACGGCGGCCTCGGCCACCGCGGGGTGGGCCACCAGCGCCGACTCGACCTCCATGGTGCCCAGGCGATGGCCGGCGACGTTGATGACGTCGTCGACCCGGCCCATGACCCAGAAGTAGCCGTCCTCGTCGCGGCGCGCACCGTCCCCGGTGAAGTAGCAGCCCGGGACGTCGCTCCAGTAGGTGCGCGCGTAGCGCTCGGGATCACCCCACACCGTGCGCAGCATCGAGGGCCAGGGCCGGCGCACCACCAGGAGGCCGCCCTGCCCTGGCGGCACCGGCGTGCCGTCGCGGCTGACCACGTCCATCGCGATGCCGGGCAGCGGCCGCGTGCACGACCCCGGCTTGGTCGGCGTCGCGCCCGGCAGCGGCGAGCACATGATCGATCCGGTCTCGGTCTGCCACCAGGTGTCGACGATGGGGCAGCGCCCGCCGCCGATGACCTGGCGGTACCACATCCAGGCCTCGGGGTTGATGGGCTCGCCCACGGTGCCGAGCAGGCGCAGCGAGCCGAGATCGTGGCGCATCGGCCACTGCTCGCCCCAGCGCATGAAGGCGCGGATCGCGGTCGGCGCGGTGTAGAAGATGGTGACGTCGTACTTGTCGATGATCTTCCACAGGCGATCTTGCTCGGGGAAGTCGGGCGCGCCCTCGTACATCACGGTGGTCGCGCCGTTGAGCAGCGGGCCGTACACGACATAGCTGTGGCCGGTGACCCAGCCGACGTCGGCGGTGCACCAGTAGGTGTCGTTGTCCTTGAGGTCGAACACCAGCTGCGTGGTGCTGTAGGCGCCGACCATGTAGCCGGCGGTGGTGTGCACGATCCCCTTGGGCTTGCCGGTGGTGCCCGAGGTGTAGAGGATGAACAGCGGGTGCTCGGCGGGCAGGCTGGCGGCCTCGTGCTTGTCGGACACGCCCTCGCAGAGCTCGTGCCAGTACGAGTCGCGGCCCGGCTCCATGGCGACCTTCTCGCCGGTGCGGCGCACCACCACCACGCGCTCGACGCTGGGCGCGCGCTCGACGGCGGCATCGACCGCGGCCTTGAGCGCGACCACCTTGCCGCGGCGGTAGCCGCCATCGGCGGTGACCACCAGCTTGCAGCCGGCGTCGTTGATGCGATCGCGCAGCGCCTCGGCCGAGAAGCCGCCGAAGACCACGCTGTGCACCGCGCCGATGCGCGCGCACGCCAGCATGGCGATGGCGGCCTCGGGCACCATGGGCAGGTAGATCGCGACGCGATCACCCTGGCGCACGCCCAGGCGCAGCAGCACGTTGGCGAAGCGGCAGGTCTCGCGGTGCAGCTGCTGGTAGGTGAGGATGCGGCTGTCGCCGGGCTCGCCCTCCCAGATCAGGGCGGCGCGGTTGCCGCGGGTGGCGAGGTGGCGATCGAGGCAGTTGTGGCTGAGGTTGGTCTCGGCGCCGTCGAACCAGCGCGCGTTGGGCGGCTGCCAGTCGAGCACCTGCGTCCACGGCTTGGTCCAGCGCAGATCCAGCGCGACGCCGGCCCAGTAGGCCTCGGGATCGCGCTCGGCCAGGTCGTACAGCTCCTGGTAGCGCTCCAGCGAGGGCACCCGGGCGGCGAGGGCGAACTCGTGCGGGGGCGGAAAGACCCGGTGCTCTTTGAGGATGGAGTCGATACCTGAGCCCTGGCTCATCACGGTCTCCTGCGCTGCTGGCTACGGCTGGATGCGGATCACGCCGAGCCCGAGCGGGCGCAGCGAGGGGGACAGCGGGCCCAGCCCGACGAAGCTCGACTTGCCGGGATTGGCGCCCAGCGGCGTGGCCACCACGCCGAGCTCGAAGCCGGCGCCCTGCGGGCGCGCCGCGCTGGCCAGCAGCACCCGGGTGTCGGGGCTGACATCGAGCGGACCGACCCAGGCCGCGGGGGCCGCGAAGGGGGCGCCGCCGCCCAGGGCGTCAGTGGTCAGCAGCGCGCCCGCGGGCGGGCCGCTGGCGCCGTGCTCCAGGGCGTCGCTCGGCGCGGTGCTGAGGTACAGCGGCGCCTTCTCGGGCGCGATGCGCACCGTGGTGCCGGAGTCGAGGCGCTGGCCGCGCGTCAGCGCCAGGCCCAGCGGCGCGGCGGCCCCGGTGACCTCGGCCGAGCGCCACATCGCGACCTGCTTGGTGGCGCCGCCGTCGGGCGACGGCGTCAGCTTGATGGCGGTGACGCGGGTCGGGAAGCGCGACACCCCGATGCTGGCGGCGTTGTCGCCCGACACGATCCACAGCGTCTCGCCGTCGGCCGAGAAGGCCATGCTGCGCACCAGGGGCGCACGCTCGCCGGGCAGCAGATCGACCGTGGTGACCACGCGCGGGGTTTCGGGGCTGGAGACGTCGACGCTGAGCAGGCGGTTCTGATCGCCGAGCAGCAGCGCCAGCATCTTGCCGTCGGGGCTGAGCTCGGCGGCGATGACCGGGCCGGCGACCGCGACGTGCGGCAGCGTCCACGGCGCGTACGGGCTGGGCGCGTGTGGCAGGTCGGTGGCCAGCAGGGTGATCTCGGCGTCGCCGACCACGGCGGCGAACGGCGCCTGGTCGGCGGTGGTCAGCGCGACGGGCTCGCGCGGGGCCACGCCGATCCCGCCGGCCACGCGCGGGCCGCCGGCGGCGCCCATGGCGACCAGGGTCAGGCGCGCCTTGGCGGCGCCGTGGGTGGCGACATAGGCGGTGCTGCCGTCGCTGGAGAAGCGCACGAAGCGCGCGCCCGGCAGCGCCACCGTCTTGCCGGTGGGCTTCACGGTCTGGTCGTCGACGGTGACCACCGCGAGGGCGTCACCGGCCACCACGAGGGCGTAGCGGATGATGGGGATGGCGCGACTGGCGCGGCCGTCGGAGGTCACCACCTCGACCGGCTGCGCGCCGGTGGGCACCGCGGCGGGGATGCGCGCGATCATGGCGCCGCTGGTCAGCCGGCCGAGCAGCTTGGCCGGGCGGCCCGCGATGCGCAGGCTGGGCTGGCGGCCAAAGCCGCTGCCCTCGACCAGGACCAGCTCGCCGATGCTGAAGACGCCGTCGCTGTCGGGTTTCGGCAGCGGACCGACGTCGGGCAGCCGGATGGCGCCGAGATCGACCACGCGCGCGATGCGCGGCGTGCCGCCCGCGCTGGGCACGTCACCCGGCCGGCTGGCCATGGTGCGCACCCCGCTGGCGCCGGGGCCACACGCGGCGGCCAGCGCCACCACCACCACGGTGGCTGCGCTCAGCGTCGCGGACCTGCACGCGCCCTGCCCCACCCCCATGCGCGGCACGCTAGGCGCCCTGCGGTCCTTCGGTGATGCGGAACCCGGTCATGACGTTGGGGATGAACGACAGCTCGGCGTGGTGCTCCAGCACCTTGCCGTTGGCGTCGTAGAGATCGACGCGGCTCATGCGCATGACCTGGATGGGCCCGGTCTGCGGCAGCACGCCGCTGACATAGCCGACCAGGCGTGCGCCGGAGTCGAAGTCGAAGGTGACACGGTGGCTGACGAGATCGCGGAGTCGAGTGTAATCGGGCACGAGGAGCCTCGAGGTGATCGGCGCGCGCATGATAGTCCAATCCGGCCTGGGCGGTGCCAAGGATGTTGGCGCCGGTGGCTCAGGTCGGGATCGGCAGCGTCAGGGTGAAGGTCGCGCCCTCGCCGGGGCGGCTCTCGACCTCGACCGTGCCGCCGTGCGCATCGATGATGCCCTTGACGATGGCGAGGCCGAGGCCGACCCCGACCTCGTGGTGGTGCGCCGCCTGCCAGAAGCGATCGAAGACGTGGACCAGCGCATCGGGCGCGATCCCCGGCCCGGCGTCGGCGACCGTGATGTGGACCGAGCCGGCGACCCGGCGCGCCGCGACCTCGACCCGGCTGCCCTCGGGCGCGAACCTGATGGCGTTGGAGAGCAGGTTGCTGACCGCCTGGAGCAGGCGGTGGCGATCGGCGCTGACCAGGGGCAGGTCGTCCTCGGTGGTGACGCGCAGCTCGACCTGCTTGGCGACGGCCGGTGCGCGGTGCAGCTCCACGGCCTCGGCCAGCAGCCCGGCGATGGCCTCGTCGCCGCGCGCGAGCGGCAGCTTGCCACCGTCGATCAGCGCGGCGGTCAGCAGATCCTGGACCAGCCGGTTGGCGCGCTCGATGGCGCGCGAGATCATCGTCAGCTCGACCCCGGTGTGCCGGCGCGCCAGCAGCTGCGCCGCCAGGTGGATGGCGTTGAGGGGGGTGCGCAGATCGTGGGACACGATGCCCAGCATCTCGTCGCGCAGCCCCTTGGCGGCCAGCGCGGAGCGATACAGGCGGGCGTTCTCGAGCGCCAGCCCGACCCGGGCCGCGACGGCCTGCGCCAGCGCGAGGTCGTCCTCGGCGAACCGCCGCGTGTGCTGGTCGTCGAGCGCCAGCGACAGCACCCCCAGCGTCCGGGCCGAGCTCTCGATGGGCACCTGGATGCGGGTCGCGGTCACGCTCGCCGCCAGTTCGCGCGGGGCGACCTCCCAGTCGCCGGGCGCCGCGACGCCGTCCCGCCGCGCCTCGGTGGCGCGGCGCGCGCCCCCCGCCTCGATGAGGTCGACCGCGCACAGATCCGCCAGCTCGGGCACCAGCAGCGCGGTCAGGTTGCTCAGCGTGACGCCATCATCGAGCGACACCCGGGTGCCCAGCTCGGCCAGGAAGCGCAGGGCGCGCGCGGCCCGGCGCTGCTGGGTGACGTCGTGGAAGGTCAGGCACGTGCGCTCGACGCCGTTCGCGAGGGTGAAGATGACCGACGAGGTCTCCGCGATGAACCGGCTGCCATCGCCGCGCAGCATCACCAGGTCGCCCTGGGCCCGACCCACCCGCCGGCGCTCCGCGAGCAGCCCGGCCAGGTTGGGATCGGCGGGATCCACCAGACCGCGGCGGCCGAGCTGACAGATCTCGGCCTCGCTGCGGCCCAGCAGCCGCGCCGCCGCCGGATTGGCCGCCAGGATCTGGCCATCGGTGGCGGTGAGCAGGATGCCCTCGGCGCTGTGCTCGTACACGGCGCGGAAGCGGGCCTCGCTCTCGTCGAGGGCCGCGCGCGCCTGGCGCTGCTCGGTCACGTCGCGAAAGTAGACCGCCAGGCCGTCGGGCGACGGGAAGGTCCTGAACGCCACCCAGCGCTGCTTGATCGGCGTCAGCAGCTCGAACTCGGCGGGGACGCCGCGCGCCGCCGCCTGCATGAGCTGGCGCTGCGCCTCGGTGCCCGCCGACGACGGAAACACCTCCCAGGCCACCCGACCCAGCAGCTCGTCGCGGCTGCACCCGAAGTACTCCTCGGCGGCGCGGTTCAGGTAGGTGAAGCGCCAGTCGCGATCATAGGTCAGAAAGCCATCGCTGATGCGCTCCAGCACCACCGGGAGGGAGCCGTCCAACGACGCTCGCTGGGTCATGTCTTGCTATAGGTAGGCGTGGCCAGGAGGTGGCGCAAGCGCACGCGGCGAGGGGCGCAAGATCTGCGCGATCCCACCGTGCCTGCCCGCGCGATGGTGACCGCTATGGCGCTTCGCGGATGTGATCGAAGGTCAGCTTGAGGTCCTTGGCGGGGGCGTCGACCTCGAGCATGGCCTCGACCTCGCCCTGCTTCTTCATCGGGTCGCCGTCCTTGTCGACCACGATGGTGAGCAGGACCTTCTCCTTGGCACCCAGGGTGGCGGCGCCGCCGGTCATGGTGTTGGCCGCGGAGAGGTCGAAGCGGAGCGGCAGCTTGTCGACCTCGAGGCGGGCCACGGCGACGATCGACTTGGTCTTCACCGAGCGCGCCGACACGAACACCACCGAGCCGACCGGGACCTTGTCCTTGAAGGCGGGCGCGACATCCACCGTGCCCGAGATCAGGCTGGGGCCCGCCGCCGCGGCGGCGCCACCCTGGGGTGTACCGGCCGCACCCTGGCCCATGTTCATGCCGGCGTGGGGATCGCCGGCCCCACCCTGGCCCATGTTCATGCCCGCGTGCGGGTCGCCACCGGCGCCCATGCCGCCGGCGCCGCCCATGTCGAGGCCGGCGTGCGGATCGCCACCGGCGCCCATGCCGCCGGCGCCGCCCATGTCGAGGCCGGCGTGCGGATCATCAGCGCCGGCGCCAGCGCCGGCCGCCGGCATGCTGTCGTGCACCCCCATGCGCTGGCCGCCCTCCATGGGAGGTAGCCCGCGCGGGGCCCGACCACCGCCCCCGGTGACCACGGGGGCGCCGCCGCCGGCGCCCGCAGGCTTCTTCTTGTCGCAGGCGGCCAGGGTGAGGGCGACTCCGGCGGCGAAGATTGCGAGATGGCGCATCGGCATGTAGCTTCCATAGCATATGGCCGAAAGTCGGGCACGGGTCACTGGGCTGCGCCGCGTCGCCGCGGAGACGCTCGAGCTCACCCTGGCGCCCGTCAGCCCGGCGCGCTTCGCGTTCCGGCCCGGACAGTTCGTGTCGCTGGCCTGCGGTCCCGATGCGGCCGGCAAGCTGCAGCGGCGAAGCTACTCGCTGGCCAGCCCGGCCAGCGCGACCGACCGCGCCACCCTGCTGGTCAAGCTGGTGCCCGGCGGCCATGGCAGCGCCTATGTGGCCGGACTGCGACCGGGTGACGAGGTCGGCTTCACCGGGCCGATGGGCTTCTTCGTGCCCGCGCTGACGCACCCGGGTGATGTGGTGTTCGCCATCACCGGCGCTGGCCTGGCGCCCGTGGTGCCCATGCTGTGCGAGCTCCTGGCGCGGCGCGAGTCCGGCCGCGTGGTGCTGCACTGGGGCTGTCGCCACGAGCACGACCTGTTCTATCGCGAGTGGCTGGAGGAGCTGGCCACGCGCACGCGTCTCGAGCTGACCCTGCACCTCAGCCAGCCCGGGCCGGGCTGGACCGGCGCGCGCGGGCGCATCACCGACGCCGTGGTGGCCGAGGCCGCGCCGGGGCGCGACTTCTACCTGTGCGGCAGCGGCGAGCTGGTGCGTGATCTGACCGCCGCGCTGGTGGCGGCGGGCTGCGACCGCAAGCGCCAGATCCACAGCGAGATCTTCTACCCGGTGCGCAAGGCAGGGACGGCGCCATGACGGCGCGGCGGACGCTCGCGCTGCTGCTGGGGCTGCTGCTGCTCGGGCTGGCGCAGCCGGGCTGCAGCGGGGTGTCGCCGACGCCGCGGCTCGACGAGGTGCTGCCGGCGTCCGCGCTGCGTGATCGCCCCACGCGCCTGCGCCTGCACGGCGAGGGCTTCGCGCCGCTCATCGAGATTGACAGCATGTCAGGGTCGCGGGTCATCGATGCGCGCTTCCAGGTCCACCTCGGCGACCTCGCGCTGACCGAGGTCGAGCGCATCAGCGACACCGAGCTGTGGGCCACCTGCCCGCCCGGCGCGCCGCTGGGCGCCGCCGATCTGGTGGTGACCGATCCGCGCGGCCGCACCGCCCGGCTGCCCGGCGGGGTCACCGTGCTGGACGGCGACAGCGTGGCGCCGCGCGTGGTCTTCGAGACCCCGGCGCCGGGGCCGGTGCCCGCCGGCGCCACCGTCACGGTGCGCCTGTTCGCGCGTGATCCCAGCCCCGGCCTGGTCACCGACCTGACCCTGGAGGCCGACGCCGGCGCGCCGCGCAGCGCCCAGGTCGTGGTCGAGCCGGCGCTGCCCGAGGTGGTGCGCGATCTCGACTTCCGCATGCCGACCGATCTGCCCGAGGGCACCCGGGTGCTGCTGACCGCGCGCGCGCGCGACGACGCCCCGCAGCCCAACGTCGGCGAGGCCACGCTGGAATTGACGGTGGGGCCGCCGCTGCCGGGGCCGCAGATCTTCTCCATCGTGCCCGGGCGCGGGCCCATCGCGGGCGGCCAGGCCGTGGTGGTGACCGGGACCGGCTTCACGGTCGACACCGTGATCGACCTCGGCGGCAGCGCGCTCTTGTCGCCGGTGCTGGAGGGGCCGACGCGGATCCGCGCCCGCACCCCGCCGCACGCCGCCGGCGACGTCGACGTCACCGCGCGCGATCCGCTGGGCACCATGGTGGTGGCCGGGGGCTATCACTACGGCCAGCCGCCGCTGATCGTCGGCCTGGAGCCGGTGTTCGGTGTCGAGACCGGCGGCGACACCGTGATCGTGACTGGCTATGGCCTGGATCAGGCCACCGCGGTGCACTTCGGGGTGCCGGTGGGCAGCGCGCTGACCCTGGTCGACACCCAGACCGTGCGCGTGACCACGCCGCCGGGGCGGGGCGCGGTCGACGTGGTGCTCGACGGCGCCGCCGGCGAGACCGATCGGGTCGCCCTGGGCTTCACCTACCTGCCCCGGCTCGGCCTCGAGCAGGTGCGCCCGCCGATGGGCCAGGCCGGGCGCACGGTCAACCTCAAGGGCGGCGGCTTCACCGTGGGCATGAAGGTCTTCTTCGGCGGTGTGCCCGCGACCGGCCTGGTCGTGGTCGACGCCACCACGGCGCGCCTGACGGTGCCGCCGGGCGCCGGCCCGGTCGACGTCGTGGTCTCCAACGCGGTGTCGACGGCGACGCTGGCGAACGGCTTCCGCTACAACTGATGGTGCGAAGCTCCCCATGAAGCTGGCTGGCAAGCTGACCATCCTGACCCTGGCCGTGGCCACCGTGCCGCTGGCCATCGCGGGGCTCAGCCTGGGCCGGGTGTCGCGCGCGGCGCTCAGCGCGCAGCTGGCGGAGGATCAGGCCGAGCTGGCGCGCAGCGTGGCGGCGCGGCTGGGTGACAACCTGTCGGCGCTGCGCCGCGAGCTCGAGCACGCGCCCAGCCTGCTGCCGCCGGGGGACAGCAGCGACGACCTGCTCATCGGCATGCTGCGCGTGGTCTACCACTCGCGCGACGAGATCAGCGCGGTGTGGCTGCTCGATGGCGCCGGGCGCGAGCGGGTGCCGGCGCAGCACGTGCCCGAGCCGTCGCTGTCGCGGGGCCTGGGCCAGCACCAGGCCGCCAGCCTGGACGAGGTCGCGCGCCGGCGCGCCGCGGTGCCCTGGCAGGCCGCGCTGAGCGGCGGCGCCGCGCTGGAGCTGGCGCGCGAGCCCGAGGGCGGCGCGCACCTCGTGCTGGCGGTGGCCATCGTGCTCGACACCCGGGGCGGCCCCGAGCCGCACGTGATCGCGGTCGACCTGGCGCTGACCCAGACCGGGCTGCTGCTGGCCGAGAGCGCGGGGCCGCCGGGGCGCGCCCTGGCACTGGTGGACGCGGGCGGACAGCTGGCTTCGGGGCGCTTCGCGGGCAGCCCCGGGGCGCGCGTGCTGCGCGCCGAGGCCCCGGTGCCCGGCGGGCCACTGCTGGTGGTGGCCACCGCGCTGCCCAGCGTGGCCTATGCGCGGGCGTCGGACCTGGACGCGCGCATGTGGTACTGGCTGGCGGTCGCGACGCTGGCGGCGGTGGTCTGCGCGGTGGTGTTCGCGCGCGGCGTCAGCGCCCGGGTGCGCGCGCTGGCGGCGCGCTGCACGGCCATCGCGCGCGGCGACTGGAAGGGCTCGGGGCGCGCCATCCGCTCGGCCGACGAGCTCGGCGAGCTGAGCCGCACCATCGACAAGATGGCCGCCGACCTCGACGCCAAGCGCACCGAGATCACGGCCTGGACGCGCGAGCTCGAGCAGCGCGTGGCCGACAAGACCGCCGAGCTGGCGCAGGCCCAGGAGCAGATCCTGCGCTCGCGCAGCCTGGCCGCCATCGGCACCCTGGGCGCTGGCATGGCGCACGAGATCAACAACCCGCTGACCGGCGTGCTGGGCATGGCGCAGATCCTGCTGAGCGACCTGCCGGCGGGCGATCCGCACCGCGAGATGGCCGAGGAGATCGAGGCGCAGGGGCTGCGCATCCAGAAGATCGTGTCCGAGATGCTGCAGGTGTCGCGCAGCGAGGACCGCGAACAGATGGTCCCGGTCGATCTCAACGCCTTGATTGACGAGGCGGTGGCGCAGGCCTCGGGCTCGCTGGCCGAGGCCGGGATCACGGTCGAGCGCCGGCTGACCGCGGGGCTGCCGCGCGTGCTGGGCAACCCGGTGCGGCTGGCCAAGGTGTTCGACGAGCTGATCGGGAATGCCCGGCGCGCCATGCCCGAGGGTGGCAAGCTACAGCTCGAGACCGTGGCTCCCGACCCCGGCGCCGTGGTGGCGCGCATCGAGGACACCGGTCAAGGCATTCGACCTGAACATGTTGGCAAGATCTTCGACCCATTTTTCACGACCAAGCAGAACTGGGCGTCGACCGGCATGGGCCTGACGCTGGTGCACCGCATCGTCGAGCAGCACCAGGGCCGCATCGCGGTCGAGAGCAGCCACGGCCATGGCGCCACCTTCACCCTGACCTTCCCGGCCGATCCGGGGCGGACGCTGCTGGAATGAAGCGCCTGGCCCTGCCCCTGCTGGCGCTGGCGCTGATCGTGGGCGGCGCGCTGGTGGCCTACCCCTGGGTCTTCGGGGGTGGTCCGGCCTCGCACGTGCGCGAGACCCGTGCCCCCGGCCCGTCGGCGTCGGCGCAGGCGCCGCGCCCGCTGCCGCGCGTCGACGCCGGGGCACCCGGCTTCTCGGTGTCGCACGCCGAGGGCGGCGTCGAGGTGCGCGCCGCCGGGCAGAGCGCGTGGCGCGTCGCGGTGGCCGGCCAGGCGCTGTCGGCCGACGACGAGGTGCGCACCGGGGCGGCCGGCCGCGCCGTGCTGCGCGCGTCGGATGGCAGCGAGCTGACGCTGCGCCCCGGCGTCGAGCTCAAGCTGGCGGTGACCCAGCAGGTCGCCGCGGTGGCGCTGGCGCGCGGCTGGGTGCGCGCGCAGGCCGGCGCCGAGGGGCGGCGCTGGGAGATCACGGCCTCCGAGGTGCGCGCCATCGGCAGCGGTCAGAGCGGCGAGCGCTTCACGGTGTTCGCGGGTGAGCGCGGCGTGGTCGCGGTGGCCACCGAGCGCGGCGAGGTCCGCGTCATCGCGCGCGGCAAGGAGGTCGCGGTCGGCGCCGGCTTCGCGACCCAGGTGCCCGAGGGCGGCGTCCCCGCGGATCCCAGCGGCATCCCGGCCGAGCTGCTGCTGTCGGTGGCCTGGCCCGACCTCGAGCGCAGCGGGCGCCGCGCGCGCGTCAGCGGCACCGTGGCGGTGGGCAGCGACGTCAGCGTGGCCGGGGCCCCGGTCGCGGTCGGCCCCGACGGCAAGTGGAGCGCCGAGATCGCCCTGGAGCGCGGCACCAACGTGGTCGACGTGCGCGCCGAGGATCTGAGCGGCCGACAGAAGACGGTGACCTCACCGCCCATCGTGGTGCGCCCCGGCGGACCCGCGCTCGAGGTGGATCCGAGCAAGCTGTGGGACAAGAAGCCGCCGCCGCCGTAGATCCCGGACAAACAGGTTACAGGCCACAGGCCACAGGTAACAGGCAACAGGCAATGCCGGAGGCGCCGTGAGCGGGTGTCACCGATTTCCAAGGCACGGCGCCCTCCAGCGCGGTGCCTTAGCGGGTGCCACCCATGTGCCCGGGTTGAAATGCCACCTATGTACCCGGTCTGTACCGAGGCTTGTGCCTCTTGTCCGGCATTGCTAATTGCCTGTGGCCTGTTTCCTGTTACCTGTGGCCTGTCTGTCCGTCTTATGCTCTCGCGTCCATGCCTGGTTCGCTCCGTCTGGTCGTCGTGCCCCTGCTGTGGGCGTGTGCGATGCAGGCGCGCGCCGCCGGGGCCGCCCCGCTCGAGCTCCGGCCGCCCGCGGGAGAGCTGGTGCTGGGCCGCGTCGCCGAGATCAGCTGCGCGTTGACCGTGCCCGGCGACGTCGCGGTCGAGGGCGGCCCCGAGATCAGCGCCACGGTGACGCCGCTTCTGCGCCTGGAGCGGCTGCCCGATGACGCCGCGGGCGCGCACTGGCGCGTGGTGCTGGCGCCGCCGCCCGACACCGCGCCGCAGATCGCCCTGGTCGGCGCGCGCGTGCGCCTGGTCGGGGGCGGCGAGCTGCGCGCCTTCACCGCCATCGCGCTGACCGGCACCGCGCTGCTGCCGGTGCACACCGACGCGCGCGCCTCGGTCACCGTGGAGGTCGCCGGCAAGAGCTTCGGCCCCGTGGTCGCCGACCTGCGCGGCGACGCCCCGGTGCCCATCGAGGTGCCGCCGGGCACCACCTCGGCGCTGGCCCGCTCGCGCGCGCGGCGCGGCGCCATCACCGAGCAGCGCCTCGAGCTGCCCGCCCCGCCCTACCCGCGCCTGCTGGCCCTCGCGCCGAGCGCGCTGGGCGCCGGCGAGGTCGGGCACATCGACGCCAGCTTCCTCGACGCCGCCGGCCGCGCCACGCCCCTGGGCACGCCGCTGCGCGCGCCCGACAGGCTGCCGGCGACGCCCGAGCTGGCGTGGTCGATCAGCGCACCCGGGCCGCCGGCCATCAGTGCCAGCGGGGTGGTCGCGCTGCACCCGGGCCCGACCAGCCAGCTCGCGGTGCGCGCGGCGCGCAGCCGGGTCCACATCGGCGAGCTCATCGATCTCGTCACCAGCGCGACCGATCGTTTCGGCAACCCCACCCTGCCGGCGCTGACGACCCGCGTGGACGGCGCCACCGTCGAGGCCGGGATCGGCCCGGCGCCCAGCAGCGCGGGCCCCGGCGCGCGCCTGGTCCGGGTGCGCGCCCCGACGCGCTGGCCGGGACGTCCCGCGCTGGCCATCGAGGTCGAGGCCCCCGGCGCGCCGCCGGTGCGCGTCGAGGTCGCGCTGGCGCTGGCGGCGCCCAGCGCGCTCAGCATCAGCGGCGCGCCCGCGCGCGTGGTCGGCCGGCGCGGCCCCACCGTGCGCGTGCAGGCGCGTGACGCCGGCGGCGGGCCGGCCGATCTCGGCGAGGTCGTGGTGCGCGGGCCCGATCAGCAGCTGACCCTGACCACGTGCCCGGCCCCCGGCGAGTGTCTCTATCGCGGCCAGCCGCGCAGCCCGCGCGCGGTGACCCGCTATGCCGTCGAGGCGCGCGCCGGCGAGCTGGGCGCGCGCACCGTGCTGACGCTGTATCCAGCGCCGCGGCGCCTCGAGCTGGAGCCGCAGCTGTGCGCGGTGTCGAACCTCGGCGAGCTGGCCGGCGCCGGCGGCGGGCTGGAGGCGCGCGGGCGGATCGCGGGGCCGCTGGCGCTGGGGCTCTACGCCGCCGCCCTGCGCTCGGCCATCACCGGCAGCGACACCGCGGGCAGCACCGAGGTGTCGCTGAGCCAGCTGCTGGTGCTGGGCACGGTGCGCGTCGAGCGCCGGCTGGGCGCGCGGCTGTGGCTTGCGCTCGATGGGCTGGCCGGGGTCAGCCTGGCCAGCGTGCGGCAGGACACGCCGGGCGAGCCCGAGCTGCACATCCACAGCAGCGCCGCCGCGCTGGGCGCCGGTGCCTCGGCCGAGGTCCTGCTCGGCCCCGGGCGGATCACCGCGCGGGCGCGCTGGCTGCGCACCCGCCTGCCCGACACCGGCCTCGACGGCGAGGCGCTGGGGCTGGCGTTGTCGATGGGGTATGCGCTGGGCTTTTGATACTGTCAGCCCGTGCTGGGGGAGATTCTAGGCAACTACCGGGTGCTGTCCAAGCTGGGCGAGGGCGGCATGGGCGTGGTCTACATCGCCGAGCACGTCAGCCTGGGCAAGCGCGCCGCCATCAAGGTGCTGCTGCCCGAGCTGTCGCAGAACCGCGAGGTGGTGACGCGCTTCTTCAACGAGGCGCGCGCGACCACGCTGATCAAGCACGCCGGTATCGTCGCGGTGTTCGACTTCGGCCACCACACCGGCAGCGGCGCGGCCTACATCGCGATGGAGCTGCTCGAGGGCGAGAGCCTGTCGGGCCGCCTGCGTCGCGACGGCACCCTGGCCGCGGGCTCGCTGATCCCGATCGCGCGCCAGGCCACCAGCGCGCTGGCCGCGGCGCACGCCGCGGGGATCGTTCACCGCGATCTCAAGCCCGACAACCTGTTCCTCGAGCCCGATCCCGATCACCCCTCGGGGGTGCGCCTGAAGGTGCTGGATTTCGGCATCGCCAAGCTGGCCAGCGAGGCCGGCCCCGGCATCAAGACGCGCACCCAGAGCGTGATGGGCACCCCGGTGTACATGTCGCCCGAGCAGTGCAAGGGCGCCGGCACCGTCGACGCGCGCGCCGACATCTACTCGCTGGGCTGCATCCTGTTCGAGCTGGCCACCGGGCGGCCGCCCTTCCAGGCCGAGGGCGCCGGCGAGCTCATCACCATGCACCTGCGCGACACACCGCCCGCGATCGGCACCCTGGCGCCGGCGCTGCCGGCGCGGCTGGGGGCGCTGATCATGCGCATGCTGGAGAAGGCGCCCGAGGCGCGCCCGCAGCGCATGGACGACGTCAAGGCCGAGCTCGACGCCATCGCGACCTCGCCCGGGCTCACGGCGCCGCCGCTGGCGACCGGGCCGACGGCGCCGACCATCGCGGCGGGCGGGACGCTCGGGGTGACCGGGGCCAGCACCGGGGCCGGGCCAGGCCCACAGCCGGCGCGACCGACCACGCTGGGGCAGAGCGTCGGCCAGCTGGCCGCGGCGCCGGCGGCCACCGTGGCGGGCGGCGCGCGCGGGCGGGGCGGCATGATCGCGCTGGCGCTGGTGGCGCTGGCCGGCGTCGCGGCTGCGGTCGTGCTGTGGCAGCGCGGCAAGTCGAAGGCGTCGGGCGGCGGCGCTGGCAGCGGCTCGAGCAGCGGGGGCGGCGGCGGGCGCGACGCCGGGCTCGCCGTGGTGCCGTCGCCGACGGCGTCGCCGTCCTCGTCATCGTCATCGTCGGCCGCGCCGTCGCCGTCGCCCACAGCGGCCGCCGCGGTCGACGGCGGCGCCGCCCCCGACAGCCCGGCCGAGCGCGAGTTCCGCCAGGCCCTGGCCGATGCCGAGCAGGCGCTGGCCGACGAGCGCTGGGCCGGCGCCATGGCCTCCGCCGATGTCGCGCTCAACCTGCGCCCCGGCGATCCCGCCGCGCTGGCCATCCGCGAGCGCGCGCTGCGCGCCGAGGGCAACGCGGTGTTCTTCGCCGACCTCGGCAAGGCCACCGCGAAGAAGGACTTCGCGCACATGCTCGAGCTGCAGGGCCGCCTGGTCGGCAGCGCCTTCCAGGGCCGCGCCGACGCCATGGTCATCGAGGCGCGCGAGGCCTTCCTGAAGGCGCCGCTGGCGTCGGCCCAGCGCGCCGCCGCCCGCGGCAGCTGCAAGGACATCACGCGCAAGGCCGACGAGGTGCGCAAGGTGGTCGCCGACTGGGCCGCGCCGCTCGACGAGCTGGCCGCGAAGTGCGCCGCGGCGCCGCGCTCCCCGAAGCCGACGCCATCGCCGTCCCCCACCCGGCAGCCGAGCCCCAGTCCCGAGCCGACGCCGGCCCCACAGCCCGGCAAGCCGCTCAGCAAGGCGCAGGTGCTGGCCGGCCTGGCGCCGCTCAAGGACGCGGGCCACGCCTGCGCCGCCAAGCTCGGCGTCGAGGGCATCGCCATGGTCCAGCTCACCATCAACCCCAACGGCACCGTGAGCCGCGCCGTGGTCACCGGCGAGCTGGCTGGCACGCCGGCCGCCGAATGCATCGTGCTCGCCGCGCGCGAGCTGAAGTTCGACAGCTTCCAGGCCCCGGCATTTCGCTTCAACTACCCGGTCTCGGTGCGCTGAGCACCGCGCTCACCGCGGCGAGCGCTCCTTGCGCGGCGGCCACGGCTCGCCCATCCAGGCCTGGTAGCGCGCGCGCGCCTCGACGCCGACCTCGGCCTCGGGCAGCGCCACCACCTCGAAGCGATCGCGCGGGCGCGTCCCCAGCGTGATGCTGAGCTCGCGCAGCTGATCGCGACGGAACACCGTCAGCGTCACCACGTCGCCGGGCCGCCGCGCCGCCAGCCGCGCCGGCAATGACCCGGCATCGACGCGCAGCCCATCCAGCGCCAGCACCTCGTCGCCGGCATACAGCCCGCCGGCCTCGGCCGGGCAGCCCGCCGGCACGCCCGCGACCACGGTGCGCGCGCCCTCGCGATTCAGCCGCGCGCCCAGCCAGGGTGGCGCGTCGTCGCCAGCCACACCGGCGCCCGCGCCGCCACCCTGCCCCGGCGCGCCGCCGTTGCCGGCCTTCTTGGGCTCGCCGTCCCAGTCGGCCTCCAGGCGCAGCCCGACCCAGGCCAGGCGGCGCTCCAGATCGATCTCGCCGCGCCCGCGCACCAGGTGATCGAAGGCCTCGCCCAGCGCCAGGCCGGTGGCGCTCTCGAACAGCTCCTGCACGGCGTCGTCGTCGAACCCCGCCGGCGCGCTGCCGATGCGCTCGGCCAAGAGGCGCATGACGTCGTCCATCGAGCGCGCGCCCTCGCTGCGCAGGCGCAGCTCGAGATCCAGCGCCAGCACCACCAGCGAGCCCTTGAGGTAGTACGACACCGTCGAGTTGAGCGAGTTCTCGTCGGGCCGGTACAGCTTGATCCAGGCGTCGAAGCTCGACTCGGCCACGCTCTGCTTGGCGCGCCCCGGGATGGCCAGCAGCTTGCCCCACTCCTCGCCCAGCTTCTCGAGGTAGCGCTGCGCCGGCAGCAGGCCCGCGCGCCTGAGCGCCAGCCGATCGTAGTAGCTGGTGATGCCCTCCATCACCCACAGCGAGCGCGTGTAGGCCTCGCGCTCGTAGTCGAACGGGCCCAGCGCGCGCGGCCGGATGCGCTTGACGTTCCAGACGTGGAAGTACTCGTGCGAGACCAGCTCGAGCAGCTCCTCGTAGCGCTTGCGCGGGTGGAACGCGCCGGGGCCGCTGAGCAGCGTGCACGAGGCGCGGTGCTCGAGGCCGCCATAGCCGCCGCCCAGGTGCAGGATGAACAGGTAGCGCGCATACGGCGGCGGCCCGAACAGCGCGCTGTGCGCCTCCACGATGGCGGCGACGTCGCGCGTGAAGGTGGCGGCGTCGAAGCCCTGGGTGCCGTCGGGGCGGCCGTAGATCGCGATGCGATGCGGCCGTCCCGCCGCGGTGAAGTCGAGGCGCTGCTGGGTGCCGCACTCCACCGGCGAGTCGATCAGCTCGTCGAGATCGCGGGCCAGGAAGGCGCCCACGCTGGTCTCGGGCAGCGCGACGTCGACCTGCCAGCCCTCGGGCACCTGCACCGTCAGCTGGTGCGGCGCGCTGGCCAGCGCGGGGATCCACAGGTAGGTCGGGGCGCCGTTCCAGAACGCGGGGCTGTCGTCGACGTGGCTGGTGCGCACGGTCAGCTCGTGGGCGTAGACCTGGTAGCGCACCGTGATGGTCGTCGCCCCGCCACGCTCCACGCGCCAGACGTTCTTGGCCGTCTTCTCGACCGCCAGCGCGCCGCCGCCGGGCGCTTCCGCTCGCACCGCCTCGACGTGGCGCGCGTACTCGCGGATGAGGTACGACCCCGGGGTCCACGCCGCCATGTGCAGCTCCACCGGGCCGGGCGGCAGCCCCGCCAGGTCGAACTCGGCGACGACATGGATGAGGTGCGTGTGCGGCGCGGGGATGGAGATGCTGTAGCGCGTGCTGGCCGGCACCGACATGGGGTCCTCGTAACATGGCCCGTGGCGAAGCGGAATAGCCTCGTGGGACCTGGCGAGGTTGCACACCTGGGTTTCGCTGGGTACGGTGTGCAGACATGAACCAGCTCACGGACGTGCGACCGGGATGGCGAGGGCTCGTCGTGGTGCTGGGGGCCGGCGCGGTCCTGGGGTGTGGTGGCCCGGGCAGCAAGGCGGTCGAGCAGCCGGCAGGAGGCCCCGTGGACGCCAAGTCGAAGCCCAAGAGCAGCGCCATCGCGGCCCTGGTCGAGCAGGCGCGCGCTGGACGCGAGAAGCTGGACGCCGACCTCATGCTGGGCGCCTACACCAGCGGCGAGGACCTCATCAATGTCGGCGCCGAGATCGAGCTTCCGCTGGTGGGCGGCGCCGAGCTGGCCAAGGCGGTGCGCGGCGCCTTCGCGGGCGGCATGCTGCCGGCCAAGCGTCAGGTCGGGCGCTCCGCCGAGTGGACCTCGGCCGACGGCCGGCTGGCGGCCTGGGCCGGCGAGGTCGAGGAGCGCGGCGAGGCCACCATGCCCAGGCCCGATGGCAGCGCCGAGAAGAAGCGCTACCGCATCGCGCTGGGCATGTCGGCGTTCGCGCGTCGCAGCGCCGCCGGCAAGCTGGAGCTGGTGCTGTCCCGGGTCGGCTCGCTGCTGAGCGCCGAGGCCCACGTCAGCTGGGGCGAGAAGGTCGGCGCCTCGGCGCAGGTCCCGGCCGGCCTGGAGGCCGACATCGACAGCACGGCGGCGACCCAGGCCTTCGCGGCCGCGGCGCAGCAGGTGCTGGCGCTGCAGCGCGCGCGCAGCGTGGAGGACGCCGAGGCGCTGCTGGCGCCGGGCGCGGCCCTGCTGGTCGGCGGCGCGGGCCCCACCGGTGGTGATGGCGTGGCGACCACGGCGGCGGCGCGCACGGCCTGGCTGGAGGCGCGCGCGCAGGCCGCCCTGGGTGGCCGCGAGGTCGAGGTCCTGGGCATCGTCGGGCGCGAGACGCCCGAGCATGACGCCGCCTGGCTGATGCTGGATCTGCTGGAGCGGCGCGGCGGCTCGATGGCGGCGCTGCGGGTGACCGCGGCGGCGGTGCGTGGCGCCGACGGCCGCATGAAGCTGGTGCTGGTGCACGAGGCGGTGCCGACGCTGACCGCGATGCTGGCCACCGAGAGCATGACCGAGGAGAACCCCGGCAAGTGAGGCGGCCCGGCGCGCTGGCCCTGCTCGCGCTCGCGGCGCTGGGCGCGCTGCCCGCGCTGAGCGGCTGTGGTGGCGCCGGCGCGGCGCGGCGCGGCACCCTGGTGGGGGCCGGCTCGACCGCGTTCTTCACCCCGGTGACCAAGCACCAGGCCGACGAGCTCAGCCGGGGCCAGGTGCGCCTGCAGAAGCGCGACGCCGCCGGCGCCATCGAGGTGCTGGCCGCGCTGGTGCGCGCCGACGCCGACTTCGACGCCGCGCGCTACGCCTATGCGGTCGCGCTGACCCAGGCCCACCGCGAGGCCGACGCGCTGGCCCAGCTGGCGGTGGTGCTGGCGCACGATCCGGTGCATTTCGGCCCGCTGGCCATGGCCGATCACCACCTCGAGGCCCTGCGCAGCGAGCTCCGCCTGGCCCACCTGGTGCGCGACGCCCGCGCCGCCTTCGCCGCGCGCGCCCGCCGCCCCGGGCTGCGCTTCGTGGCACGCGCGCCGGCCATGGCCGAGCTGCGCGCCCAGGGTCGCGAGGAGATCTACCAGCTCGATCTCGACACCGGCCGCTACCTGCGCCTGAGCGACGCCGGCACCCGCGGCGTCATCGGCGCGCTGGCGGTCAGCGCCGACGGCCGCTGGCTCCTGTACACGCGCCACCGCAGCTCGCTGGGGCGCGAGCCGCTGCGCGATCTGGCGCTGCTGGTGGTCGACCTCGCGACCGGGGTGCAGCGCGCGCCGGTGCCGGTGCCCTGGGACGCCCACCGCATCGAGATCGGCTGGGACAGCGGCGGCAACTTCTGGGGCGAGACCCGCACCGAGCTGGGCAGCATCCCCGAGGTGCAGTGGCCCGAGTACGAGGTCGACAGCCAGGAGGAGTATGGCACCCGCCGCTTCAGCCTGGATCCCGAGGGCGGCCTGACCCCCGAGCGCCGCGCCCGCGCCGCCGCGCGCGGTGGCCTGCTGCTGAGCTGGCTGTCGCGCAGCACGCTGCCGCCGCCGGCCGACGCCGCCGGCGCCCCCGCCGCGCCGGCGCCCGGGGTGTGGTTCCAGGGCAACGAGCTGCGCCTGCCCGCGGGCCGCCTCTTGACCCTGCCCGACCACGGCGCCGACGCCGCGCTGTCACCCGACGGCCGCTGGCTGGCCTTCTCGCTGCGCCGCGATCCCTGCGATCTGTCGCCCAGCATCGGCGACCAGGACAACGTGCTGTACCTGCTGGATCTGCGCACCCTGACGCTGAAGCCGCTGGCGCGCGGGCGCAACCTCTACCACAAGACCTGGCTCGACCCGGTGCACCTGGTCTACGAGGTCGGCGCCGAGCCCGCCCTGATGCGCCTGCGCGTGCACCAGATCGGCGTCGCCACCGACCTGGCCATCGGCCCCGAGACCCCGGTCGCGCTGTCCCCGCTGCCCTATTACTCCGGCGGCTGCCAGTCCCCCGACGATTGACCCTGCGTCACGTCGCCGCCGTCGGCCACGCCGCCAGCGCCGGCAGCCTGAGCCGGCCGTCGCTGGGCCGCTGCGCCCCGCGCGGGGTCGCGCCGCGCTCGCGGAAGGCGCGCTTCCAGGCCGCGAAGCCGCCGCCGGCGCGCCAGGCGTCCATCGCGGCCAGCCCGGCGCTCTCGTCGCCCTGCGACAGCATGTACTCGACCCAGGCCCAGCGCGCGGAGGTGGCGCGCAGGTCGGCGCGTCCGCGCAGCGCCGCGCGCAGGTAGGCCAGCTTGTGCTCGACCTCGTTGATGCCCGCGAAGGGGGCGCCGTCCATCGGGGTGTTGCGCTTGGCCACGAAGGGCGCGACGCCATAGGCCAGCGGGATGATCTTCGAGAGCTCGCTGCCAAAGCGCACCAGCTCGTCGAGATCGGCGGAGGTCTCGCCAGGCAGCCCAACCATCAAGTAAAGCTTCAACGTTCGCATGCCCGCGTCGCGCGCCAGCTGGGCCGCGGCGAGCAGGTGCTTCTCCTTGGTCTTGCGATCGATGGCGTCGCGCAGCCGCTCCGAGGCGCCATCCGACGCCGTGGTCAGCGTGCGCGCCCCGCTCCTGGCCAGCAGGCCCACCAGGTCGGCGTTCAGCCGGTCGGCGCGCAGGCTGGAGATCCCGACCTGGCGCCCGGCCTCGACCAGCGTGCGCAGGAGCGGCACGATGCGCGGGTGGTCGGTCACCGCGGCGCCGACCAGGCCGACCTTGCGCGCGCTGTCGGGGATGAGCTCGAGGACCCGCTCGGGCTCCACCGTGCGCATGCCGCCGTTGGTGGTCCGCCGCATCACGCAGTAGGTGCAGCCGCGCGAGCAGCCACGCTCGGGCTCGATGAGGAACATCGACGACAGCTCGGTGTGCGGCGTCACGATCTGCGACCGCGCCGGCAGCCGCTCGTCGTCCGCGCGCGCCACCACCGGCGGCAGCCCGCGCGGGTGACCGGGCACCCAGAAGCCGGGCCGCAGCGCCAGCGTGTCCAGCACCTGGGCGCGCCCGCCCGGGCCGGCCGGCGCGCCGGCGACCACGTCACACAGCTCGTGCACCAGCTGCTCGGCCTCGCCCATCAGGATGACATCGACGAAGGGCGACAGCGGCACCGGGTTCGAGAACGTCAGCGGCCCGCCCGCGATCACCAGCGGCATGCTGGCGTCGCGCTCGCGCGCCAGCACCGGCAACCCGGCGAGGTCGAGCATCTCGCACACCCCGGTCAGCTCCAGCTCGTAGGCCACCGAGAAGGCCAGCACGGGGAGCTCGGCGATGGGCCGCTCGCCCTCGTAGGTCAGGAGCGGCGCGCGCGCGGCGCGCAGGGCGGCGACGTCGTCGGGCAGAAAGCAGCGCTCGGCGCTGGCCTGCGGGTGCTGGTGCAGCTCGCGGTAGATGGTCTGGAAGCCCAGGCTCGACATGCCGACGTGGTAGGGGCTGGGATAGGCCAGCGCGATCTGGACCGGCGCCTCCTTGTGCAGGGTGCCGACCTCGGCCGCCAGGCGCCGGCGCTGCTCCTCGATCAGGGACCAGTGGCTGATGGTCATCGCGCCCGTCCGCCGGGTCCAGGTTCGCCCTGGTGCCAACAAGGAAGGTCGCGGCCCTCGGCCCGGTAGATCCCCATACTCACGAAGCTTTACGTTTCCCCCACGCAGTGCGGGTTTGCAAGCCCGTTTCGCGAATTCGCGGGTTACTATCCCCGCGGGAGGATGCATGAGAACGAATCGACTGTGGCAGGTCGGCTGGGCCTTCGTGCTGTCGGGCAGCCTGGTGGGCGCCGCCTTCTCGGGGTGCAAGAAGGCGAAAGCACCCGGTGGCGAGGTTGGTGAGAGCGGCGGCGGCGGCGGCGCGCCCGGTGGTGGCGGCGGGGGTGGCGGTGGCGGCGGTGGGGGCGGTGGCGGTGGCGGAGGGGCCAAGGGAGGCGGCGGCGGCGGCAACGCCGGCGGGGTGGACGACGACGCCCTGATCGAGAAGCTCGGCTTCTTCATCGAGTGCATCAACAGCGTGTCCAACCGGACCATGGACAGCCGCGAGCGCTACTACTCCTGGCTCAAAGATCCCGAGAAGGGCCCCCAGGGCAACGAGCGCAACGTGTACGGCCTGTACACCATCAATGACCCGTCCAAGTGCCAGGAGGGCATCACCACCGCGCTGGGCATGCAGCCCAAGCTCGACGCCCTCGACGCCGCCGGCAAGGCCTATGGCGACGCCATCAAGACCCTGATGCCCCTCATCAAGACGGCCAACGACTACTACGAGCAGGACGACTACAAGGACGACAAGTTCGCCAAGGCCAAGGAGATGCACGGCCCGCTGTTCGCCGCCTTCGAGGCCTTCGCCAAGGCCAACGCCTCGATGCGCAGCGAGCTCGAGAAGGTCGACGAGGGCCTCAAGGAGCGCGAGCTGGCGCGCATGGAGAAGGAGAACGGGCGCGACCTGCCCTTCACCCAGGCCAACGTGATGCGCTACGCCAAGACGCTGCTCAAGGCCGGCATGGAGGACAAGCCGGTCACCGAGGAGATCGAGGCCGCGCTGGGCAACTACCAGAAGGCGCACGAGGAGATGCTGGCGGTGCTGGCGGCCAACCCCAAGGCCACCGAGCACACCTTCGGCTGGTCCTCGTTCGAGAGCGGCGCCAAGGAGTTCCTGGTCGCCGCCAAGGAGCGCTTCCGTCGCGTGCGCGACAAGGTGCCCTACTCGACCGGCGAGAAGATGAACCTCGGCGGCTCGGGCGAGTGGATGGTCGACGGCTCGCCGGGCAAGCTGCTGCGCGCCTACAACGACCTGGTCGACAACTCCAACCGACTCGACTGGAGCTTCCCGTAGCGGTCGGAACTCGGACACACAGGTGACAGGCCACAGGAAACAGGCCACAGGCGATTAGCAATGGGTGGTGTGCGACGGGTGGTTGCGGGGAGGACGCCGGTGGAACGCGCGCTGGCAGCGAAGCGAGCAGGCTTGGCCGGCTCCCCCTCCGTAAGTGCCTGTTGCCTGTGACCTGTGACCTGTGACCTGTAGCCTGTTTGTCCGGCTACTTTTCCAGCTTGAGCTCGATGATCTGATCCGCGTCCGGCGTCACCTTCTTCACCGCCGGCACGTAGCCTTCCTTCTTCAACTTCACCAGCACCACATCCGACGTCTTGCGCTGGTCCACCGTGGCCGGCGTCTCGACGCCGTCCAGCTTGCGGCCGTCGATGTAGATCTCGGCGCCGGTCGGGTCGGACTTGAAGGTCAGCTTGACGGTGTCGATGACCACCGCCTTGCGCGGCGCCTCGCCCCCGCCCGAAGTGCGCGAGCCGCCCGAGCTCGACGAGCGCGTGCTCCCGGTCGCGGTCTTGATGTTCTGCCGGACCTGGTTCTGGATGCGGTTCTGCAGGAAGTACACGAAGCCGATGATGCCGGCGGTCATCACCAGGCTGAGGATCCAGCCCCGGCGCATCATGCCGCCGGCGTGCTTGAAGCCCTGCTTCTGCATCTCCAGCGCGTTGGCGCGCGCGGCCGCGGCCTGCTGCTGCGCGTTGGCCTGATCGATGCGCGTCTTGAAGGTCTTCCAGACATTGTCGGGCAGCATCGAGAACTGGTGGCAGTACTCGCACTCGACGTTGCGCTGCGTGACCGCGCCGAGGTTCATGGGCGCCGCGCAGTGCGGGCAGTTGTGGGTCACGACACGGCCTCCTCGTTCGCCAGCGGGTCGGGCGCCTGCGCCGGCAGCGCCCCCAGGGTCATCGGCGCCGCCGTCGTCACCAGGGGCGGCCGCCAGCTCATGGCATCGGTCACGGCGTCGGGCGCCAGCAGCGCCAGCCGGGCGTGGCGCACCGCCACCCCGGGCGCCGGCGCCAGCAGCGCGCGCACCACCTCGCTCGGCTTGGCCGAGCCGTCGGCGTCCAGCCGCACCACCAGCTCGAGCACCGCGCCGCCGGCGGGATCCCACTCCAGCGCGCCCAGCTCGGGCTCGTCGGCCACCGTGGTCGCGCGCGCCGACAAGAGATAGTCGCGCACGTCCAGCTCGCGCGCCGCGCGGCGCCGGTCATTGCTGGCCCGCGTCACCTTGAGCGGCCCGCCCGCAGCCTCGGCCGCCGCCAGCTGCTCGCGCAGGGCGCCCAGCGAAAGGCCGGCCACCTGCGCCGCGAAGCGCGCCGCGCCGACCACCTTGCCGAGGCCCGGCTCGCCCACCGGCAGCCGCCGCGCCGCCTCGAACACCACACCCTCGGGCGCCTTTGCGGTCAGCCGCCGCGCCAGCTCGTCAGGCCCCAGATCCAGCACCTCGGCGCCACCGAGGTTGATGTCGACCAGCTCGGCCAGGCTCTGGATCCCCAGCGCCAGCGCGGGCGAGAACACGATGACCGGCTTGGGGTGGAAGCCCTGCGAGTAGATCGCCTCCAGCCCGGCGCGCCGCACCACCCGCATCAGCATGCGCGTCAGATCCAGGTGCGACATGAAGGCCGCGCGCCCCAGCTTGGTGAAGCGCAGCCGGAACCGCGTCGCCGCGCCCTGCTCGAAGCGCACCCGCGGCGTCGCCGCCGGCGGCGGCCCGCTCAGCTTCTCGAGCGAGATCCCCGCCGGCTCGGCCTTCTGGCGCGGCTGTTCGGCCCCCATCTTGCGCAGGAACACCAGGCGCTCCGCGCGCATGTCAGTCAGATCGCAGGCGACGCCGCACTCGTAGCACACCAGCGGGCGCTGCTCGGCCTCATGCTCGACCACGCTGGTCGGGTGCAGGAGCTTGTCCACCACCTTGCCGCACGGCGGCGACAGCCGATCCTTGAGCGCCTTCCTGTACTCCTTGGCCAGGAAGCCGTCGGCCAGCCCGACGTCGATGTGGTCCCAGGGCAGCTTCGCCGACAGCGGGATGGTCCCCAGGTAGGCGCGCACCGGATCCAGCCCGACCTCGGCCGCCGCGCGCTGCCAGCGCTCCAGCGAGAAGAACTCGTCCCAGCTGTCGAAGCGCCCGCCGGCCCGGTACACCGCCTCGATCACCGGCGCCATGCGCCGATCACCGCGCGACAGCCAGCCCTCGACGTGGCTCATGCCGGCCTCGTGGTACTTGACCTCGCTCTTGGTGGCGCGCGCGGTGGCGTCCAGGATGGCCTGCTTGCGCTCGATCTCGGCCATCGAGTCCTGCGCGCACCACTGGAACGGGGTGTGCGGCTTGGGCACGTGCGACGACACCGACACGGTGACGCGCGCGCCCTGGGCCTTCTGCCGCCCGATGCGCCGCACCCGGGTGCCGAACTCGACGATGCCCTGCACGTCCTCGTCGCGCTCGGTGGGCAGGCCGATCATGAAGTACAGCTTCATGCGGGTCCAGCCGCGCGAGAACACGCGCTCGGCGCTCTCGGTGATGTGCGCCTCGGTGATGTTCTTGTTGATGACGTCGCGCATGCGCTGGGTGCCGGCCTCGGGCGCGAAGGTCAGCCCGGTGGCGCGCACCGAGCTGAGCTCGTCGAGCAGCTCCTCGTTGAGGCCATACGCGCGCAGCGACGACACGCTGAGCGACACCTTCTCGTCGCGCAGCTTCTTCATCAAGTTCGTGACCAGCGGGGTCACGCACGAGTAGTCGGCGGTCGACAGCGACGTGATCGCGGTCTCGTCATAGCCGCCCTTGCGCACGCCGCCCAGCACGGCGTCGATGATCTGGTCGGGCGAGCGCTCGCGCACCGGGCGATAGATCATGCCGGCCTGGCAGAAGCGGCAGCCCTCGGTGCAGCCACGCGCGATCTCGACCCCGGCGCGATCGAAGATGGCCTCCGCGTACGGCACCGGCGAGTCATCCGGGAAGGGGAACTTGGCCAGATCCTCGACCCAGGCCCGCGTCACCCGCGCCGGCGCCGCCGGCTCGCCCGGCGCCGGCAGCCGCGGCTCCACATACTGGAGCCCGCTGTCCCGGCACACCTTGCTCTCGTACAGCGCCGGGACGTACAGCGCGCCGCGCTGCGCCACCCGCGCCAGCGCCGCCAGCTTGCCGAGGCCGCGCTGCCGCAGCGCCTTGTACGCCAGCAGCAGATCGGGCAGCGCCTGCTCGCCCTCGCCGATGAAGAAGGCGTCGAAGAACGGCGCCATCGGCTCGGGGTGCGTCGCCGTCGGCCCGCCCGCGATGACCAGCGGCAGGTCGTCGCCGCGGTCGGCCGCGTGCAGCGGCAGCCCCGACAGCTCGAGCAAGAGCAGACAGTTGGTGTAGGTCAGCTCGTACTGCAGCGACATCCCGATGACGTCGAACTCGCGCAGCGGCCGCGCCCGCTCCAGCGACAGCACCGGCAGGCCATGCTGGCGCAGCTCGGCCTCCATGTCGGGCCACGGCGCGAAGGCGCGCTCGCACGCGATGCGCGGGTTCTGATTCAGCACCTGATACAAGATCTTGGTGCCGAGGTGCGACATCCCGATGTCGTACACATCGGGGAACGCCAGCACGATCGAGACGTCGACCGTGGCGGGGTCCTTGATGACGGAGTTGTACTCGCCGCCCAGGTAGCGTCCCGGCTTGGCGACGCGGTCGATGAAGTCTGCATAGGGGTGGCGCATCAGGGGAGGCGCATATTGTAACTCGCCTGGCACATCGTCAAGCCACGTGCGTGTTACCTTCCCGCCATGCTGACCCGCCGGTTCTTGCATGGATTCGCGCTGCTGGGTCTGGTCGCCGGGTGTGGCGACGACAGCCCGCGACCCGGGGTGACCTTCAAGGGCAACTGCACCGAGTCGCCCATCCCCGCCGAGGCCAAGCTGCCGGCCGGCAAGGGCGAAGGCAACACCGCCATCATGCCCGGAGGCCGCAGGCTGTCCCCGCTGGGCCGCCAGGTCGAGCTGGGCGGCTTCCCGATGGCGGCCCGCATCCTGCCCGGCGGCAAGCATGTGCTGGTGTCCGACGGCGGCAAGGACACCAACTTCCTCTCGGTCGTCGACCTCAGCAGCGGCGCCATCACCTACCAGCAGCCCTTCGAGGAGCCCGAGGCGCTGTACTTCGGCCTCGCCATCCGCGCCTCCGACGGACGCATCTTCGTGTCGGGCGGCGGCAGCGACAAGATCTTCATCTACAGCTACGACTCCGCCACCGGCATGCTGTCGAGCAGCATGCAGCCGACCCGCGTCATGGGGCCACCCAACGGCGGGCGCGACCTCATCGCCGGGCTGGCGCTGTCGAACGATGGCAACACCCTGTACGCGGTCGGGCAGGCCTCCAGCGCGCTGATCGCCATCGACGCCAACACCGGCCTCGAGCTCGGCGCCTGGCCGCTCAACACCGACTATCCCAACGACGTCGTGATCGCGCCGGCGTCGTCCGGCCGCAACGAGGCCTATGTGACCTCGTGGGGCGCCAACCAGCTGCTGGTGGTCGACCTGACGGCGCCGTTCGCGATGGGCGCGGTCAAGGCGCGCATCGACGTCGGCAAGTCGCCCGGGGTCGCGCTGGCGCTGCCCGGCGGCAAGCTGGCGGTGGCCAGCAGCGACGCCGACACGCTGTCGATCATCGACACCGCCACGCGCACGCTGGAGCGCACCGTGCCGGTGCCGCGCGCGCCCGACCTGCCGCTGGGCACCGCGCCGGCGCACCTGGCGCTGTCGCCCGACGGCGCCCGCCTCTACGTCACCGACAGCGGCGAGAACGCCGTCGACGTCCTCGACGCCACCACCTTCACGCGCATCGGCCGCTTCCCGACTGGCTGGTTCCCCACCGCGGTCGCGGTGGCCGACGGCGCCCCGCTGGTGGTCGCCAGCGGCAAGCACCTGGGCTCGGGGCCGATCGCCGAGTCGGCCGGCTCGGGCTTCCAGAAGGGCGGGATCTCGATCCTGACCGCGCCGACCGACGCCGAGCTGCCCGCGCTGACCCAGACCGTGCTCGAGAACGCCAACCGCGCGCGCCGGCTGGCCGCGCTGCCGACCTGCCCCGAGACGCCGCGCATGAACTCCCTGCCGCTGGCGCCCGGCGAGGCCACGCCGATCCAGCACGTCTTCGTCATCATGCGCGAGAACAAGACCTACGACGCCGAGCTCGGCGATCTGGCCGGCACCAACGGCGACCCCTCGCTGGTGCTGTTCGGCGACCGCTTCACGCCCAACCTGCACAAGACGGCGCGCCAGTTCGCGGTGCTCGACAACTTCTACTCGCAGGCCGAGGCGTCGATCCAGGGCCACCAGTGGGGCACCTCGGCGACCACCACCGACTTCACCGAGAAGGCCTGGCTGACCACCTGGGGCCGCGGCTCGCGCGCGGCGTCGCTGTTCGTGGCCGCCAACGCCGCCCCCGGCCAGGGCTACATCTGGCAGCAGCTCGAGCGCCAGAACGTGGCCTACGTGAACTTCGGCGAGGCCGTCGGCACCCTGACCTCGGCGCCCAAGGACGGCCAGAGCCGCTTCGACGACCACTTCCCGGGGATCGTCTACAACATGGACGTCCTCGACAAGAAGAAGGGCGACTATGTGGCCTCGCTGCTGACCGATCCGACCTGGCCGCCGTTCACCTTCGTGCTGCTGCCCAACAACCACACCGAGGGTGACAGCCCGGGCAAGCCGACGCCGGGCTCCTACGTGGCCGACAACGACGAGGGCACCGGCGTCATCGTCGACGCCATCTCGAAGAGCAAGTTCTGGGGCAGCTCGGTGATCTTCATCTTCGAGGACGACCCGCAGGACGGCGGCGACCACGTCGAGGGCCATCGCTCGCCGCTGGTGGTCATCAGCCCCTGGGTCAAGCGCGGCTACGTCTCCAGCGCCAACTATGACGTGTCCTCGATGTGGAAGACCATCGAGCACCTGCTCGGCCTGAAGCCGCTGTCGCTGTACACCGTGGACGCGGCGCCGATGTACGACCTGTTCACCAACACGCCGGACTTCACGCCCTACGACTATGTGCCGCGCATCGTGCCCGAGGCCATCAACGGGCGCAGCTCGCCGCTGATGCAGTCGATGACCGAGGCCGCCAACATGAAGTTCGAGCACCCCGACGAGGCGCCCGGGCTGGGGCGGATCCTGTGGAAGATGATGAAGGGCACGGCGGCGCCGTGGGGCATGACGCCGATCATCCGCGACGAGGGCGAGGAGGAAGAGGAGGCGGGCCCCGGCGGCGACGAGGGCTGGTGGGAGATCGACATGATCCGGCGCTACTACCCCGAGGCGCGCATGGGCCTCAGCCCGCGCGAGCGCGAGGCGGCCAGGTGGCTGCAACGCGCCGGCCAGCCCGATGAGGACGGCGACGATGATGATGACGACGACGACGACGAGGCCGAGGACAGCCGCGAGGAGCAGCTGGAACGTGCGGTCCAGCACATGCGGGACATCCCTTTGCCACGCTACAACGGTGAAGGGCCGCCTCCGTAGCTGTACGATGGCGGCATGAAGCGGCTGGGCGGGATGCTGGGTGCGCTGCTGGTCTGTGCCAGCGGCTGTTCATGGATCATCACCGAGGGGCCCGGCGCCAACGAGCGCCCGCCGGTCAGCTGCACGACCTCGAAGGTCGGCCCCGGCGTCGACACGGTGATCTCGGCGGTGTACGGCACCGCGGCCGTGCTGTACGGCGCGATCTACCTGATGGCCGACGACGAGAGTGGCCCCGAGGGCACCGACTTCCCGGTCAAGACCATCGCCGGGGTCGGCGCGCTGGCGGCCACCGCGATCGCGGTGCCCTTCGGCATGTCGGCCAGCGACGGCTATGCGCGCGTGCGGGCCTGCAAGGCGCGCAAGGCCACCGAGTGGCAGCAGCAGTACTGGCAGCCGCAGCCCTACCCGTACCAGCAGCCACAGCCGTACCCGCAGCCCTACCCGTACCAGCCCTACCCGGGGCAGCCCTACCCGGGCCCGGTCCAGCCGGCGCCGGGGCAGCAGCTGTATCCGCAGCCGATGCCGCAACCGCAGCACTGAGGCTGCCCCGCGGTTGACCCCGGCGTGACCTCCGCGCATCATCGGCGCGCCCCGATGAAGCCGACGCGCCGGCCCTGGATCGTCCTCTTGCTCTGCGTGCTGGCACCGGGCAGCGCGCGCGCCGAGGGGCCCTGGCGAATCTCGCAGGACACCCTGGTCTACAGCGACGACGACAGCGTGCTGGTGGTCAGCCCGCAGCTCGCGGTGCGCCGGCGGATCGAGGGCGGCGAGGTCCAGGTCCGCGAGGTGGTGGACGCCGTCAGCGCGGCCTCGGTCGACCTGGTGTCGGCGGCCAGCAAGCGCTTCACCGAGGTGCGCAGCGAGGTCGATGTCGACGCCCGGCGCGCCTTCGGCCGCTGGGTGCCGTCGCTGGGCTACGCCTTCTCCAAGGAGCGCGACTACACCTCGCACGCGGTCAGCGCCGCCGTGGAGACCCAGCTCGGCTCGCCCGACACCACGCTGCAGGTGGGCTGGTCGCTCAGCCTGGATCGCATCGGGCGCGCGCAGACGGCGCGCGCGGTGTTCGAGCGCGAGCTCGCCAGCCACGGCGCCGAGGTCACCCTGACCCAGGTGCTCGGCCCGCGCACGGTGGCGCGCGCGGTGTACACCCTGACGGTGCAGGACGGCTATCTCGAGAAGCCGTATCGCTTCGTGCCGCTGTTCGAGCAGGCCACCGTCGACATGCTGGCCGCGCGCGGCGAGACCCTGGGCCTGTACAACTTCTCGCGCTGGTCGGACGCCGTGCGCCCGCCCGAGGAGGTGCCCGATCTGCGCGTCGGCCACGCCTTCGCGGTGCGCCTGCTGCGCTGGCTGGGCCGGCTGGGCGCGGCGCGCCTCGACTACCAGCTGTACCTCGACGACTGGGGCATCGTGGCCCACACCGTGGAGCCCACCCTGAGCACCCCGCTCGGCGCGCAGCTCACCGTCAGCCTGTTCGGGCGGCTGTATGCCCAGGCCGCCGCCAGCTTCTGGCGTCGCACCTATGTGGTCAGCCGCGGCGTGCTGCCGCGCTATCGCACCCTGGATCGCGAGCTGTCGACCTACCAGAACCTGACCGGCGGTGCCCGGGTCGAGTGGCAGCGCGGCGACGACCTGTCGCTGTACGGCGAGGCCAGCGCGATGCGCACCAGCTACGACGACTACCTCTTGCTGTCGCAGCGGCTGGCGCTGATCGGCCAGGTCGGCGTGCGGTGGACGCCATGACCACGCGCGGCCGCATCGGTGGGCTGCTGGCGCTGACCCTGGCGCTGGCCGGCTGCCTGGGCGAGAGCCCCGAGGAGCGCGCCCGCCGCGAGCAGGACCGCCTGTGCGCCAGCGAGCGCGAGTGCGAGGACGGCGATCCCGAGCACCGCCCGGGCCAGTTCTGCCTGCTCTGTCACGGCCCCGACTATGCCGCCGAGGGCGCGCGCCTTGCGCTGGCCGGCACGGTGTACCTGCGCAAGGACGACCTCGCTGGGCTCGAGGCGGCGCGGGTGCGGCTGCGCGACGCCGCCGGGCGCGAGTTCGACGTCCTGACCAACCGCACCGGCAACTTCATGGTCTCGGTCGAGCCCGGCCTCGACCAGCCGCGCGATCGCGGCCGCGGCCAGCTCGCGATCGGCTTCACGCCCAGCTACCCGATCGAGGTCAGCGTCACCGCCAGCTCGCGCGAGATCAAGATGCGCAGCCGGATCCAGCGCGAGGGCAGCTGCAACGCCTGCCACGCGCCGCCGGAGTCGCCCAGCTCGCCCGGGCGGATCTATGTCCTGGAGACGCCGTGAGCCCGCCGCGCCGGCGCACCCTGCCCCTCGCGCTCGCCCGGCTGCGCGCCCTGCCCCTCGCGCTGACCCTCGTCCTGGCGGCGCTGGCGGCCCCCGCGTGCACCGGCGACGATCCCGGCGAGACCCCTGCCCCCAGCGGCGACGTCGCCAGCTACACCCGCGATCTGCACCCGCTGCTCGAGGCCAGCTGCGCGACCCTCGACTGTCACGGCGACCGCGGTCGCGCCCTGCGCCTGTACAGCGAGATCGGCCTGCGCGCCGAGGGGCTGTCGCGCGACGCCGGCCTGACCGACCCCGAGCTGGCCGCAAACGTCGCCAGCCTGCTCGCCGTCGACCCCGGCGCCGCGCCCACCCGCCACCTGGCCCTGCTCAAGCCCCTCAGCAAGGCCGAGGGCGGCGTCGCCCACGTCGGCCCCAAGCTGTGGCTCAACAAGGACGACCCCGGCTACCTGTGCCTGCTCGGCTGGCTCTCCAGCCGCCCCGCTCCCGACGCCTGCGCCCAGGCCCTCGCCCGCGTCGCCCTGCCCCCGAAGTAGCTGTCTCTCCCTCAGCCTCGTGCTCGTGCCCGTGCCCGTGCCCGTGCCCGTGCCCGTGCTCGTGCTCGTGCTCGTGCTCGTGCTCGTGCTCGTGCTCGTGCTCGTGCTCGTGCTCGTGCTCGGGTTGCGAACTTCCTCCGGCTCCGCGACGTACAGATACCCCTCGATCACCACCTGGCCGGGCCTCCGTCCCGCCTCGACCGCGGCCACCAGCTCGGCCTGGGCGGCCGACAGCGGCGCCGGGTTGTGCGTCGCATCGAGGCGCCAGGCGCGCGCGTCGGGCGCCGTGAACACGGTGCGCGCCGGCGTGGCCCACAGCGCCGCCGGCCGCGCCTGCACCCAGGTCACGGCGTCGTCGCCATCGCCGACCACCAGCTCGGCGTCGACCGGGCCGCCGAAGCTGTGTTCCAGCACCGGCACCGCGGCCATCACCACGCCCAGCCAGCGCTGCCCCAGCGCCGCCGGCGCCCACTCGGCCAGCACCACCGCGCCGCTGTCCCGGTCACACAGCAGCGCCGCGCCGTCGGCGCGCTCGAGGCGCAGGTGGGTCGCCGCGGCACCCTGGCCAGGGTCGCGCGTGTACAGGGTCAGCTGCACCCCCGGCACCGTGGCCTGCACGAGCACCGCCATGCGCTCGCCGATGCCCGCGCCCGCATCCGCGCCCGCGCCCGCACCCGCGCCCGCATCCGCACCCGCGCCCGCATCCGCGCCCGCACCCGCGCCCGCACCCGCACCCGCGCTCATCCGGGCCCGGTAGGCCGCCGCCAGCGGCGACCGCAGCGACGCCCGCACCGCCGCCACCGCCGCCACCAGCGCGGCGCCCTGTCGCGGCACGCCGGCGATCGAGCGATACACCCCGGGCGCGCGCGCGCCCGCCGCGTCCTCCCCGCTGGCCGACGAGCGCACCACCAGCGTCTCCGCGCCGGCCGGCCCCGCCCCCAGCTGGGCCACCGCCTCCATCAGGGCCGCCCGCCCGGCGGCTCCCGAAAGCTCCTGCTCGGTGACCTCGGGCGTCACCACCCAGCCCTCGGGCACCGGCAGTCCGGCCGCCGCCAGGCGCAGGATTCCCGCCGCCTTGCCCCCGAGCTCCGCTGCGCCCGAGCCAGCCGCCGCCGCCGTCGCCGCAGGCGTCGCGCCAGGCACACGCACGAGCCATGCGGGCTGCACATGGTTCGCGTACCACGCCCCCCGGCACCCGTCCACCCGCGCCCGGCACCCGTCCACCCGCGCCCAGCACCGGTCCACTCGCACCCCCGGCACCCGTCCACCCGCGCCCCCTTCCGCCACCCGGTGACTACTGAAGCGGCCTCGGACGCGCTATCATCATCATGGTGTCCCCGCGTCTCGGCAGGTCGCTCGCACTCGTCGCCATCGCGTCGGCGTACCTGTCCTTGCGACCGGGCACCCCGGCTGCCGCCCCCGACACCCCGGCGCCGCCCGCGGCCCCCGCCGCCGCGCGCCGCGCACCCGGCGAGGCCGGTCGCGAACCCGGCCTGCCCACCGGCAAGGTCCAGCCCTCGTCCAAGGTCAAGGAGTGCTGCGGCTTCCCCATCGGCGCCGACGAGGGCTACCGGCTGTCGTTCTACTGGCTGGCCTTCGAGGAGCCGCACCGCATCGACCCGCCCGACACCGACATCTACACCGCCAACGGCCTGTACATCGGCACCTACCCGATGTCGTTCCTCGACGAGCTGGCCATGGAGGGCTCGGGGATCCTGTCCGACGGTCGCGTCATCAACTACGACGGGCGCTGCAGGTGGGGCCTCGGCACCTGCTTCACGCTGCTCGACGCCGAGCGCTACCCGATGGGCAAGGGGGTGCAGAACCGGTCGCTGGTGCCGTTCCGGTCCATCGCGGTCGACCCGCGCTACATCCCCATCGGCGACACCGTGTACCTGCCCGAGCTCGACGGCGTGCTGCTGCCCGACGGCACCCGCCACGACGGCTGCCTGCGCGCCGACGACCAGGGCGGCGCCATCAAGCACCAGAAGATCGACTTCTTCGTGGTCAGCTACCAGAACTTCCGCTTCATCGCCGACAACCTGTGGTGGCGCTTGCGCGTCACCCCTCACCTCGAAGAGCCCAAGTGTCGCTACCTGCACATCCCGCCGCCGACGCGCTGACATGAGCGCGCCGGCCGAGCTCGACGAGGTCCTGATGGCGCTGTGCCCGGCGACGCCGCGCCTGGCGGTGCTCGGCGATCTCACCCTGGCGCGCGCGCTGGCCGACCGTGGCGCGCGCGTGCTGGCGACCCAGGCCGGCGCCGCCGCGCGCCAGCTCCAGAAGGTCCTGAGGCCCGCGCGGGGCGCCGCTCCGCCCGCGCTGCTGGTGCTGCGCGCGCACGGCCTGCCGGTGGCCGCCGGCGGCCTCGACGGCATCATCGCCGCCGAGCCGCCCGCCGAGCTGGCGACGCTGGTGGCCGCGCTGGCGCCGGGGCGCCGGCTCATCCTGGTCAGCGCGCTGGCGGGCGCCGCCGGGCTGCCGGGCTGGCTGGGCGGACGCGCGGGCGTGGCGCGCGAGACCCACACCCGCGCCCTGCTGTCGGCCGGCCTGACCGACGTGCGTCAGGTCGTCATCGGCCGCGTCGGCAAGCTCATCGTCAGCCACGCCCAGCGCTGACACCCGCGCGCCTGACGCTCAGCCGCGCGCGGCGCTGGTGAACTTGCCCAGCTTGTCGGCGCGCACATGCACCACCACGGCGTCACCGGCCTGCACCTTCTCGTCGGGCGAGGGCCGGAAGCTGGGGCCACCGGCGGCGCGCTCCAGCGCCAGCACCGCGACCTCGAGCTCGCTCTGCACGCCGGCGATGACCTTGCCGGCCAGCGCGCCGCCCTTGCTGGCCTCGACGCGCGCCACCAGGTGCATCTTGCCGTCGAGCTCGAACGACGACAGCACGTTGGCGTCGAAGATCGCGGTCGCCACCGTGGGCGCCGCCAGCGCCGACGAGCTGAAGGCCACGTCCAGCGCCAGCGCGTCGCCCAGCTTGGCCGCCACCGCGGGGTCGAACATGCGGGTGACCAGCCGGATCTTCGGGTTCAGCTTGCGCGCGTCGACGGCGACCTCGAGGTTGGTCATGACGTCGTTGGTGCACACGATGATGGCGCGCGCGTGCGGCACTCCGGCCTCGGCCAGCGCGGTCTCGTTCTTGGCGTCGAGCTCGAGCACCGGGACCTTGCGCGCCCGCGCGGTCTCGACGAAGCCGTTGGCGGCGTCGCGCTCGATGACCACGACGTCGACCCCGAGCTCGAGCAGCTTCTCCAGCACGCGCACCCCGAGGTGGCCGAGCCCGCACAGCACCACATGATCCCGCAACGTCGACGCCATGATCTTGGCCCACTCCTTCTGTCCGTGTCGCTTCGAAAACAGAAGCAGCGACAGTCGCACCAGGGCCTCGGCGCCCACCGCCAGCCCCGCGATCGGAAATGCCACGTACAGCACCGTCACCGCCGCGTTGGGCGGCGGCCCCAGCAGCGGCTCGCCCGAGAGCAGCTCGAAGGCCGCCGCGAAGCTGTGGCGCAGCCCCGGCTGCGGCTGCCACGACGACAGCGCGATGACCGCGGTGCCGATCACCATCAGGCCGGCCAGCAGCGCCAGCGAGCCGCGGAACTCGCGCAGGATGGCGCGCGCATACAGCGCCCACAGGTGCAGCCGACGCCGGCGCGCCGACGGCGGCACGCCCACCGTGGCCGCGACGCGCAAGGCTAGGGCCGCTCGACGTTGGCCATCAGGTCCCGTCCGGATCCGGCGTCGGTGTCTTGCCGGTGGCGTCGGCGCGCTTGGCGGGGCCGCCGCGGTCGCCCGGCTTGACGCCCTCGGGCACCCAGGTCGGGATCTCGCGCTGCGGCTGGTCGACCGCGACCTCGTTCATGTAGCGCGCCCACGAGGGCACCGCGACCATGAACGATGCGTCGTGGTAGCCGAGCTGGCGCTCGCGCTGCACGTCGCCCATCCAGAAGGTGGTGTACCAGCGCGCGGTGTAGCCGGTGAACCACAGATCCATGGTGGCGCTGGAGGTGCCGGTCTTGCCGGCGGCGACGATGGGCGTGGCGCGGATCGGCTTGGCGTGGCCGCGATCGACGGCCTGGCGCAGCAGCACGTTGGTCAGGTAGGCGGCGCGCGCCGGGATGACCTGGGGCAGCTTGACGCCAGCGCGCGCGGCGATGCGGTCCAGCTTGTCGGCGGGTGACAGGTCGGGATCGAACCAGGCGGTGCGGTCGACCAGCACGTGGCCGTTGCGATCGCGGATGCGACGCACATAGATGAGGTCGTCGGCATAGCCGCGCCCGTTGCGCGCGAAGTACGAGAACGCCCGCGACAGCTCGTCCATGTAGGTGCACGACGCGCCCAGCGCCAGCGCCTTGTCGGCGTGGATGGTCGTGGTGAAGCCGAGCTTGCGCGCCCAGGCCTCGACCGCGCTGGCGCCCAGCTTGTTGAAGATCTCGACCGAGGGGATGTTGCGCGACCACACCAGGGACCACTCCAGCGTGACCTCCTGGGTGGTCGGGGTCTCGAGGTCGGTCGGCTTCCAGACCTCGCCGGTGATGGGGTCGACCTCGGTCTTGGGGATGTCCTTCCACGACGAGTCGAAGCCGAAGCCCTTGTCCATCGCCAGCGAGTAGTAGATCGGCTTGTAGGTCGAGCCGGGCTGACGGCAGGCCTGGGTGACCTGGTTGTACTTGACGCGATCGAAGTCGGTGCCGCCGGCCATGGCCAGCACGTAGCCGGTCTCGTGGTCGAAGGTGAAGATGGCCGACTGCACGCGCGGGGTCTGCTCCAGGGCCAGGGTGCCCTCGGGGCCGGTCGGCTTGTCGCTCTCCGGCATCCAGATGGCGTCGCCGTCCTCGTTGTAGGTCCAGTCGGTGAACTTGGCGGTGCGCGAGCGCCGCGCCGAGCGCACCCAGATGACGTCACCGACCTCGAGCGCGGTGCGCGCATCGCCGGTGGTGCGATCGTTGGTGGCGTCCTTGGTGGTGAAGGTGGAGGCCCAGCGCATCTGGCTCAGCGGCAGCGGGTAGCTGCGCGCGCCGACGCGCACCTTGGCGCCGTCGGCGGCGACCTCCTCGACCACGCCGAGGTAGCGCCGGCCCTCGACCAGCGGGGCCTCGCCATAGCGCGCCTCGGCGCGCTGGCGGAAGGCGGCGCGCGCGCCGCCGGTCAGGTGGGCGACGCGGCCGGGCTCCTCGTCGGGCGGGCTGGTCAGGCGCGTGGTCTTGCGGAAGCCCTGGCGCTTGTCCATCTTGCGGGTCGCGAAGTCGACGTTCTCGGCGGCCACGGCGTCGACCCAGGGCAGCACCGTGGTCTCGACGCGCAGGCCGCGCTCGTAGAGGTCCTTGCGGCCGTAGTGCGCGACCAGGTCGAGGCGGACCTGCTCGCTGAAGTAGGGCGAGACCTGGCCGAAGACCTCCTTGTACTTGCGCAGGCGGATCTTGTCGGCGCTGGCGGCGCTGCGCTCGGCCTCGGTGATGACGCCGGTCTCGGCCATGGCGCGCAGGACCTCGTTGCGGCGCTTGGTGGCGGCCTCGATGCTGCGCGTGGGGGCGTCGCGGCCGGGGGCGCGGGCCAGACCGGCGATCATGGCCTGCTCGCTCAGGGTCAGCTCGTCGAGCTGCTTGCCGAAGTAGCGCATGGCGGCGGCCTTGACGCCGTAGGCGCCGCCGCCGAGGAAGACGCCGTTCAGGTAGCGCTCGAGGATCTGGTGCTTGCTGAGGTGCGCCTCCATGCGGCGCGCCAGCACGGCCTCCTTGGCCTTGCGCGAGAACGACTTCTCGCTGCCCAGCGACATCTTGGCGACCTGCTGCGTGATGGTGGAGCCGCCCTGGCGCAGCTGGCCGCTGGAGACGTTGCTCAGGATGGCGCGCATGATGCCGCGGAAGTCGATGCCGCCATGCTGGTAGAAGCGGCGATCCTCGGTGGCGATGAAGGCGCGCTGCAGCCGCTCGGGCACCGCCGACAGCGGGACCTCCTCGCGCCACTGGTTGGCCAGCTCCGCCAGCAGGGTGCCGTCGCCGGCGTAGATCCGGGTCACCGAGGGCGCGGCGTGGGCCTCGCGGTCGCCCGACACCGGGCCGATGCTGGCGGCATAGAAGACGTAGGTCGAGAACGAGGCCGCCAGCGCGGTCAGCACCACGGTGGCGAGGACGAAGCCGTACAGCTTGCCCAGCCAGAACAGGACCCCGCCGTCACTGGGGTTTTCGATGGCGACGCGCTTGCGTCCGGGGGTGCTGTTCCAGAGCCGAAACATCGCCGCGCAGTCTACCAGCGCCGCACCTGGGCGCGAGGGCTAAATAACGCCGGCCCAGGTGTGTTCATGCCCGGATTCTCGTCGGATCCCCCTCCGCCTTGGGGGTGGGTGGGACCTACCACGGAACCCTGACACACGACCCTGACACGACCCTCACGCGACGCGCGCGCGCAGCACCTCGGCGCGGCGCAGCACCATCGGATCTTCCCCCGCCAGCAGGCAGGCGTCGTCGATCATCCTCAGCGCCCCGACCCGGTCACCACCGGCCAGCGCGGCCTCGGCGTCGTCGAGCAGGTTGTGCGCCGCCAGCGTGGTCGCGCTGGGGCCGGCGCTGACATGCTTGCCGTTGCGCCCGTTCTTGTGGCCGTTCTTCAGCACCGGGGCGCCGCTGCCGTCACCCTCGCTGCCGTCGCCATCGCCGCCACCATCGCCATCGCCGCCACCATCGCCGTCGCCGTCACCCTGGTGGCCCTCGCCGGCGCCGCCCTGGCCGCCGCTGCCCTCGCCGCGCAAGCGCCGGAAGCGCGCGCCGGCGCCGCCGCCGCCCCGCTCGCGGCGCCACAGCCACAGCGTCAGCGCCGCGGCGATCAGCAGCACCACGGCCATCAGCGACCCGGCCGCAAGCGACGTCATGCACATGCTCATACGGTAGCAGACGAGGCGCGCGCCAGCACGCCGGCCCACAGGCCGCCGCCGGGATCCAGCTCACGCGCATGCTCGGCCAGGGTGCGCGCCAGCGGCGCCGCGCCCGCGCTCAGCGCCACCTCGGCCAGGCGCACGGCATCCTCCACGCGTCCGACCTGGCGCAGCCCGAACTTCTCGGCGCGCGGCAGCTCGCCCGCGCGCAGCATGCACTCGAACTTCTCGAGCTCCCAGCGTCCGAGCTGGCCGTCCTCCTCGTGCTCGCCGCTGGCCGCCGCCAGCTTGCCGGCCAGGTCCAGCGCGCCGGCGTGGTCGCCCTGCCGCCGCGCCACCAGGTAGCCGAGCTCCCAGCTCTCGTCGCGGCGCCCCGGTCCCGCGGTCGCCCAGCCGTCGAGCAGCTGCTTGGCCCCGGCCAGGTTGCCGCTGCCGAGCTCGGCCAGCACACGCTGGCGCATGACCGCGAAGGTCTGCTTGCCATCCCCCAGCAGCTGCAGCGCCTCGGCGTGGCGCCCGAGCTGGTTCAGCCCGTCGGCCAGCAGCACCCGCGCCATCAGGCGGGGCGGCCGCGTCGCCGACGGCGCATCCTCGGCCCCCGCCGGCGCCGGGGCCGCCGCCTCGCGCAGCCACGGCTCGGCGGTCTGGTCGCTGCCCAGCCGGGCCCGCGCGCGCCAGGCCCCGACCACCGGCCCCTCGGGCTCCAGCTCGCCGAGGCGCCCGATCAGCGGCCCCGCCAGCATGGGCTGCGCCGCCACCTCGACCAGCAGGCGCACATGCGCGCGCAGCACCGCGGCATCATCATCACGACCGGCCGCCAGATCGCGCAGCAGGCTGGTCGCCGCGCCGAGGCCGTCCTGCTGCATCACCGCGCTGGCCACGCGCACCAGCTTGTCCTCGTCCAGCGCCGCCGCGCGCGCCGCGCTCACCAGCTGCGCCACCCCGTCGCCCAGCGCCCCGGCGCTGACCAGCGCCGAACCCAGCGCGAAGCGGTTGTTGGCCGACGACACCAGCCCGGTCGCCGCGGCCAGCGCCGCCACCGCCTCGTGGATGCGCCCCGCCGCCTCCAGGTGGCGCCCCATCTCGGCGTACACCCAGGCATAGCCAGGGCGCAGCGTCAGCGCCAGCTTGAGCGTCACCAGGCCGGCGTCGAGCAGCCCCGGCAGCGCGCACTGACAGGCGCCCATGATGGCGAACGCCGAGGCGTGCTTGCCGTCCTTCTCCAGCAGCTGCTGGCAGATCGCCATCGCGCGCTCGGGGCGGCCGTACTTGTACAGCATGTCGGCCAGCTCGACGCGCAGGCCGGCGTCGGCCGGCTGCGCGCGCAGGATGGGCTCGAGGACGGCCTCGACCTCGTCGGCGCGACCCAGCCGCGCCAGCGTGCGCGCGCGCTGCAGGTTGGCCCAGACCCGGCTCGGCGCCGCCTCGGTGGCGCGGGTGTAGGCGGCCAGCACCGCGGGCAGATCGCCGCGGCGCTCGTGCAGGCGGGCCTCGACCTCGAAGTTGAAGGGGTTCTTGGGCCCGCGCTCGCGAGCGGCGTCGTTCAGCGCCCAGGCGCGCGCGAGCTCGCCGATGTCCTCGTACAGATCGGCCAGGTTCTCGGCGGCGCGCTCGTGCCAGGGCAGCCGGAGCAGCGCCTGCTCCAGGGCGTGGCGGGCGTCGTCGCGGCGGCCCAGGGCGATGTAGCAGTCTGCCAGCGAGGCCCAGTTGTTGCCGTCGCCGGGATCGCGCTGGATGGCCTGATCGAACGCCGCGCGCGCCTCGTCCTGGCGATCCTCGCTGTAGTAGACGAAGCCGGCGTACTGCTGTGGCCACTCGTCGTCGGGCCACAGCGCCAGGATCTCGGTCAGGATCTTGCCCAGGCGCGCGCGGGTGTCGGGGCCGGGCTCCTTGTGCCAGGCGTCGCGCGCGCGACCGAAGCGGTAGATCCAGGCCAGCTCGTAGTCGCGGCGCAGCTCGATGGCCTGGTCGACCAGGGCGTCGCCCTTGGCGGGATCGTTGTCGACCTCCTTGGCGGCGAAGGCGGCGTCGGTCAGCGCGATGTACCGGGCCTCGGTGATGCGCGCGGCGTCGAGCGCGGCGCGGCGCACCAGGTCGCTCGCGGGCAGGCCGATCAGGGCGCCATGGTTGGCCAGGCCGAGCAGCTTGGGCAGCTCGGCGTAGGGCGTCTCGCGCAGCTCGTGGGTCATCGGGTCCTGGACCTCGATGATCTCGCGCTCGTCGTCATAGCCGATGCACACCGCGACGTGGCGCGAGGTCGAGTACTCCTCCTCCAGGATCAGCGGCAGCCCGATGTCGAGCACGCGCCGGATCACCGGCAGGCTGGCCTCGATGCGCCGCACCTCCAGGCCGGCGCCCTCGAGGAAGCGGCGCATGGCGTACACCGGGGTGCCGCCGCCGGGCAGCTTGATCTGGCGCGCGATCTCGACCTGCGAGGCCGGGATGCCGAAGTAGCGCAGGTACAGCTCGCAGCTGGCGGGGCCGCAGTGATCGCGCAGCTGCGCCACGGTGGGAAACTCGCGCAGGCGGTGGCGCCGGCGCTCGGGGCTCTTCGGGCGCGACAGCGCCTGCAGGGTGCGGCGCGCCTGCGCGGTCACCGGGTCGCCCTCGGCGGCCGGCTCGGCCTCGAGCTGCGCGTAGGCCGCCAGCGCGGCGTCGCGCTGCCCGAGCTCCAGCAGCGCCCCGGCGCGGCGCAAGCGCCACCCGCGTGCGGCGTCGGCGCGCGGGCTGACCGCCAGCAGGTGATCGATCATGGTGATGGCGTCGGCCCAGCGCTCGTCGGCGGCCAGCAGCGCCAGGCGCTGCCGGTGCACCGCGAGATCCGCGGCGGGCACCTGGCCCAGCGAGTCGAGGCGGGCGTGGCCCTCGGCGAACTCGCCCATCAGGTGCGCGATCCAGCTCAGGCCCAGCGCGGTGATGCGCGCGCCGCCGCCGACCACGTCGGTGCCCAGCGCGGCGGCGCCCAGGTAGCTGGCGCGGGCCGCGGCGCGGTCGTCGAACTCCAGTTGCACGGCGGCGCTGGCGGCCGCCAGCCGGGCGTCGTCACCGAACGCCGAGCGCGCCTCGGCCAGCTCGCGCTCGGCGCTGGCGCGGCAGCGCATGCGCGCGAAGGCCAGCGCGCCGTCGGTGACCGCCTCCAGCGCGGCCACCCGCGCGGGCGCGCCCAGGCGGCGCGCCGCCGTCATCGTCGCGCGCGTCTCGGCGATGACCAGATCGCACGGCGCCCAGCCGCGCAGCATGGTGCGCGCGTGCAGCGCACGGGCCTCGCACAGGGTCACCGGGGCCAGCTTCGGCGCGGCGCTCCCCGGCTGTGGCCGCTCCAGCAGCGGCGCCACCAGCTCGGCGGCGGCGCGCCGGCGGTCGAGTCCCAGCAGGGCGCGCGCGCGCAGCACCTGGGCCTCGGGGCCCCCCGGCGCGTGCGCGTCCTCGGTCTCCCCGGGGGGTGGCGCCAGCAGCGCCAGGGCTTGATCGAAGCGACGCTCGGCGCATGCCTGCGCCCCTGCTGCCAGCCGCCCGGGGTCCACGCTCATGGCGGCAGTTTACAGGCAGTCCTGGTACGCTGCGCGCGATGTCTCCCAGCTACCGGGTCGCCGGCGCCGGCGACGGACCGGCCATCGCGACCCTCATCAATGCCGCCTTCCGGGTCGAGGACTTCTTCATCGACGGCGATCGCACCCATGACGCCGAGGTCGCCGCGCTGATGGCGGCGGGGCGCTTCCTGTGCGCCGTGGACGACGACGCCGGCGGCGCGCTGCTCGGGGTGATCTATGTGCAGCGCCAGGACGATCGCGGCTACTTCGGCCTGCTGTCGATCGCGCCCGGACACCAGCGTGCCGGCCTGGGTCGCGCCCTGGTGGCCCACGCCGAGGCGCTGTGCCGGGACGAGGGCGCCCGCCACATGGACCTCAAGATCGTCAACCTGCGCGAGGAGCTGCCGGCGTATTACGCCAGCCTGGGCTATCGCGAGAGCGGCTCGAGCGCCTTCAAGGACACCGGCAAGCTGCGCCGGCCGGCGCACTTCGTGCACATGACCAAGCCGCTGTTGTAGAGGGGAGGCGGGGTGGGGCGGGGTGGTGAACTACGCCGCGAGCGCGATGGGCGAGTCGGGCGGAGCGTGCTTGACCAGCGACACCAGGCGGTTCCGGATCTTGTTCTTCTTCGAGTACACCGTCTTGATCGAGATCTGCATCTTCTCGGCGATCTGCTCGGGCTCCATGCCGGAGCCGTAGTACAGGGCCACGAAGTCGCGGTCGCGCTCCGAGAAGTCCTTCAGCATGCCCTCGAGATAGACCCAGCGCTCCTTCTCCAGGACGTCGTCGAGCGGGTCACGCGTGGTCTCGCCCTCGGGGGCGCCGTCGATGCGGTCCAGGATGGGGCGGCGCGTGGTGACGCGCAGGTAGTCGTAGGCGGTGTTGATGGACAAGAGGCCAATCCACGAGCCCAGCTTGGAGCCCCGGTTGGGGTCGTAGGCGCGCAGCTTGCGCATGTCGTCGCGCATCAGGTTGAACAGCACCTCGGCGAAGATCTCGTTGATGTCCTCGGAGGCCAGGACCGACTCGTACTTGCAGATGACCTTGGAGACGCAGCGGTAGATGAGGCCGCGGAAGCGGCGCACGAACTCGTTCCAGGCATCGTTGCTGCGGGCGAGCACCTCACCCAGCAGGTCCAGATCCGTCAGCGCGCGCAGGTCGATGGTGGCGGTACGAACCTGGCAAGAAGCGATGGTCTTGGTCATGGCCGAGTTGTTTAGCAACGAAGGTGCCAGCGCTTTTCCCAGGGAAGCTTTTTGTAAGCGCTTGTATCTCGACCGGGTTTTCCGGGCTGTGGATTCGGTGCGCTGCGTCGGGGTTCTTTTCGCCTGGTGGGTTTCGCCAGGCGGGGGGACATTTTGCCGGGCATTCGTATAATGCCGCTCGTGCTGACCTGGCTGACTCCGACCGGCGTGATCGTGGTGCTCTTGGTGCTGGGGCTGGCTGCGCTGGGGTTCGCGGTGCTGTGGCTGTCGGGCTGGGCCTTCGCCCGGCGCGCGCGCCCGCTGGGCGCCGGTGCGCTGGGCCAGCGCCGCATCACCAGCAAGGTCAGGGGCGTGCTGGAGCCCGCGGGCGGGCAGCTGCGCGCGGCCCTGACCGAGCGCGACGTGCTGTGGACCCGGGTCGTGGTCGACGAGCTGTTCGCCGACGACGCCTGGCAGGAGATGCAGGAGGTCGTCCGCGGCGTGCCCGCGGTGCTGCGTGACGGCGAGGCCAGCGCCCAGGTGGATCTCGCCACCGCGCGGGTGACCGCGGTGCGCCCCGAGCACGTCCACCTGATGGATCTGGCGACCATGACGGTGGGCCAGCGTGACGCCCTCGAGCTGCTGCTGGAGCAGCCGCTGCCGCCCGCGGGCCGCGTCCGCGAGCACACCCTCAGCGCCGGCGACGAGGTCGTCCTGTGCGGCACCCCGCAGCCCGCGCTGGGCGGCAAGGGCGCCACCCTGCTGCTGGCCCCGCTCGCGCTGTCGGACGACGAGGCCTCGCTGGCCTACACCTGGCCGGAGACCCAGCTGGGCATCCCGGCCTAGCCCACCACGCGGCACGAGCACGAGCACGAGCACGAGCACGAGCACGAGCACGAGCACGAGGGCGAGGGCGAGGGCGAGGGCGGTCAGGCCTTCGCGACGGCTGATCTCCAGCGTGTCAGGTGGGCCTCGCGCTCGGCCTCTGGCATCTTCGGCGTGAAGCGCTTCTGTTCGCGCCAGGCGTCGGCGATGGCGGCCTTGGACGGCCATACCTTGGTCGCCAGCCCGGCCAGGAAGGCGGCGCCCATCGCGGTGGTCTCGACCGAGGCCGGGCGCGAGATCGGCGTGCCCAGGATGTCGGCCTGGAACTGCATCAGCAGATCGTTGGCCGACGCGCCGCCGTCCACCTTGAGGCTGGTCAGCGGCCGCCCGGCATCGGCGACGCAGGCGCTCAGCAGGTCGGCGATCTGCAGCGCCATGCCCTCCAGCGTGGCGCGCGCCAGGTGGGCCCGCGTGGTGCCGCGCGTCAGCCCCGTGATGATGCCGCGCGCCTCCGGCCGCCAGTGCGGCGCCCCCAGCCCGGCGAAGGCGGGCACCACGGTGACGCCGCCGGCGTCGGGCACCGACATCGCCAGCGCCTCGATCTCCGCCGCGCTGCCGATGATGCCGAGGCCGTCGCGCAGCCACTGCACCGCGGCGCCCGCGATGAAGGCCGAACCCTCCAGCGCGTAGGCCACCTCACCATCGGGCAGCTTCCACGCCACCGTCGTGAGCAGGCCGCGCTGCGACGCCACCGGCTTGGCCCCGGTGTTCATGAGCAGGAAGGCCCCGGTGCCATAGGTGCACTTGGCGTCGCCGGGCTGGAAGCAGGCCTGGCCGAACAGCGCGCTCTGCTGATCACCCGCGATGGCCGCGATGGGGATGCCGTCGGGCAGCCCCGGGACACCCTTGGTCAGCGCATAGACCTCGGCCGAGGCGCGCACCTCGGGCAGCATGGCGCGCGGCACCGTCAGCAGGGCGCACAGCTCGTCATCCCAGGCCAGCGTGTTCAGATCGAACAGCAGGGTGCGCGAGGCGTTGGACGGATCGGTCACGTGGACCGCGCCGCCCGACAGCCGCGCCACCAGGAACGAGTCCACCGTCCCGAACGCCACCTTGCCGGCCTCGGCGTCGCGCCGCAGCACCGGATCGGCGTCCAGCATCCAGGCCAGCTTGGTGCCCGAGAAGTAGGGATCCAGCACCAGGCCGGTCTTGCGCCGCACCATGGCCTCGTGGCCGGCCGCCTTCAGCGCGGCGCAGCGGTCGGCGGTGCGCCGGTCCTGCCACACGATGGCGCTGCGCCGGGGCGTGCCCGTGGCGCGATCCCACACCAGCGTGGTCTCGCGCTGGTTGGTGATGCCGATGGCGCGCACATCGCCCGGCGCCGCGCTGGCCACGTCGAGGGCCCGCCTGACCGCGGCCAGCATCGAGCCCCAGATGGCCTCGGGATCGTGCTCGACCCAGCCCGGCTGCGGGAAGATCTGTGGAAAATCGACGGTCGCCTTGCCGCGCACCGCCAGCGAGCGGTCGAGCAGCAGCGCGGTCGAGCCGGTGGTGCCCTGGTCCAGCGCCAGAATCAGGTCGCTCATGCGGCCTCCTTCACGGGTGCAGGTCGCAGCACGTCAGCCAGGAACGACAGCGTGCGGTCGACCAGGATGTCGCGCTCGAGATCGATGGTGATGACGTGGAAGCTCTCCTCCAGCATGAGCTGGTCGGTGCGCGCGTCGGGTTGCCAGCGGTTGCGCGCCGACAGCCGCTTGTAGAGTTCGTCCGCGCAGGCCGGGGGGGCGGTGTGGTCACGCTTGCCGTGCGCCACCAGCACTGGACTGACGACGTCCTCGAGGCCGAGGCGCACCAGCGCGGCCAGGTCGAGCAGGCTGGCCAGCGGCAGAATCGGCATCCGCGGGAGTGAAGGGTTCCTGGCCTTCATCTCCACATCGCGGATGTCCGAGCCGCCGCCCAGCTTGGGCACCGCCTTGAACCGACGGCGCCCGAGCAGGCGCTGCCACAGCGGCGCGCTGGCGGCCCGGATCGCCGCCGTGGTCATCGGGGGCAGCCACAGCGGGGTGGCCATCGCGACCAGCGCCGCCACCTTGCGCCCACGGCGGCGCGCGAGCTCCAGCCCCAGCAGCGAACCCAGCGAGATCCCAGCGATGACGACCCGGTCACAGCGCGACGCCAGCTCGTCGAAGCCGGTCTCGACCGAGGCGAACCAGTCGCGCCAGCGGGTGTCCTCGAGCGCGTCCACGTCGGTGCCATGGCCAGCCAGCCTGATCCCCAGCACCTCGTAGCCGGCCCGGCGATGCAGCTCCTCCCCGAACCAGCGCACCTCGAAGGGGGTGCCGGTGAAGCCGTGCACACACAGGATGCCGGTGCGCGCGCTGTCACCCTTGCCGCGCAGCTCGAAGGGCGCGGCCGGGACCTGGTCGCTGAGCACCGTGGTCATGCTGGCTGCTTATCACGGTGGTCCGACATGGCCAACCCCCGGTCGGCGGCACGCGTGGCCGACAGATCCCGATAGGTGCTTACATTGACAGTCGCGTCGTCTGCGTGCCAAATGGGGAAAGCGGCGATCTGCCGCCCTGGATCGCCCAGCACGCATGAGCGAGTGGAAGACCCGCATCACGAAGATCCAGGTGGCCGCCCCGGTGGCCACGGCAGGCGAGGGCTGCCTGGTGCTCATCTATCCGCCCGGCGCCGAGATCGGGAAGAAGTTCCCGCTCGAGCGCAGCGAGGTGGTGGTCGGGCGCGGCACCGACTGTGACATCCAGGTCGACCGCGACTCGGTGTCGCGGCGGCACGCGCGCTTCTTCCGCGATCCCGGCAATGGCGCCTGGTCGATCCAGGACATGGGCTCGACCAACGGCTCGTACGTCAACGACATCCAGGTCCAGTCACAGGCGCTGTGCGACGGCGACCTGGTCAAGATCGGCGGCGCCATCTTCAAGTTCCTGACCGGCGCCAACGTCGAGAGCGCGTACCATGAGGAGATCTACCGCATGACCATCGTGGACGGCCTGACCGGCGTCCACAACAAGCGGTACTTCCTGGAGTTCCTCGACCGCGAGATGGCGCGCTGCCTGCGCTACGGGCGGCCGCTGTCGCTGGTCATGTTCGACATCGATCACTTCAAGCGCATCAACGACGAGCACGGTCACCTCACCGGCGACCACGTGCTCAAGGAGATCGCGCGCCGGCTGCAGCCGCGCATCCGGCGCGAGGAGCTGCTGGCACGCTACGGCGGCGAGGAGTTCTCGGCCGTGCTGCCCGAGACCACCGCGCAGGGCTGCCAGGAGTTCGGCGAGCAGATCCGCCAGATGGTCGCGCGCGAGCCGTTCGAGTTCGAGGGCGACAAGCTGCAGGTCACCATCTCGGTCGGCCTGGCCACCATCGAGGGCCAGCCCATGGACGCGCTGGCCTTCATCAAGATCGCTGACGAGAACCTCTACCGGGCCAAGCGCGCCGGTCGCAATCGCGTCGTAGGCTGAGGCGAGCCGCGTGCGTCGCGTCGGGGTCGTCGTGAAGCGGGACAAGCCCGAGGCGGTGGCGCTCGCGCGCGAGCTGGCGGGCTGGCTGTGCGAGCTGGGTGTGCGTCCGGTGATGCTGACCAGCGAGCCGACGGTGACCGCGGTGGTGCTGCCCGCGGTACCCGAGGTCGAGCTGGTGTCCGAGGCCGAGATCGGCGCCGCGGTCGAGCTGCTGGTGGTGCTGGGTGGCGACGGCACGCTGCTGTATGGCGCCGGCCTGGTGGCCGACCATGGCGTCCCGGTGCTGGGCATCAACCTGGGCCGGCTGGGGTTTCTGACCACCTGCGGTGCGTCCGAGGCGCGCGCCTCGCTGAAGGCGGCGCTGGCGGGCGAGCTGCGGGTGGATGAGCGCACCCGCATCCAGGTCTGCCTGCGCAGCCGCGAGACGAACGAGGTGGTCACCCGCGCGGTCATCAATGACGCCGTCATCTCGCAGAGCGCGATGGCGCGCCTCATCGAGCTCGATACCTTCCTGGCCGGGGCGCGCATCACCACGTACCGGGCCGACGGCCTCATCGTCAGCACGCCGACCGGGTCGACCGCCTACAACCTGTCGGCGGGCGGGCCCATCGTGTACCCGACCGTCAGCGCGATGGTGCTGACGCCGATCTGTCCGCACACGCTGACCAACCGGCCGCTGGTGGTCGGGCTGAACGACGGCGAGCTGCTCACGGTCGAGGTCGTGGGCGACGCCTCCAGCGTGATGCTGACGCTGGACGGGCAGTGGGCGCGGCCGTTCCGTAAGGGCGACCGGGTCGAGATGACGCGCGCGCCGCAGCCGCTCAAGCTGCTGGCGACGCCGGGGGTCAGCACCTTCGAGGTGCTGCGCGGCAAGCTGGGCTGGGGTGGCGGCGAGCGCATGGCGTAGCTGCTGGTGGCGGTTGGGTGGCGGTTGGGTGGCGGTTGGGTGGTGCCTTGTGTCAGGGGGGGGTGCTAGGCTGCGCGGGTGCTGGCGCAGCTGCGGATTCGAGGGTTCGCGATCGTCGATGAGCTGACCGTGGAGCTCGCGGCGGGGATGAACGTGCTCACGGGTGAGACCGGGGCGGGCAAGTCCATCGTGGTCGATGCGGTGGGGCTGTTGCGCGGTGGGCGGGCCAGCGCGGACTGGATCCGGACCGGCGTGGACGAGGCCCGGGTCGAGGCGGTGTTCGACCTCGGCGACGCCGGGGGCAAGCTGGCGCGCGGGGTGGCGACGCGGCTGGATGCGGCCGGGATCGAGGCCGACGGCAGCACCCTGCTGGTACGCCGCGTGCTGCAGCGCACCGGGCGCGGCAAGGTCTTCATCAATGGTGCGCTGGCGACCGCGGCCACGCTGGCCGAGGTCATCGCGCCGCTCATCGATGTGGCCGGGCAGCACGAACACCAGAGCCTGACCGATCCGGTGCGCCATCTGGAGGTGCTCGACGCCTTCGCCGGGCTGGAATCGAAGCGCGCCGAGTGTGCCGAACGCTACGAGGCGCTGCGTGCCGCGGTGGCCGCGCTGAGTGACGAGGCCGGCGCCGAGGGGCGCCGGGCCGAGCGCGAGGACTGGCTGCGCTTCCAGGTCCGCGAGATCGACGACGCCAAGCTGGTGGTGGGCGAGGAGGTCACCCTGGCGGCGGAGCGCGACCGCCTGCGCGCGGCGGAGCGGCTGACGGCGGCCTCCGGCATGGCGGTGGACGTGCTGTATGCCGGAGACGAGGCGGTGAGCGACAGGTTGGCGGGCGTGCTGCGCGAGCTCGGGCCGCTGGCGACGATCGACGCGCAGCTCGCGCCGGTGGTGGAGCAGCTCGAGCGGGCGCGCGTCGAGGTCGACGACGCGGCCGAGGCGCTGCGCCGGTATGGCGAGAAGATCCAGGACGATCCGGGGCGCCTCGGTGAGGTCGAGGATCGGCTGGCGCTGATCGGGCGCATGGTGCGCAAGCACGCCAGCGGCCCGGGCGGCGCCGGCACGGTGGCCGCGGTGCTGGAGCGCCGCGCCGAGATGGCCGAGGAGCTGGGCAACTTCGAGCGCCGTGACGAGCGCCGGGCCGAGCTCGGCAAGGCGGTGGTCAGCGCGCGCAAGGCCGCGCTGGAGACCCACGGCAAGCTGTCGGAGGCGCGCCTGGCCGCGGGGCGCGATCTGGCGCGGCGGACCACGCAGGGGCTGGGCAGCCTGGGCATGAAGGGCGCCAAGCTCGACGTGCGCATCGAGCCCCGGCTGCCGCGCGAGGGCGACGCGCCCGCGCTGGTCGATACCGGCAAGCGCATGGGGCCGGCGGGCTGGGACCGCGTCGAGCTGATGCTGTCGGCCAACGTCGGGGAGGAGCTGCGCCCGCTCAGCAAGGTGGCCTCGGGCGGCGAGCTGTCGCGCGTGATGCTGGCGCTCAAGCGGGTGCTGGCGCGGGCCGACGCGGTGACGACCTACCTGTTCGACGAGGTCGACGCCGGCATCGGCGGTGGCGTGGCCGAGGTGGTCGGGCGCGAGCTGGCCAAGGTGGCGGCCCACGGGCAGGTCGTGTGCATCACGCACCTGGCGCAGATCGCGGCCTTCGCGGACGCGCATTTCCTGGTGCAGAAGCGCGAAGCGGCCGGGCGCACCGCGACCTCGGTGACCCGGCTGGGCGACGGCGAGCGCGAGGAGGAGGTGGCGCGCATGCTGGGAGGGGTCAAGATCACCGCCAAGACGCGGGAGCACGCTGCAGAGATGTTGCGCGCCGCGCGGGAAGGGGACAGGCTGGCCAAGCGTTGAGCAGGAAGGCCTCAGCCTGAAGAAGAAGAGATGACGCGAACGCGGTCGACATCGAAGTGGTTGTGGCTGGCTGTGCTGGGGGCGGCTGGTGCGGCCGGTGCTGCCGCGCTTCTTCATCGAAGGCGACAAAGCCGAAATCGCCGCCATCATCCATAACAATACGAAGACCGAGGTCAAGGTTGAGGTTAAGCTTAGAGCAGATGGATTGCAGGTCGGCGCAGCCACGACGCAGAA
>JBGASF010000199.1:0-12454 GCA_044229835.1 Polyangia bacterium | reverse complement strand
TGACCCAGGACGGCGGCGGCAAGGTCTTCGACATCGATCCCAAGCTGCTCGAGGTCGCGCTGTGTGACGCCTCGGTGATCGCGCTGCGACAGCCAGATGCGCCGGTGTCGCGCAAGCTCCCGCCGGCACGTCGGGCCGCGGCGCTGCGCCGCGCGCACGGCTGCTGCGAGGTGCCCGGCTGTCGGGCCGCACTGTGGGTCGACGTGCACCACTGGCGCTTCTGGTCACGCGGTGGCGACCATGCCCTGCGCAACCTCATTGCCCTGTGCAGCGCGCACCACCGCGCCGTCCACGACGGGCAGCTGCTCATCGAGCGTCACCCATGTGGGCAGCGGTTCGTGTACCGCCATCGCGACGGCAGACCTTACGGGAGTACCGCGCCTGCTGTGACCGACCAGCCACCGGCCGGGTGGCGCTAGCCCGCCAGCACCGGGGGGATGTCCGACCGGCTCAGCACCCCCAGCACCACGCCCTCGGCCGACACCACCACGGCGCGGCGCGCGTGGACCTGGTTCATGCGGCGCGCCACGTCGCGCACGTCGTCGTCGGGGCCGCACAGGGGCACGTCGCGGGACATCAGCTCGTCGGCGCGGCACTCGCTGGCGGTGCGGTCGTTGGCCACCACCTTGGCCAGCACGTCGCGGTCGGTCAGCGCGCCCAGCACGTGGCCGGTGGCGTCGCACACCGGGACGAAGCGCACCTCGAGGTCGGCCATCTTGCTGGCCACCGCCTGCAGGTTGTCGTAGGGATGCACGAAGCCCACGTTGCGGTGCATGAGGTCGACACAGCGCAGGCCGCTGTGGCCCGGCGGCAGCACGGGATGCGCGGCATGCGCCGCGCGCTCGCCGACGGTCAGCACCGGGCAGGTCGCCAGGCGCACCACGTGCTCGGCGACCGAGCCGACCAGGAAGTGCTTGAGGCCGGTGCGCCCGTGGGTGCCCATCACGATGAGGTCGACCGCGGCTGCCTCGGCGAAGTCGACGATGCCGCGGTAGGGCTGCGCGTCGTCGACCAGCGCGGTCGACACCAGGCTGACCCCGAGCTCGATGGCGCGCCGCTTGAGGCGTTCCAGCTCACCTGCCAGCGTGGCCTGCAGATCTGCCACAGAGGCCGGCATGGCCGGGCGGGTCCACTCCGCGGCCATCTGCAGCGGGTCGCGCTGCACATGGAGCAGGATGAGCTCGGCGCCATGCTGGCGGGCGACCGGCACGGCGTGCTCGAAGGCGGTCAACGAGGTCTGAGAGAAGTCGATGGGGACGCAGATCTTGCGCCATGGTGCCGGGTGGTTACTCATCGCCGTCCTCCTGATTCCACCTCAAGCACCGGCCGTGCCAGCAAACCCCGCCTGCCTGGGCCCCGCGCACCGCAGGCCCCGCGCCCCCGGCCAGTGTTCGCGCAAACCGTGCGCGAAGCCCGTCGCCAGGGTGGCGCCAGCCCCCGCCACACCACCGGCACGCACGATGCACCACCAGTGGGCGACGACGGAGGATGCCATGTTCCGCAAGATTCTCTTCGCATCGGATCTCACCGAAGGCAGCAAGCCCGCGTTGCGTGTGGCCCTGTCGATGGGGCGTCGTCTGGGCATCCCCGTCGTCGCGTTGCATGTGACCGAGCCGCCGTTCGACGGCCGGGCCTGGTTCACCCCGATGGCCGCGCGCGAGGCCGACACGCTGCGCGCGCTGGCCGCGCGGGAGCAGGAGGCCGCCAAGGCGCTGCTCGAGAAGGAGGCCGCCGAGGCCGAGACCGAGCCCCGCGAGGGCCCCCCGGTGAGCGCCATCGTTCGCGCCGGCATCCCCGCCGACGTCATCCCTGCCACCGCGGCCGACGTGGGAGCCGACCTGATCGTGATGGGGACGCATGGACGCAAGGGGATCTCGCATCTCCTGATGGGATCGGTGGCGGAGCGCGTGGTGCGCGGCGCCCGCTGTGTCGTGATGACGGTGCGCTCGACGCCCTAGGAGGGCTGCCATGAAACGCGACAAGAGCAGCGCTACCCCCGGTGTCGGCCGCAAGATCTGTTGCCCGGTCGACTTCTCGGAGCCATCGCGGGTCGCCATGATGAAGGCGGCCGCGCTGGCCGCGCGCCTGGATGGCGAGGTCGTGCTGGTGCATGCCTTCCTGGCCCCGGTGTACACGCTGGCCGACGGCGTGGTCACCGGCAGCCCGGAGCTCCTGCAGCAGATCACCGACGCGGTCGACAAGTCGCTGGCGATGTGGGCCGCCGACGCCCGCAAGGCGCACCGGGGCGCGCGCTTCAGCTGCGCCGCCCTGGTCGGCACCCCGGCCAACGCCATCGTGCGTCACGCCAAGGAGGCCGGCTGTGATCTCATCGTGATGGGCAGCCATGGCCGCTCGGGCTGGAAGCACCTGGTGCTGGGCTCGGTGGCCGAGCGCGTCATGCGCCACGCCGAGTGCCCGGTCATGGTGGTGCCGTCACCCCAGAAGGAGGGCGCGCCATGATGGCCGCGGAGCACGACCGCGCCCGGGTGGACGAGTTCATGACGCGTGATCCACTCACGGTGGCGTGCTCGACCTCTCTGGCCGAGGCGCTGGAGCTCATGGAGTCCGGCGCGCTGCGCCACCTGCCGGTGCTGGAGCACGGCCGTCCCATCGGGGTCATCACCGAGCGCGATCTGCTGCGCATCCTCGGGCGCAAGCGGGTCAGCCCCGAGGTCATGACGGTGGGCGAGGCCATGACGCCCGAGCCCTATGTGGTGGCGCCGTGGACCCCGGTGGCCGAGGTGGCGACCACCATGGCGGCGCAGCGCCATGGCTCGGCCCTGGTCATGATCGAGGACCGGCTGGTCGGGATCTTCACCGCGGTCGATGGGCTGCGGGCGCTGGCGCGCCTGGCCGGGCGGGGCGACGGCGGCGGCCACTGGTATGCAGGCGCCGACCTGGGTGACGAGCTGCCGGAGACCGATTGACGGGCGACAACTCGAGGCCCGCAAGCTTCGCGCAGGGCTGGCCCTGACGTGCAAGTTCTGCGCGTTCGGTGCAGTGATTCGCGGGGTTTCTTCGGCACGCTGGTTGAAACAGGGGGACGCAGGAGGTCGTGATGAGCAAGCGTCCATTTCTGGCATCGGTTCCCGGCATCATTGGCAGTCTGACCGCGGTCTTCGCGCTGGCCGCAGCCGGCGTGATGGCCTTCCTGAAGCCCGGCTATCAGACCGAGATGGTCGGCGCCATCATCATCCTGGGCTGCATCGGCGGCTCGCTGGTGACGGTCTACCTGTCGGTGATGGACCACGAGCTGCCCGCGCTGGCCATCCTGGTCGCGCTGCCCGCCATCACGCTGTACTACGGCCTCATCCAGCTGGTGCCGGGCTCCGGCGCGCTGGTCGGCGGCTGCCTGCTCGGTGCCGCGGTCGCGGGCGCGGGGCTGATGGTGAGGGGCAACCTCACCGTGCGCCACGGCAGCACACGCACGCGCAGCACCGGCTCCACCTCTGCCGCACACTGAAGTTCGACCGGGCGAAGCAGCCCGGGTCTCGCACGCCAGAGAGGCAGGTCACGCCATGAAGAGACCACTCCAGATCACCTTCCGCAACATGGACAGCAGCGCAGCCCTCGAGGCCGACGTGAAGAGCCACGTCGACGGCCTGACCGAGCTGTGTCCGCACATCATCAGCTGCCATGTGGTGATCACGGCGCCCGCCCAGAGCCATCGCAAGGGGCGCCACTTCCAGGTCCGGCTCGACGTCAAGGTGCCCGAGGACGAGCTCAGCGCGGGCCGCGATCACGAGGGCGACGTGCGCCACGAGGACGCCCACCTGGCGCTGGCCGACAGCTTCCGCGCCATGAAGCGCGAGCTGGTGCGCTGGAACCACCAGCGCGCGGCGCATGACGGCGCCACCCTGCGCGGCGGTGCCTGACGTCATGGCGAGACCGCCGTGGCATGCCCGCCCCGCCGAGGAGATCCTGGCGGAGCTGTCGGGGCCCGGCGGTCTCAGCCCAGAGGCCGCCGCGCGCCGGCAGGCCGAGCTCGGACCCAACGCCTTGCCCGAGGCGCCGCCGCGGACCTGGCTGGCGGTGTTCGGGCGCCAGTTCCTGAGCCCCCTCATCTATCTGCTGCTGGTCGCCGCCGGCCTGGCCATCGCGCTGGGCGAGGTCGGCGACGCCGTCGTCATCATCGCGGTGGTGTGCACCAACGCCGCCGTGGGCGCCTACCAGGAGTCGCGCGCCGAGCGCTCGCTGGCGGCGCTGCGCCGGCTGTCGGAGCTGACCACGCGGGTCATCCGGGGCGGCGTCGAGCTGGCCCTGCCGGCGCGCGAGCTGGTGCCCGGGGATGTCATCGCGCTGGCCGCGGGCGACGCCGTGCCGGCCGATGCGCGCGTGCTCGAGGTCGCCTCGGTGCAGGTCAGCGAGGCCGCGCTGACCGGGGAGTCGCTGCCGGTCGACAAGAGCGCCGAGGCCCAGGCCGTCGACACCGTGCTCGCCGACCGGCGCTCGATGCTGTTCGCGGGCACGCTGCTGCTGAGCGGGCGCGTGCGGGCCGTGGTGGTCGAGACCGGCGTGCGCACCGAGGTCGGCCACATCGCCAAGCTGACCGCGGGCGCGCGCGAGCCCGCCACGCCGCTGGAGCAGCGCATCGCGCGCTTCGGGCGCATGGTCGCCATCGCCGCGCTGCCGCTGTTCGGGCTGGTGGTAGCCATCGGCCTGCTGCGCGGCATGCGCATCAGCGACATCGTGCTGGTCGCGGTCAGCCAGGTCGTGGGCATGGTGCCCGAGGGGCTGCCCATCGCGATGACGGTGGCGCTGGCGGTCGGCGTGCAGCGGCTGGCCGCGCACCGGACCATCGTGCGGCGCATCTCCGCGGTCGAGACGCTGGGGTCGATCTCGGTCATCTGCAGCGACAAGACCGGCACCTTGACCATGAACCAGATGACGGTGACCACGCTGCACCTGCCCGGGCGCGGCGACGTCGTGGTCACCGGGGTCGGCCATGCGCCGGTGGGCGAGGTGCGCTGCGCCGAGGACGAGCTCGGCGACGTGCGCGCGCTGGCGCGGGCGGCCGCGTTGTGCAGCGACGCCGCGCTGCTGCCGCCGGGCCCCGAGACGCCGGACTGGCGCGCCGCCGGGGATCCCACCGAGGCCGCGCTGCTGACGCTGGCCGGCAAGCTGGGCATGGACACCGTGACGCTGGCGGCCGAGGCCCCGCGCGAGGCCGAGCTGGCGTTCGATCCGACCGTGCGTCGCATGGCCATCCGGCATGGCGGCGCCGCGCCGGGCGTCGCGGTCAAGGGTGCACTGGAGGCGCTGCTGCCGCTGTGCAGCCACCAGACCGTGCGTGGGGCGCGCGTCGCGCTCGACGACGCTGCGCGGGCGGCGCTGCTGGCGGCCGAGGCCCGGCTGGCCGACAACGCGCTGCGCGTGCTGGCCATCGCCGCGGGGCCGCCGGCGGAGCTCGACGACTGGCCGACCGGGCTGACGCTGCTCGGCCTGTGCGGCCAGCTGGATCCGCCGCGCGCCGAGGTCAAGGCCGCGGTGGCCGCGTGTCGCGCGGCCGGGATTCGCCCCATCATGTTCACCGGCGATCACGCCAGCACCGGCATGGCGATCGCGCGCGAGCTCGACATCGCGCGCCCCGGGGACCTCGCGGTCGAGGGCCGCGAGCTCGCGGGCTGGGACGCCGCGCGGCTGCGCGCGGAGCTGCCGCGGGTGGCGGTGTTCGCGCGCGTCGAGCCGGCGCAGAAGCTCCGCCTGGTCGAGGCGCTGCAGGCCGGCGGCGAGGTCGTGGCCATGACCGGCGACGGCGTCAACGACGCGCCCGCGCTGGCGCAGGCCGACGTCGGCGTGGCCATGGGGCGCGGTGGCACCGAGGTCGCCAAGCAGGCCTCCCAGGTGGTCATCGCCGACGACCACTTCGAGACCATCGTGCAGGCGGTCGAGCAGGGGCGCATCGTGTACCGCAACCTCAAGAAGGCGCTGCTCCTCCTGGTGTCGACCTCGCTGGCCGAGATCGTCATCCTGCTGGCCGCCATGCTGCTGGGCTATCCGCCGCCGCTGGCCGCGGTGCAGATCCTGTGGAACAACGTGGTCACCGAGGGCGCCATCACCGTGAATCTGGTGATGGAGCCGGGCGAGGGCGACGAGATGCAGGTCGCGCCGGTGCCGCGCCGCGAGCCGCTGCTGACGCGCGCGCTGGGGCTGCGAACGCTGCTCATGAGCAGCACCATCACGCTGGTGGTGCTGGGCACCTACTTCGGCCACGTCGCCGCCGGCTACAGCGCGGCGCACACCCAGACCGCCACCTTCACCGTGCTGGCGGTGTGCGAGTGGTACAACGTGCTGAACTGCCGCTCGGCGACGCGCTCGGCGCTCGACCTCTCGGTGCTGCGCAACCGCTGGCTGCTGGGTGGCCTGCTGGTCGGCAACCTGCTGCACGCGGCGGTGGTCTTCGTGCCGCCGCTGAATCGCATGTTCCGCACCGTGCCGATGCCGTGGTGGGAGGTCCTGCTCATCGGCGCCTCGGCCAGCCTGGTGCTGTGGGTCGAGGAGCTGCGCAAGCTCTTGCTGCGGCGCCGGCTGCGGGTGCGCGCAGGGCGCAGCGGAGGCCGCGCAACTGGTGCCGCGACTTCGGCGCTCCGCGCAGGTTCTGCGTGAGTGACTGCCGGATCTGGCCCTGAAAAGCGGTCCGTTGGTTGCAGGGGAAGGCGCCGCGATGCGACGAGGCAGCGGTGTTCCTGGTACTGGTCTGGCCCCCGCGCCGTATCTGGCGCTGCTGGGAGTTTCAGTGGGGCTGTTCATGTTCTGGGGCGGCCTGCTGTGGAAGGCGCCGCGCGAGGCCTCGCAGCTGGGGCGCTTCGTGGTGTCGTACCTGGCGGTGGTGCCGCTGGCCGCGCTGCTGCTGATCGCGGTGTCGCGCTTCACCTGGGGGCGCCTGACGACGGCGGTGGGCACGCTGTGGGCGCTCAAGCTGGTCATCACCGCGGCGCTGTACATGGCGGTCGCCGGCGTGCGGCCGTCGCGCGAGCCGCGGGTGCTGGGCGCGGCGCCGCAGCCGGCGCGCAGCGCGTCGGGCCATGGCTATGTCGCGGGCAAGCCGGGCTTCGCCTCGGGCGCGGTGGCCGGCGTGGTGCGCCTCGGCGGCAAGCCGGTCGAGGGCGCGCTGATCTGGCTCGACGAGCCGCCGCCCGGGCTGGCCGCGACGCGCCTGCCCGCGGCCTCGCTGAGCATCGAGCACGGCCGTCAGCTGCCACCAGTGCTGCTGGCCTCGGCCGGCAGCGCGCTGACCACGCACAACCTCGATCCCATCCTGCACACCGTGCGCGTCGCCAGCGTCGACGCGGTGCCCCTGCCGCCGTCGCAGGCCACGCAGACCCTGGAGCTGCCCGAGGAGGCCGGCCTGCACGTGGTGACCTGTGACAACCACGCCTCCGAGCGCTCGCAGCTGCTCATCGTCGACCATCCCTACGTCACCTTCAGCGCCGCCGACGGTAGCTTCCGCCTGGCGGATGCGCCCATCGGTCGGCTGCGCGTGCGCGTGGCCGCCGAGGCCGGCGCCAGCGAGCAGGTGGTCGATCTCGGCGCCGGTGCCGAGGTCGAGCTCTCGCTCGAGCTCGTCCCGTGAAAGGAGTCACCTCTTGAGGATCTGGATCTCTGGCCTGGTCAGCGGCCTGGCTGCGCTGGCCGTGGCCGGCTGCGCGAGCGAGGATTGGGGGCCCGACGAGATGCTGTCGGGCGGCTCGCGCCTCGAGCAGGCCGTGCTGGCCAAGGGCAAGCACAGCTACCTGACCTACTGCGTTGGTTGTCACGGTGACAAGGGAGACGGCAACGGCCCGGCCGCCCGCTTCCTCGATCCCAAGCCGCGCGATCTGCGCAAGGGGCGCGTCAAGTTCGCCGCCGTGACCTCGGGTGGCCTGCCGCGCGACGAGGATCTCGCCATCACCCTGCAGCACGGGCTGTCGGGCACCTCGATGCCGTCGTGGGCCCTGATCCCGGGCGACGAGCGCGCCGCGCTGGTGACCTACATCAAGACCTTCCACGAGGGCTTCGCCAAGAAGGGCGCCGGCACCGCCATCGTCATCCCGGCCGATCCCTGGCGCAAGGACCCCGCCGGTGGCATCGCCGAGGGCGAGCGCGTCTACCACGCCTTCGCGGCGTGCTCGAGCTGCCACCCCGCCTATGTCCCGCGCGAGCGCATCCGCGCCCACCTGACCTCGTTCAACCTGCCGGTCGATGGCGTGCGTCCCGACGCCTTCGTCGCGGTGGCCAAGGACAGCGAGTGGGGCGCGCCCATCACGCCGCCCGACTTCCTGGTCGACCGGGTCAAGACCGGCCCGGGCCGCGAGCAGCTCATCCGCGTCATCGCCGCCGGCGTGCACGGCACCGCGATGCCGTCGTGGGCCGCCAGCCTCAGCAAGGAGCAGCTCTGGGGCCTGGCCTACTACGTCGAGTCGCTGACCTCGCGTCGCGGCACCCCGGCAGCCACCGCCCTGAAGCGAGAGCTCGAGAACAGCGAAAGGACCGCCACCCGATGAGCGCAGCATCTTCCAAGGCGGCCCCGGCCAAGGTGGCCGCGGCCAAGGGCGACAGTGACGGCGCGGCCAGCGCGGCGCCCGACACCAGCGCCGGCCCCCTGGTCGACCGCAAGGCGATCAAGGCGCACATGATCGCCGGCTTCGTCTTCTTCTTCGCCGGGCTGTTCGCCGGCATGCTGTACGCGCTGCAGTTCTCGCGGCTGTATCCCTTCCCGGGCGTGGAGCTCCTGTCCCCCGGCCGCGTGCGCATGCTGCACACGCAGGCGGTGGCCTACGGCTTCCTGCTCAACCTGTTCATGGCCTGCATGCACTGGATCATCCCGCGCCTGACCGGGCGGCCGGTGCTGTCGAAGACGCTGACGCGCGTGGTGTTCTGGGCCTGGCAGGCCACCATCGCCGCGGTCGGCATCACCATCCTGATGGGCTACGGCCAGGCCATCGAGTGGGGCGAGACGCCGACCTTCCTGGATCCCGTCATCATCCTGGGCGCTGCGCTGATGATCGCGAACTTCGCGACGCCGATCGTCAAGGCGGCCAAGGGCAAGAAGCTCTACGTCACGCTCTGGTACTTCTCCGCGATGATGATCTGGCTGCCCCTGACCTATGCCATGGGCAACTTCGTGCCGCAGTACTTCGTGCCTGGCGCGGGCGGCGCGGCCATCACGGGCCTGTACATCCATGACCTGGTCGGCCTGACCATCACGCCGCTGGGCTGGGGCATGATGTACTACTTCGTTCCCATCATCCTGAAGAAGCCGATCTGGAGCCACACCATGTCGCTGGTGGGCTTCTGGGGGCTGGCGTTCTTCTACCCGCTGAACGGCGTCCACCACTTCTTCTTCAGCCCGATCCCGATGTACGCCCAGTACGGCGCCGTGATGTCCACCATCGCGGTCGAGCTGGTGGTCATCACCGTCATCACCAACTTCTTCATGACCATGCGCGGCAGCGGCGGGTCGCTGCGCACCAGCCTGCCGATGCGCTTCTTCTTCACCGGCATGGTGCTGTACGGCATCACCTGCCTGCAGTGCGCCTTCCAGACCACGCTGACCTTCCAGAAGGTCATCCACTTCTCCGACTGGGTCGTCGGGCACGCCCACCTGGTCATGTTCGGCGTGTTCGGGTCGTGGTGCATCGGCGCGGTGGTGCTGCTGTGGCCCAAGGTCACCGGGCGCGCGTGGTGGAGCCACAAGCTCAACGCGTGGAACTACTGGCTGACGACGATCGGCATCGTGGTCATGTTCCTCGACCTGCTGGTGGCCGGCATGGTGCAGGGCTACCTGTGGCAGAACCTGTCGCCCTGGGAGCAGTCGCTGGTGTCGTCGATGCCGTTCTGGCACCTGCGCTCGATCTCGGGCATCGCGATCGTCAGCGGCCAGATGCTGATGGCCTACAACATGTGGATGACCGCGCGCCAGCCCGCCGAGGCCGGTGCTCCGGCGCGGGCCGAGAAGGCCGAGACGCTGGGCGCGGCCGTGGGGGCGTCATGAAGGAGAAGCTGGCAGGCGTGGTGCTGGGCGCGGGGCTGTTCTGCTTCGCGCTGGCGGCGGTGGTGACCGGCTATCTGCCGGTCGCGCACCTGTCGCGCATCGAGTACAAGACGCTGGAGCAGATCGCTCCCGAGCCGTCGTCGGAGTTCAAGGATCTGGCGCGGCGCTACCCGGCCTCGTTCGGCAAGCACTATGGCAAGCCGACCGCGGCGGCGTTCCACAAGGCGCTGCGCAAGGGGCGCGACATCTACATCGCCGAGGCGTGCTGGCACTGCCACTCGCAGTTCATCCGCCCGGTCTCGAACGAGGACGTCCGCTTCGGCAAGGTGTCGTGGGCGGGCGAGTACATGAACGAGATGTTCCTGCCGCACCTGTTCGGGACCCGGCGCGTGGGGCCCGATCTCATCCGCGAGAACGGGCGCCACGGCAACGACTGGCACGCGGCGCACTTCTGGGATCCCACCCAGGTGGTGCCGACCTCGGTGATGCCGCGCTACCCGTGGTTCTATGACGGCGCCGAGCCCAACGCGCGCGGCATCGCCATCATCACGTACGTGCAGTGGCTGGGCAGCTGGGCCACGCCCGAGGCGCTGGCGGCGCGTGCCGCGGCGGCGCCCGCCAAGAAGAAGGAGACCCGCTGATGCGCACCCGGACCCGCAACTGGTGGCTGGGCGCCGCGCTGATCGTGATGATGCTCGCGACCGGCGTGGCCTTCACCTACAAGATCGCCGAGTTCATCTTCACCCTCGGGTCGGAGGAGGTGCAGGGCTTCGCCGACGTGCCGGTCACGGTGTACTTCGTGGTCGCCGCGGGCTGGATGTGCCTTTTGGCGTGGTGCTTTCTCACCGGGGCGTTCCGCGGGCTGGAGCAGGCCAAGTTCGACATCCTGAAGCAGGAGGACGAGTATGAGCGCCGCGGGGAGTGAACCGGAAGGCGGCGCCGAGGCGCTGATCGAGGACGACGGCGATCGACGGCCGACCCAGATGGCCTACGTGCACGGCACCACGGTGCCCTGGCTGTTCACCATCGCCTGGATCCTGGCCCTGCTCGCGCTGGTGGCCTACCTGGCCGTGTATGCGGTTCCTGATCTGGGCAAGTGGGGCGCGCCGTAGCCGATAGCGCCCGCACCCCGGGCGTCGTGGAGGCGGCCGGCGCGGGCCAGTCGCACGTCGCAGCGGGGCTGTGCGCGCACTGCGGCCTGCTGGCGGCGAGCGGCACCTACTGCTGCTACGGCTGCGAGCTGGCGGCGGAGCTGGCGGCCGAGGCCGGGAAGGATCACGCCAGCGTCAAGGACGCGCTGACGCTGAGCCTGATCCTGTCGATGGCCATCATGATGCTGTCGCTGTTCCTGTACGCCGAGGACGTCTACGGCCCGGGCGCCGCGCGCGAGCTGGGCTGGCTGCGCGGCGCCTATCGCTGGGCCTCGGCGCTGCTGGCCACGCCGGTGGTGGCGCTGCTGGGCGTGCCGCTGACCCGGCGCGCGCTGGGGCGGCTGCGCGCGCGCCAGCTGTCGATGGAGCTGCTGGTGGTGAGCGGCGCGCTGGCGGCGTATGCGCTGTCGGTGCTGGCGCTGGTGCGCGGTGGCGGCGGGGTGTACTTCGACAGCGCGACCTCGGCGCTGATGCTGGCCACGCTGGGGCGCTACCTCGAGGCGACGGCGCGCTCGCAGGCCAGCAAGCTGCTGGGGCCGTCGCTGGCGCTGGCGGGCGAGCCGGTGCTGGCGGGCGAGGGCGCCGGTGCTGGTGCTGGTGCGGGTGCTGATGTGGAGGCGCTGGTGGCGACGGCGCCGGCGCTGCTCAGGCCGGGGATGCGCATCCAGGTGCTGCCCGAGCGTCCGGTGCCGGTCGACGCCGAGGTGCTGGAGCGCGTCGAGGTCAATCTGGCGGTGCTGACGGGTGAGTCGGCGCCGGTGCTGCTGGAGGCGGGTGACAGCGTGCCTGCTGGTGCGCTGCCGCTGTCGGGGCCGCTGCATGGGCGGGTGCTCCGGGTGGCGCGTGACTCGGCGCTGGAGCGGCTGGCGGCGCTGGCGCGCGAGCTGCGCGAGCGGCCGGCGCGGGTGCAGCGGCTGGCCGATGGCTTCGCCGCGCTGCTGACGCCGCTGGTGTGGGCGCTGGCGCTGGGCACGGTGGCGCTGTGGGGGCTGCGCGGGCCGCTGGATCGCGCCGTCATCACCGGGCTGGCGGTGGTGCTGGCGGCCTGCCCGTGCAGCTATGGCGTGGCCACGCCGCTGGTGCTGTGGCTGGCGCTGCGCAAGGCGCTGCAGCATGGCGTGCTGGTGCGCAGCGGCGCCACGCTGGAGCAGCTGGCGGCGGTCGAGGTGGTGGCGTTCGACAAGACCGGCACGCTGACCGCGCCGGTGGGGGCGGTCGAGGTCGAGGTGGTGGGGCAGGGCGTGACGCGGGACGAGGTGCTCGGGCTGGTGCATGCGCTGGACGAGGGCAGCCGGCATCCGGTGGCGCGCGCGCTGGTGGGGCTGGCGGT
>JBGASF010000198.1:251-12564 GCA_044229835.1 Polyangia bacterium | reverse complement strand
TACCGCGAGACCCCGCTGCACGAGACCCTGGCCGACCTGCTCGACAAGCAGCGCTACCCGGTCTACCTGGTCAACTTCACGCAGCGCGCCGCCGCCGAGCAGGCGCAGAACCTGATGAGCGTGCAGCTGTCGTCGAAGGAGGACAAGGAGGCCCTGCGCGGGCAGCTCGAGGGCGTGCGCTGGCAGAGCCCGTACGGCAAGGAGGTGCAGAAGTTCTTGAAGCACGGCATCGGCCTGCACCACGCCGGCCTGCTGCCCAAGTACCGCCTGACGGTGGAGAAGCTGGCGCAGAGCGGGCTGCTCAAGGTCATCTCGGGCACCGACACCCTGGGCATGGGCGTCAACATCCCGATCCGCACCGTGCTGTTCACCCAGCTGTGCAAGTACGACGGCGAGAAGACCGCGGTCCTGTCGGTGCGCGACTTCCAGCAGATCGCCGGGCGGGCCGGGCGCAAGGGCTTCGACGATCGCGGCTGGGTGGTGGCCCAGGCGCCCGAGCACATGGTCGAGAACCTGCGCCTGGCCGAGAAGGCCGCCGCCGGCAAGAAGGTGGTCAAGCGCCAGCCGCCCACCAAGGGCTATGCGCACTGGGACCGGCAGACCTTCGAGCGCCTGCTCAGCAAGCAGCCCGAGGCGCTGGAGCCGCGCTTCGAGGTCAGCCACGGCATGCTGCTGGCCATGCTGCAGGGCATGCAGGGGCCTGGCGGCGCGCGCGGCGGCGGCTACCGGCGCCTGATCCAGCTCATCGGCAAGGTGCACACCGGCGACCGCGGGCGGCGCGCGCACCGGCGCGCGGCGGCGCAGTGCTTCCGCACCCTGCGCGCGGCCGGGCTGGTGCGGCTGACCGCGCGCAAGCTGGCGCTGGGCGCCGACGTGGTGGTCGATGACGATCTGCAGCGCGACTTCTCGCTGCACCAGACGCTGTCCCTGTACCTCATCGCGGCGGTGCGCTCGCTCGACGCGCAGAGCGAGGGCTATGCGCTCGACGTGCTGACCCTGGTCGAGGCCATCTGTGAGGATCCCAACGTCGTGCTGTACGCGCAGCTCGACAAGCTCAAGGGCGAGAAGGTGGCCGCGCTCAAGGCCGCCGGCGTCGAGTACGAGCAGCGCATGGAGGAGCTCGACAAGCTGGAGTGGCCCAAGCCCAACAAGGACTGGATCTACGACACCTTCAACGAGTTCTCGGCCAAGCACCCCTGGGTCGGCAAGGAGAACATCCGGCCCAAGTCGGTGGCCCGCGACATGTACGAGCGCTACGCGACCTTCGACGAATATGTGCGCGAATATGGCCTGGAGCGCAGCGAGGGCGTGCTCCTGCGCTACCTCAGCGAGGCGCTGAAGACGCTGATCCAGACCGTGCCCGAGACGCTGCGCAACGAGGCGCTGGAGGACGTCATCACGCACCTGTGGAACCTCTTGCGCCGGGTCGACTCCAGCCTGCTCGACGAGTGGATGGCGCTGCGCGATCCGCTGGCGCTGCGCGCGCAGCCGCGCGAGGCGGCGGCGCTGGATGCCCCGCGTGACGTGGCCGACGATCCGCGTGCGCTGGCGGCGCGGCTGCGCGGCGAGCTGCACCTCTTGCTGGGCGCGGTGGCGACGCGGCGCTGGGAGGACGCGCGGGCGTCGCTGTGGGATCCCGACGGGGTGTGGACCGAGGCCGCGCTGGCGGCGGCGATGGCGCCGGTGTTCGCCGAGGCCGAGGCGGTGGTCATCACCCCGGCGGCGCGGCGACCGTCGTTCACCCACCTGGCGCGCGTGACGGATCGGCGCTGGCGGGCTTACCAGAAGCTGGTCTTGAAGCGGCGTGTCGCGGTGGACGCGGCGGCGGCCGAGGTCGCGGACGCCGACAGCGAGGCTGGGCAGCATGACGAGTGGGCGCTGCACTGCGTGGTCGATCTGGGCCCGCGCGGCACCCCGGCGCCCGACCGGCCGCTGATCCAGCTGGAGAGGATCGGACCTTGAAAGCGCGCGGGATCGCGGTCATCGGGGTGCTGATCCTGCTGGCGTCGGGGATCTTGTTCTGCGCCTACAAGGTCAAGATGAAGCGCGACGCCAAGGGGGCGCGCGCGCTGGTCACGGTCAAGGTCGGGGAGGTGAAGGTCGTGATCGAGCAGATCGATCACGAGACCCAGCGCCACAAGATCGTGGCCTACCGGCTGCGGGCGCTGGATGGGGCGGGCAAGCAGCTGGCGCTGCGGGAGCTGGGGCAGTATGCGCCGAGCTGCGAGGTGGATGGGGAGAGGCTGTTTTGTACCTGGGATGGGAAGAGGCGGGAGATCGAGGCGAGGACGCTGAGGGAGAAGTAGGACGGAGCCCGGACAAACAGGTCACAGGTCACAGGTCACAGGTCACAGGCAACAGGGAATGACGGAGGCGGAGGCGGAGGCGGTGGGAGCTAGTTGACCTTGCCGACCAGCTTGACCGTGGACGACGTGCCGTAGCCGCGGACCATGACGAAGAGCTTGCCGGGGGTGGTGACGGGGACGATGCAGGTCTCGTTGGAGCCGTTCTTGTAGGGGCGGCACACGTACGAGGTGGTCGTCGGGGCCGAGCCCTTCTGCACGTAGAGGTCGCCGTCGCCGGTGCCGGTCAGCTCGAACTTGTAGCTGCCCACCGGCAGCACCGGGGTCTCGAACGACTTGACCGCGGCGCGCGCGACGGTGAACGACTCGGTCAGGCCGGCCCAGGTGGTCGGGGTCGGCGGGGTGCCACCGGGGTTGTAGCCCGGGTAGTAGACGTTGTCGTTGTCGCCGGTCACCAGCACGACCTGCGAGCTGTCCACGTTCTTGAAGATCTGCTCGTAGGTCTTGGGGCTGTCGAAGGCCAGCAGGCCGTTGATCATGGCCATCACGGCGCGCGAGTTGGAGTGGAAGTACGACGGCATGCCGTTGGTGATGATCTCCATGTACTTGGTGCCGGTGGGGTCATCGGGGTTCAGCGCGGCGCGCTTCTGCGCCAGCGAGCCGTCCACGTAGGCGTAGGTGTCGCAGCCGTTCATCCACACGATGACGTACTTGCCGGCGACGAAGCGGCCCTTCTGGGCCAGCGCGCGCACGTTCTGACCCAGGCCGGCGTGGCCGTTGTACATGATGACGTCGGCGGCGGTGCTGAGCTCCTCGTAGCGGTTGTAGAAGGTGGTGCTGGCGGTGCTGACGTTGTCGACCAGCAGCACGTTGACCTGGATCTTCTTGCCGCCGGGCAGGGTGCCCTTGAGGGTGACGTCCACGGTGCCCGGGCCGGGGCCGGCCGGCAGCGTGGCCGGGACGGTGGTCGGCGAGAAGCCCGCCAGCGCGGTCTTGATGGCGCCGACGAACTGGTTGTAGGCGCTGATGCCGGCGTCGCTGGTGCTGGTGGCGTTGTCCTCGTACTTGCCGAAGACGGCCACGACGTTGAGCGTGTTGTCCTCCCAGACCTTGTGGTACTCGGGGTACTTGCCGCTGGAGTTGATGGCGGAGACCTCGGCGGTGGCGGTGGTGCGCACCACGTCGCTGTCAGCCAGGGTGCAGCCCGACGCCTTGGGGCGGTAGTAGTACCACATCGATCCCGAGGTCACGTCGTGCGCGCCGCTGTCGATGCAGGCGTGCGAGTACTTGGTGGTGAAGGCCTCGAGGCCGGCGTAGTCGACGTTGCGCGGCAGGATGAAGTCGTAGCGCGTGGGCAGGTTGGTCTTGGAGCCCCACGCCACCGGCAGGCGGGCGTCGTAGGTGACCTTGGTCTTGGTGCCCTCGCGCACGGTCTTGACGTTCGACAGCACCAGGCGGTCGAGACGGCCGACGCCGCGGGTGCCGTTGAGGTGACCGATGGTGTAGAGCAGCTGGTCGTTGATGGTCTCGGTGGTGTTCCAGCTGTCGGCGGTGAGCAGCTCGCCCTTGAAGCTGAAGTCCAGGATCGTCGCCTCGACCGAGGAGTCGAACTTGCCGTCGTCGCCGGTGTCGACCTTGAGCTGCTCGCCCGGGAGGTCCTCTTCATTGAGGGTGTCGTCAGCCGTGCAGCCGAGGCTGAGCGAGGCCAGGAAGGACAGCGGGAGCAGGGTCTTGGCGAGAGTCAGCGTGCGCATGCCGGGGACCCATAGCACTGGCTGTGCCGTCGGCAGTCGCGCCGATTGTGAAGATGAATCAGCCAGTTGCAGATGTGCGCCCCAGCGGGCGCTGCGCCACCTCGTCACACCGGGCGGCTACACCAGCCGGCCACCACGGGGTCAGTCGACCCCGGGGCGGACACCGGGGCGGACATCTTCAGCAGCGCAACGGCGCCTTGAAGGCCAGTGGTGGCGTGGTGCCGAAGCGCGGCTCGGGGTCGAGCACCCAGGTCAGATCGCGGTCGGCCAGGGCGTCGGCCAGCGGGCGCAGGCGCACCCGCAGCGGGACGCACTCGATGCCGTGACGCGACCTCACCCAGGCCGCGTACAGCGCGGCGTCGGCCTCGGCGCGGAAGATCCAGGCCGTGCCGCGCCGGGTGTCCCCTGCGGGCACCGGCCGGGCCGGTGACGGCGCCAGGATGAAGACCTCGGGATCGTCATCGCCGTCGAACACGGCGGCATAGTCGTCGAGCCTGCGGATCACGCGCCGATCCTACCCGGTTTTTTCGGCTATGTTCTGGCGATGGAACCTGCCCGCGCCGCCGCCCTCGTCGAGCTCGGCTTCGACTTCGTGATGGCGCAGAAGGTGTCCCGCTTCATCGAGCCCGATCGCATGCTGGGCCACCTGCAGGCGGGGCTGGCGCCCGAGCTCATCGAGCGCATCGTGATGAAGCATGTGCGCCCCTTCCTGGAGCGGCAGCACCAGCGCGCCACCGATCACGGCGACCTGGTCGGCGACGCCCTGACCGATGACGCCATCGAGGCGCTGCGCGAGCTGGCCGCCATCCCGGTGCGCCTCGACAAGCGCTTCCTGCGCAGCGTGGTCGAGCAGGACGCCGTGCGTCACCTCATCAGGGAGGTCACCGAGGAGACCATCTCGCGCTTCCTGGGCAGCCTCAAGGGCGGCCAGGGCGGCGGCTTCATGGGCAGCGTCGGGCGCGGCGCCTTCGGCCTGGCCAGCAGCATGGGCAAGGCGCTGCTGGGCGGCCTCGGCCCGCAGGTCGAGGCGCAGCTCTCGCGCGCGTCGTCGGCCTTCATCGACGGCTCGCTCAACCTGATCCTGGCTCACGTGGTCGAGGTCATGGCCTCCAAGGAGAGCGCGCAGCACATGGCCGACATGGCCGGCTTCGCGCTGGAGGGCGCGCTCGAGCTGCCGGCGTCGCAGGTGTGGGACCGCGTCGCCGCGGTGCCGGTGGCCAAGCGCAACGCGCTGCTGGCCGCGCTGCCCGGCGTGCTGGCGCACAACCTGACCCGGCCCGAGGTGCGCGTCGCCATCGCCGAGGAGGTCGCGCTGTGGCTGGCGGTCGAAGGCCAGCGCACCGTGGGCGAGGTGCTGGGCGAGGCGCCGGCGGCGCTTTCGCACTGGCGCGCGGAGGCCGTGCGCGTGCTGGGCCCGCTGGTGGCCGAGTTCGCGGGCAGCGAGGCCTTCGCGGCATGGCTCGCTCGCGGCTGAGCGCCGCCGCCGTCGTGGCCTGCGCGGCGACGGCTGCGTGCGCGGGCGCGGCGGCGCTGTGGCTGGCGCTGGCGCAGGGCCACGCCTGGGCCGACGCCGAGCGCGCCGCGCTGCGCGCCGACGCCACCTCGCGCGCGCGCGCGATGGCGGCCGATCTCGATCGCGAGCTGGCGCGCGCGCACCTGTGGTTCCAGGTCGACACCCACTCGCTGACCGAGACCGACTGGGAGGACTTCGCCTTCGTGCAGGAGCGCTGGGTCAACCGGGCGCCGTTCCCGGCGCTGATCCGCGACTGGTTCGTGGCGGTGCCGCGCGCCGACGGCGTCGAGCTCATGCGCTATGACCAGGCCGACGAGGTGCTGAGCAACGTGCCCTGGCCCGACGAGCTGGCGCGCCTGGGCACCGCCATCGCCGACGAGCGCCGCCACGGCGGCCTCGACGTGGTGCCCTCGCTGGGGCCGCTCCTGGCCGACCCGCCGGCGGTGGTGCTGGAGCTGTGGCTGCCCGATCCCGAGACCGAGAGCCAGGACGACAGCGCGCCCGCGGGGCCGCGGCCGTACTGCTATGTCATCGGCACGCTCGACATGGACTATGTGCGCGAGGAGCTGCTGCCGGCGCTGGCGCGGCGCCACCTGGCGGTGGTGGCGGGCGGCGAGGTGGCGTGGAAGTACCGGGTGGTGGTGGAGGAGGAGCGCGGGCACGAGATCGTCAGCACGCTGGGCGGGGCCGCGCGGGGCGAGCCGGACGCCGAGGTCGGCGCGTTCGCGGTGCCGCTGGCGGGGCTGGATGAGCCGATGCTGGATCCGGTGGCGGTGGATGCGGGGGTCGGAATGGGGGGCGGAACGGGGACCGGAACGGGCACGGGCACGGGCACGGGCACGGGCACGGGCACGGGCACGGGCATGAGCAGGAGGATCTGGTTGGCGCCGAGGCGTGGCGAGGCCGAGCGCGAGCGGCCGGCGTGGCGGATCGAGCTGTATCACCCGGCGGGATCGATCGGCGCGCGGGTGGCGGCGGCGCGGCGCACGGATGCGCTGCGCATCGGGGTGGTGCTCGGCGTGCTGGTGCTGAGCGCGCTGGCGCTGGCGGGGCTGGCGCTGCGGCGGCAGTCGACGTGAGGAGGCTCGGCGCGCTGGTGCTGCTGCTGCTGGTCGGGTGCGGCGGGGCGCACAAGCAGGCGGCGCAACCGGGCACGGCGGCCGGGGATCGGGTGGCCTGTGATCGTGGCGAGCTGCGCGCCTGCGTGGATCTCGGCCTCCGGCTGATCGAGGGCGAGCGTCAGGGCGTGGCGCAGGATCCGATCGCGGCGCGCGCCCTGTTCGAGAAGGCCTGTGACGGCGGGGTGCTGCCCGGCTGTCATGCCCTCGGTGTGCTGTACCAGCAGGCCATCGGGGTGGCGCCCAACCACGCCCGCGCCCGCGACCTGTATCTGCGCGCGTGTCGGGGCGGACATCTGCTCGGCTGTGTCAGCCTGGGCGGGATCGACGAGCTGCTGGAGCGGCCGGACCGCGCGCTGCTGCTGTACCAGCGCGCCTGCGCGGGCGGCGAGGAGCTGGGCTGCAAGGCGGCCTGTCGGCTGGGCGACGCGCGCGGCTGCGAGCTGGCGGCGCCGTAGCGCGGCGGGCTACTTCTTCAGGGTCACCTTGGCCGGGAACAGCACGATCTCGATGCGGCGGTTGCGGGCGCGCTTCTTCGAGATGGGGCGGAACTTGCTGAAGCCGACCGCGGCCAGGCGCTCGGGCGCGACGCCGCCGCTGTCCTGCAGGAAGTGCACGACGTTGAGCGCGCGCGTGGTCGACAGCTCCCAGTTGGAGCGGAACTCGGCGGTGGCGATGGGCTTGTCGTCGGTGTGGCCCTGGACCCAGACCTGCTTGTCGGGGAACTCGCGCAGGATCTTGCCGACCGCGGTCAGCATCTTCAGGCCGGCCGGCGTCAGCTCCGCCTTGGCCGAGCTGAACAGCACCTTGTCGACCAGCTCCAGGGTCAGCCGGTCGCCGTCGCGGGTCACCGCGCCCTCGGCGGCCACCGTCGCGCGCGCCAGCTTGTCGGCCAGCGCGTCGGCCTCCTTGGCCTTGTCGGCGGTCACCGCCAGCTGGGCGCGCACCGCGGCCAGCTCCTTGTCGAGGGCGTCGCGCTCACCGCTGCGCGCCTTCTCGGCGTCGGCGATGCGGGCGTCCGCGGCGGCCAGCCGGGCCCGCACCGCGCTGGTGTCGGCCTGGGCGTTGGCCAGGGCCTGGCGCGCGCTGCGCAGCGCCAGCACCATGTAGCCGACCGCGGCGGCCGCGACCACGGCGAGGATGATGACCAGCAGCCAGGCGCTGCTCGACGAGCTGGTGCGTCGCCGCGGCACGGCGACGATGCGGGCGGCGGGTTCGATGAGTGATTCCATGGCGTGCGGTTTTGCAGGCCGCGTGCCGCGGAAAAAGCGGGGGAAATCGTGCGCGGAGCGTGGCTGGGGGCCCCAGGTCGGGGGGGAGAGTCCCTGTGGAACGTTGGTTCGGAGGCGGAGGGCGGAGGCGGGACCCGGACAGACAGGCCACAGGGAACAGGTCACAGGTCACAGGCAACGGGGAATGGCGGAGGCGGAGGCGGAGCGGAGGAGGAGCCGGACAGACAGGCCACAGGGAACAGGTCACAGGTCACAGGCGACGGGGAATGGCGGAGGCGGAGGCGGAGGGGAGGCGGAGCGGAGACGGAGCGGAATAGCCTCCTCGAACCTTCGGTTCGAGGGGGCTAGAAGGAGTATTCGACCTGGAGGGAGAGGACGCCGATCATCTGTTCGTAGCGGCCGGCGCCGTCGGGGTTCTTGGAGGGGGGCAGGGAGGAGACCTGCTTGCCGCCGGCGTCGCGGGGGCGCGCGGCGACCGGGCGGTCGAAGTAGAAGACGTGGGTGTAGCCGAGGTCGAGGCCCAGCTTGTTGTCGAGCAGGGTGAACTTGCCGCCCAGGGAGGCGGTGACCTTGCCCATGTCGATGAGGGCGGCCTCGATGGTCGCGTCGGGGACGGCGTTGCCGTCATAACCGAGGCCGCCGTAGGCCTCGACGGTCGGGGTGACCCAGTACGAGGCCCCGCCGCGGACACCCATGGCGTCGTGCCAGTCGCGCTCGATGACGACCAGGATGCCGGCGCCGCCATTGGCGGTGTCGCTGGCGCCGTCGGCCTTGACCACGCACTTGCGGGCGGCGTCGTCGGCGTTGATGATGCACTGCTTGTCGAACACGCTCCAGCGTGCGTACTCGCCCGACAGGCGCAGCTCCAGGTTCTTGCGCGGGCGGTAGCGGCCACCGAGGCGGATGACGTCCGGCAGCGACTGCGTGACCTCGATGTTGGAGCGCACCGACGCGGTGGTGCCCAGCTTGTTGTCCAGCGTGCCCGACAGCGTGTTCTCGCCGAAGCCGGGCTGGCTCTGGTACGAGGCGCCGATCCAGCTCGTCTCGGTGGGCTGGTAGACCACACCGAACGCGGCCGAGACGTCGGTGGCGTCGGCCTTCAGGTAGCTGCGGCCCTCCTGCAGGTTGCCCGCCGAGTCGAGCAGGTTGTCGGTGCCGTCGGCGTTGCGGGCGCGCACGGTGTCGATCTCGCTGCGCACCACGTTGAAGGCGGCGCCGAAGCTGAGGCGCTGCTTGGGCAGGCGGTAGGCCACCGCGGCCGAGAAGTACAGCTCGCGTAGGGTGCCCGAGATGGTGGCCCAGCGCTGCGGGCCATCGACGGCGCCGGGGAAGCGCGCCGACTCCTCATACGCGCTGTTCTTGTCCCACTCGGCCTGACCGCCGAATGGCACGAAGAAGCCGAGGCCGACTGCCAGGTTCTTGATGCCGAGATCGCTGGCGGCGCCGACGAAGGGCGAGGCCAGGATGTTCGACAGCGTCGACTCGCCGGAGTTGGCGGCGACGTCCGACGCCGGGGTGCCGGCGCCGGTGCTGCCGGTCGCGACCACGGTGTCGATGGCCTCGGGCGAGCGATCGTAGCTGGCCTTGCGGTAGGCCATCAGCCCGTTGATGCTGATGTGGGTGCCGCTGCGCAGCGCCAGCCCGGCCGGGTTGTAGTAGATCGCCGTGGTGTCGTCGGTGGTCGGATGGCCGTGCTCGCCACCGAACCGGGCGGCCAGAAAGCCGCTCGCGAACGCCTGCTGGGGCAGCAGCGTCGCGAAGACCGAAACGATGCCTGCGCGCGTGATCCAAGTAATTGGTCGCATTGGCCTTTTGCTCCGAGGAGCCATATCTAGGTCTTGACAGTGCACCTGTAAAAGAAACAATCTACCTGCATGACACTAGATTCCAGACGCCGCCTGAAGTCAAGCCTCGCGCTGGGCGCGGTGCTGGCCTTGGGGGCTGGCGCACTGCTGGCTGGCTGCCCCGATCCCGCGGGCGACTATGACGCCTTCGTCAAGCGCACGCCGGTCGCCGATGCCTCGGTGGTCGACGCCGCCCCGAGCACGATCTATGACGTCACCGGGCGCTTCCTGCTCGGCATCAGCACCCCGATCTCGCCCGACACCCCGCTGCTGTTCATCTCCAACCAGACCCTGACCCCGAAGGGCGATGGCACCGCCACGCTGGAGCTGCGTGTGCAGGCACTGCGCACCAGCGATCTGACTCCGCTCGATACTGTCTATGTCGCGACTGGCACGGTCAGCGCGACCGGTCAGTTCTCGCTGCCGGCGGGCTCGCAGAATCCGGCCCACGGCGCTGCCGGCCACGTGCACGCCGATCCCGAGCCGGTGCTGATCATCCAGGTGCCCGGTGAGGCCAACCCGATCAGCGGCGGCGACATCACCGCGGATCTGCGCCTGGATGGCACCCTGATCTCGGCCGATCGCATGTGCGGCACCATCGTGGGTCGGCTGCTGGCGCCCTTCATGGGCGATCTGACCGGCTCGAAGTGGGGCGGGATCCGGGTCGCCGCGGGCGCCGTGGGCGCCTCGCTGCCGCCGCCGGTGACCGACTGCCCGGCGCAGCAGATGGACGCCGGGGTCGCCGACTCGGGCGTGGCTGACGCCGACACGGACTAGCCGGTGGCGGGGGCGGGGCAGGGCGGCCCAGGCGCGGCGGCGCAGGCGCGGCTGCAGCGGACCATGGCGCGCAGCATCGCCGAGTGGCGCATGCTGGAGGACGGCGATCGTGTGCTGGTCGCGGTGTCGGGCGGCAAGGACAGCTATGCGCTGCTCGATCTGCTGTGGTCGCTGCGCCGGCGCGCGCCGATTGGCTTCGACCTGGTCGCGGTGCACGTCGACCAGGGGCAGCCTGGGTATGACGGGCGCCCGCTCGAGGGCTGGCTGACCCAGCTGGGGGCGCCGTTCGAGATCGTGCGCCGTGACACCTACTCGAAGGTGATGGAGCTGGTGGCGGAGGGTGAGGCGCGGACCTACTGCGCGCCGTGCTCGCGCTTCAGGCGCGGGATCCTGTATGCGGCGGCGCGGCGGCTGGGCTGCAACAAGCTGGCGCTGGGGCACCATCGCGAGGACACCCTGGAGACCTTCGTGATGAACCTCCTGTACGCCGGCAAGCTGCAGGCAATGCCGGCGCGCTACCGGGTCGACGAGGGCGACCTGGAGGTGATCCGGCCGCTGATCGCGTGCGCCGAGGCCGACCTGGCCGAGCACGCGGCGGTGGCGGGGTATCCCATCCTGCCCTGCAACCTGTGCGGGTCGCAGAGCGGGCTCAAGCGCGACGAGGTCGGGGCGCTGCTGGCGTCGCTGGAGGCGCGCATCCCGGGGGTCAAGCAGGTGATGCTGAAGTCGCTGGGCAATGTGCGCCCCAGCCACCTGCTGGATGCCGAGGTCGCGGAGGTCTGGGCGGCCAGGCCTGGCCCGGCGGCCGACGCCGACGCCGAGGCCGAGGCCGAGGTGGGGGAGGGCTGCGCATCCGAGCCGGTGCGGATCGGGAGTCTGCCGGTCGTCCGCTAGCTGGGCCCGTGTTAAGCTGACGCGGGGACGAAGCGCATGAGGCAGATCACGCATGCGCTGGGGGCGGTCATGCTGGGGGCCGTGGCCCTGGCGGGCTGTGGTGGAGGAGCGGCCACCAAGCCGGCTGCTCCGGTGACGGCGGCGCGGGTCAAGCCGGTGTCACGGGTCGCGGTGCAGCCGAAGGCGCGCGTGCGCATGGCGGTGTTGCCGGTGGATCTGGACCGGTTTCCCCGGCTGGCCGCGGCGCTGAGCCAGGCCCTGGGCGAGGCCAAGGTCGGTGGCGTCGACGAGGTGGTGGTGGCCAAGGCGCCGCTCGAGGTGGTGCAGATCTCGATCGAGTGCATCGAGGCGTCGCCCGAGTGCTGGACCCAGGCCGGGCGGTCGCTGGACGCGGGCAGGGTGCTGTTCGCGCGGCTGGTCGGTGAGGCGCGCAGGAAGGGCGTCAGCGCCACCGTGACGCTGTTCGATGTCGACGCCGGGGTGGAGCTCAAGAGCGCGACGCGGGCCTGGGCCAGCGAGGACAAGGCGCTGCCCGAGATCGCGGCGCTGGTGGCGGAGGTGACCGCGCCATGAACGCGCCCTGTCCCATCTGCGGCAAGGACATCGAGCGTGGCACCCGCTCGGTGCAGCGCTGTAGCAGCTGCCAGAGCATGCTGATGTGGGATCGCGACAAGCTGGTCAAGAACGCGCCCATGCGGCAGGCCAGCCAGGGCGCGGCGCTGAGCGAGGAGCCCGGCTCGGGCGCGGCCTCGGCGCAGGCCGCGGTGCGCGAGACCGCGGTGGCGACCTGGCGCTCGGTCGCCGGCCAGGGCGGGCACACGTCGAGGACCATGGTGATGTCGGCACCCAGCGCGGCCTGGACGGCGACCGCCCCCTCG
>JBGASF010000198.1:0-241 GCA_044229835.1 Polyangia bacterium | reverse complement strand
GACCGGGGCCATGGCGGCGGCCAAGCGGACCGGGACCATGCCGGCGGCGAGCAAGGCGCCGGCGGCAACGGCGGCGGCAACGGCGGCGGCGGCCAAGGCGCCGGCAGCGGCGGCGAAGCCGAGCAAGGAGGAGACGCAGGCGCGGCTGGCGGCGCTGGCGAAGAAGGCGGAGGCGGAGAAGGTGGGGGGAGGGGGAGCGAAGGCGGGGGCGGGGGCGAATACGAGTACGAGTACGAAGACG
>JBGASF010000197.1:0-12573 GCA_044229835.1 Polyangia bacterium | reverse complement strand
GCCCGAACACGGTGTGACGCTTTCGCCTGCTCTTGCCGTGGTCGATGAGCAACGTGCCAACAAGCCACTGCTGCTGATCCAGACCTATGCGCAGGATGTCGATCTTGATGCCACCCTGAAGCAAGACGGCTGGGCCGCCACACCCGCCGCCGCGGCCGCCGGTGTCCACATCGCGCTGGGGATCCACCCGCAGATCGTCCCCGCACTCAGCCCCGCCGAGAATGTGCGCCTCGACGGCCTGCCGGCCGCGCTGACCGCCGCGCGCGCGGTCGCCGTCGGCGAGTGCGGCCTCGACGGTGCCACCGCCGACCCCGCCGCGCAGGAGCGCCTGCTGGCGGCCCAGGTCGCCATCGCGCGTGACCTCCGGCTGCCCCTCATCATCCATGTGCTGCGCGCGCACGATCGCGCCCCCGCGCTGCTGCGCGCCGCCCGCGCCCACGAGGTCGGCGGCGTGATGCACAGCTACTCGGGCGGCGCCGCGCTGGTCCCGGTCTATCGTGACCTCGGCTTCGCGTTCTCCTTCACCGGGGCGGTGACCTGGCCGGGCTCGCGCCGCCCGGTCGAGGCCGCGCGTGCGGTGCCCGCCGACCTCTTGCTGGTCGAGACCGACGCCCCCGATCAGACCCCGGTGCCCCACCGCCCCGGCCGCAGCGAACCGGCCCAGCTGCCCGCCATCATCGCCGCCCTGGCCGCCGCCCGCGAAACCACGCCCGAAACCCTGGCCGCCCTGACCACGGCCAACGCGCGCCGCCTTTTCAGGCTATAGATCTCCCGTGGACGCACCCCCACCGCAGACACACCGCCGCTTCGATCGCACCGCGCGCCTGCTCGGTGACGCCGGCCTGCTGCGGCTGGCGCGCTCGACGGTCACCATCTTCGGCGTCGGCGGGGTCGGCTCGTTCGCCGCCGAGGGGCTGGCGCGCAGCGGCGTCGGCCGCATCATCCTGGTCGACTTCGATCGCATCTGCGTGTCCAACGTGAACCGCCAGGTGCACGCCCTCAAGAGCACGCTGGGCAAGTCCAAGGTCACCGTGATGGCCGAGCGCATCCGCGCCATCAACCCCGACGCCGAGGTCATCGAGCGCATCGAGTTCTACTCGCCCGAGCGCTCGCAGTTCCTGCTCACGCCGGAGCCCGACGTCGTCATCGACGCCATCGACAACATCAAGGCCAAGCTGCACCTCATCGCCACCTGCGTGCGCGAGCGGCTGCGCCTGGTGTCGTCGATGGGCGCCGCCGCGCGCACCGATCCCACCCGCGTGCGCAAGGCCGACCTCTCGGAGACGCACACCGATCCGTTCGCGCGCGAGATCCGCAAGCTCTTGCGCAAGAAGCACGGCATCACCAGCGACGCCCCCATCGGGGTCACCGCGATCTACTCCGAGGAGACCCCCATCGAGCCCTTCGAGCTGGCCTATGACACCGATGGCTTCCGCTGCGTTTGCCCGGGCGGCGAGAATGGTCTCAACGACTGCGAGCACAAGAACCGCATCGAGGGCTCATCGGCGTTCGTGCCCTCGGTTTTCGGCATGACCGCCGCGGCGGCCGCGGTGCGCATCCTGCTGGGATAGACCTGAATAACCCGAGGTGCGTCTCTCCTGGGCATGTCGAGCCCTGCTGGTCGTCGTATCTCACTGAAACTCATGGGCCTGTGGCTGGGGCTGTCGATGCCCGGCTTCCTCGGCTGCTCCAACCGGGCAGCCCAGCGCAGCGCCACCGAGGCCGAGCCGACCAAGACCGACTCGGTCCGCGGTCAGGCCGGCGCCAGCCCACCGGCGCCCACCCTGGCCAACGGGGTCACCAAGAGCCCGGCCGAGGCGCGCCGCGGCTATGCCATCGCCGACGACGGCGACGGCGCGGCGATGCCGCCCGACCCCTACGAGGCGGACAAGCGCGAGGAGAACAAGAAGGACAGCATCTCGAACTACTCCGCCTCGCCCAGCCCGACCTCCGGTGACAGCTCCGGCGAGGGCGGCAAGGGCAAGGAAGGCCAGATGGGCAAGACCGGCAAGGACGGCAACGCCGATCCCGAGCCCGTCACCAGCTGGAAGCAGGCCACCTCGCACGCCAACGACGCCCGCCTGATGATCGGCGACAAGGAGGGGCTGACCCTGACCGCGTCGCAGTTCAAGGTCGAGGTCGACGGCGTGCGCGCCCGGGTGCTGGCCGACTACTACTTCACCAACGACGACGCGCGCAGCTACGAGGGCACCTTCCAGCTGCGCCTGCCCGACGGCGCGTCGCCCTACTTCTTCGCCTTCGGCGAGACCCGCCTCGCCGCCAAGGAGCCGGTGCTGCTGGTCGCCGCCGACGCCGCGCGCAGCGCCAGCACGCAGCCGGTCCAGATCATGGCCGAGCGCGCACCGACCTGGGAAAACCCGCGCGAGGCGCGCATGGTCCCGCGCGAGAAGGCCGCCTACGCCTACACCGAGACCGTCCGCAAGCGCGTCGATCCCGCCCTGATGGAGTGGGCCGGCGCCGGCGTCTTCAGCGCGCGCGTGTTCCCGCTGACCGGCAACAAGGTGCACCGCATCGTGTTCGGCTATGACGTCGATGTCGCGCGCGTCGGGGCGGACATCGAGTACCGCCTCGATCTGCCCGAGCACAAGGACGTCGCCACCGTGGTCGACCTGGCCATCGCCGACGGCCTGCCGACCGCGACCCTGACCCCGGCCACCACCGCGACCCGCGCCAAGAAGTACACCTACTACCGCTTCGAGCGCCCCAAGGCCGGCGTCACCGTGCGCTGGAAGCAGCCCGGCGCGGTCGCCATCACCGGCAGCGACGCCACCGGGGCCTACTTCGCGGTGTCGGCGCGGCCCACGCTGCCCGCCGCGCCGTCGGCCGCGGTCGGCAAGCGCGCCGTCTTCATGATCGACACCTCGCTGTCGTCGAACCCCGAGCGCTTCGCCATCTGGCTGGAGCTCGTCACCGCGGTGCTCGACGAGAACCGCGGCGACCTCGGCGAGTTCGCGGTCGAGCTGTTCGATCTGTCGCCGCGCTGGTGGCGCCCCGGCTTCAGCGCCAACACGCCCGAGAACGTGGCCGCGCTGCGCACCAGCTTGAACCAGCTGTCGCTCGAGGGCGCCACCGATCTCGGCGCCGCGCTGCACGAGGCCAACGCGCCGGCCTGGGCCAAGGGCCAGACCGCGAACTGGGATCTGTTCCTGCTCTCGGACGGCGCCGCCACCTGGGGCGAGTCGGACGGCTGGGCGCTGGCCTCGGGCCTGCGCGGCCACGGCGCGCTGTTCGCCTACTCGACCGGCATGGCGGGCACCGATCGCCCCATGCTCGATCAGCTGGCGCGCGAGAGCGGCGGCGCGGTGTTCTCGGTCGCCGGCGCCGCCGAGGTCAAGGCCGCCGCGCGCGCGCACCGGGCGCGGCCCTGGCAGCTCGAGGGCGTCGCCATCAAGGGCGGCGACGACCTGCTGGTGGCGGGGCGGCCGACCGCGCTGTTCGCGGGCCAGGAGCTGCGCGTGGTCGGGCGCGGCGCGCTCGACAAGGAGGCCACGCTGATCGTGAAGCTGCGCCAGGGCGACGTCACCCGCGAGCTCGAGCTGGCCGCCGGTGTGGTGTCGTCGTCGCTGGCCGGCCGCGCCTACGGCCAGATCGCCGTCGGCGAGCTGGAGTCGCTGGCGCCCGAGACCGAGAAGACCGCGCTGGCCTACGCCAACCACTTCCGCGTCACCGGGCAGTCGTCGTCGCTGCTGATGCTGGAGACCGAGCAGGACTACCAGCGCTTCGGCCTCGAGCCCCAGGCCGACGCCGCCGTCGTGGTGGCCAGGCCGGCCGCCCGCGAGGCCCGCGTCGCGCTGGCCGAGATCGGCGCCTCGCTGGGTGACCCCAAGGTCGCCTTCCTGGCCTGGGTCGAGCGCATGCGCACCACCCCCGGCATCAACCTCGAGCTGCCGGCCGACGTGCTGACCGCGCTCAAGGCGCTGCCGCGCGAGGCCTTCACCATCACGGTGCCTGCGCTGCCCATCGCGGGTGATCGCTCGCCGGCCGCGGTCGCCGAGCTGCTGCGCACGCACACCATGGACTATGACGCCCTGACCGCCGAGGCCGCCGCGCGCCGCAAGCGTGGCCACGCCGGCGACGCCCTGCGCGTGCTGTCGTCGCTGGTCGAGGAGAACCCCGGCGACGCCGTGCTGGCGCGCGACGTGGCCTTCTCGGCCATGGAGTGGGGCCTGGGCGGCCAGGCCGTGCACCTGCTGCGTCGCGTCGCCGCCGCGCGCCCCTACGAGCCCGAGACCTACCGCGCCCTGGCCGGCGCCCTGGCCGAGCTCGGCCGCAGCGATCTGGCGATGGCCTACTACGAGGTCGGCCTGGCCGGCTCGTGGGACGGCCGCTTCGGCGAGTTCAAGCGCATCCTGGCCATGGACTACCAGCAGTTCCTGCGCAAGGCCGGTCGCGCCGAGGCCGCGCTGGGCCTGGCCCCGCTGGTCAAGGCCCGCCTGGGCGCGGTGCGCCAGGTGGTCGGCGTGCAGCGCGCCGACGTGGTCGTCATGATCACCTGGAACACCGACGCCACCGACGTGGACCTGCACGTGCTCGAGCCCACTGGTGAGGAGGTCTACTACGGCAACCGCAACTCGCGCCTGGGCGGCGAGCTGACCCAGGACGTCACCCAGGGCTTCGGCCCCGAGATGTACGTCCTCAAGGCCGCGCCCGCCGGCGACTACTCGGTGCGCGCCAAGTACTTCGCCAGCGATCGCAACCGCGCCAGCGCGCGGAGCAAGGTCTACGCCACCGTGATCCGCAACTTCGGCAGCGCCAACGAGCGCAGCGAGCGCAAGGTCGTCACCCTCGAGACCGGCAAGGAGATGCACTCGCTGACCCGCTTCAAGATCGCGGGCGGCGCGGTCGGCGCGGCGCAGGCGGTCGAGGCCATCGCCAAGTAGCGGCGCGGCTCAGGGCGCCAGCAGCCCGCGGCAGACGAACTCGGTGGCGCCGACGCTGGTATGGCCGTAGTAGGCGATCGGGGTTGCGGCCACGGCAGGGCCGGGCAGCCAGGCCAGCTCGACCCCGTGCGGGTCCTGGGTCCAGTAGTGGTCAGGCGCGCGGAACACGAGGGGCGCCCAGGGTGCCAGCTGCTGGATGCGCACGCGGTAGGAGCCGAGCGCAGCAGGCACGTCTCGCACCTGGTAGTCGAGGTAGAGGTCGACGTCCGACTGCAGCAGGCGGAAGTGCTCTACCTTGGAGGCGTTGCTGATGGTGTGCTGAGAGGTGAACACGCCCGCCGCGCTCTCCGAGAAGAACTCGATGGTGTTGTTGTCCGGAGCCAGCAGGTTGACGCGCGCGACCGCCCAGATCACGGTGCCGGTGCGCGGGATGCGCTCGCCGCGCAGGGTCTCGCGCCGGCCCCGGGAGACGCCCAGGCTGGCTACGCGCTCGAAGGACGCGGTGTTGTCCGGGCCCGCCGGCGCCGGCGCCATGATGCCGCCACCGGCGAGCACGCCGCGGTAGAGGCCGCACGACAGCGGGCCGCGGCATGCCGACAAGATCACCACCCCGGGCTGCGTCGGGTGCATCTGGCTGTTCACCTCGCTGAGCCCCTCGCTGGCGGCGAACCAGTCCACCGGCGCGAGGACACCGTCGCCGAGACCGCCATAGCACTTGGAGCCGACATGGGCCGGGTTGCCACACAGGCCGCCGAACGACTGGTAGGACACGCCGTCGGGGAAGCCGCCGCCCGGGTAGCTGAACGGCGTCGTCCCGGGCAGCGGGGGCGGCTCATCGACGGCCGGGAAGCTGGCCCCGAACAGGTCGATGTCGAACTGGGTCGCGCTGCCGCCCACGGGGCGGAAGGCGGCGTGGACGCCGCTCGGTCCGTTGAACAGGATCCCCATCACGTTGCCGGCCAGCGTGGTGTGCAGGAACTCGGGGCCGTTCAGGCCGGCGTTGCCGACGTAGTTGGTCGCGATCGGCACCGGCGCGCCGTTGGCGGTGCCGTCGTTGCCGTCGATGACCGCCACGCTGATGTTGTGCGCGGTCGGGGTGGCGAGGTCGGCGAGGTCGGTGTCGCCGACGTTGGTGACGTAGAGGAGGTTGGGCGGGAAGTCGGGGTCGAGGGTCAGCTCGAAGTCGCCCACGAAGGGCAGGTCGAGCAGCGGCACACACTGCGCTTCGGCGAGGCGGGGCAGGGCGAGCAGGGTCAGGGCGGCGAGGGTCAGGGTCTTGGTCATGCCGTGGCGGAGAAGCACGTGTCGTGCCGCGGAAACCCCGCGATGTCGGGCAGGTCCGCTGTGGGGGCGACCCGACAGTGTCGGCGCGCGCCTGCAGGCTCAGTAGCGCCAGCCCAGCACCCCCATGCCGATGACGTTGAGCACCACCGCGACGCCATAGATCGCCGCGACCGCGACCAGCTTGCGCCTGAGCGAGCGCATCGCGGTGACCAGGATGACCGCGACGTAGAAGTGGAAGTAGCCGAGCAGGAAGATCAGCCACACCCCGGCCGGCGACGCGGTCCAGAACGGGTACTCCCACACCAGCAGGCCGCCCGCGTTGAGCACCAGCTCGACCGCGACACACAGCGCCGAGTAGCCCGCCGCCAGCACCCAGGCCTCGGGCACCCCGAGCAGGCGGCGCGGCTGCCGGCTGCGCGAGTTCTGGAAGATGATGCCGGCCAGGGCGAACATGAACATGATCTCGATGTTCCAGCCCACCATGGTGCGCATGGCCGACGGCCCCGGGGCGGTCCACAGCGCCGAGCGCTGGGTCAGGTTCAGGATCCAGCCGTTGATGGTCTCGTTGCACAGGTCCATCCCGAACAGGGTCAGGCCGGCGATGATGACGTCCCAGTCGCCGCTGTGTCGGGCGCGCGCGATCTCGGTGGTGTAGACGTGGAACACCAGCGCCAGCAGCGGGATGACGTACCACTGCAAGGTGTGTGGATCGCGCAGGTGCTCGAGCGCCTGCAGGGACGCCGTCGTCATGCCACCAGCATGGCAAGCCGTGGCCGGGGCGACTTGACGGCGCGCAACTCTGCTAGAACTGGGCCGTGGCCCTGAAGCTCCCCGTCCTGCGTCGAGTGCTGGTGCGCGAGCGTGCCGGCTATCTGATCGCGGGGCCGCTCTTGATCGGCGTCGCGCTGGCGCTGGATCTCGCGGAGTACTCGTGGTTTCAGCGCAAGATCCACCTCAGGCCGCCGCCCGCGGCGGTGGTCTGGGGCTTTCGTGTGGTCGCGCTGGCGGTCGGGGTGGTCGCGCTGTGGCTGCTCAGGCGCGGTCTGCGCCCGGTCGACGCCCACCCGCTGTGGCGTCTGGTCGCCGAGCACCCCACCGAGGTGGTGCGCGTGCACAAGGTCGGCAGCACCGAGTACCAGGCCGCGGGCGTGACGCTGAACCGGCAGACGCTGGTGGTGGTCACCGCGCGCGACCCCGCCCAGAGCGCCAAGGTCGAGACCTTCGCCGCCTGGGCCGACGAGCTGGTGCCCGAGCTCGAGCGCCACGTGGCGCAGGCACGCTCAGCCGCACAGGGTCGGGCGACGTCAGGGTGACAGGGTCGGCGGGCCGCTGCCGGCGACCGCGGAGGCGGCGAAGTCGATCCAGCGCTGGCGGGTCGGCGCGTCGCGCAGGAAGACGTCGTGACCGTCATAGCCGGTGGCCGTGACCTGGATGGTGGCGCCGGTCGACACCCCGCCGGGGCCGTTGCCGGTCAGCGCGCCGGTGGCCTGGGCGGTGATGCCGGCCAGGCCGAGGTGCTCGATGGGGTCGGGCTGCGCGCCCAGCAGCGTCGCGCCGGCGGCCAGCACGCTGGCGCGACTGCCGCCCGGGCCGACGGTGGTGTCGGTGACGCCCATGATCACGAGCAGCGAGCGTGACGGCACCCCGGCGGCGGGATGCGCGAAGATCTCGGGCAAGAAGTTGGCGGCGTCGAAGGGGTCGAGGACGGTGCCGAACAGCGTCAGCATGGGATGGAACAGGTCGACGTCCTCGTTGAGCGCCAGCTTGAGGAAGGCCTTGGCGTCCATCGGGAAGGTCAGGCCCAGGATCCCCGAGATGCCGTGCGCCGCGGCGCCGGCCACCACCACCGCACGCACCCCGGGCTGGCGTGACAGCATGGGCAGCCCGGTCAGGGCGCCGCGCGAGTAGCCGACCCAGACGATCCGCCCGGCGTCGAGCTTCACCGTGGCCGCGGTGTCGGGCAGCACCAGGGTGGCCGGCCAGCTCTGCACCAGGCGCAGCACGATCAGGGCGTCGGCGGCGGACTGCAGCGAGATGTCGCGGCTGCCGGCGAGATTCTCGAAGTTGGTCGTCGCGGTCGCGGAGACGGCGCCCGGCGGGGTGCGCGTGCCGTGCAGGGTGGAGTCGAAGCTCAGCACCACGAAGCCCTTGGCGATGAGCTCGGCCACCGGGCTCGGCATCATGCGCGGCGGCGCGAAGACCTCGAGCCGGCTGCCGCTGGAGCCGTGGCCGTAGACCAGGACCGGGAAGCCGGCGGCGGGCGCGGCCGTCTTCGGCACGGCGATGGTGAAGCGGCCGGTCTCGCTGCCCTGCAGCACGGGCTTGCCGGCGGCGTCGGGCACGAAGGTGCCGCCCTCGTTGCTGTAGGGCGCGGTGCCGCTGAGGTAGATCGGGGTCGAGTAGCTGCCCTCGTATTGCTCCCAGGTCGCCTCGCTGCTGTGGCCGAGCATGGTGGGCGCCACGCTGGGGGCGTCGCGCTGCGCGGCCTCGAGCAGGGCCTGCATCTGGCCCTGCGGGTTGGCCGTGGTGAACACGGTGACGCCGGCGATGTCGGCCTGGGCGAGCTCGCCCTTGCGCGTGAGCCAGTCGCGCACCGGGGCGTACAACGCGGCCGACAGGTCGAGGCCGCTGGCGCGTCCGATGGCCCCGCCGCCCATGGCCTCGACGCGCCTGGTGATGATGGCGGCGTAGCGGGTCGCCGGCGCCAGCGCGAGGCCGGGCAGCGGCATCAGCCCGAGCAGGTTGGGGCCGGCATAGTTGCCCTCGAAGGGCTCGAAGCGGGCCAGCAGCGGGATGCGCTTGTCATGATCCAGGTCGACCAGGAAGACGCTGGCGTCGGGCAGCAGCGACGCCTCGGGCGTGGCCGGCAGCGTGGCGGGATCGATGGGGCCGGACAGCCGGAAGAAGACCCCGCTGTTCAGGCCGAAGCCATAGGTCGACTTGCCGAGGTCGGCCATCCAGCGCCCGAGCAGCCCGATCTGCGCGGGAAACCCCGCCAGATCCAGCGCGCCGCTGGGCAGCTTGCGGTCATCGCGCGGGAACGGCCGCGCGAAGAAGTCGCCGTCGACACGGTCGAGCACCACCGTGCCCGGCTCGCTGCCGCCGCCACAGCCGGCGACCCACGCGACCAGCACCAGCCCGAGGCCACGCCCCCGCTTCATCGTCATCCCACCCTCCGCGGCGCAGCCTACACGCCGGCCGTGAGCCGGGCAATGCGACCGACCTGTCGTCGTCGATCAAGGCCTCACCCAGAAGTGGCATGCTCGACTCATGCGCCGACTCCTTCAGGTCGTCACCCTGGCCGTCACCAACATCGCCGAGCGCTTCTGCCGCTGACCTCGGCGGTCTGGCCGCGGCTCCGTCCCCGCCTCAGTCGGCGCCGCCGCCGCTGTACATGGCGTCGATCACGCTGGCGTACTTCTTGTCGACCTCCTTGCGCTTGACCTTGAGGGTCGGGGTCAGCTCGCCGCCGTCGACCGAGAACTCGCCGGGCAGGATGGCGAACTTCTTGATGCGCTCGTACTGGGCGAACTTGGCGTTGGCGCCGTCGATGGCGGCCTGCACGGCGGCGCGCACCTCGGGCTTGCCGCTGAGGTCGGCTATTCCCTGGCCGCCGCCCAGGCCCTTGTCGGCGGCCAGCGCCTTCAGGGTGTCGGGGTCGAGGCAGATCAGCGCGGTCACGAACGGGCGCTTGTCAGCGTGCAAATGACAATAGGAGATCAGCGGGTGGTTCTTGACCTCGTTCTCGAGGTTCGACGGCGTGATGTTCTTGCCGCCCGCGGTGACCAGGATGTTCTTCTTGCGGTCGGTGATCTTGAGGAAGCCGTCGGCGTCGATGACGCCGATGTCGCCGGTGTGGAACCAGCCGCCCTCCATGGCCTCGGCGGTGGCGGCGGGATCCTTGTAGTAGCCCATGAAGATGTTGGGGCCGCGGGCCAGCACCTCGCCGTCGGCGGCGATCTTCAGCTCGACGCACGGGATGGGGCGGCCGACGGTGCCGTAGCGCAGCGCGCCGGGGCGGTTGAAGGTCAGGATGGCGGTGGTCTCGGTCAGGCCGTAGGCCTCGTAGGTCGGCATGCCGCAGGCCTCGAAGAACTCGAGGATCTCGGTGGCGATGGGGGCGGCGCCGCTGATGAAGAAGCCGCAGCGGCCGCCGAAGCGGTCGCGCAGCGGGCCGGCGATGCGCCGCTCGAACACGGCCGCCAGGGCGCGTGTGCGCAGATCCAGCGGCTCGCCCGCCTTGCGCAGCTTGTGCGCCCGCAGGCCGGCGGCGAAGGCGGCGTTGGCGAGCTTGCCCTTGAGACCGGTGGCCTTGGCGAGCTCGCCCTGCACGCGGGCGTAGACCTTCTCGAAGATGCGCGGCACCGAGCCGAAGCGCGTCGGCTTGGCCTGCGCCAGGTCGTCGAGCAGGGTCTCCATCGAGCGCGCGAAGGTGGTGGCGTAGCCCTGCTGGATGCGCCCGTAGTGCGCCAGGCAGCGCTCGGCGGCGTGCGCCATGGGCAGGAAGCTGACGGTGCCGCCCTCGCGGGTGGCGTCGTCCTTGGGCAACAGCTCGGCCACCGCCTTCTGCAGCTCGCACACGTTGCCGTGCGACAGCATGGCGCCCTTGGGGTTGCCGGTGGTGCCGCTGGTATAGATGAGGAGGGCGAGGTCCTCGGCGCGGGCGGCGTCACAGGCGCGCGCGAAGGCGTCGGGCGCCTTGCGGGCGGCGGCGGCGCCCCGGGCCAGGAGGTCGCTGTAGGCCATCACGCGCGGATCCATGGCCTGCGCCTCGGCGTCGTGATCCCACACGATGATGTGGGTGACGCGCGGCAGCTTGGCGGCCAGCAGCGGGCCCAGGCGGGCGCGCAGGAAGGCGGCGTTCTCGACGAAGATGACGCGCGCCTCGGAGTGATCGAGGACGTAGTGCATCGACCCGATCCCCTCGGGCTGCAGGGTCGGGTACAGGCCCACGGTGACCGCGCCGGCGCACAATGCGCCGACGTCACACAGCGCCCACTCGGCGCGGGTGCCGCCCAGGATGGCGACCACGTCACCGCGCTGGATGCCGAGCTCGATGAGGCCGAGCGCGACGTCGCGCACGCGCGCCTCGTAGTCGGCCCAGGTGTAGTTCTTCCAGCGTCCGTCGACGAAGGAGGTGTAGGCGCGCTTGTGCGGGCTGTCCTTGACCCGGGCGCGCAGCATGTCGGGGATTCCGGCCATGGTGGGGATCCAGCCACGACGAGGGCGCCGCCACAACCGGTTTGTGTCGTGACGATGTCAGAGAGGCGCGCTATCGTCCTCGCGTGCCACCGAGAAAGAAGAAGACAGCCGCAGGCAGCGTCGGTCTCGACGCCCTGGCGGTCGCAGCGGCCGGCGTCCGGCCGCCCGAGGAGGTCAGCGCGCTGACGACCGCGATCGCGGCCGACGGCGGCGCCGTGCTGGCGACCTACCGCGAGCCCTTCGCGGGCAAGTGGCTGCTCCTGGCGTCGCTGCCCATCGGCAAGGTCGAGCCGACGCCGTACCAGCGCGAGCTGTCCAAGACCCACGCCGACAAGCTGACCGCGGTCATCCCCAAGGTCGGGCTGTTCCTGGATCCGGTCATCGCGATGCGCCGCGACGACGGCGCAGGGTACTGGACGCCCAACGGCATGCACCGGCTGGCGGCCATGAACAAGCTCGGCGTCGGGGCCATCATCGCGCTGGTGGTGCCCGATCCGCAGATCGCGTACCGCATCCTGGCCCTCAACACCGAGAAGGCGCACAACCTCAAGGACAAGTCGCTGGAGGTCATCCGCATGGCGCGCGGGCTGGCCGCGCGCGCGGACGCCGCCAAGCTGCCCGAGACCACCTGGGCCTTCGAGTTCGAGGAGCCGGCCTACCTGACCGTGGGCGTGTGCTACGAGCAGCGGCCGCGCTTCTCGGGCGGGGCCTATCTGCCGGTCTTGAAGCGCTGTGACGAGTTCTCCGAGGACGGCATCGCGAAGTCGATCGTGGCGCGCGAGAAGCTCGCCGCGCGCGTGCTGGAGCTCGACGACGCCGTCAACGAGGCGGTGACGCGGCTGAAGGAGGCGGGGCTGGTCAGCGCATATCTGAAGCCGTTCGTGGTCGCGCGCTGTAACCCGCTGCGCTTCGTCAAGCCGGCCAAGCCGGGGCAGAAGTCGCCGCGCGCGGTGATGGCGGCCACGCTCGACAAGATGATCGAGAGCGCGAAGAAGCTGGACGCGAAGAAGATCAGGCCGCAGGACCTGGCATCCACGGGCGGTGCGCCGCCGGAGGCAGAGTAGATGATGATGCGAGTGCGTGTGCGGACGGCGCTGCGGGCGGTGGCGGTGGCGGGGGCGGCGCTGCTGCTGGTGGCCGGCTGCGGCGGCAAGAAGAAGAAGGCGGGCGGTGGTGCGTCACCGTC
>JBGASF010000196.1:0-12893 GCA_044229835.1 Polyangia bacterium | reverse complement strand
GCGCCCGCGCCGCCGGCTGGCCCATCCTCACCACCTACGGCCTCAGCGAGACCGCGGCCCAGGTCGCCACCCAGCGCACCCGCCGCCAGCCCGAGCCCTGCCACCAGCAGCGGCACCGCATAGGCCAGCACCAGCAGCAGGCCATACTCGGCCAGCGCCCCGCGCCGCCCCAGCCGCACCGCCAGCGTGCGCTTGCCCGCCGCCGCGTCGGTGACCCGGTCGCGCAGGTTGTTGACCACCAGGATCGCGGTCGCCAGCGCCCCCACCGGCAGCGCCGCCGCCACCGACAGCGAGGTCACGTGGCCCAGCGCCACGAAGGTCGTGCCGCACACCGCCACGAAGCCGAAGAAGCCCATCACGAAGACGTCGCCGAGGCCGTGATAGCCGAGCGGATACGGCCCCCCGGTGTAGCCGATGCCGGCCAGGATCGACGCCACCCCGATGCCGACCACGACCGGCCCGGCCAGCCAGGCCAGCACGGCGCCCGCCGCCGTGGCCGCACCGAACACAGCGAACATCCCGACCTTGACTTGACGCGCTGTCAACAGACCGGCCTGCACCGCGCGCGTCGGGCCGAGCCGGTCGACGTTGTCGGCGCCCTTCTCGGCGTCGAACACGTCGTTGGCCAGGTTGGTCCCGATCTGGATCAGCACCGCGCCGAGCAGCGCGCACGCCGCGGCGCCCCAGCGCAGCGCGCCGGCGTCCTCGACCGCGCTCCACGCGCAGGCGCAGCCGACCAGCACCGGCACCACCGCGGCGCCCAGCGTCGCCGGCCGGCACGCCAGCAGCCAGGCCCGCGCCGACCCCGGCCGCGGCAGCGCGCGCCCCGCCGCTCCCGCCACCGCCGCGCTCATGGCAGCCGCTTGAAGCGCCTGAAGTCCGGCTTGCGCTTCTCCAGGAAGGCCTGGCTACCCTCGCGGCCCTCCTCGGTCATGTAGAACAGCAGGGTGGCGTTGCCGGCCAGCTCCTGCAGCCCGGCCTGGCCGTCGCAGTCGGCGTTCAGCGCCGCCTTCAGGCAGCGCAGCGCGATGGGGCTGTTCTGCAGCATCTCGCGGCACCAGCGCACGGTCTCGGTCTCGAGGTCGGCGAGCGGCACCACGGTGTTGACCAGCCCCATGTCGAGCGCCTGTGCGGCGTCGTACTGCCGACACAGGAACCAGATCTCGCGCGCCTTCTTCTGGCCCACGATGCGCGCCATGTAGGCCGCGCCATAGCCGCCGTCGAAGCTGCCGACCTTGGGTCCAGTCTGGCCGAAGCGGGCGTTGTCCGCCGCGATGGTGAGGTCGCACATCATGTGCAACACATGTCCGCCCCCGATGGCGTAGCCCGCGACCATGGCCACCACCGGCTTGGGCAGGGTGCGGATCTGGCGCTGCAGATCGAGCACGTTGAGGCGCGGCACGCCGTCGGCGCCGACATAGCCGCCGTGGCCGCGCACGCGCTGGTCGCCGCCGCTGCAGAAGGCCTTGTCACCGGCGCCGGTCAGGATGACCACGCCGATGTCGGAGTCGTCGCGGGCGTCGGTGAAGGCGCGCTGCAGCTCGCGCACGGTCTGGGGCCGGAAGGCGTTGCGCACCTCGGGCCGGTCGATGGTGATCTTGGCGATGCCCTCGGCCTTCTCGTAGCGCACGTCCTCGTAGCCGTCGGTGACGGCGCGCCAGGCCGGGAGCTCAGTTGCGGGCTGCTTCGACATCTCGTGCCTCCACGTGGGATGGTCCGGCCAGGGTGGCCAGCGGTTTCGGTTGGGTCGTTGCGTCGAGCTCGGTCAGCAGCGCGGCCAGTGCGGCCGGCGCCTGGGTCAGGACGTTGTGGCCGGCGCCCGCGATGGTGCGCAGCGTGGCGTGCGGCAGGTGGGAGCAGAGCTCGGCGGCGAGGGCCAGGAAGCGCGCGTCGTCGGCGCCCACCACCAGCGTGGTGGGGATGTGGCGGCTGCGGCCGGCGGCCAGCGCGGCGCCCTGGTCAGGCATCTCGGCCAGACCCAGCGTGGCCAGCGCCAGCGCCAGGCCGCGTGGATCGTGGGCCAGACGGATGGCGCGCTCGCGAGCCCGCGCGGCGGCGGACAGCCCGGGCGCGGCCAGCACCGGCTGGGCCTCCCAGGCCGAGACGAACGCGGGCAGGCCGTCGGCCAGGCGAGCAATCCAGCGCGCGTCGTCGGCTCGGCGCCCGGCGCGGGCGGCGAGGTCGGCGGCGGGCAGGCCGTTGCGGGCGCCGATCAGCGTGACGCGCGCCAGCAGCTCGGGGTGGGTGGCCAGCAGGCCGAGCGCCAGGCGGCCGCCCAGCGAGTAGCCCACCAGGTGGACGGCGTCCAGGCGCGCCGCGCGCAGCTCGGCGGCGATGCGATCGACCTCGCCCTGGAAGCCGGGGCGCTGCACCTCGAGCGGGCCGCCGTCGTGGCCCAGCACGCGCACCCGATGGATGACGCGCGGCGGGGTCTGCGCGGGCCGCGCGGCGACCACGGCATCCCACGACGCCGGCGCACCGGTGACGCCGTGGCTGAGCACCCGCGGAGTCATGGCGGGCGCCCCTCGCGGCTGCACGTCGCGGCGACCCGGGCGGCCAGGTCGCGCTGCAGCGCGGCGGCGCCGCTGGGCGGCACCCGGGCCTCGATCACGGTGGCGCCGGCGCGGGTGTGGGCGGCCGCCAGCGCGGCGTCCAGGCCGGCGTCGTCGTCGACGCGCGCGTGGGTGAGGCCGTACAGCGCGGCGGCGGGAGCCAGGGCCAGGCCGTGCGGCGTGGTCCACGGCGCGAGCTCGATGTCGGGCAGGCGCGCGACCGGCAGCTGCTCGAAGATCCGCCCGCCGTCGTTGTGCAGCACCACGATGGCCAGCGGGGTGGTCAGCGCGGCGCAGGCGGCCAGGCCGCCGATGTCGTGCAGGAAGCTGACGTCGCCGATGAGCAGGGTGAGCGGCCGCCCGCTGGCGCTGGCGGCGCCGGCGGCGCCAGCGATGAGACCGTCGATCCCGGCGGCGCCCCGCTGTGACAGCACACCCGCGAGGGCCGGCGCGTCGTCCGCGGTGGTGAAGCAGTCGACCTCGCGGATGGGCAGGCTGTTGCCCAGCATGAGCAGCCCGCCCGCGGGCAACGCACGCACGGCGTGGCGCACCACGGTGGCCTCGGACCAGCCGTGGTGTGCGAGCACCGCGGCGACCTCACGCTGTACCAGCGCGTCACCCCGCTGCCAGCGCCTCGACCAGGCCTCGCGCGTCGTGCTCGTGCCCGTGCTCGTGCTCGTGCTCGTGCTCGTGCTCGTGCTCGTGCTCGTGCTCGTGCTCGGGCTCGGGCTCGTGCTCGTGCTCGTATTCGTGCCCGTCAGCCGCTCCACCAGCGCAGCCACCGCCGGCCCGACCTCGGCCAGCAGCAGCGCCGCCCGCGCATGTGGGTCGTTCCAGCCGTGCGGCGCGATGACCCAGCGCGGCGCCCCCGCCAGCGCGCCCATGTTGCCCGACACCGGCGACGCCCCGAGCTGGACCACCAGATCCGGCACCGCCTGGGCGCGAAACCCCGGCGCCCCCAGCAAGACCTCGAAGCCGTCACAACGCTGCACCGGCGCCGCCCCGTTCCAGCCGAAACGCAGCTGGCTCGCGGCCTCGGCCAGCAGTGGAAACCCGGTCGCCGCCGCCAGCGCCAGCACCGCCGCGCGCGCCCCCGCCTGCTCGAGCCCCGCCGGTCCGGCCACGATGACGCCACGTCGCGCTGCGCGACACGCCTCGGCCAGGGCCGCCAGTCCGGCCTCGTCGGCCAGCGCCCGCGGCGCATAGGCCCGCGGCGCCGGCTCGGCCGCGATCGCCCGCGCGACCTCCGCCAGCGCGAGCTCGCCGGCCGCAACCTCGAGCCCGGGCTCCAGTGGCTTGCGCGCCGGCACGTTGAGGTGCACCGGACCAGGCGTCGGCCAGCGCGTGGCCAGCACCGCCTGCGCCCCCGCCCGGCGCAGCGCGCGCAGGCTGTCGGGCGCGGCGTCGGGCGGCCCCAGGTCGATGCTCGCGCGCACGTGGACCCCGAACAGGCGGGTCTGATCGATGGTCTGTGATGCCCCGCAGTGCTGCAGCTCGGGCGGGCGGTCGGCGGTCAGCACCAGCAGCGGCAGCCGCGCCGCCGCGGCCTCGATCACCGCCGGGAAGTAGTGCGCCCCCGCGGTGCCCGAGGTGCACACCAGCGCGGTCGTGCGCCCACACGCGCGCGCCATGCCGAGCGCGAAGAAGCCAGCCACACGCTCGTCGATGACCGAATGCATGCGCAGCGCCGCGGTCTCCACCAGCGCCAGCACCAGGGGCGTCGACCGCGACCCCGGGCTGACCACCACGTCGGTGACCCCGGCGTCGACCAGCGCGCGCACCAGCAGCCGACACCACTCCAGGGCCAGCCCGCCCGGCCGCGCCTGCGGCCACGGCTCCGGCTGCGGCTGCGGCTCCGGATGCGGCTGCGGCTGCGGCTCCGGCTGCGGCCGCGCCTGCCGCTCCGGCTGCGTCGCCACCATCGTGTGCACCGCCGCGCTCATGCCACCTCGCCCCGCGCCGCCTCGCGCAGCGCCCTCGACAGGCTGTCCAGCTTGAGCTCGGTCTCGACCCACTCGGCCGCGGGATCCGACGCCGCCACGATCCCCGCGCCCGCGAACAGCGTGGCCTGCCGCCCGCCACCGGCCAGCACCCCGGAGCGCAGCGCGACCGCCAGCTCGCCGTCGCCCGCGGCGTCGAACCAGCCCACCGGGCCGGCATACCAGCCCCGCGCCACCGGCTCGTGGGCGCCGATCCAGCGCTGGGCGGGCGCCACCGGCGCGCCACCGACCGCGGGCGTCGGGTGCAGCGCGGCCGCCAGCTCGAGGATGTGCGTGCGCACGCGCAGCCGCCCGCTGATCGGCGTCAGCAGGTGGTTGATGGCGCCGAGCTGGCGCACGATGGGCTGCGCCGGCACCACCAGCGTCTCGCAGCGCGGGGCCAGCGCGGCCGCGATGGCGCGCACCACCGGCGCGTGCTCGACCAGGTCCTTGCCGCTGCCCAGCAGCGCCGCGCCGGCGTCGCTGCCCGCGCGCGCGGTGCCCGCCAGCGCCTCGCCGCGCACCTGCAGCCCGGCCACCGCCAGCAGCCGCTCCGGCGTGGCGCCCACGAACGCGCTGTGCGCCTCGCGAAACGCGAAGCGCGTGCACGCCGGTGCGCCGTGGGCCAGGCGCGCGAGCACCGCGGCCACGGTGGCGCGCTCGGGCAGCGCCAGCGTGACCGCGCGCGCGGCCACGATCTTCTCGAAGCGCCCCGCCGCGATCTCGGCCCGGATGGCCTCGACGCGCGCCTCGAAGCCGGCCCGCGGCTCGTCGGCCACGGCGCCCTCGCTGGCGTCCTCGAGGTCGGTCACGTGGCCACGCGGCCCACGCGCCAGCAGCGACAGCAGCCGGTCGAGCTCGCTCACCGCGGCGACCTGGGCGCCGTCGTCGAACGGCGCCTCGGCCGCGAACGACAGCCAGGCCCGCGCGCCCTCGCGCAGGTAGCGCCAGCGCGGCAGCGTGAAGGCCGCCCCGGGGAACTCGCGCCAGGGTGCGCCGTCGCCGCCCTCGGCGAAGCCGAAGCCGCCCAGCAGCCGCGGGTGCGGCGCGCCCTGCGCACTGACCACGTCGAGTCGCGCCCACAGCGCGTCGGCGCGGGCGCGCACCTCGGCCATGCGCCCGGCGCCATGCGCGTCGATGCGCGCCGCGACGCCCCAGCCCGCCAGCGCCGCGCCGTCACCATCCGGCGGCTGCCACACCAGGGCGCGCCCGGGTCCGGCGGCCAGCAGCGTCTCGACCGCCCGCAGCGGCGCCGGCAGATCGACCACCAGCACGCGCCCGGGAGCCGCCTCGCGCAGCGCCCGCACCAGCAGCTGGCGCGCCTCCAGCGCCCCGGCCACCGCCGGCAGGGTGGGCGTCGGGGCCGGCAGCGACGCCGGCGGCCCGGTCAGCCCGGCGAACGCCCCGGCGCTCACCCGCGCACCTCCGGCGTGGCCACATACAGGCAGCACGCCCCGAAGGTCAGCCGCGACAGCTCGAGCACACGCAGCCCGGCCACCCGCATCAGGTCGGCGAACCTCTCCGGCGCCGGGAAGGCCGCGATCGACTTCTCCAGATAGCGATACTCGCGCGCGCCCGACAGCCACGCGCCCAGCCGCGGCACCAGCGTGTGCACGTGAAAGCGCGCCAGCGGCCCCAGCACCCCGCGTGGCTCACCCAGCTCCAGGATGGCGACGCGCCCACCCGGCCTGGTCACCCGCGCCATCTCCGCCAGCGCGAGCACCCGCTCCGCCGCCGGCACATTGCGGATCCCGAACGCCATCGTCACCGCATCGAAGCTCGCCGCCGCGAAGGGCAGCGCCCGCGCGTCGCCCTCGAGCAGCCGCACGTTGGGCGTCGCCGCCAGCTTCTTCTGGCCGACCGCGAGCATGCCCACCGACGGATCCAGCCCGGTCACCCGCGCCCCCGGCCACCGCCTCGCCATCGCAATCGCCAGATCCGCCGTGCCGGTCGCGAGATCCAGGATCGCCCCCGTGCCCGCCTCCCCGCCGGCCATGACCTGCCGCCCGCCCGGCCCCTGTTGCCTGTTGCCTGTTGCCTGTTGCCTGTCGCCTGTGGCCTGTTCTCCGCCCCCCGCCAGCGCCGGCGCCACCGCCTCCACCGTCCTCCGCCGCCAGCCCTGGTCCACCCCCAGCGACATGACCCGGTTGAGCAGGTCATAGCGCGGCGCGATCGCATCGAACATCGCTCCCGAACCCTCGCGCGCGCTCATCGCACACCTCCCCGCGTCGCCGCGCTCGTCGCTGCCACCAGCACCGCCGCAGCCCCCGCCCCCGTCCCCACCCCCGCCGCCGCGGCCGCCATCGCCACCGCGTCCTTGCGATGGTGCAGCTTCATGTGCCCCTTCTGGATGCCCTCGCCGGCCAGCGCCCGCAGCGCCGCCAGGTTCGAGGCCAGCCCGGCCGCCGCCATCACCACCGCCAGCTCGCGCGCACTGCCGACCCGCAGCAGCTCGAACGCCGCCCGCACCCCCGGGTGCACCCGCGTCGAGCCGCCCACCGTGGCCGCCGCCAGCGGCAGCTCGAGCACACCCTCGAGCCCGCCATCCTCGCTCAGCGTCCAGGTCGCCAGCGGCCGGTACACCCCGCTCAGCGAGGCATAACAATGTGCGCCGGCCTCGATCGACCGCCAGTCCTGGCCCAGCGCCAGCGCCACCGCGTCGATGCCGTTCATGATGCCCTTGTTGTGGGTCACCGCGCGGAAGGGATCCTTCTCGGCGAACCGGCTGGCACGCGCGATGGCCGCCGCCAGCGCCGCGCCACCCACCGCCTCGGCGCTGACCGCCGCGCGCACCCGCACCAGCCGGCGCAGCGGCAGGTTGCTGAGGATGCGCAGCCCGACACGCCCGCCCAGCGCGGCCTCGATCAGCGGCGCCGTCGCCTCGGCCACGGTGTCGACCAGGTTGGCCCCCATGGCGTCTCCGACCTCGACATAGAGCTGCACCACCAGCAGCCCCTCGGCGGCGTCGAGCACCCGCACCTCGAGGTCCCGACAGCCGCCGCCGCGCGCCACCAGCCCGGGCACCGCCGCGTCGCCCGCGCGCAGCACCTGGTCGCGCACCGCCGCCAGCCGCAGCGCGGCCGACGCCGGGTCGGGCACCTCGTCGAGCTGCACCTGCGCCGTCATCTGCGACGTCGCCTGCTCGCCCACGAAGCCGCCCGACATGCGCACCATGCGCGCCGCGTTCGACGCCGCCGCGACCACCGAGGGCTCCTCGACCGCCATCGGCACCAGCACGTCGCGCTGGTTGACGCGGAAGTTCAGCGCCACCGACAGCGGCAGGCCGTGACAGGCCACCACGTTCTCGCTCATGCGATCGGCGACCTCCAGCCCGAGGCCACCGCCGCCGCGCAGGTGGCGCTCGGCCTCGGCCGACAGCAGGCCCGTCGCGGCCAGCGCATCGACACGCTCGCCGAGCGAACGCTGATAGAACCCGGCGATCCGGCTCGAGACTGCGTCAGCCACGGTGTGCCTCCTTGCGCAGGCCGTCCATCAGGGCCTGCATCTCGTGCGTGGTCAGCGCCTGCGGGCCATCCGACAGCGCGTGCCCGGCGTCGTCATGCGTCTCCACCATCAGCCCTGCGGCCCCTGCCGCCAGCGCGGCCCGCGCCAGCGCCGGCACCAGATCGCGCCGGCCCACCGCGTGCGACGGATCGACCACCACCGGCAGCCCGTGCACGTGCGACAGCAGCGCCACCGCCCCCAGGTCGAGCACGTTGCGCGTGCTTGGATCGAAGCCGCGCACCCCGCGCTCGCACAGGATGACCGCGGGCGCGCCGCCGACCAGCAGGTACTCGCCGGCCAGCAGCCACTCCTCCACCGTCGCCGACATGCCGCGCTTGAGCAGCACGGGACGCCCCAGCCGCGCCACCGCCGCCAGCAGCGCATAGTTCTGCATGTTGCGCGAGCCGACCTGCAGGAGGTCCGCGTGCGCCGCCACCAGGGGCCCGGCCTCCGCGCTCATGACCTCGGTGACCACCGCCAGCCCGTGCGCATCGGCCGCCGCGCGCAGCCAGCCCAGCGCGCGCTCACCGTGGCCCTGGAAGGCGTACGGCGAGGTGCGCGGCTTGAAGGCGCCGCCACGCAGGAACTGCGCCCCGGCTGCCGCCAGCCGCGCCGCCGCCGTCGCGATGTGCGCCTCCGACTCGACGCTGCACGGCCCCGCCATCATCACCGGCGCCGCACCGCCGCCCACCGCCACGCCTGCGACCACCACCGCGCGCCCGGCCTGCGCGTCCATGCGCGGGTGCGCCGGCTTGCCCGCGAAGGCCGCCTCGACCCCCGCGATCCCCAGCAGCGCCTCGCGTGACACCGCCTGCGAGTGCGGCTCGACCACGAACTGCACCCGCCCGCCGGCCTCCAGCCGCTCGACCCACAGGCCGCGCGCGACCAGCTCGGCCTGCACCACGCCGGCGTCGTGCCCGGCCCTGACGCTGACCACCACGGTCGCCATCAGCGGTCCCGGTTGACCGTCGCCACCGCGATGGTCTCGAGATCCCCGCGCGCCCGGCCCGCCGGCAGCACGCCCAGGCAGCCCACGGCCTCGCGCGCGCTGTCCTCGGCCAGCGTGCGTGCCGCCTCGATGGCGCCGGTGGCGCGCAGCACCGCGACCACCTCGGCGCCGGCGGCCGCGTCGGCCTCGCCCGCGGCCAGCACCTCGGTCAGCACCTTGGCCAGCGACGGCTGGCGCTCCAGCGCGACGATCAGCGGATAGGTCAGCTTGCCCTCGCCGAGGTCGGCCAGCAGCGCCTTGCCGGTCACCGCGGGATCGCCCGCGAAGTCGAGCACGTCGTCGATGACCTGGAAGGCGACCCCGAGGTGGCGCCCGTAGGCCTCCAGCGCGGCACACTCGCGTTCGCCCAGGCCGCCAGCGCGCCCGCCCGCCCACATGGCCCAGCGGAACAGCGCCGCGGTCTTGCCCTCGACCACCGCCAGCCACTCCGCGCGCCCCGCGGCCAGCCGGCCGCGTGACTCCAGCTGCAGCGACTCGGCGAAGATCATCTCCTCGATCACGGCCAGCAGTCGATCCAGCGCGCCCGGCACCTCGGAGCGGCGCACCCGGCGCAGCGCCTCGACCAGCAGCCAGTCGCCCGCGAAGATCGACGCCGCGTTGCCGTAGACCACGCGCGCGGTGGCCACGTTGCGCCGCATCACGCCGAGGTCGACCACGTCGTCGTGCAGCAGCGTCGCGGTGTGGGTCAGCTCGACCGCGACCGCCAGCTCGCGCGCCGCGGCGTCGAAGCCGCGCCCCACGCGGGCCGCCAGCGCCACGCACAGCGGGCGCAGCCGCTTGCCGCCGAGGTCGAGCAGGTGCGTCGCGCTGCGCGCCACCAGCCCGGCGCCGCGCGGCAGCTCGGCCAGCGCCGCCTCGGTGGCGCTCATGTCGCCGGCCACGCCCTCGCCCAGCGCCCGCAGCCGCGCCGCCAGCCCGCCCAGGCCGCGCTCGCCACACACGTCCCCCAGGCGCGCCAGGAGCTCGCCCCCGGAGGCCGGCGTGGTGTCCATGCTCGCAGCTCCAATGCCCATCGCAGCCTCCCGAGGCTGTGCCGGCCGACGCCAGGCAAGACCTCTCCCTATCGGGTCCCGCAACGCGGGACCCGAGCTGTCCGTTTCCGTGTCTTCCAGTCCCGCGCCGCGAGACCGGAGTCGTCTACTTCGATGCCGTGCCGCCACCGCAGCAGCACGTCTGCTTCAGTCCGCTACCTCATCCTGCCTTGCTGCGTGCACTGGCCTCCTTCAGCGGTGTCGGATCGATGGCCTCACCGGCCACGATCCCCTCCAGCAACCGTTCTCCCAGCGCCGCCAGCGCGCCCAGCTGCGCCACGCGCTCGTGCACGAAGCCCAGGCGCGCCCGCTCCGGGTCGGCCTTGGCGCGCCCCGCGGCCTGGCGCTCGGCCAGCTCGCCAGCGTGGGCGAAGGCCTCGCCGGCCTCGCGGATCAGGGTCAGCTCGCGCTCGCGCATGACGCGGGTGACCATCTTCCAGATGCTGGTCTCGGCCTCGTAAAAGTCGCGCCGATCGCCCGGGCGCCAGGTCTTGCGCACGGCGCCCCACTTGACCAGCTCGGCCAGCGTCATGCTGACGCTGCCGGCCGACATGCCCAGGTGCTCGCCGATGTCGGCGGCGACCATGGGCTCGGGCGACAGGTAGAGCAGCGTCCACATGCGCCCCATCGGGCGCTTGAAGCCCCAGAACTCCATCATGGCGCCGACCATGTCGACCACGCGCTGCTCGGCGCGCTGCAGTTCGGCTTCATCGTGGCTGGTGCGTGCGGCCATCGAGCTACCCATGCCCTTCTGATGTTTCAAATTAGATTGAAGACTCAAAACGCGCAACCACTATCTGCATGATAGCGTCCGCCCCATGCCTTCGCCCGTCGTCGACGTGGTCGTGTACGGAGCCACCGGCTACACCGGTCGCCTGATCTGCCGTGAGCTCGTCCGCCTCGGCACCTCGTTCGCCATCGCCGGGCGCGACGCCGGCAAGCTGGCCGACCTGGCCGCCACCCTGAAGCCGGCGCCGACCCAGCTGGTGGCCGCCATCGACGACCTGCCGGCGCTGGCGCGCATGGCCGATCACGCCCGCGTGGTGCTCGACTGCGCAGGGCCGTTCGCCGCCTACGGGCGCCCGGTGCAGGACGCCGCCCTGGCGGCGCGGCGCCACTTCCTCGACATCACCGGCGAGCACGAGTACATGCTGGCCACCTACCAGCGCGACGCCGAGGCGCGCGCACACGGCGTTGCCCTCATCAATGCGGTCGGCTTCGACGTGGTGCCGACCGACTGCGCCGCCGTGCTGGCCGCGCGCGCCGCCGGCTCGCCGGTGCGCCGGGTGCGCATCGCCTTCGCGCCGCTGGGCGGCCGCGCGACGCAGGGCACCACGCGCTCGGCCCTGCGCGCCGCCCACCTCGGTGGCCTGGCCTTCACTGGCGGCAAGTGGGTGCCCGAGCCGGTGGGCGCCCAGACCTGGCGCGCCCCGCTGCCCGACCCGCCCGGCGAGCGCCTGACCGCCTCGGTGCCCTGGGGCGACATCGCCAGCGCGCCGCGCTCGACCGGCGCCGACGAGGTGCGCGTGTTCCTGCCGGTGCCGCCGCGCATCGCGCCCGCGCTGCCCTGGCTGTCGCGCCTGGGCGGCCTGATGCGGCTGCCGCCGGTGCAGGCGCTGGCCGAGCGCTGGGTGCGCTCGCTGCCCGAGGGCCCCAGCGACGCCGAGCGCGCCCGCGCCCGCTTCGCCATCGTCGCCGAGGCCGACGGCGCCCTGGGCACCCGCAGGGTCTGGGTCAAGGGCAACGACGGCTACGACTTCACCGCCGCCTCGGCCGCGCTGTGCGCGACCTGGGCCGCCGCCCCCGACTTCGAGGCCCGCGGCGCCGTCACCCCGGCCCAGGCCTTCGATCCCCGCACTCTACTTGACACCCTGTCAAGCCACGGAGTCACCTGGGGCCAGGCCTAGCGCGCTAGAGCTCCAGCACCGGCTGCACCTCCGGCGCCCCATACTCCGCGCCCCCGGTCAGCACCTCGACATTCTCCCTGATGATGGCCCGCCCGCGGCCATGGGTATGGCCGCACAGCACGGTCAGCTGCCGCGCCGGCCAGGCGTCCATCACCTGCTCGATGGCCTTGCCCACCGCGTCACAGGTGAACCACGGCAACCAGTCGTCGTTCGAGAGCTGCCCGGCATGCCAGCACGCCGCCCGCCACGGCGGCACATGGGTCGCCAGCACGACATGCTCGAAGCGCTGCAGCGCCTGCGGCAGCCGCTCGGCGACCTCGACCGCCGCCTCGTCGCCCAGCGAGCGCAGCGCCTGCAGCCGCGCATCGCGCCCACGCCGCTCGGCGCGCGCCAGCTCGCCGATCCAGAACCAGTCATTGAGCCGCACCGGCGAGCGCTCGAACGCCCCCAGCCGTCCATCCCCCCAGCCATCGACGCCGACCAGCCCGACCCGCGGCGATAGCTCGACCACGCCGGCGCGCGCCAGCCAGCGCGCCCGCCCGCCACGCTCCGCCGACACCGCGCGCACCGCCTCGATGGTCCCGCGGTAGAAGTCGTGGTTGCCGAGCACGAACCACACCGGCACCCCCGCCGCCAGCGCGACCTCGTCCAGGATCCCCTGCAGGCTGGGCGCCTCGGCGATGTCCCCGGTCAGCACCAGCGCATCCGGTCGCTGCTCGCGCACCTCCGCCGCCCACAGCGCCCGCCGCCCCTCATCCACGAAGTTCAGATGCACATCCGTCGCCCACGCCAACCTCATCCCCCGATCCTACACGCTCCCCTCTCCCGTGCCCGTGCCGGCCCGTGCCCGTGCCCGTGCCCGTGCCCGTGCCCGTGCCCGTGCCCGTGCCCGTTCCGTGCTCCCCCTCTCC
>JBGASF010000195.1:0-13020 GCA_044229835.1 Polyangia bacterium | reverse complement strand
CCACGCCCACACCGTGCCGTCACGGCTGCCGATGGCCAGGGTCTTGCCATCCGCGGTCCACGTCAGCGTGCGCACCTCGCCGACGTCGCTGGCGGCCAGTGGCGCGCCGTCGTCCTACCACAGCTTGACGCCGTCGCCTCCCGCGGTCGCCACCCGCGCGCCATCCGGCGCCGTGGCCAGCGCCAGCACCGGCCCGAGGTGCAGCCCCAGCACCTGGGCATCACCGCCGTCGCGCCAGCTGACCACGGTGCCGTCCTGGCCACCGACCACGACGCGCTTGCCGTCGGCCGACCAGCCCGCCGCGGTCACCACCCGCGGCGCTCCCGCCAGCACGCGCCGCGCATCCTCACCTGCCAGCGCCTCGGTGTCCCAGATCGCCACCGCGCTGCCCACCGCCAGCACGCGGCGCCCGCCCGGCGCCCAGGCCAGGTAGCGCACCACGTCGTCATGCGCGGCCACCCGCCGCGGGGTGCTCTTGGCCAGGTCCCACACCGTCAGATCGGGCGCGTCACGCCGGTTCGACGCCGACACCAGCAGCTTGCCGTCGGGCGACAGCGCCGCCACCGACAGCGCCAGCTCGCCGCCCAGCACGCGCGGCCGCCCGGTCGCCAGCTCCCACACCCGCGCGGTGCGGTCATCCCCCATCGACACCACCGCGCGCCCGTCCAGCGCCCAGCCCAGCCCGCGCACCGCGCCCTGGTGGCCGCGCAGCACGTCGCGCGCGACCCCGCGTGACAGCGCGTCGCCCGCGATCATGCGCGCGGTGCTCCAGCCCGGCGACAGCGGCGACAGCTTGCGCAACCAGGCCAGCGCCGCGGTCGGATCGCGCTCCAGCAGCGACGACGCCTGCAGCAGCGTCAGCTCGTCGCTCTTGCGCTCGGCCTGCCGGCGCGCGGCGTCGGCGGCGCGGCTCTCGCCCAGGATGCGCCGCACGCTGAGCACCGCGGTGCCCGCCAGCGCCGCCAGCAGGAGGCCCACCACCAGCACCGGCATGCGATTGCGCCTCACCCACAGGCGGACCCGGTCCAGCGTGGAGTAGTCGTGCGCGCCGATGAGCTGCCCGGTCTGGAAGCGGCGCAGATCCTCGGCCAGCTCGCGCGCGGTCGGGTAGCGCTCCAGGGGATCGCGCTGCATCGCCTTGGTCACGATGGCGCGCAGATCGCGGGGCACCCCGGGGGCGCGCTTCTCCAGCGGCACCGGCCCGCCGCGCACCACGCGGTCGAGGATCTCGTCGACGCTGCGACCCACGAAGGGCGCCTCGCCGCACAGCAGGTGGTACAGGATGGCGCCCAGCGCATAGACGTCGGCGGCGGGGCCCACGGTCTCGCCGCGGGCCTGCTCGGGCGCCATGTAGGCCGGGGTGCCCATCACGCTGCCCTCGATGGTCTGGCCGTCGACCGAGGGCTCGTCCGACTCGGTGTCGTCGAGCGAGCGCGGGCGCGACGGCGGCCGCTCGGCGGCCTCGCGCAGATCCTTGGCCAGCCCCCAGTCGATGACCACGGTCTCGCCGAACTCGCCGACCAGGATGTTGGCCGGCTTGAGGTCGCGGTGCACGATCTCCTCGCTGTGCGCGTAGGCGATGGCCTCGGCGACCGAGGCCACGTTGGGCAGCAGCGCCAGGCGCTCCTCCATGGTGGTCATGTCGGCGATGACGTCGACCAGCGGCCGGCCCGAGACCAGCTTCATGGCGTAGAACGGCTCGCCGGTGGGCCAGCGCCCGGCCTCGTAGACCGGCACGATGGCCGGGTGCTGCAGGCGCGCGGTGACCAGCGCCTCGCGGATGAAGCGCGCGCTGGGGTCGGCCTCGTTGCGGAGCAGCTCCTTGAGCGCGACGTTGCGCCCCAGGCGGCGATCGCGGGCGCTCATGATGCGACCCATGCCGCCGCGCGCGAACTCCTTGCCGATGAGGTAGCGCTCGGGGTCGACCATGGGCAGATCGTCGGCCTTCCAGCCCGAGGCGGCGCCCGGGCCGGTGTGCGCCGGGGTCAGCGGCTGCCGGCTGTCGGGGCGCTGCTCCGGCGTCGGCGTGCGCGCGGGCGTGCCGACGCCCGAGGCGTCCAGCGTCGCCTCCGTGCCGAGCTCCTTGTCTGGCTCCCCCCGCGGCGGGCCTTCCCCTGCCATGCCTCGACTATACTCCCGCCGCCGGGCGAAGCCGGTTCAGCGCGCACGAGCGCCGTGCTTGTCGAGTGCGCACGGATTGGCTACACCTTCGGCATGTCAAACCCCGTGCATCCGAACCAGGCCCTGTTCGAGGGCGAGAAGCCGTTTCCCGTCATCCCGTCGTGCGAGCACTTCGCCGGGAGCGAGAAGCTCATCACCAAGGCGCTCGAGCACCAGAACAAGCTGGGCGGAGTGTTCGACATCACCATGGACTGCGAGGACGGCGCCCCCGCCGGCCGCGAGAAGGACCATGCGGAGATGATCGTCCGCATGCAGAAGTCGGAGCTCAACAAGCACAAGATGTCGGGCGTCCGTATCCACGACTACACCCACGCCCACTGGCAGCAGGACATCAAGCTGCTGGTGCGCGGCGCCGGCGCCGAGATCGCCTACATCACCATCCCCAAGCCGACCGCCGCGGCCCAGGTCGCCGAGATGATCTCGGTCATCCAGAGCGTCGCCGCCGTCGCCGGCCTGACCCGCGAGATCCCGATCCACGTCCTCATCGAGACCCACGGCGCGCTGCGCGAGGTGCACCAGATCGCCGCGCTGCCCTGGGTCCAGGTGCTGGATTTCGGCCTGATGGACTTCATCAGCGGCCACCACGGCGCCATCCCCGCCAGCGCCATGAAGAGCCCGGGCCAGTTCGACCACGCCCTGCTGGCGCGCGCCAAGTCGGAGACCGTGGCCGCCGCGCTGGCCCACGGCGTCATCCCGGCGCACAACGTCACGCTGGATCTCAAGAACACCTACCAGACCTACAGCGACGCCCGGCGCGCGCGCAGCGAGTTCGGCTTCCTGCGCATGTGGTCGATCTATCCCGCGCAGATCCAGCCCATCGTGGACGCCATGGCGCCCGACTTCTCCGAGATCCAGCAGGGCTGCGAGATCCTGCTGGCGGCGCAGAAGGCCAGCTGGGGACCCATCCAGCACGGCGGCGACCTGCACGACCGCGCGACCTACCGCTACTTCTGGGAGCTGGTGCAGCGCGCCAAGGTCTCCGGCATCAAGCTGTCGGCCGAGGCCGAGACCGCCTTCTTTACAGCGCGTTAAGTAACTATCAGCTGTTCTGCCGCTTCGGATCCAGCCGATCCCGTAGTCCATCCCCCAGCAAGTTGAACCCCAGCACCACCACCGCGATGGCGATGCCAGGCGCCAGGACATACCGCGTGCTCAGCCACAGGTAGGTCTGGCCCTGGTCGAGCAGCGCGCCCCACGAGTACGGCATCTGCGCCCCGAAACCCAGGAACGACAGCGCCGACTCGATCAGGATGACGTTGGCGAAGCCCAGCGTGGCCTGCACGATGATGGGCGACGTGATGTTGGGCAAGAGGTGCCGCCGCATGATGCCGAGCTGCGACACCCCGATCGAGCGCGCGGCCTCGACGAACTCGCGGTTGCGCAGCGCCAGCACCTGGCCACGCGCCATGCGCGCATAGCCGACCCAGCCGTTGATGCACAGCGCGAACACCAGGTGGCCGACGCCGGGCTTCTTCACGACGGCGACGATGGCCAGGTTGAGCAGCAGCCCCGGGAAGGCCAGCAGCACGTCGATGACGCGCATGATGAGCTCCTCGACCCAGCCGCCCAGCGCGCCCGCGATGACGCCCAGCGAGACCCCGACCACGACGTTGATGGCGATGACCGAGCCGCTGATGATGGCCGCGATGCGCGCGCCGTGCAGCAGCATCGACAGGAGGTCGGTGCCCTGCTCGTCGGTGCCCAGCCAGTGCGCCGCGCTGGGGGCCTGGAAGGCGCCGTCGAGGTTCTGCGCCGTCGGCGAGTACGGCGCCAGCAGCGGGCCCAGCAGCGCCAGCAGCGTGAACAGGATCAGGATGGAGAAGCCGATCCAGCCCGACACCGACATGCCGCGCACGGCCTGCATGAAGGGCGAACGCGAGCGCGTGGTGGCGACGGCGGCCATCAGTGCACCCGGATGCGCGGATCGACCAGCCCGTAGGCGATGTCGACCAGCAGGTTGACCAGCACGTAGGTGACCGCGATGCACAGCACGCAGCCCTGGATGACCGGGTAGTTGCGCTCGCTGATGGCGTCGATGAGCAGGGTGCCCATGCCAGGGCGCGCGAAGATCTTCTCGATCAGGATCGCGCCCGACAGCACGCCGCCGAACTGGATACCCACGATGGTGATGATGGGGATCAGCGCGTTGCGCAGGCCGTGCTTGACGATGACCGTGGTCGGCGTGAGGCCCTTGGCGCGCGCGGTGCGCATGTAGTCCTCGCCCAGCACGTCCAGCATCGACGACCGCGTCATGCGCGACAGGATGGCCATCAGGTGCAGCCCGAGGGCGAACGCGGGCAGCACCAGCGCGCCGCGCGCCGACGGCGGATCGGCCGGCCCGGGCAGCCAGCCCAGCTTGACGTAGAAGACCATGATGAGGACCGGGCCCAGCACCATGTAGGGCACCGACAGCCCGACCAGTGACAGCCCCATGGCGCCGGCGTCGAGGCCCGAGCCGCGCCGCAGCGCCGCCGCGATGCCCAGCGGCAGCGCCATCAGGAGCGCCATCGCCATGCCCGCGAAGGCCAGCTCCAGGGTGCGCGGAAAGGCGCGCGCGATCAGCGAGGACACGGTGACGCGCTTGCTCGGGCAGATGCGCCCCAGGGTGCCGTCGGTGATGCCGCCGAGGAAGCGCCCGAACTGGTCGGCCATGCCGAGGTCGAGGCCCATGCACTCGCGCATCTTGGTGCGATCCTCGGCGGTGGCGTGCTCGCCGAGCAGGTTGTCGACCGGATCGCCCGGGATGACGTGGATCAGCAGGAACACCAGCACCGTGACGCCAGCGATGGCGATCAGGCTGGTGAAGACCCGCTTGACGATGAGGTCGCGAAGCTGGATGAGCGCCTCCTTCCTGGTGGCAGGAAGGTCAGCGCGAGGTTACTTCGAAGCGGGGTCGAAGGCACAAAATCGAACGTTGGACACCGCGCCGCTGGCCTTGGGGATGGCCTCGGCGCCGGCCAGGCCGCCGGTGGCGACGTCGCCGGTGCGCACGCAGCGGTAGTTCGAGCGGCAGTCCTGGTCGGTCAGGCACGACAGCATGCAGTAGCGCCGCTCGATGGAGCGCGGGGCGCAGGCGCCGGTGGAGGTCAGGCAGACCTCGTCCTTGCTGCAGCCGTTGTTGAGGGCGGTGCTCTGGCGGCAGTCGTTGCGCGGGGTCAGGAAGCTGGCCGGGAAGAAGCGCACACAGCTGGCCTCGCCCGGGCAGGTACCGGTGTCGCAGCCCTCGATGGTGCAGTAGCCCGAGCCCTCGACCGAGGTGTCACAGACGCGGTCGCCGTCGGGGCTGCAGTCGGTGTTGGTGGTGCAGTCGTCACCGATGCGGCTGGCGCAGCCGCCCGCCGCGAGCGCGAGGGCCAGCGTGGCGACGAGGGCGAGGGTGGCGAGGCTCTGGGCGGACTTCATGGCTGGATGCGATGCTCGAAAAGGCGGCAAAATATATCCGTGTGCTAGGGTGCCCACAAGAGGTTCCCGTGGGTTTGTTCGACTTCTTGAAGAAGAAGAAGGGGGCGGCCGGGGCGCCGGCGGAGCCGCAGCCGGAGCCCGAGGCGGAGGTCGAGGCCGCCGTCACGGCCGTGGTCGTCCTGCGCGCCGGCATGACCGACCCCGACGACGCCTACTGCGACCAGATCCTGCGCGAGCACTTCCCCGAGGCCCTGGAGCGGGCGCTGCCCATCAAGCGCCTCAGCCAGCCGCGCTGGTTCAAGAGCGAGCACCTGCAGTCGGGCCTGCGCCTGCTGGCGCGCGCGATGGCGCCGGAGACCGGGACCGATCCAGGGGCCGCGACGTGGATCACGTGCGCCGGGCCGGATGGCGCGCCGGCGGCGCTGGTCTTCCTGCGACCCTGACGGCGATGCTGCCTGGCACACCTGCACGGAAGGTCGACCCCGCACGGGCCGCCGGGGTTGCCTGGCGCTGACCCGGCCGCGCGCCAGCGGCTCTAGCCGCGCTCTCTCATGATTCATCACAACTCGGCTCATCCGGAGCGCTCCGAGGGCTGGCTCCCATCGTGGTCGCCCCACCCTGCAGCGTCCGGCTCCCGGACCTCCGGCCAGCTGGTCAGCCCCGCGCGGCCGAAGTTGGCGGGCGCCTCGGGCGACGGGCTGCGCGGCGGCGGGCCCGACAGGGGGGCCCGCTGATCGCCGCTCCGCCTGGCGCGGCCGCGCTGTGGCCAAGCCTGCGCGCGTCGTCAGCCGGCCGGTGGCTGCTCAGTCAGCGCAGGCGCGGCGCTTCCGTAGGGTCTGCCGTCGCGATGGCGGTATACGAAGTGCTGCCCACGTGGGTGACGCTCGATGAGCAGCTGCCCGTCGTGGACGGCGCGGTGGTGAGCGCTGCACAGGGCAATGAGGTTCTGCAGGGCATGGTCGCCACCGCGTGACCGGAAGCGCCAGTGGTGCACGTCGACCCACAGCGCGGCCCGACAACCAGGGACCTCGCAGCAGCCGTGTGCGCGCCGCAGCGCCGCGGCCCGACGTGCCGGGGGGAGCTTGCGTGACACCGGCGCATCTGGCTGGTGCAGCGCGACGACCGAGGCGTCACACAGCGCGACCTCGAGCAGCCTGGGATCGACGTCGAAGACCTTGCCGCCGCCGTCCTGGGTCACACGTTCGCAGCGGGCGCAGACCCCGATGGCGATCTGGTAGCTCGGCGTCCCCGGTTTGCGGTCGGCGTCGGTGCCGGCAGCGGCCAGACGCAGCAGCTGGTCCATGAAGGTGTCATCATCGAGCGCAGCGCCGGCCTGCTTGTGCATGATCTTGCGCACCTCACACAGCAGCGCCTGCGTCGCCGGCGTCAGCTCGAAGTGCACCAGCCGCCGCACCTCGGCAGGATCTGGCTCGTCCCCCGGCAGGGCCCCGGGCTCGAGCCCCGCGACCTGTCGTTCGATCTCCCTGACGCTCATCGCACCCACGTGGGCGAGCCAGACCGCCTCGCTGGCGGCGGTCGCCACGCGCGACAGCTCGCGCACCGCCGAGTAGCTGATGCCGCCAGCAGCCAGGGCCTCGCGGGTCAGCGGCAGCTCGACCAGCGCCTCGACCACCCGCACCCGCTCGTAGGCCATGCGCCCCGATAGCCCGAGCCGCGCCTCGGCGTACTCGTGAAACGATCCGAACCCGAGGGCCTCGGCGACACCCAGCCGTCTGGCCTCCAGCAGCGCTGCGATCTCCTCGGCCTCGACACCCTGCCGCCGCCGCACCGCCGCCCTGACCCTGTCATCGGCCCGCTGCAAGAGCTCCGCTCGCTCCATCACCATCCTCCCGTTCGCTTGCGCACCTCCTTCGTACCACGGCACTTTTCGGCCTCACCGCAGCCCCGCCACGCCACGCAGTCGCGTCGCAAACCGTCGCGAAGCCCCCCATCTTGGCCCCGCGGCACAGGCGCGAAGCCATGCGCTCTCAGGCGCATTCCAGCCTGGCTCTGAACCCTCCGGTCGCCGCGGCCTGTTGTGTCTGTCAAGCAAAAAACACTACGGAAATGCGGCGGTCTCACATCATGACAGCCAACGTGCGTCCCCACGGCGTCGCGGAGCGCGGCCGCGCCAGGCGGAGCGGCGATGAGCGGGCCCCCTGTCGGGGCCCGCCGCCGCGCAGCCCGTCACCCGAGGCACGTGCCGACCTCGGCCGCGCGGGGCCGATCGGGCTTGGCTTCCGGCGGACCAGCTGCCGCTGGCACGGCGGTGACCACGATGGCAGCCAGCCCTCGGCGCGTTCCGGCCGCCGGAGATGTGGCGAATCATGAGAGCCGCCCGCTAGCCGCGCAGCCAGCGCGTCAGTGAACGCAGCAGGCCCAGGCCCATGTCGGGGCTGGAGGCCAGCAGCTCCTGGAAGGCGGCGCGCGGCACCGCCAGCAGCAGGCTGGGCTCGGCCGCGCGGATGGTGGCCTGGCGGGGCGAGTCGGAGACCAGGGCCAGCTCGCCGAAGGACTGACCCGGGCCCAGGGTGCCGACGTCGGCGCCGCCGCGCTGCACGGTGAGGGCGCCCTCGAGCACGTGGTACATGGTGTCGCCGCGCTCGCCCTCGTGGACCACGACCTCGGTGGCGCGCAGGCGCCACTCGCTGGCGCGCTCGGCCAGGGCGCCCAGCTCGGCGCCGGGCACGTCGTGGTACAGCGAGCTCTGGCGCAGCGCCGCCACCCGGCGCTCGAGGTCGCCGAGCTTGCCGCCGAAGACCCGCGCCAGCCAGGGGTCGATGGCCAGCACGGCGGCCTCGGCGGCGGCGCCCGGCGCGCTGCCGGGCCGGCCCAGGAAGCGCTCGACCAGCTCGAGCAGGCGCGGCCGCCCGCGCGAGACCTCCTGCAGCAGATCGAGGGCGCGCCGGCGCAGCATCTCCTGCGGCGAGGCCAGGCGGCGCTCGGCGGCGTACAGCGCGCGGGCGTTGCCCTCGAGCGCGATCAGCGCCAGCGCGGCCGACAGGCACAGCCGGGTCTGGCGCTCCAGCTCGGCCTCGTGCAGGGCAGGGCGGCTGCCGGCGGGGGCGCGGGCGGCCAGGTAGATGGCGAAGTTGTCGAGCTCACGCGTGACGGCGGCGTCGACCTCGGCGGCGGGGGCGGCGGCGCCGCGGTCGCGCAGCTGGCGGGCCAGCGCGCGCGCGGCCAGCTCGCGCACCGCGGTGTCGTCGTCCGACAGCAGCGCGGCCAGGACCACCGGGGCGCCCGGCGCCGGCGAGGTGCGCAGCGCACGGGCCAGGTTGGCCCGCGCCGACGGGGTCGCGCCGGCGAGCTGCTCGAGCAGGGTGGGGGCGTCCCAGCCGGTGCCGCGCTCGACCGCGGCGGCGGCGTCACGATCGCCCGCGGCCAGGAGCTCGCGCCAGCGCGCGGCGAAGGCGCTGCCGCCGCAGCCCAGGCCGCACAGGCAGGCCTGGCGGCGCGTCGCCGGCAAGGCCATGCGGCGCACCAGCTCGCCGTCGAGGTCGAGGGTCTGCCCGCGCTTGCGCGCGGCGCGCACGATGTCGGCGCTCCAGGTGCCATCGCTGTCGAGCAGCTGGCGCGCGGCCTCGGCGGTGCCCGCGGAGTCGAGCTTGCCGATGCCGGCCAGGTAGGCGCTGGCGGCCAGAGCGACCGGGCCGCCGCTGCGCCCGAGCTCGCGCGCGCGCAGCTCGGCGCTGCTGTCGGCGTGCACGGCCAGCGCGCGCAGCAGCGCGATCAGCGCGGCGTCGTCGCCCTCGACCGCCAGCAGGGCGCGCAGCTCGGGTGTGGCGGCGGGGTGCGGGTGGCGCGCCGCCAGCGTCAGCAGGCCGGCGCGCACGCGGGGATCCTCGTGGGTCAGGTGCTCGCCGAGCTCGTCGGCGCGGGCGCCGCTGCGGGTGACCAGCGCGCGCGCGACCGCCGCGGTGGTGGCGTCGTCGTCCCCGGTGCGCTCGATCAGCGCCAGCAGCTGGTCGAGGCGCAGGGGCACCCGCTGCACGCTGTCGGCCAGCGCGACCTGCTTCATGCCCAGCGGCGCCGCCAGGGTGGCCACGAAGGCGCGCGCCGCGGTGCGCACCGCGAACAGCCACAGCAGGGCGACGCCGAGCTCGACCCCCAGCAGCGCCCGTGGGGTCATGCGCAGCGCGGGCAGCGCGATCAGCGCGGTGCCGGCCAGCGCCCCGCCCAGCGGGGTGACCACCCCCCGCAGGAGCAGCTTCCAGCGCGGTCGGTCGGCCGGCCCCAACAGGCCGAGCGAGAGCTCCTGGGTTGTCCGGGAGGTGGCGGCGCGCAGGACGCCGTCGGCGGTGCGCACTCCCGCCAGCAGCGCGAAGCCGGGCCAGGTCAGCAGCGCCCCCACGCCCCCGAGCAGGGCGGCCGGGTGCACCGAGGCGGTGAACGGCATGCTTCGAGTGACCAGGATGCGCGGCACCGCCAGGATCTGCAGTACCAGCAGGCCCGCGCTGGTGGCGCCGTAGAAGGTGGCGATGACGCGAGCGACCTCGCCCTTGGGGTAGCGCGCCTTCAGGGTCGACGTGAAGTGGAACTCGATGAAGCCGCTGACGATGGCCTCGGCGAGCGCGGCGCAGGCCAGGAAGAAGACCATCCGGCGGGCGTCGCCGGCGAGGCCCGAGGCTGGCGACGCGGGCGGTGACGGTGACGGCGAGGGTGATGGCGCGGGCGCCGCCGCGGCAGCGGGGCCCGGGCCCGGGGCAGGGGCGGGCGCGGGAATCCCCGAACGCAGCGCGCGCCCGAGCAGGATGGCGCACGCCAGCATCCCGGCGGTGACGCCCAGCGCGACCCGGGGCAAGAGCTCCACGCCGACCGACCCGATCAGCCAGCGCGACCCGAAGCCCGCGATGACGCCGCCCAGGGTCACCGCGGCACCCGCGCGCGGCAGCCAGCGCCGGGCCGTCCGCCCCATCACGGTGGCGGCGACGCCGTTCCACGCCGCCAGGTTGGCCACCGACGACAGCCCGATCAGCGCCAGCGCCGCCGCGAACAGCGCCCCGCCGCCGCGCGCGAAGGCCACCGGCGCCACCACACACGCCGCGGCCTCCAGCACGATCAGCGTGCCGTCGAGCACCTGCTGCGAGATCCGCCGCGACATCAGATCGTACGCCGTCGCCGCGGCGCCGAAGGCCAGCGCGCTGGCGATGAGGAAGTGCGGCAGGTACTTCACGCCATAGTGGTTGAGGAAGGCCGCCTCGGCATACGAGCGCACCACCACGGCGGCGGCCATGGTCAGCAGCACATAGACCACGCCGATGCCGTAGGCGCGCTTGTTCACTTGGCCCCCGCGCTGCGCACGCGCGCGGACAGCCGCTCGGCGAAGGCGCGCACCACCTCGGGGTGATCGGCCAGCAGATCGAGCAGCACGTCGGGCGGCAGCTCCAGCACCTCGCTGTCGACCAGCGCGGTCGCCGTCATCACGCGCGGCGCGCCGGTCAGCGCGGGCAGCTCGCCGATGCAGTCGCCCGGGCCGGCCTCTTCGCTGCTCTTTTCGCCGACCAGCTGCAGGCGCCCGCTGACCACGATGTAGGCCTCGGCGGCGTCCTGCCCGCGCGTGAACAGCACCTGGCCAGCGGGCACCTTGCGCGCACGCGACAGCTCGGCGAGCGACACCAGGGCGTCCGCGTCCAGCCCCGCCAGGAGCGGGGAGGCGTGGAGCCCGAGTGCCTTGTCGAGGAGGTCGTGCACGAGGTGCGTGCCGGGCGCGCCGGCGCGCGCGAGGGTTACTTGGAGAGGATCTTCTTCTGGTTGGCCAGGATCTGCTGCTGGGTCGCCATCATCTTCTTCTGGTTGGCCACGATGGCGGCCTGGTTGCCCTGGATCTTGACCTGGTTGGCCACGATCTTCTGCAGCGTCGCCTGGTTCTTGGCGATCTGATCCTCCTTGGAGAGGATCTTCATCTGGTTGGCGATGATGGTGCGCTGATTGGCGATCACCTGTTTTTCGGACATGGTCAGCCCCTCTCGATGGTCAGTCGGTCCCGCGCAGGTCGCGCCACACCGCGGCCAGAGGGTAGGCGGGCCCGCGCGACCTTGTCAACGCGGACCGGGGCGGACATGCTGCCGGCAATGGCGCGGGACACCGGGGGCGGCTGGCTCGAGCGACACGCTCCCGCCGTGCTCGCGGGCGCCGCCGTGCTGGCGCTGGTGGCGTGGGCGGTGTGGGCGCGCCTCGGCCTGCTGTGCGCCGACGAGCGCGCCGTCGGGGTCGACGGCTACTACTACGCGGTGCAGCTGCGCGCGCTGCTCGAGCAGGGCCAGCTGCACTACCCGTCGGCGCCGGTGTCGCTGTGGCTGATGCTGCCCTTCGCAGCCGGCTTCGGCGTGCTGACCGGCGCCAAGGTGGCCGCCGCGGTGCTGACCGCGCTGGCCGCGGTGCCGGGGTATCTCGTGGTGCGGCGCCTGACCCGCTCGCGCGCCGCCGGCGTGCTGTCGGCCGCGCTGCTCGCGACCAGCGCGCAGGGCTTCTTCCTCAGCACCGAGTTCGTCAAGCAGGGCATCGCGCTGACGCTGCTCCTGTGCGCGCTGGCCGCGCTGGCCGCCTGGCGCGACCCCGCCGCCCCCGAACGACCCGGCTGGCGCCGCTGGCTGGCCCCCGGCCTCACCATCACCTTCGCGCTGGCGACCGCCTTCGCACACAAGCTCGCCTTCGGCCTGCTGGTCATCTTCACGCTGCGCGCCCTCATCCTGGCGCCGCCTGCCGGCCTGCGCAGCCGCGCCGGCCTCATCGCTGCCAGCCTCGCCCTCGCCACCCTGGCCATCGTCATCCTCATCAGCTTCGGCACGCGCGACCTCGCGGTCCTCCGCGACCTGTTCGGTCACGCCGGCCGCATGCACCACCGCCGCGAGGTCTGGCTGGCCGCCGCCGCCTCGATCACGCTCGCCGTCACCCTCGCCCTCACCAGCACGAGCACGAGCACGAGCACGAGCACGAGCACGAGCACGAGCACGTCACCGCCCCCTCACACCTTCGTCCTCGCCATCCTCGCCGGCCCCGCCGCCGTCGGGCTCCTGCTCTTCGCGCTGCCCTTCACCACCGGCCCCAACGCCCTGGGCCCGCGCCTGCGCCTGTGCGCCTTCATCCCGCTCGCCCTGTGCGCCCCGGTCGCGCTGTCCCGCCTCGCGACTCTCCTCCGCGCCAGCCCACGCGTCGCCACCAGCGCCCTGCTCACCCTGGCGCTCGCCATCGTCATCGTCACGCCACGCCGCCCCCGCGAGGGGATCGTGCGCACGCCCCCCGCCGTCCTCACCCTGGCCCGCCTCGCCACCGCGGTGCCGCCCAGCTCCCTCATCATCACGACCGAGCGCCGCCTGGCCTACTTCATCACCTGGTCCACGCGCCTGCCCGCCACCTCACACCCGCCCATCCTGCTCGACCCCGCGCGCACCTTCCGCGTCCTACCCGGCTTCGCCCTCCCCCGCCCGACCCGCC
>JBGASF010000194.1:0-13026 GCA_044229835.1 Polyangia bacterium | reverse complement strand
CGGCTGCTTCGGCCGCGGCCACCTGGCCCAGCTCGGCGGCGACTTCGTGTCGATCAACCTCAACTGCCTCGACGACGTCGACCTCGCCGCCGTCGAGGTCGGCTACTGGGACGGCCGCCACGACAACTGGCAGGCCGGGCTGCGCCCGACGCCGTGGCCGATCGCGCCGTGACGCGCCGGCGCCTCAGGCGAGCCCGGCGCGGCGATCGCGCGCGGGCAGGACAGCCGCGACGCCTTCATGCGTGACATCGCGACCTGGGTGCGCGAGCTGGTCGAGCTGGTGCGCACCGCGACGCCGACCGCGGCGCAGCTGGCCGCGGCGGCAGCGAACCCGATGGCCCGGCCAGGGCGCGGCGGGCGCGGCGGGCGCGGTGGGCGTGGCGGGCGCGGCGGGCGGAGCGCCGCGACACCCCGCGCCGCGACACACTCCGGCACAGCCCGCGCCGCCACACACTCCGGCACACCCCGCGCCGCGACACACTCCGGCACAGCCCGCGCCGCCACACACTCCGCCGCCCCCCGCGCCACCACACACTCCGCCGCCCCCCGCGCCACCACCCAGCGCGCCGCCAACCCCCGGCAGCCGCCGGTGCCCGTGACCGCCCTGCCCTGCCCGCGCTGCAAGCAGGGCAGCTTGCTCACCGGCAAGCGCGGCTGGGGCTGTGCGCGCTGGCGCGAGGGCTGCGGCTTCGTGATCTGGTTCGAGACCGCGGGGCGCAAGCTGACCGAGGCCCAGCTGCGCGACCTGGTCTTGCGCGGCAAGACGCGCCCGACCCGCTTCGTGTCGGCCCAGGGCCAGCCCACCGAAGGCCGCCTGGTGCTCGACCCTGCCAGCGACGGCGGGGCCCGCCTGGTGACCCGGTGATCGCCCCCAGGACAGTGCTGATTTCGGTCGTCGCGCTGCGTCCGTCTGACCGCCTCAATCGTACGGTTGGGTCGGGAGGGACGACAAATGAGAAGGTTCGCGACCTTGCAGGTGGCCGCACTCGCGGCCGTGTGCGTGCTCGGCTTGGCTGGCTGTGGTGACGACGACGATGGAGGGACCGTGGATGCGGCCGCGGCAGATGCCGCCGCCCCCGATGCCCGGGTGGCCGACGCCGGCCCCGACGCGCAGACTCCGGCCTCGCGCGGCGCCTACCTGGTCAACCACGTGCTGGCGTGCGGCGACTGCCACACCCCGCGGCTGCCCAGCGGCGCTCCCGACATGACCAAGTTCCTGTCCGGCGTGTCCTGCTTCATCGACATCGACCCCGGCTCGGCCACCGCGGGCTGCATCTCGACCCGCAACCTGACCAACCACGCCACCGGCCAGATGACCCGCACCGACGCCCAGCTCAAGGCCATGTTCCTCGATGGTATGCGCCCCAACGGCCAGGCCCTGCACTCGATCATGCCGTACTACCAGTTCCACAACATGACGGCGTCCGACGCCGACGCCATCGTGGCCTACCTGCGCACCGTGCCCGGCGTCGACAACACGCCCAGCGCCAACCAGCCGCCGTTCGACCAGCCGCCGCCCGCGGCCGCGACCCCGGTCGATCCCAACACGGTGCCGATGCCCGCCGCCGGCGCGACCCAGGCCAGCGCCATGCGCGGCCGCTACCTGGCCGGCCTGGCCGGCGCCTGCCTGGAGTGCCACACCCCCGACCTTCCGCCCGGGAGCATCCGCCCCATCGACATGACCAAGCCGTTCGCCGGCGGCAAGGACTTCCCGGCCGCGCTGCTCGGCCTGCCGTCGCCGCCGTTCCCGGCCAACATCTACTCGGCCAACCTGACCCCGCACGCGACCACCGGCCTGATGGGCTATGACGCCGCCAAGATCGTGCGCGTCCTCAAGCAGGGCCGTGACTCGGCCAACATGGGTGTGTGCCCGCCGATGCCGGTGGGTCCGATGGCGGCCTTCGGCGGTCTGACCGACGGCGACGCCATGGACATCGCCAACTACATCCTGTCGCTGCCCGCGGTGAACAACATGATCCCGGGGACGTGCGCCGCGCAGTAGCCATCCTGCTGCTGGTGCTGGCCGGGTGCGGTGACGATGACCCGGCCGGCACCGATGCAGCCAGCCCCGACGCCGCGCTGCCCGACGCTGCGCTGCCCGACGCCAGCCCCGACGCCAGCCTCGACTTCCCCGACTGGCTGTCCCAGGCCGGCCTGTTCTCCGATCCCGCCAGCCACACGGTGACGCCGCGGGCGCTGCTGTTCACCCCCACCTATGCGCTGTGGTCCGACGCCGCCAGCAAGCGCCGCTGGCTGCTGCTGCCCGAGGGCGGCCAGATCGACAGCAGCGATCCCGACCACTGGCGCCTGCCGGTCGGCACCCGGCTGTTCAAGGAGTTCTCGCGCGGCGGGGTGCTGCTGGAGACGCGCCTCATCCTGCGCACCGGCCCGGGGCCGATGGACTACCGCATGGGGGCGTACATCTGGCTGCCCGACGGCTCCGACGCGCGCTTCACCCCGGCCGGCGCCAGCAACGTCAACGGCACCACGCACGACGTGCCCAGCGCCGACACCTGCTGGAGCTGTCACGTCGGCGAGCCCGGGCGCGCCCTGGGGCTGTCGGCGGTGCAGCTGTCGCACGCCACGCCGCCCAGCGTGGCGTCGCTGCAGGCGGCAGGCCTGCTGACCACGCCGGTGCCGACCTGGACGGTGCCCGGCGACGCCGTGGTGTCGGCCGCGCTGGGCAGCCTGCACGCCAACTGCGGCCACTGTCACAGCGACACCGGCTCGGCGCGCCCCGACGTCGACCAGATCCTGCGCCTGTCGCTGGCCGAGACCACGCCGGCCGCGACGGCGATCTACCGCACCACCGTGGGCGTGGCCCCGACCCGCTTCATGCGCGCCGGCCTGACCGCGCGGGTCGCCCCCGGCGCCCCCGCCGCCAGCGCGGTGCTATACCGCATGCAGCAGCGTGGTGACACCGCGCAGATGCCCCCGCTGGCCACCGAGGTGGTCGACGCCAGCGGGATCGCGGCGGTCACGGCGTGGATCCAGTCCCTCCCGCCGCCATAGCGCAGCGAGGTCGCCGCGCGAGGCTCAGCCCGGCGGACGCGGGCGCGGGCGCGTCGGCGTCGGCGCTGGCGTCGGCGTCGGTGTCGGCGTCGGCGTCGGGCCCGGCGCCACCAGCTTCCACAGCTTGCCGTCGAGCGACAGCACATAGATCTCGCCCGCCAGATCCTCGGCGAACATCGACACCGAGGTCAGCTGCTCCTTGGCATCGATGGCCGCGCGCCAGTCCCAGTGGTCGGTCACCGTCGCCGGCGTCGCCGCGCGCGCCGGCACCCCCGGCCGCGCCGCCAGCGCGGGCGTGCCCGGCTTCCACCTGAAGCTGCGCACGATCCCGGTGCAGTAGTCGGCATAGAAGTACAGCCCGTCCAGCACGGGCAGCGCCGCGCCGCGATACACCGCGCCGCCGGTCACCGAGCACCCGGTCTGGTGGTCATAGTCGACCACCGGCAGCGTCATGCCCGCGCGCTTGCAGTTGCGCCGGAAGCAATGACTGCCCTCCATCTGGTTCCAGCCGAAGTTCTGCTGCCCGGCCAGGGCGTCCTTGGCGGCGACCACGTCGATCTCCTCCCAGATGTCCTGTCCGACGTCGCCGATGTAGAGGTCACCCGTCTTGCGGTCGAAGCTGTAGCGCCACGGATTGCGCAGCCCCAGCATGTGGATGCTCGGCCGGGCGGCGGGGCGCACATCGACGTCGAGGCGCAGCATCTTGGCCAGCAGCGCGGTCTTGTTCTGGCCGTTCTTGTCGGGATCGTTGGCCGCGCCGCCGTCGCCCAGGCCTATCCACAGCTGGCCGTCGGGCCCGAACACCAGGTGGCCGCCGTTGTGGTTCGAGTACGGCTGCTTGACCACCAGGACATCGCGCGCCGACTTGACGTCGACCACCGTCGGCGTGGCCTTGGGCAAGAGGTACTCGGTGACGTGGGTCTTGCCGCCGAGGTCGGTCCAGTTGACGTACAGCTTCCGGTTGTCGGCGAACTTGGGGTGAAACGCCAGCCCGAGCAGCCCCTGCTCGTTGTCGCGCGAGACCTGCTTGCGCACGTCGAGCGCCACCGTCTTGGTCAGCACGCCGTCCTCGAGGATGCGGATGCGTCCGATCTGCTCGACGACATACAGCCGGCGCGGATCCCCCGGCGCCTGCGCCAGCGCGACCGGACGCTGCAGCCCGCGCGCGACCTCGACCAGGCGCACCTTGGCGGCGACCGCGGCCGGCACCGGCGACACCGCGGGCCCGGCGGGCACCTCCTCCGCGCTGGCGCGGCCGCGCGTGCACGCCGCGACCGCCGCCATCCCCAGCAGACTCAGGCCGACAGATCGGGCTCGACGTAGCACCACTTCGCCTCCGGACAGCGCCCGCGCAGGCGGGCCTCGAAACCATTGATGAGATCGGACAGCTCCCCTGCGGTGACGTCGGGCCGACAGCGGATCTTCACCGCCACCATGACCTCGCCGGGGCCCTGCTGCACGGTGACCACGGTGCGCGCCGAGATCATGCGGGCGTCCTCCTGGATGCTCTCGTGGACGCACGCCTCGATGCGGGGATCTGCGCGCTCGCCGACCAGCAGCGACTGCACCTCGACGGCCAGGAAGACCGCCACGATGATGAGGACCACGCCGATGCACAAGCTGCCCACGGCGTCCCACATCGGGTCCTTGGTCTGCCAGGCCACCGCCAGCGACGCCATCGCCAGCGCCAGCCCCAGCACGGCGGCGCCGTTCTCGCCGAACACCACGACCAGATCGGAGTCCTTGGTCTCGCGCAGGAAGCGGAAGAACGGGATGTTGCCGCGGCGCTTGTTGAGCTCGCGGATGTTCGACAGCGTGGCCCAGCCCTCCAGCAGCAGCGAGAAGCCCAGGATGATGAAGCCGAGCCAGACCTTGGTCACCGGCTCGGGCGCCTGCAGCTTGTGGATGCCCTCGTAGATCGAGAACGCCCCGCCGCCCATGAACAGGAGCAGCGCGACCATGAACGACCAGAAGTACAGCGTGCGCCCGTAGCCCAGCGGATGGCCGGCGTCGGGCGGCTTTCGGGCCTTCTTGACCCCCATCAGCAGGAGCAGCTGGTTGCCGCAGTCGGCCCCCGAGTGGATGGTCTCGGCCAGCATGGCGCCCGACCCGGTGAACACCGCCGCGGTGCCCTTGGCGCCCGCGATCAAGAGGTTCGCGATGAGCGACTGATAGATGTGTGCGGTTCCGGCCACGCTCTCTTGTACCAGATGAAGGGCCTCGTGCTATGCACCACGCGTGCGTTGCCAGGCCCATCCCGATCGCGAGGCGGTGTCGCGCTGTGTGCGCTGCGCCCGCGGCCACTGCGCCGACTGTCCACGCAGCGTGCGCGCGGGGCTGGGCCGCCTGACGGTGTGCGCGCACTGTGACGGGCTGCTGGCGCCGCTGGCGGCGGGCGCGCCGGTCAAGCCCCTGATGCTGCGCGCCTTCAGCAAGGACGGCGCGCTGACCGCGCTGGCGCTGGCGCTGCCGGCCTGGGTCGCCATCATGTACGCCCCGCTGGCGGCGCTGCTGTATGCCGCCGCGCTGGCGGGCTACTACCTGGCCACCATCGATCATGTGGCGCGCGGCCAGGCCGGGCTGCCCGAGCCACCGATGTCCGCCCTCGACGTCGCCAGCATGGTGGGCAAGGCGCTGCGCGGCCTGATCGTGGTCGCGGTGGGTGGGCTGCCCTTCGTGCTGTGGTCGGTGCTGGGCGGGTCGGACACCGGCAGCCCGGTGGGCGGCCTCGGGCCGACGCTGGCGCTGCATGTGATCGGCTTCGTCTGGCTGCCCGCGGCGGTGCTGTCGCTGGTGCTGACCGGGAGCGCCCTGGCGGCGGTGTCTCCGCTGACCTGGGCCGCGGTGATCCGCCGGGCCCCGGGCGCATATGGCCGTTTTTGCGGGCTATTTTTCATCTCCACCCTGGGCGCGGTGATGATCACGGCGGGCGCCGGCTTCTTCCTGGCGCCCATCCCGTACCTGGGGCCGCTGCTGGTGGTGGCGCTGGCGAATCTTTTGTTCACCTCGCAGGCCGCGCTTTTTGGCGGCTTTTTGACCAGAGAGGCCTTGGTCCACCGCGCCGCGTGATATCCTGATCGCGGAGCGTCGCCTTGCGATTGTGGAGTCTCAGGCTGGTCTCGCTGCTGACGGTGGGCGCTGCGGCCCAGGCCGGAGCTGCGCCTGCGCCCGCACCCGCGCTGGCCCCGGGCGCCGCCGCCGTCGCCCCGGTGGTGCTGCTGGGCGAGCGCGTGCTGCACAAGCTGGAGACCGAGCGCGTGGTCATCGAGGCCGGCACCCACCTGCGCTGCCCCGACGGCAAGGCGCTCATCATCGGCGCCCGCGCCATCGAGTGGCGCGGCGAGGTCCGCATCGACTGCCCTGGCAACGACGTCACCATCGGCGCGCGCGAGCACACCTTCGCCACCGGCTCGCACATCACCATCGACAGCCCGCAAGGCTGGGTCCGCTTCATCGCCTGGCGCACCGTCGGCGAGCCCAGCCTCGAGGTCCACGCCGCGCTGGCCGACCTCGACCCCGATCACGCCTCGCCCGATCTGCTGCCGCTGGTGCGCACCCGGGTGCGCCGGTCGCTGCTGCGCCGCGTGATGCAGGCCGCCCCCGCCGCCGCCGCGCTGGACGCCGACGCCAAGGTGCACTTCCCGCGCGAGAAGTGGCACCCGCAGGCCAAGGCGCGCCGGCGCCAGGGCTGGCTGGCCAAGCTGGCGCTCGACGCCGCTGGGCGCCATGTCACCGTGACCTCGGGGTCCGACCGCGCCGCCGGCGCCCACGCCGAGGGCCGCGCCATCGACATCGTCGGCCCGGCCAGCTTCGGCGAGCGCCTGCAGGTGGCGCGCCGCCTGTCGGCCAGCCTGGGCAAGCGCGGCCTGGTGCTGGTCGAGGAGGTCGATCCCACCGCGCGCGACGGCGCTCCCGCCGGCTACCAGTGCAACGTGGCCTTCCGGGACGGCGCCATCACCAGCATCCGCGTCGGCGTGCGCTACCCGCCCGACCTGGCGCGCAAGCGGCAGTCGTCGCCCTACCACGCCACGCGCTCGCACCTGCACGTGACCATGTTCCGCGGGCGCAAGGTGCCGCCGCGCGCCACCGTGGTCGCGCTGGAGGGCGAGCCGCCCAGCGGGCGCGGCAAGGTCGCGCTGGCCGACGGCGAATAGCGCGCGGCGCGGCCCGCGCGTGGTAGTACTTTTCGCGCGTGCGACGCCGCATCGCCATCGGGGTGGGCTGTGGGCTCGGCCTGCTGGTCGCGGGCGCGGGGGCGTGGGCGATCTTCTTCAGCCTGTATGACCCGCGCGTGCCGCTGGCCGAGCCGGTGGTCATCGCGCGCACCCCGGGAAGCCCCGACATCATCACGCTGGCGCTGGCGGGCGACTTCGCGCCGGCCGACAAGGCGCTGGCGCTGATCGAGACCCAGGGCTACCGGTTTCCCTACCTCGGCACCGCGGAGATCATGCGCAGCGCCGACATCGCGTTCGCCAACCTGGAGGCGCCGGTGACCGAGGCGCGCGAGCGCCTGCCGCGCAGCAAGGACTGGTTCTACCGCGTGGCGCCCCAGGCCACCGAGGCCTGGAGCTGGCTCGGGCTCGACCTCATCAACCTGGCCAACAACCACATCCTCGACTACCGCGCCGTCGGGGTGACCGACACCGTGCGCCACCTCGACGCCGCCGGGCTGCCCCACATCGGGGCCGGCGCGGACGAGACCGCGGCGCGGCGGCCGGTCATCTTCGACGTCGGCGGCACGCGCATCGGCTTCCTGGGCTACCTGCAGGACAAGGTCGGCTACAACCTGTACCTCGGGCTGTACGCGGTGGGCGGCCGCGCCGGCGCCGCCAAGCTGACCGAGCGCGACATCGCCGAGGATGTGCGCCGCCTGCGCCCGCTGTGTGACGTGCTGCTGGTCAGCGTGCACTGGGGCGAGAACTACGCGCCGGTCGACGCCAACCAGGAGCGCTGGGGGCGCCGGCTGCTCGAGCTCGGCGTCGACGTGGTGGTCGGCCATCACTCGCACGACGTGCAGGCGGCCGAGGTGCGCGGTCGCGGCGTCATCCTGTATTCGCTGGGCAACTATGCCTGGGGAGCGCCCGGCCACTACCGCATGCGAATCGGGTTCATCGCGCGGCTGGGGGTGACGCCGCGCCGCGGTGACCAGCGCGCGCGGCTGAAGTTCGTCGAGCTTTTGCCCATCGTGACCCAGAACCGCATCGTCAACTTCCAGCCCCGCCTCCTGCACCCCGAGGAGGTCGAGTGGCTCGACCCCTTCCTGGAGGCCACGCGTGCGCGCGGAACCCGCGCCGAGGTCGCGGGAACCATGGTCAAGCTGGCGCTTCCGGAGTAAGAGAGGGCATGCGGTGCGCGCGTGCGGCAAGGGCGCTTTTCGTGCTGGGTTCGACGGTGCTGGCGACGGCCGCGGGTTGCGGCGACGACGATGATGGGCCGGCGCGCAGCGACGCCGCGGTGGCCGACGCAGAGCTGGCGGACGCGGCGCCGCCGTTCACGCTGCAGCCGTTCGACAAGGTGCGCATCACCAGCGTGGGCGGCATGCCGAACTTCCAGCAGGCCAACGCCATGGTCGACTTCGGGATGGGCTCGATCGCCGAGGCCCGGCTGGTGGTCGATCTGACGTCGACCTGCTTCCCGTTCGAGGGCTGGCAGTCGAACCCGCCGCCGTCGGGGCAGAACTGGCCGGTCGACTGTGACGCCTTCGATCGCAACTTCGAGTTCACCCTGGACGAGCCGGCCGCCGGCGCGCCCGCGGGGACGCCGCCGGCGATCGAGCTGGTGCGCGCCATCACGCCGTTCGGCGGGCCGCTGCACCTCGAGGTCGACATCACCGACGTCGCCAACGCGCGCCCCGGGGCGCACATGCTGCGCGTGGTCATCCCGACCTGGAGCGACGGCGCCGGCATGGTCAGCGGCTCGGCGGGTGGCTGGAACGTCAGCGCGCGCATCGAGGTGGTGCCCGGGGTGGCGCCGCGCAAGGTGGTGACGGTGATCCCGCTGTGGAATGGCTCGCAGACGATGGCGGCGGGGCCGGAGGTGCCGTTCACGGTGCCGGCCGGGGTGCGCAGCGGCAAGCTGGAGTATCGCGTCACCGGCCATGGTGGCGGCGCGGTCGGCGCCGGCTGCATCGGCCCGGCCGAGGAGTTCTGCAAGCGCATGCACACGCTGACGCTGGATGGCGCCGAGCTGGCGCGCGTCGAGCCGTGGCGGAACAACTGCGCCAGCCTGTGCACCATCCGGCACCAGGGGCCGGCGGGCGGCGGCTTCGACTATTGCCTCGAGAATCCGTGCGGCGCCATCTCCAGCGTGCGCGCGTCGCGGGCCAACTGGTGCCCGGGCAGCATGACGCCGCCGTTCGAGTTCAGCGCCGATGGGCTGGGCACGCCGGGGGCGCACATGCTGAAGTGGGACGTGTCGACCTTGCTGGCGGGCGGGCAGTGGCGGGTCTCGGTGGTCTACATCGGATACGCGGAGTAGTGCAGGGCCGCAGCGTGTCCGGTCCGGCGCGACTGTCCGGGACGGGCGTCCGACGGGCCGGACGCGGGGTGTCTGCGCGAGGGCGCAAGGCCGCGTCATGTCAGAGCTGCGTGCTATGGTCCGGAAGTCGCAACGCTGCTGCGACGACATGACGAGGACGCTGGCTCATGAACGTGATGCACGACCCCGCCTTCAGGATCTATGCACTGTGCGCCGTGGTGCTGGTCATGAAGATGCTGCTGGTCGGGCTGTGGACGGCGGTGGTGCGCGGGCGGCTGCAGGCGGCGCTCAACCCCGAGGACGCCGGCACGGCGGCGGCGCGCGAGGCCGAACATCCGGAGGTGGCGCGGGTGCTGCGGGTGCACCGCAACGATGTCGAGAACATCCCGCTGTTCCTCGCCATCGGCCTCATCTATGTGCTGGCTGGCGCGGGGCGCCTGGGCGCCGCAGTCTATTGCGTGACCTTCACCGCGGCGCGCATCGCGCACAGCATGGTCTACCTGGCCGGCAAGCAGCCCTGGCGCACCATCCTGTACTCGATCGGGGTGGCCTGCCTGCTCGGCATGATGGTGCGCATCGTGATGAGGGCGCTGGCAGCGTGAACATCCCCACGGTGGAGCTGCCGGCCAAGGTGCCGCGCGACGCCGCGCTGGTGAAGGCGCGCGTCGATCTCAACGTGCACCTGCGCGTGGCCTACGGCATCGGCGCGGTGTGCACGCTGCTGGGGGCGCTGCTGCTGTGGCGCTTCGCGCCGCCGGTGGTCGCCGGGACGGCCGGGCCGCCCGACTGGGGGGCGACCGGGATCGGCGTCGGCCTGGTGCTGATGGGCGGCTCGGTGGGGCTGGGCGCGCTGGGGCGGCGGCGGGCCCGGCTGCGCGCGCTGACGCATGGGCGGCTGCTGCAGGCGCGCGTGGTCAGCCACGGACGTGAACCGGGGCGGCGCTGGCTGCTGCTGCGCGGGCGCGAACAGCACGTGGTGCGCGCCGCGGTGAGGCTGCCGGATGGGGAACGGCGCGGCGAGTTCCGCTCGCCGTTCGCGGTCGAGGAGGCGCTGCCGGTGGGCTCGGAGGTGGCGGCGCTGGTCGATGTCGACACCGGCACGGTGACCTTCCCGCACGAGCTGCTGGTGGGGATCGAGCTCCGTGGCTGAGCTGCAGCACAGCGCGGAGCCGGGCAAGGTGGCCGACTGGATCGACCGGCTGGCGGCGGCGTGGGCGGGCGGCGATCCGACCGACGCGGCGCTGCGCGGGCGCTGTCTGCACGCCCTCGGCGAGCTGCGCGCGCTGTGGCGGGAGCGCGCCGATCTGTTCGACGACGCCGGCGTGGCCCGGCTGCGCGCGCTGGCCGAGGCGCTGCGCGCGGCGGAGGAGGCGGCGCGGGCGCGACCACGCGTGGCGGCGGCGCAGGTGCTGGGCGGCGCGGCGCCGGTGGCGCGCGAGGTCCTCAAGGCGACCTTCGGCTACGACCGCTTCCGCCCCGGCCAGGAGGACATCATCCAGGCCGTGCTGGCGGGGCGCGACTGCATCGCGGTGATGCCGACCGGCGCGGGCAAGTCGCTGACCTACCAGCTGCCGGCGCGGGTGCTGGCGGCGGCGGGCGCGACCACGCTGGTGGTGTCGCCGCTGATCGCCCTGATGAAGGACCAGGTCGACGCCATGACCGAGGTCGGCATGCGCGCGACCTTCCTGAACTCGAGCCTGGAGTGGGACGAGCGGCGCGAGCGCATCGAGCGGCTGCGCGCCGGCGAGTACGAGCTGGTGTACGCCGCGCCCGAGGGCCTCGAGGCCTCGGTGGGTGGGGCGCTGGCGGGCGTGCCACTGGGCCTCATCGCGGTCGACGAGGCACACTGCATCAGCCAGTGGGGCCACGACTTCCGGCCCGCGTACCGCAACCTGGCCGGGCTCAAGCGTCGCTTCGGCGGCGTCCCGGTGCTGGCGCTGACCGCGACCGCCACCAAAGAGGTCACCGAGGACATCGTGCAGCAGCTCGGCATGGTGTCGCCGGCGCGCCATCGCGGGTCGTTCTTCCGACCCAACCTGCACGTGCACGCCTATCGCAAGGGCGAGGGCGGCACCGCGGGCGGGGTGCGCGACTCGATCCTGCGCCTGGTGCGCGCGCGCGACGGCCAGAGCGGCGTGATCTACTGCCTGTCACGCAAGTCGGTGGAGTCGACCGCGGAGTTCCTGCGCGAGCGCGGCGTGCGCGCGGTGGCCTACCACGCCGGGCTGGAGGCGACCACGCGGTCGCGCGCGCAGGACATGTTCAGGCGCGACGACTGTGACGTGGTGGTGGCCACGGTGGCGTTCGGCATGGGCATCGACAAGCCCAACATCCGCTATGTCATCCACCGCGACATGCCGCGCTCGATCGAGGGCTATTACCAGGAGATCGGGCGCGCCGGGCGCGACGGGCTGCCCAGCGACTGCGTGCTGTTCTACTCCTGGGCCGACGTGGTGTCGTACGACCGCATGGTCGAGGGCGAAGGCTCGGACGACATCGTGGAGCGCAACAAGCAGAAGGTGCGCGAGATGTACCGGCTGGCCGACCGCACCGCGTGCCGGCACCAGGCCCTGGTGCGCTACCTCGGCGAGACCATCACGCCGTGCGGCTCGTCGTGCGACGTGTGCAGCAAGGTCGACGTGGTGGCCGAGGCGCCGGCGGCGGGTGGTGGTGGCGGGCGGCGCAGGGGTGGCCGGCTGGGGCAGGTGGCGGCGGGGTTCGGGGCGCGCGCGGGCGCGGGTGGCGGTGGCGCCGGCGGTTTCGGCACCGCGGCGGAGGGGCGCGAGCCGGGTGCTGGCGGGGCGTCGTCGCGCGGCGTGGGCGCCAGCCTGGCCGGGCTGGATCAGGCCGAGGGCGAGCGCTTCATGGCCATGCGCGCGGTGCGGCGCAGGATCGCGCAGGTGCGCGGGGTGCCGCCCTACCTGGTGTTCAGCGACGCGACGCTGCTGGAGATGGCGCGGGTGCAGCCCGCGACCGAGGCCGAGATGATGTCGATCTCGGGCGTCGGCCCGAAGAAGCTGGCGCAATACGGGGCCGAGTTCCTGGCCGCCCTGGCGAACTACAAGGGGGGCACGTGAAGCTCGCGGGAGTCAGGAGACAGCTCGGTGAGGCCAAGGACGCGCTGACCGAGTCGGGCCAGCACGCCCTGGCGGGGCGCTATGACCCGGCCTACCGGGCCGCGCTCAAGGGCAGAAACCAGCTGTTCCACGCCACCCGCGGGCTGGCCATCGCGGGCGGGCAGGAGCCGCCCGAGATGCCCATCGTGGGCGGCGCGGTGCAGGGCGTGCTGGCGGATCTGGAGCCGGCGCTGGCGGCCATCGAGGCCGCGCTGGCGGCGGACGACGATCTGACCGAGATGCCGCCCAGGCTGACGGCGGACCCGGTCAAGGATGGCCTGGCGAGGTACCTGGGCTGGCTGCGGACGGAGGTGGGTCGCGTGATGGGCGGTGGGACGAAGTAGCCGGGGAGCACGAGCATCGGCTCGTGCTCGTGCTCGTGCTCGTGCTCGTGCTCGTGCTCGTGCTCGTGCTCGTGCTC
>JBGASF010000193.1:0-13042 GCA_044229835.1 Polyangia bacterium | reverse complement strand
TTGCATTCGTACATGGCCGAGACGCTGGACCAGGGCGGGTGCGCATCCGGGTGCGGGGACCTGATGGCGGGCGGAGTGAAGACTGAGCGGACGTGGTCGAGGCCGGCGCGGAGTTCGGCGTCGGTGAAGCCGTCGCTGGTGTTGATGATGGCCAGGAGGTCGCTGGTGCGGCCCTCGAGCAGGCGCCTGGCCAGGGAGCGGTAGCCGAGCTCGCCGAGGCCGGGGGGCAGGCCGCGGCGTGGGCCGGAGGCGTCGGCCAGGGCGACCCCGACGGTGTCGGCGGCGTGCTGGTCGAGCCAGGCGCCGGGGTCGAAGCTGCCCGCGGTCCAGGCGGTGTGGCCGGCGCCGGCGTCGAGCCAGGGGCGCAGGGGGGCGCCGCGGAACTCGGCGCGCAGGGCCGCCAGCTCCAGGGTGCTGGGGACCTGGTGGAAGCGGGCCCGGTTGGGGATGGCCACGGTCAGCCCCATCGAGGCGGCGCGCGCCAGCAGGGGGTCGAGGCAGAAGCGCACGTTGTCGAGGACGCGTTCGCTGGCAGCCGAGCGCTCGGTGAGCAAGCGCTCGGGCAGGGGCTCGCCGCGGGCCAGCAGGCGGGCCATGCGCGGCCAGCCGGGCTGGGTGGCCTCGCCGAGGGCGACGATGACCACGGCGGCGCCGGCGTCGGCGGCGGCCGCGAAGGTATCGAGAGTTGCAGCGATCGCGAGCTGGCGCTCCTCGCGATCAGGTGAACAGAGGCGCAGGGCGTCGACCGCGGAATCCACGGTGCTGGCCGGCGGCGCGGGGGCGTAGTTGGACAGCGCCAGCACCGGCAGGCGGGAGCGCTCGCGGTGCAGCAGATCGAGGAGGCCGGCCAGCAGCGGGCGGGGCAGCCCGGCGTGGACCGCGACCGCGGGGGCCTCGAGGCGCAGCAGGCCATCGATGACCAGGGCGGGGTCGGGCCGGGGGCCGAAGCTGCGGGTCGAGACCGCCAGCTGTAACCGGAATCCACCCACGGCCCACGTTACTAGTACAACGAAGTGAAAGTTGATATAGGTTGCGTCGCTGGGGTAGGAAGTTCGCGGATCTGCGGCTGTCACTGGTCGTTTCTACGATTGCCGGAGCGTGCTGGCGCTCCGCTGGGAGGTCTGGATGTCCGGGCATAGGCACCTTCACCTGCGACTGGTCGCCATCGCGGCCGCGCTGATCGCAGTGGCCGCCGCCGGCACGCGCGCCGAGGCGCAGAACAAGGTCGGCGCCGGGATCGATCTGCAGCACTTCCGTCCCGCCATCGACTCCAAGGGCCTCATCACCGTCAACGCGTCGCAGACCCTGGGCAAGAACGAGGTCTCGATCGGCCTGGTGACGAACTATGGCCGCAACGTGCTGGATATGAAGACCAGCGGCGTGCCGTGCCAGAAGCGCGATGGCGAGGTCTTCGTCGCTGGCACCTGCGACACCCGCTTCGCGGTGACCGACATCATCACGCCGGTGCTGATGGCGGCGTACGGCCTGCCGCCGATCGGCAAGCTGGGCCTCGAGATCGGCGTGTCGGCCCCGGTGCACGTCATCACCGGTGACCGCGATCCCGACTTCACTGGCCCCGGCCCGTCGAGCGACACCAACAACGACAGCAGCATGGGCTTCTCGCACCAGGGCATCGGTGACATCGGGATCCACGCCAAGCTGCGCTTCCTCGACACCTCGCACAACAAGTTCGGCGTCGCGGCCCTGGTCTCGGCCTACATGCCGAGCGGCGACGACAAGAAGTTCGCCGGCAGCGGCGATGTCGTCATCCACCCGCAGCTCATCCTCGACACCGACCCGTCGCGCGGCCGCCTCAAGCTGGCCGCCAACGTCGGCGCGCGCATCCACGGCAAGAAGAACTTCGTCGACGATCAGCGCCCCGACAAGCTGGAGCGCAACCCCGAGGTGTTCGACTTCAACATGGGCGAGACCCCGGCCACCGGGAAGACCCTGAGCATCGGCACCGAGGTCACCTACAGCGTGGGCCTCGCGTACGCCATCACCAAGCGCAAGGTCGACTTCATCCTGGAGGGCTTCGGCACCGCGGCGCTGGGCGGCGACAACAGCGACTTCAACTTCCCGGTCGAGGGCATCGCCGGCCTCAAGGTCTACCTGGCGGCGAACTCGTTCCTGGAGTTCGGCGGCGGTTTCGGCATCCCCGGCATGTACGGCGCCGCGCAGCCGCGCCTGTTCCTGGGCATCATCTTCGAGCCCACCGTCGGCGACCGCGACAACGACGGCTTCAAGGACGACGTCGACCAGTGCCCGGACGATCCCGAGGACTTCGACGACTTCAAGGACAAGGACGGCTGCCCCGAGCCTGACAACGATCGTGACGGCATCCTCGACGTCGATGACGACTGCCCGCTGGATCCCGAGGACAAGGACGGCAACGAGGACGAGGACGGCTGCCCCGAGGGCGAGGATCTCGATCGCGACCGCGACGGCCTCAAGGACTCGGTCGACAAGTGCCCCGATGATCCCGAGGACAAGGATCAGTTCGAGGACGAGGACGGCTGCCCGGATCCGGACAACGACCAGGACGGCATCCTCGACGTCGATGACCTGTGCCCGAACGATCCCGAGGACAAGGACAACTTCGAGGACGATGACGGCTGCCCGGACAACGACAACGACAAGGACCGCATCCTCGACAAGGACGACTCCTGCCCCAACGAGCCGGAGACCTACAACGGCAACGAGGACGAGGACGGCTGCCCGGATCGTGGCCGCGTCATCGTCAACCAGGGCAACCTGGAGATCCTCGACAAGATCTACTTCGAGACCGCGAAGGCGATCATCAAGCCGGAGTCGTTCCCCATCCTGGACGCCGTGGCGGCGACCATGAAGGGCAACCCGCAGATCACGTTGATCGAAATCCAGGGCCACGCCGACGAACGTGGCGACGACGACTACAACCTGCGCCTGACCGACGACCGCGCGCACTCGGTCAAGCGCTACCTCATCGAGCACGGCGTCGAGGAGTCGCGGCTGACCGCGAAGGGTTATGGCGAGACGCGGCCGATCTCGCCCGGTCACAACGAGGCGGCGTGGTCGAAGAACCGCCGCGTCGAGTTCGTCATCCTGGGTCGCTCGGATTCTCCGTAACACCGCAGTTTTTGCGGCTGTGATGCTGGTGCTGGGTGTCGCCGAGGTTGGCGACGCCCAGCGCTTGCGTTCGGGGCGCATCACCGGGACGGTGCGGGTGCGCGTGATCGACCGGTCGTCGGGCAAGGCGCGCTATCGCGAGGCCGAGACGGCGGCCGGGGTCGCGGTGTACGTGCCCGACTTCGCGACCCGGGTGGTGCGCGAGCCCGACGAGGCGCCAGTGCTGGCGCTGCGCGAGGAGGGCCCGTGGCCGGTGCTGCTGCCGGTGCAGGTCGGCGACACCGTCGAGATCACGAACCTGGATGCGCGCGCGCACGAGCCGTTCTCGCCCTCGGCGTCGCGGCGCTTCGACCTGGGCTGGCTGGCGCCGCACGAGTCGGCGCGGGTCAAGTTCGAGCGGCCCGGGCTGGTGCAGGTGTTCTGCAACGCGCACCCGGACGAGGTCGCCTATGTGCTGGTGACCCCGAGCCCGGCGGCGGTGGTGACGCGCGATGACGGCGCCTTCGTGCTGTCGGGGGTGCCGGCGGGGCGCCACCGGGTGGTGGCCTGGGCGCCGCAGGCACGGCCGGTGGTGCGCACGGTGGAGGTGCCGGCGGCGGGCGAGGTCAACCTGGCCCTGACCGTCGACCTGACGCTGGAGGTGGGGCCGCATCGTGACAAGCACGGGCTGCGCTACCCGGGGGAGATCGAGCGCGACCGTTGAAGTCCTGACGGGATCGAGGCAGGGTGGGCGTGGAAGCAGCCGGAATGTGGGCCAGGTGGGGTGGCCTCTGGCTTGCTGACGTGAGGCGAGGCGAGGAGATGTGATGGCCCGGTTCGACAGGAGCACGTGGCTGAGGCTGGCGCGGTGGGGGCTTCCGGCGATGCTGCTGGTGGCGCTGCCGCGCTGGGCTGAAGCCGAGGAGCGCCACGCCCTGGTGGTCGCCATCGATGGCGATGACGTGCTGGTCGATGCCGGCAAGCCAGCCGGGCTGCTGCGCGGCGCGCCGGTGCAGGTGTTCCACCTGGTGATCGCCAAGCACCCGACCACCGGCAAGCCGATCAAGGCGGCGTTCCCGATCGGGGGCGCCACCGTGCTGGAGGCGGGCACGGCGCTGTCGCTGCTGTCGATCGGGGATCCCGCGCTGCGGGCGCGGCTGGTGGTCGGGGACGAGGTGCGCTTTCAGCCGCGTGCGGCGGACGAGCCGGGGCCCGGGCCGCAACCGGGGCCTGGACCGGAGCCTGGCGAACCGACCGACGAGCCGATGCCGTCGCCGCCAGCGGGGCCGGGGCCGGTCGCCAGCGGTGACGCCGAGGCGCTGGAGACGCAGGCGCGGCAGGCGCTGGTCAACGGGCAGTATGCCGACGCGCTGGCGCGCGCGGCGGCGGCGGTGGAGAAGGATCCGCGCCGACCGCAGGCGCTGCAGATCGCCGGCGTCGCGGCCTGCTACGTGGGGCGGGTCGATCTGGCGGCGCGCTATGCGGCGCGGCTGGTGGCGGCGCGGCAGAGCGTGGTGCGTCAGGTCTGCATGCGGCGGGGGACGCCGCTGCCGACCGCGCTGGCCGCGGGCGAGGTGCCCAGCGCGGGCAGCGCGACGCCGGGGCCAGGGCCGGTGCCGGCCGCGCGGCCGGATCCACAGCTGCTCGAGGAGCTGGCCGCGACCTTCGGGGCCGCCGCCGGGCAGTCGCAGGAGCAGGCCTTCCGGGTCTGGCAGGAGTATCTGAACCGCCATCCCGACTCGCCGTTCGCGCCGCGGGTGCGCCAGGAGCTGGCGCAGCGCTCGGCGGAGGCGGGCGGGCCGACGGTGGCGCTGAACACTCCGTCGCGGGGCTACCATCACCAGCCGGCGACGCGCATCGAGGCCGGCCACCCGCTGGCGGTGGCCATCGCCATCGGGGTCGACGAGAAGCCGCGCGAGGTCTGGCTGCACCATCGTCGCGCTGGCGCCACCACCTGGCAGCGCCGCACGCTGGAGCGCGACGGCGACGGCTATCTGCGCACCACGGTGCCGGGGCCCGAGGTGCAGGCGCCTGGCCTGGAGTACTTCGTGGAGGCGCGCACCGGGGACGACGCCGTCAGCTCGGTGGTCGCGGACGAGGCGGCGCCGATCGAGGTCGAGGTCACCGAGGCGGTGGCGCTGAAGGCGCCGCGACGGCGCGGGCTGTCGCGGGTCAGCTCGCTGGTCGAGCACGTCGACTTCAACAGCTTTGGCGACGCTGCTCCCGACAAGTACACCATGGTCGAGGTCGACTTCGCCTACCGCTTCATGGGGCCGATCTACGCCATGCGCGTCGGCCTGGGCACCCTGCAGGGCGAGGGTGGCGCGCTGGACTCGTACAGCGGCAAGGACCACACCGGGGACTGCCCCAACAAGGAGGAGTGTCGCGAGCGCGCCTTCACCTACGCCTATACCGAGCTGGAGTTCCGCGCGCAGAAGAACCTGTCGCTGTCGGGGCGCGTCTACGCCGGTGGGCTGCAGAAGCCCAGCGCGGGCACGGCGGAGGAGGTGCGGCGCAGCGCCTTCGGCTTCATGGGCTCGGTGCGCATCGGCGAGGAGCGCGGGACCAACCTGTCGATGGGCATCGCCAACGTCAACGACTTCGGCACCACCGGTGAGCTCAAGCTGCAGTGGGGCAAGGTGGCGCGGCTGCCGCTGACGGGGATCGTGCAGGTCACCAACCTGCCCGCAGGCGAGGAGCTCGGCTTCCGCGGCGCCATCGAGGTCGGCTACCAGGCGACCTCGTGGTTCTATCCGACGCTCCGCGTGAGCTACAGCGCGCGGACCATCGACCATGCCGGGGTGGGTGCAGGCCTGGCGCTGGTGTTCGATTGGTGAGGTCAGAGGTCATGCCAGGACTGACGCGGTGGTTCGCGATCGTGGGGCTGCTGTGGGCCGGGCGCGCACAGGGCGAGACGGTGGCGCCGACGGCTGTGGCTGCGGTGGCGCCGGCGGCTGTGGCTGCGGTGGCGCCGGCGGCCGGGGCTGCGGCGCCGGGAGCTGCGGCGCCGGCGGGGGCGCCGGCCGGCGTGGGCGCGCGGGTGTTTCACCAGCCGCCCAGCGCGGTGCCCGAGGGCCAGGCGGTGCGCATCGATGCCGCCATCAGTGACGCCTGGCAGGAGCCGTCGATCGAGGTGCGCTACCGCGCGCTCGGCGGCACCGAGTACGAGGCGGCACCGTTCGAGCGTTCGACCGCGGGCGGCTACCGGGCGTCGATCCCGGCGCTGGCGCTGGCCACCGGCGGGGTCGAGTACTACATCGTGGGCACCGACCGCAGCGGCGGTGAGCATGCCCACTTCGCCAGCGCCGAGGCGCCGCATCGCGTGCTGGCCACGGCGTCGGCCTCGGATGCGCGCGCCGATCTGGAGCGCCGGCTGGTGGGCGGCCGGCTGTCGCTGTTCAGGCTGCGCACCACGGTGATGAACTTCGGGCGCACCAAGACCAGCAAGCGTCCCGACTACCTGTACCGGGTCGAGGCCGACTACACCTACCGCTTCCTGCGCGCGCTGTACTCGATCCGCATGGGCTATGGCGTGGTGCGCTCGCAGGGGCCGGTGCGCGAGGGCGGCACCGACTCGGTGCCGCTGTTCAAGCTGAACGACTCGCGCGAGGCCGGGGTCGACTATGGCTTCGCCGAGCTGCGCTTTCGCGTCAATCCGAAGCTGGATCTCGATGCGCGCGCCATCCTGGGCGCCAGCGACACCGACGTGGTGCTGGGTGGCGCGGGGCGAGTCCGCCTGGGGCGCGAGCTGGGCGCACATGTGGCGGCGGGCATCGAGATCATCCCGACGCTGGGCTACAACGCCACCCTGCGGCTGCAGTGGGACACCGTGCCGCACGTGCTGATGGCGGCGACGCTGATGACGACGTCATGGCCGCGGACGGATCGCGGTGATGGCACCGGGATCATGCTGGAGACGCTGGTGCCGCTGGGTGACAGGTGGCGCGCGGGGGTCGAGGTCGGGTACGCGGGGCGGCAGGATGCGCGCGGGTCGGTGGCGGCGAGCGGGAGCATTGCGTTTGAGTATTGAGACGGAGCGGGAGAGTCCGAAAGAACAGGCGACAGGCGACAGGCAACAGGCAACAGGCAACAGGCAACAGGGAACAGGGAACAGGGAACGGGGGGACGAGGGGACGAGGGGGAGGGAGGCGAGGGCGAGCTGGTCAGTCTGCGCCCGCGTCCTGGGTAGGGGGCGCGGCGGGTGTCGGTGAGGGGACTGGTGGGGCGTTGGGGGCGTTGGGCGGGTGGGCCTTTGCCCAGGCGTCCCATTCGGCCATCAGGAGGCGGCCGTTCTCGTTGCCGGGGTGGATGCTGCGCTTCTTGACCTCGACGGTGAAGCGGTAGACCAGGTCGTCCTGGGGGGGGCGCGGCACGCTGTAGGAGACGTCGACGATGCTGGCGCAGCCAGAGCGCACGTCGGTGTCCCAGGTCGCGCCGTGGACCTCGGGGTGCTTGACCTCGGCCAGGTAGCGACCGATGGACCAGCCGTTGTACTGGTAGCGCGACTTGACCAGCGCCTTGGCCTTGTCGCGATCGCCGCGATCGAAGAAGCCCTCGAGCATCAGCATCGAGCCCGCCACCAGCATGAAGGCGACCGCCAGCGTGGCGGGCCGGGTCTGCCAGGCCGGGGCGCTCACAGGCCGGCGTCGGGGCTGGGGGTGCTGGAGGCGCGGTGCCGGTGTGGACTGCGCACCGCGGCGTCGTCCTCGCGCAGCAGCTCGGCGACGTCCTTCTTGACCTCGCGCGCCTTCTTGGCGACGCCGTCGCGCGCGTCCTTGCCCTCGGGGCTCTCCCAGATGGCGCGCACGTGGCCGAACGCGGTGCGCTTGCCGAGCTTCACCGTCGAGCCGCACCAGATCATGCCGCCCAGGATGACGATGCCGATCAGCAGCCGAATCAGGCCAAACACGCGCTCACCCTAGCACCCGGAGGCGGGTGCGGCAAAAACCCCGCGGCGGGGTGCGGGTATTCCCGCTGGACGCCAGACGCCGGAAGTCAGCCGTCGGAGGCCTTGAGGTCCTTGCGGTCGTCGATGACCAGCAGGACGCGGGGGCCGCGGGCGCTGACGGCGGCGATGATGGCGGCGGTGCGGGCGGCCTCGTCGGTCAAGAGGACGCGGCTGACCGCGAGGCCCGCGGCGGTCAGCTGCTGGGTCAAGGCGTCGTCGCCCAGCTGGGGCAGGCGGATGCCGCCGGTCATCTCGGAGCGCCGGTTGACCAGGATGACGTGCAGGACGTCGCGGCCGCGGATGCCGTTCTCCATCACGCCGAGGATCTCGGAGTGGTAGTAGTTGCTGTCGCCGATGACGGCGATGGCCAGCGGGCGGCCGGGGTTGTCGGCGATGCGGTCGGCGCGCGCCAGGGCGGCGGCGGCGGGGGCGGCGCTGCCCATGTGCCACTTGACGTCGACCAGGCCCTCGCCGATGCCGAGCACGCCGGTGTTGCCGGGGTCGGCGACCACGATCGACGGGCGCCCCAGGCGCGCGGCCTCGACGCGCAGCGTGCTGAGCAGCTGGCGGCGCGGGTCGCGCTCGGGGAAGCGCTTCATGTCGCCGCGCGCGGCGTGGAAGGCGTCGGCCCAGGGGCGATCGTCCAGCGCCTGCGCGGGCAGCTCGGCCAGGGCGCCGGCGACGTCGAGCGCGGGGGCGTCGCTGCGGCTGCGCTCGCCGGTGGGGGCGGACATCGCGATGTCGTCGAGCACCAGGTCGACCGCGCCGCCGCCGGTGATGACCTGCGAGTGCAGCGTGGCGCGCGTACCCGGGCCGGCGGTGGCGGCCAGGAAGGCGATCCACGGGCCGAGGTAGGCCTGCGACTCCTCCACGATGTGGACCTCCTGCAGGGCGCCCAGGAAGTCGAGGATGGCCGGGATGGGCGGCGGGTAGGCGGCGCCCAGGCGCAGCGAGGCCAGGCCGCGCGCGCGGGCGGCCGACGCGGCGACGCGCCCGAGCTGGCCGGCCACGATGACGCCGCGGCGCGCGCCCAGGGGGATGTCGGCGGCGGCCAGGTGCGACAGCGACGGGAAGCTGCGCTCGTGGGCCTCGATGCGCTGATCGAGGTGGGTGGCCCAGGTCGCGGCGGTGACCACGATGGGGGCGCCGGGCAGGAAGAAGCGCGCCTCGTCGGCGGGCAGGTCGGGGGGCGCCAGCGGGACCTCGCCGTCGTCCTCGAGCACGCGGCCGGCGATGCGCACCACCACCGGCGAGCGCATGGCCTCCGACAGGCGATAGGCGTAGCGGGTCAGGGCGTAGCACTCGGCGGGATCGCCCGGCTCGAGCAGCGGCAGGTTGGTCAGCGAGGCCAGCGCGGCGCGGTTGTCCTGGGCGTTCTGCGACGATTTCGGCAGCGGATCCAGCCCCTCGATGAGCACCATGCCGGAGCGCAGCAGCGAGTGCGCGGCGCCGGTGGCCAGGCCGTCGAGGGCGACGTTGATGCCGACGTGCTTGCACAGGAAGGCGGTGCGGTGGCCCTCCAGCAGGGCGCCGGCCAGCGCCATGGTGACGCCGACGTGCTCGGACAGCGAGAACTCGTGCTGCGGGACCTTGCCGCGATCGAGGTCGATCTCGAGGTGCGTCAGCGGCGAGCCCGGGAACGACCAGGCGGCGCGGACGCCGGCATCGACGAGGGCGCGGGCGATGGCATCGGCTCCGGTCATGCGAGTTCGAACTCCTTGCAGAACAGCAGCCAGCGCAGGTCGTCGCCGGCGACGGTGGCGTCACGGTGCGCGCCGCCGGGCAAGCCGCCCGGCCACTCGTGCGCGCAGCTGTCGGTGCCCGGGTCGTGATAGACGCAGGCCTCGCAGGTGAAGCGGAACGCCAGGCTGGCGCGCTCGTCTGCGAAGTGGGCATCCACGGCGACCTTCATGCGGCGGAACATACATCGGATGGCGCAGATCACGAGCGTTTCGCGATAACATCGGGGCAGTGATGGACGATCACATGATCCGCGCGGTGACCGCCGATGGGGCGCTGCGCGTGATCGCCTGCGTGACCACGGCGACCGCGCGCGAGGGCTCGCGGCGCCACGGCTGTGTCGGCGCGGCCTCGGTGGCGCTGGGGCGCGGGCTGACCGCGGGTCTCATGCTGGCCACGCTGACCAAGGGCGGCGAGAAGGTGCAGCTGCAGATCCTGGGTGACGGTCCGCTGGGCGGCGTCACCGTCAGCGCCACCGACGCCGGGGACGCCCGTGGCTACGTGCACAAGGCGACGGTGTTCGCGGCCGCCGGTGGCGAGCAGCGCGTCCGCCTGGCCGACGCCCTGGGGCGCGCCGGCGCGGTCAACGTGCTGCGCGATCTCGGCATGAAGGAGCAGTACACCGGGCAGTGCCCGCTGGTGACCGGCGAGATCGACGAGGACGTCGAGGCCTATCTCCGGGTCTCGGAGCAGATCACCAGCGCCATGGGCTGCGAGGTCGTGCTGTCGGACGCCTTCGAGATCCGGGTCTCGGCGGGTGTGCTGGTGCAGACGCTGCCCGGGCGCGACGCCGAGGCGCGCGTGCGCGACGTGCAGCACCGGCTGCGCACCGGCGGGCTGTTCGAGGCGCTGCGCGGCGAGGCCACCGCCGAGGATGTCGCGCGTGAGCTGCTCGGCATGCCGGGCGCCGAGCTGGATGTGCTGGATTTGCGGCCGGTGCGCTTCAAGTGCACCTGCTCGCAGGAACGGGTGACCGCGATGCTGGGCTTGCTGGGACCGGAAGAGCTGGCCGAGATGATCTCGGAGGGCAAGGACGCCGAGGTGTTCTGCAACTTCTGCAACGAGCGCTATGTCGCCTCGCAGGAGCGCCTGCGGCGCATTCGCGACGAGCTGACGCGCTCGCACGGGCAGGCCTGATGACCGCGGTGGCGGGCTTGACCGGGATCCGGATCGCGACCGAGATCGCCAACGCGGTGGCGGCGGGTGGGCCGGTGGTCGCGCTGGAGTCGACCATCGTGGCGCACGGGCTGCCCTTCCCGGACAACCTGGAGGTCGCGCGCGCGTGCGAGGCGGCGGTGCGCGCGGCGGGCGCGCTGCCGGCGACGGTGGCGGTGGTCGCGGGTGAGGTCGTGGTCGGGCTGGCGGCGACCGAGCTGGAGGCGCTGGCGCGGCGTGGTCGCGAGGTGCCCAAGGTGGGCGCCGCGGATCTGGCGGTCGCGGTCGGCCTCAGCGGCGACGGCGCGACCACGGTGAGCGCGACCACCTGGGCCGCGGCGCGCGCGGGCATCCGGGTGTTCGCGACTGGCGGCATCGGGGGCGTGCATCGCGGCGACGACGCCGACGTGTCGAGCGATCTGCGCGTGATGGCCGACGAGCAGGTCTGCGTGGTCAGCGCGGGCGCCAAGGCGATCCTGGATCTGCCGCGCACGCTGGAGCGGCTGGAGACCCTGGGCGTGCTGGTGCTGGGCTTCGGATGTGCGGAATTTCCGGCGTTTTACACGCGATCATCGGGCTTGCCGCTGGAGCACCATGTCGACACCGCGTCACAGGTGGCGCGCGTGCTGGATGCGCGCTGGCGGCGGCTGGGCATGAAGGGCGGCGTGCTGCTGGCCAACCCGATCCCGGAGGCGGCGGCGCTGGATCGGGCGGAGATCGACGCCGCCATCGAGGCCGCGCTGGCGGCAGCCAGCAAGGGGGGCGTCAAGGGCAAGGCGCTGACGCCGTTCCTGCTGGCCGAGCTGGCGCGCACCACGGGGGCGCGCAGCGTGGTCGCCAACCGCGCGCTGGCGGTGCACAACTGCAGCGTCGCGGGCGCGGTCGCCAGCGAGCTGGGCAAGCTGGCGCTGCTGGCCAAGAAGGCGAAGCTGTCGCGGTGAAGGGGTGTGGCGGGCGCGGCGGCGCGCGGTGGCGGCGGTGGCGGCGTTGAAGCTGCGCGCGGTGACGTTCGACTTTGGCTGGACGCTGGCCGAGCTCGACACCGTGATGCTGGCGGGGCGGCTGGCCGAGATCGGCGCGGTGGCGGGGGGCGCGGCCGAGATCGAGGCGCTGGCGGGGCGGCTGGACGCGGGCGGCGCCGACGCGGTGCGCGCCTACAGCGTGGCCATCAAGGCGGGGCATGGCGGCCACCCGTGGAAGCTGCTCATGACGCACCTGCTGAGCGGGGCGGGCGTGGCGGCGGAGCAGGTGGCGCGCGCGGTCGACTTCCTGTGGGATCAGCAGCCGACGCGCAACCTGTGGCGGCGCCCGGTGCCCGGGATGATCGAGCTGGTGCAGGAGCTGCGCGGGCTGGGCGTGCCGGTCGGGGTCATCTCGAACTCGGAGGGGCACCTGGCCGAGCTGGCGCGCGAGCTGGGCTGGCTGCAGCTGTTCGATGCGTTCGCGGACTCGGGCAAGCTGGGGATGGAGAAGCCGGGGCGCGAGATCTTCGAGTGGACGGCGGAGCGACTGGGCGTGCAGGTGCAGGAGATGGTGCATGTGGGCGATGCCTGGGCGGCCGATGTGGAGGGCGCGCTCGGGGCGGGTGCGCATGCGGTGTGGTTCGGGGGGGATGCCGAGGCCACGCTGCCCGAGCGAGTCAGGGTGTGTCGGGATGCGGCGGCGGTGCGGAGGGTGCTGGTGGGGTGGGGAGTGATCGAGGGGTAGGAAGCGGACCCGGACAAACAGGTCACAGGCCACAGGTCACAGGTCACAGGCAACAGGGAATGGACGGCGAGTGCGGAGGTCAGGGGCGGCGGCGGAAGGCGAGGGCGAGGCCGAGGGCGGCGAGGGCGAGCAGCGCCAGGGTCGGGTGGCTGGCGGGGCGCCGGCCGGTGTTGCAGGCGCAGGAGCCGTCGGGGTCGTCGCCGGGCGGAAATCTCGGCGGCTGCGGCGCGACCGCGAAGCCGGGCTGCATCGCGGGCGGCGACGCGGGCTGCACGTACACGGGGCCCGCGGCGCCGGGCTGTACGGGTACGGCGATGGCGGTCTGCGCCGCCGCAGACGAAAGGGCGCCGAAGTACGCGCACGCGGCGAGCGCAACAGACGACCCCATCAATCGGTGCTTCATGG
>JBGASF010000192.1:0-13106 GCA_044229835.1 Polyangia bacterium | reverse complement strand
AGTGCCGGCGGGGCTCTTTGCTTTTCGGAGACGGACCGAAGGGGGCCTACTTGCTGGCCACCACCGCGCCCTCGATCCAGGCCTGCATGCCGACCGCGCGCAGCGCCGCCACCAGCTCGTCGGTCTTCACCATCTTGGGGTTGTAGCGCACGGTGGCGCGCTTGTTCTTCACCTGCACGTCGATCTTGTGCACCCCGCGCAGCTTGCGCAGCGCAGCCTCGACCCGGGCGGGCGACTTGGCGTCGGTCTTCTGCAGCTTGATGCTGGCCTGCAGGATCTCGGCGGCGACCGGACGGGGCGGCTCGCCACCCTCCATGTCGGGGCAGGCCATGGCGGCCGCGGGGGCCAGCACCAGGGTCAGACCGAACGCCGCGACCAGGTTCTTCCACTTCGTCATTCGCCGCTCTCCTTGGCTCTCGTTGGCCTTCGCCCGAGTGTATCGGTTTACGTCGCCGCCTGGCACCAGCTTCCAGCCGCCCTAGCGTGAACGCAGGAAGCGGACGATCGGTCCAGCGAACACCGCGAAAGCAGACAGCAGGACCACGCCGGCCAGCAGCGCCGACCCGGGCAGCCACAGCACCGACATCGACCCACCTACCCCGCCACCCATGACCCCGGCGCCGGCACCCGCGCAGCTCGAGCGCGCCAGCCAGCCGCCCATCAGGACCGCGCCCGCGCCGCCCGCCGCCAGCGGCGCCCACGCGCGCAGCCGCACCGACCCCCACAGCGCCAGCGAGCCCAGCGCCAGCGCGATGGCCGCGCCCTCGCCGCCGCCACCGGGCGCGAACACCAGCCCGATCAGCATCGGCAGCGCCATGGTCACCCGCATCACGGTGCGCCCGATGCGCTCGGCGCCGCCGTCCTCGATGCGGTACTTCTGGCGCCAGGTCGCGCTGCCCTCGTAGGCGTCGCTCATGACCTTGCCGCTCAGCGACAGCCAGGCCAGGCCGTGCGCGATGCCATAGAACAGCACGAACGGGTTCAGGCCGTCCTCGCCCTGCACCAGCATCAGCACACCCGAAAGGGTGCCCTGCACCGCCAGCCCCAGCGCCACCCAGCGGCCCCAGAACCAGCCCGAGGCCACCGAGAAGAACGCGGTCAGGTACAGCGCGCCCATCGACAGCAGCAGCGGGCGCAGCTCGGGCACGAAGAACGAGTTCAGCGTGAACAGCGCGCCGAAGAAGCCGAACACCAGTGACGACAGTGCCCGTCGCTCGCCGACCAGCTCGAGTTTCATCATGACTGGAATGATAGCGAAGATTAGCGGCGGTGCCAGGGATGCGATATAAAAGGGAAAGCCGTGGCACGCAATCCTCTCGATCCGACGCAGGACGGTGCCCCGGTCGTGGAGCTGCGCACCCTGGTCATCTCGGGTGCCGTCCTGGGCCTGGTGCCCGAGGAGCTGGCCCGCGCCAAGGGCGTGCTGCCGCTGCGCCTGCGCGACCACGTGCTGTACATCGCGACCCGCGATCCCAACGCGCTGGCGCTGCTCGACGAGGTGTCGTTCGTGACCGGCCGCCGCGTGGTGGCCTACAGCGCGGCCCGGCACGAGATCGACGGCGCCATCCACCAGGCCTACGCCGCCGTCGCGCGCGGCATGCGCGAGTACCGCGCGCCCTCGGCGCCGCCGGGCTCGACCGCCGATTCGCCGCTGGAGCTCAGCGGCGCCGGCGCACCCGCGCCCGCCCCGCAGCCGCGCCAGCCCTCGCACCCGCCGATGCCCGCGCGCCAGCCCACACCGGTGCGCGAGTTCGAGGACGGCCCGCCCGCGATCTCGATCGGCCTCGATCCGCCCACGCCGGCCCCGGCGCAGCCGCGCGCGCCCGCGCCGCCCCAGGTGCGTGATCCCAGCCAGCCCCTGCGCGCCCAGCCGGCGCCGGCGCAGCCCCCGGTGCGCGACCCCAGCCAGCCACACCGCGCCCAGCCGGCCCAGGCCCATGGCGAGGCGCCCGTCGACCCCGACGATCTCCTGCGCAAGGGCGAGTCGGGCCTGTTCCAGGCCCACTATGCCACCGCGGTGGTGCCGCAGCCGGGCACCCGCCCGCGCGTGCTGGTGGTCGACGACGAGCCCGCCATCCGCAAGATCCTGCGCCACGCGCTGACCCAGCGCGGCTACGAGATCCTCGAGGCCGGCACCGGCATGGACGCCCTGCGCGTGGTCAAGGAGGCCGAGCCCGACGCCATCCTGCTCGACGCCATGCTGCCCGACGTGCACGGCTTCGAGATCGCGCGTCGCCTCAAGGAGAGCCGCCGCTACGCCGGCATCCCCATCGTGATGATGACCGCGGTGTACAAGGGCTGGCGCATCGCGGCCGACCTGCGCGACTCCTACGGCGTGGTCCAGGTCATCGAGAAGCCGTTCGACATGCACGCCGTCGCCAACATCCTGGGTGACGCCGTCAGCGGCAAGCGCGCCACCCCGCAAGATCCCACCGCGCTGTCGAAGGAGGCCAAGCGCGAGTACACCGAGGCCTCGGCGGCCTACAAGCGCGGCGATCTCGAGAACGCCATCATCTCGATGCGCCGCGCCGCCACCGCCGACCCGCTGTCGCCGCACCTGCGCCTGCAGCTCGGCCTCCTGCTGGCCATGCGCGGCGAGGACTTCCAGGCCATCACCGAGCTCGAGCTGGCCATCGAGCTCGACCCCGAGTCGTTCCAGGCCCTGCGCAACCTGGCCTCGCTGTACCAGCGCAAGGGCTTCCGCCGCAAGGCCACCGAGCTGTTCGAGCGCGCGCTCAACTGCGCGCCCGACGACAACGCCCGTAGCGAGCTGCGCCAGGTCCTGATGAAGCTCCTGCAGCCCGTGGTCAAGACCACCCCGGGCGGCGGATGAAGCCCGGCCGCTGGCTGCCCTGGCTGCGCGGTGCGGGCGTCGTGCTGGCCGCCAGCAGCATCCTGGTCCTGGCCTCGGCCCTGGGCGCCGGCGCGTGCGCCTCGAGCAACGAGCCCGCGCCCGACGCCGGCTTCGAGGACGCCGCGGTGGTCGACGCCGACCTCGACGCCGCGCCCGACCGCTTCCTGCCCGACGCCTTCATCCCGCCCGACGCCGCGCCGCCGACCACCATCGAGATGCTGGCCCCGGCCAGCGCCACCATCCCGCGCGGCGCCAAGGCGGCGCTGACCATTACGCTCGATCGCCCTGCGCTCGCGGGCGGAGCACTTGTCACCCTGTCAAGCTCCGACGCCACCACGGTCAGCGTGCCGGCCACCGTCACGGTGCCCGCCGGCGCGCGCAGCGTCGGCGTGGACGCCACCGGCGTGGCCCCTGGCGGCCCGGTCGACATCTCGGCCAGCTTCGGCGCCGCCACCCGCATGGCCAGCGTCCGGGTCACCCCGGCGCTGGCCTCGCTGACGCCCACCCTGGCGGTGCGCATCGGCACCACCGAGAACCTGATCGTCACCCTCGACGCGCCCGCCCCCGCCGGCGGCCTGGTCCTGACCACGACGTCGACCATGCCCACGGTGGTCGGCATCCCGGCGCAGATCACCATCCCGGCCGGCGTCAGCTCGGCCGGCATCCCGGTCAGCGGCCTGATCCTCGGCGGTCCGGTCACCGTGCGCGTGACCCTGGGCCCGACCATGCTGACCGCGCAGGTCACGGTGAACGACCCCGTCAACCGCCTGGTCATCAGCGAGGTCTTCTACGACGCCGTCGGCGGCGACGACGGCCTGGAGTGGCTCGAGCTCTACAACGGCGGCACCACCACCATCGACCTCGGCGCCGTGGCCGGGCAGTGGCAGGTGCGCTCGTCGAACTCGACCGCGGCCTACAGCGCGCTGAACGCCACCCTGGGCGCCGGCACCATCGCCCCGGGCGCCTGCGTGGTCATCGGCGGCCCCACCGGCCCGGGTGGCGGCGCCAGCTACTTCCAGGTCCAGAACTTCACCCCCGATCTGCCCAACAGCGGCGCCGCCGCCGACGCCATCGCGCTGTTCCAGGGCACCACGCTGGTCGACGCCGTGATCTATGGCGCGGTCAACGACCGCATGATCGGCGACGAGACCGGCACCCCGGGTACGCTCGACGTCGGCGACGCCGCCGAGGGCAAGAGCATCGAGCGGCTGGGCGCCCGCACCTGGCGCGCGGACGCCACCCCGACCCCCGGAAATTGCACCTCATTGCGCTGACTTTCCCAGGTTGAACGAACCCCCACAGCCCATTAGACTCACCGGCAAATTCCCCGGAGTTCCCATGCCCATCAGTGAAGGCGCCAAAGCCTGGGTCGCGGAGATCGCGGCCCTGACCACCCCGGACAAGATCGTCTGGTGCGACGGTTCGGAGGAGGAGCGCGTCCGTCTGACCGAGGAGGCCGTCAGGGACGGCGTCCTCATCCCGCTCAACCAGGACAAGATGCCGGGCTGCTACCTGCACCGCAGCCACCCCAGCGACGTGGCCCGGTCGGAGCACCTGACCTTCATCTGTACCCCGCGCGCCGACGAGGCCGGGTCGAACAACAACTGGATGGCGCCCGCCGAGGCCCGCGAGAAGGCCGGCGCGCTGTTCAAGGGCGCGATGAAGGGCCGCACCATGTACGTGGTGCCCTTCCTGATGGGCCCCGCCGGCTCGGCCTTCTCCAAGGCCGGCGTCGAGCTGACCGACTCGATCTACGTGGTCCTCAACATGCGGATCATGACCCGCATGGGCAACGTGGTGTGGGACCACCTCAAGGGCTCGAACGACTTCACCAAGTGTCTGCACTCGCTGGGCGAGCTCGATCCCGACAAGCGCTACATCATGCACTTCCCGCAGGACAACGAGGTCTGGTCCATCGGCTCGGGCTACGGCGGCAACGCCCTGCTGGGCAAGAAGTGCCTGGCGCTGCGCATCGCCAGCTACCTGGGGCGGCAGCAGGGCTGGCTGGCCGAGCACATGCTGATCCTCGGCGTGCAGACCCCCAAGGGCGATCTGCACTACATCTGCGGCGCCTTCCCCAGCGCCTGCGGCAAGACCAACCTGGCCATGCTGGTGCCACCCAAGGAGCAGGCCGCCAAGGGGTACAAGGTATGGACGGTGGGCGATGACATCGCCTGGCTGCGTCCCGGTGAAGATGGCCGCCTGTGGGCCGTCAACCCCGAGGCCGGCTTCTTCGGCGTGGTGCCGGGCACCAGCTCGAAGACCAACCCCAACGCCATGGCGACCATCGCGAAGAACACCATCTACACCAACGTCGCGCTGCGGCCCGACGGCACCGTGTGGTGGGAGGGTCACGACGATCCCGCGCCCAAGGAGGCGCTGGACTGGCAGGGCCGCCCGTGGACGCCCGAGTCGACCGAGCGCGCTGCGCACCCCAACAGCCGCTTCACCGCGCCGGCCGCGCAGTGCCCGTCGATCTCGCCCGAGTGGGAGAACCCCAAGGGCGTGCCCATCAGCGCCATCCTGTTCGGCGCCCGGCGCCAGCGCGTGGTGCCGCTGATCTACCAGGCCCTGACCTGGGAGCACGGCGTCTTCCTGGGCGCCACGCTGTCGTCCGAGACCACCGCCGCCGCCGCCGGCAAGGTCGGCGTGCTGCGCCGCGACCCCATGGCCATGCTGCCCTTCTGTGGCTACAACATGGCCGACTACTGGGGCCACTGGCTGAAGCTCGGCGAGAAGCTGAAGTCGCCGCCCAAGATCTTCCGCGTCAACTGGTTCCGCACCGGCGAGACCGGCAAGTTCCTGTGGCCGGGCTACGGCGAGAACCTGCGCGTCCTGCAGTGGATCATCGATCGCTGCGAGGGGCTCGGCGAGGCCGAGAAGAGCTTCCTCGGCTACATCCCGACCCGGCGCGCCATCGACCGCAGCGGCCTCGACGTGTCCGATTCGGTGATGGATCAGCTGCTGCACGTGGACCGCATCGACTGGGTCGACGCGCTGTACGGTCAGTCCCTGTTCTTCGAGAAGTTTGGTGATCGGCTGCCCGACTCCATCCGCGAACAGCACGAGTCGCTGGCGCGCCGGGTCTCGGGGGCCTTGCAGCAGTTCGAGTAACCTTCTACGCTGAGGCGACCATGGTGATGCCGAGACGGATCTGGGTGCTTTCGCTGGGCCTGCTGCTGGGGATGGGCTTTCTGGGTGAGGCGGTCGCGGCCGCGGAGGCGGCGCCGCCGGGAGACATCCCGCCGCTGGCGATGCCCAAGCCCAAGAAGAAGAAAAAGAAGAAGGACGACGGCAAGAAGGCCGGGCCGGTGATCGACGCCTGCAAGACCGACTTCGAGGCCGAGCCGGTGGCCAAGGAGAAGCGCAAGGTCAAGCCCTCGGAGAACATCACGCGCGACTCCGAGCAGGCGATCACCGACGCCCAGGCCAGCACCAACACCGAGGAGAAGCTGCGCAACCTCAAGGCCGCGCAGGAGGCGCTGTTCGACGCCCTCAAGAAGGATCCCTACAACGCCATGGCCACCGAGCACCTGGCCTCGGTGTACGCCATCGCGGGGCGGCGCAAGTGCGCCAAGGCGCTGCTCGAGCGCCTGGTCATCCTGCGCGACGTGAAGGAGTTCTCGCAGCAGGCCAAGCGCGCCATCGCGGCGGCCAAGGCCAACACCGCGTTCGATGCGATGCGTGACGTCGCCGACCGCGCCCTGCAGTAGTCGCAGTCCAAGGCCCTAGGGGAGACGACACGACATGCGGACGATCAAGGTTGCGGTGCTGGTGCTGGGGGTGATGCTGCTGGGGAGCGCCGAGGCGTCGGCCAAGGCGCCGGCCGGGCCGCCCCCGCTGCCGCTGCCCACGCCCAAGAAGAAGAAGCCCAAGAAGGTGACCGCGCCGACCCCGGTGGGGCCGACCGCGCCGACGGGGCCGACCGACTGCGCCTACAGCCTCGACAGCCGGTCGGATCCCGGCGACGGCGGCGAGGCCGAGAAGGACGAGCGCGACATCCCCGGCGCCAAGTCCGACAACAACGCCGGGCTGCGCGTGCTGCGTGACGCCGAGGCGCCCGGGGTCGATCCGGTGGCCAAGCGCCGCATGTGGGTCGAGGCGGTCCGCATCCTGCTCGATGGCCTGGAGAAGGACCCCTACAACCCCAACATCAACTACAACCTGGCCGCGGCCTACGCGCGCCTGGCCAAGCGCGGCTGCATGCTCAAGTTCGTCAAGCGCGTGGTCGCGCTGACCAAGCGCAAGGAGACCCAGGAGCAGGCCACCCTGCGCATCACCCACCTGACCAAGGGCTTCCCGGGTGAGAAGCCGCCGCGGCCCGCCGATCCCGACTTCAACGACTACCGCGACGACCCCGACTTCCGCGCCATCGTCTATGACGAGGCCGGCCAGAACGACTGACCTCGCCTGCCCCACCCCCGCCTTCGCGAATTTCATTCATCCCCGTGCTGGACACTTGACCAAGGCAAAAGCCCTGGAGTACCGTTCGTTCGCCCGGAGGAAGCTGGATGAAGATCGTGCTGTTTGCGCTGCTGATCACGAGCCTCGGGACCGTGGGTTGTGCCTCGGGCGGTGGCGAGGAGCCAGACGCCGGGGGTGTCGTGAGGGACTCGGGCAACCTGAGTGACCGCGTGACCTCGCTGGTCGACGCGGCGCGCGATGGCGCCGCCGTCATCCGCGACGCCTCCTACATCGACGTGACCCTGCCCAGCATCGACAGCGCCATCGTCATCCCCGACGGCGGCGGGATCTTCTGCACCACCTCGGCGCAGTGCACCACCGCGGGCACCTGCTGCTTCTCGCTGGGCGGGATGGGCCTGTGCATCCCCGGCACCGAGCCCATCCCGGGCGTCTGTCTACCGAACTGACCCGGTGGCGCGCGGCTCGAGACCGCTCAGAAGCTCCACTTCACTCCGGCGTAGGCGGTGTTGCCGCCGGCGGGCTGGGTCAGGTTGAGGTTGCCCTGACCACCGGCGCCGAACTGGTTGTCCATCATGGTGCCGCCCTTGATACCCATGAACAGGCTGACGGCGGCCTTGCGCTTGGTCGCCGACAGCGACGCGGTGTCGATCTTCTTGGCGAAGATGTCGACCGAGAGCCGGGCGTCGAAGCCGTTGGTGGTCGGATCGATGACGCCCGCCAGGGTCAGCGCGACGTGGTCGTGCGGCGTCAGCGTCAGCCCGGCGCCCAGCGCGGCGCCGGCCTTGCCGTCGGCGCCCAGCTTGGCCTCGCCGAAGGCGTGGCCGTACAGCAGGCCCGGCTTGAGGGCATAGATCCCCTCGCCGCTGCCGGTGACCTCGGTGCCGTCCAGGGTGTGGCGCAGCTTGAGATCGCCGCCGATGTGGAAGCGCTCCGCCGAGTACACCGCTGACAGCGCGGCGAACTCGCTGGTCTTGCCGTCTTTCTTGTCGGTGCCGCCCTCCAGCGACAGCTCGCCCTTGTCGCCCAGCTTCTTGGCCGCGCGCATGCTCAGCGAGTAGTCGCCGTTGTCCGAGGCCGAGCCCTTGCCGCCGACGCTGTAGCCGTCACCGTTCAGGGTCAGGCCGCCGCCCACGGTGTCCTTCTCGGGCGTGTGCGCATAGCTCAGGTTGCCGGTCACCGAGGTCTTGTCGTCGAGCTTCTTGGTGCCGTGCAGCTCGGCCGCCGCCAGCTCGCCGTTGAGCAGATCCAGGCTGCCGCCGGCCGAGCCGCCGCTGCCCTTCACGCCGAGGCCGAAGTGGTCCTTGCTGCCACCGGGGCCCTCGCTGTGCTTGGCATCGACCGACAGGCCCTCCTTGGAGGTCGCGGATACGCCCCAGGTCGCGACCGGGTTGCCGTCCTTGTCGACGCCGACGCTCTGCGAACCCGAGGCCTTGTTGCCGTCGTGCTCGCTGGACTGCGTGGTGGTCAGGCTGGCGCCCGAGGCGCCGCCGCGGAGCTCGATGCCGGCGCGCTCGCCGGGGCGCAGCTCCTTCTCGCCCTTGAGACCGACGTCGACGCCCTTGGTCTTGGGATCGACCGCGACGTCGGCGGTGACGCTGCCCGACTTGTCGTTGGCCTCGTAGCCCACGCCGGCGACGGCCTTGCCGCCCTTGTAGTTGGCGGTGCCGTGGATGTCGCCCTCGCCGAGGTGCTGCCGGGTGTCGAGGCCGTCACCGTCGATCTTGCCGTCGTTGGCGCCGCTGCGCCACTTGACGCCCTTGGGCTCGACGCCGGCGATGAAGTAGTCGGCCGTCTTGCTGTCGGGATCGCCGGCCACGATCGACTTCTTCTTGCCGTCCCAGTGCAGCTTCTGCGACTCCTCGACGACCTTGGTGGTCAGCGTGTTGCCGCCCGCGGGGTGCGACTGGATGAGGGCCAGGATGGCCTCCTTCTCAGCCGGATACTGGTAGAGCAGCTTGCCGAGCTTTGCCGGATCGGCGCCAGCCGCGAGCTCGGCCTCGGCCTTCTTCATCCCCTCGCCCTTGCTCGGCGCGGGTGTCGCAGCAGGGCTGGCAGGCGGCGCCTTGGGGGGCGTGGCATGGTCTTCCTTGGGCTCGGCTTCCTTGTCGGCGTTGGTGGCCATGGCTCCCCGTGAACGGACGTCAGGTGGACATTGTACGGATGCGCGGGGGCTGGGCCTTCCCTGCCCAGCTCAGACCACGTGGGCGAGCAGCAGCTTGAGATAGCGCCCCTCGGGGAACCCCGGCACCACCGGGTGATCGGGTCCGGCGCCACGCACGTCGAGCACCCGCACCCTGCGCCCAGCGCGCACCGCGGCGTCACGCAGCACGGTCAGGAAGGCCTCCGGGGTGACGTGCGACGAGCACGACGCGGTGGCCAGGATCCCGCCGGGCTCGACCACCGCCAGGCCCAGCGCGCCGAGATCGGTGTAGGCCGCCAGCGCCGCGGGCAGCGCCTTGCTGCTGGGCGCGAAGCTGGGCGGATCCAGGATGACGACGCCATGGCGGGTGCCGGCGGCGGCGTGGCGACGCAGGACCTCGAAGCAGTCCTCGGCCACGAAGGCGTGCGCCTCGGGGTCGAGGCCGCTGATGCGAAAGCCCTCGCGCGCGGCGTCGAGCGCCGGCCTGGCCACGTCGACGCTGGTGACCCGGCGCGCCCCTGCCAGCGCGCAGGCGACCGAGAAGCCGCCGGTGTACGAGAAGCAGTTGAGCACGTCAGCCCCGGCGGCGTGGCGCGCCACCAGGCGCCGGTTGTCACGCTGATCGAGGAAGAAGCCGGTCTTCTGGCCCGCCACGACGTCGACCGGAAAACGCGCGGCACCCTCGTGGATCTCGATCCGGCGCGGCGGCTGGCCGCCGTGCAGCGGAGCGCCACGCTCGCCGGACTCCTGGCGCGCGGCCTTGCCGGTGCGGCGCTCGTAGATCCGCTGCACCGGCACGCCCAGGATGGCGGGCACCTCGGTGAGCAGCGCGGCCACCAGCGCGGGCGCCAGCGTGCGCGCGGCGTCACCGTCGCAGCGCACCACCGCGGTGTCGGCGTAGAGATCGCACACCAGCCCAGGGCAGTAGTCGCCCTCGCCGTGCAGCAGGCGCACGGCGTTGGAGTCAGCCAGGATGCCGGCGCTGCGGCGGGCCCCCAGCGCCTCACGCAGGCGGGCGCGCACCAGGGCGGCGTCGACCTGGGCCGCGGCGTCGGTGGTCCACACCCGCACCGCGATGGGTGAGCCGGGATCGAAGGGGCCGCGCGCGACGAAGCGACCGGCCTTGTCATGGACATCGACGATGGTCCCGACCGCTGGCCGGGGCCCGCCCGCGGCCAGGGCGTCGGCCCAGATCCAGGGGTGGCCGGTGGCGATGTGGCGGCCCAGGTCCTTGCCCAGGGTCAGGCGCGGGTTCACGTCGCGAGAATGGCGCCGGAGGCCTCGATATTACAAGGGAAAAACCGCAGAGACGGCACCGGACAATCAGCTCGGTCTCGAGACCGAGCTGATTGCGGATTTCGTGAACAATCTCACCGGGCGGACAACAAAGGGTACGATGTTCGCGAGGTCGGCGGTGCGCAAGGACTCACAGACGCGATTGCGCGCCATTGCAGGCGGCGCAGAAGGTCCCCGCCAGCCCCCTCCTGCGCGCACCCCGGTGCTGTCGCTGGAGCGCGAGCGCGAGCTGGTGGCGCGCTGCCAGGCCGGCGAGCGCGCGGCCCAGGACGAGCTGTACCGCGGCCATCGCCGCCTGGTCGCCGGCAACCTGTACCGCGTGCTGGGCAGCCCCTCGGAGCTCGAGGACCTGGTGCAGGAGGTCTTCGTGATCGCCTTCAGGGGGATCGCGCGCTTCCGGGGCGAGAGCCGGCTGACGACCTGGCTGTACCGCATCGCGGTCAACGTCGCGCTGCAGCGGCTGCGCACGCGCGGGCGCCGCCGCGAGATGCTGCCGCTCGACGAGCAGGACGGCGGCTCGACCGACGACACCCCCGAGGCGGAGCTGCTGCGCCGGCACCAGATCGCGGCGGTGTATCGCCTGCTCGACAAGCTGTCGCCCAAGAAGCGCGTGGTGCTGGTGCTGCACGAGATCGAGGGGCTCGACGTCGCCGAGATCGCGGGGATCGTGGGCTCGCCCCAGGTCACGGTGCGCACCCGCCTGCACTATGCGCGCAAGGAGTTCTACCGCATGGCCGCGGCGGATCCGGATCTCGACGAGCGCCGCGTGGTGCGCGCCGGGCCCGAGGGCGACCGCGACGACGGCGGCGAGGTGGACGCGTGAGCGGCTGCAACTCCGAGACGCTGGCGCGGCTGGTCGAGGGCCGCCTGGAGGCGCCGCTGCGCGACGCCACGGTGGCGCACGCCGAGGGCTGTGCGCGCTGTCGCGCCGAGCTGCGCCGGCTGCGCGGCGCGCGCGATGGCTTCGAGGCCGCGCGCACGCTGGAGCCGCCCGAGCTGCCCTGGGAGCAGATGGGGGCGCAGATCGCCTGGCAGCTCAGGCAGCCGCCGCCGGCGCGGGTGCGCTGGCCGCTGTTCGTGCTGGGCGGGGCCACGCTGGCGGCGGCCGCGGTGCTGACGCTGTGGCTGGTCGGGCGCGGTGGGGCTGGACGTGACGGTGGCAAGCTGGCGGCGCCGGCGCCCAGCGCGCTGCCCAGCCCGGCCCCAGTGGTCAGCCCGACGCCGGTGCGGCCCGCGGCGGCGCCCGGCCAGGCCTGGGCCTTCCTGATCGAGGCCGAGCTGCTGCGTGGGCGGGGCGGCGCGACGCTGGCGGCGCTGTCGGCCGAGGCCGCGGCGGCCGAGCCGCTGCTGGCCGGCGATCGGCTGCGTGCGGTGGGCGGACGGGTCGGCCTGGTGCTGGAGGCGCGCACCGCGCTGATGCTGGAGGCCGGCACCGAGGCGGCGCTGCGCGCGCTCGACGCCGAGACCATCGAGCTCGAGCTGGCGCGCGGGCGGGTCACGCTGGAGGTCGCGCGCCGCAGCCCGACGCAGCGGCTGTCGGTGCTGGCGGGGGGCAAGCGCATCACCGTGCGCGGCACCCGCTTCGCGGTCGCGCTGCAGGACGACGGCGCGCTGGCGGTCGGCGTCGGTCACGGCCGGGTCGAGCTGGGGCCGGCGGACACGGCCGGCGCGGTGCTGGCCATCGACGGCGGCAGCGTGGCCGAGCTGAGCGCGGGTGAAGATGTCGCCAACGCCCGGGTGCGCGCGCTGACCGACGACGAACGCGCCGAGCTGGAGGTCGAGCTGCCGCTGCCCGGGACGCTGGCGGGGGCCGAGCTGCCGAAGGCGACGCGCCTCTTGCGCGTGGGCTCGTCGCAGGCCGCGGTGCTGACGCTGGATGGTGCGCCGGTGGGCCAGGGCAGCGCGCTGGTGCGGGTGCTGCCGGGGCGTCACCTGCTCGAGGCCTCGAGCGGCGCGCACCGGGTGTCGCGCTGGATCGACAGCGCGCTCGGTGATGGCATCTCGGTGGTCCGGGTGCCGGCGCCGGGGCCGCGTTCGGGCCCCAGCACGCCGCGCACGGCGGGCCGGCCGCTGGAGATCGACGCCCAGGTGCGCGCGGCGGGCAAGGCCATCAAGGCCTGCTACGCCGAGGGGCTGTCGCGCCGCCCCGACCTCGATGGCACCGTGCTGCTGCGCTTCGACGTCGGCGCCGATGGCGTGCTGGCGCCCGTCGAGGTGTCGTCGTCGACGCTGGGCGACAGCGGCGTGGAGCGCTGCCTGAAGGGGATCGTGCAGCGCTGGCGCCTGCCCCCGGGCGAGCCGAGCACGGTGATCTACCCGATCGAGCTGCACCAGAACTGAGCCCGCCAGGCGGGCTCAGTTCTGTCCGGTTCCGTTTCCGCCTCCGAAAAC
>JBGASF010000191.1:0-13153 GCA_044229835.1 Polyangia bacterium | reverse complement strand
GTTCATCCTCGACGCGGTGAAGGCCTACGCCACCGTGGGCGAGATCGCCGACGCCCTGCGCCGCCCGTTCGGCGTCTACACGCCGTCGCGCACATGAGCGACGGCGGCGACGCTGGCGGTGGCGCCGGAGCCGGGGCCGGAACCGGCCGGCCGTCGTTCCCCAGCCTGGGCGGGGTGGCGCGCGGTGCGCTGTCGCGGCCCAGCTGGTGGGGTGTCGATCGCGTGGTGCTGGAGCGCAAGGTGCTGGCGATCGCGCCGCAATTCATGGTGTTCGACGCCGAGGGCGCCCTGCTCCTGTTCTGTCAGCAGAAGCTGCTCGCGCTCAAGGAGGACCTGCGGGTCTACGCCGACGAGACCAAGCAGGTCGAGCTCCTGACCATCAAGGCGCGCCAGATCATCGACTTTTCAGCGGCCTACGATGTGGTCGATGCGCGCACCGGCGACAAGGTGGGCGTGCTGCGCCGCCGGGGCCTGAAGAGCCTTGTGCGCGACGAGTGGCAGCTGTGCGACGCCGACGAGCAACCTTTCGGGACCCTGCGCGAGACCGGCGCGGCGCTGCTCCGGCGTTTCCTGCCGATCCCGCAGCGCTTCCAGCTCGCGCTCGGCGACGATGTCGTCGGCGTCATCAAGCAGAGCTGGAATCCCTTTGTTTTCAAGGCAGAAATGGATCTGTCGGCTGACACCATGCGACGCCTCGACCGCCGCCTGGCGCTTGCGGCAGGGCTACTTTTGATGGCGATCGACCGCCGCCAAGCCTCGATCTGAGCGCCCCCCACAACCTGCTGATATTGCTTGAAGCCACCCCGCGCACGGGTCTAGGATGTCCTCGTGGAGCGCGAAAAGAGCGGTGCCGAAGCCCATGTGATGACCAAGTCCGATCTGATCGACCGGATCGCGGAGAAGCTGAAGCTTCCTCGCGGTAAGGCCGAGGAGGTCGTGAACATGGTCTTCGAATCGATGGAAAACTCCCTGAAGCAGGGGGAGCGCATCGAGATCCGAGGGTTTGGCAGCTTCGAGATCCGCAACTACAAGGCCTACGAGGGTCGCAACCCGCGCACCGGCAATCCGGTCGAGGTGCAGCCCAAGCGCCTGCCCTTCTTCAAGGTCGGCAAGGAGCTGAAGGAGCGCGTCAACAACGGCCGCACCGCGGCCGATGGCGCCCCCGCCGCCGCCCCCAGCACCCCCGGCAGCGGCCCGACCACCACCTAGTCGGTCGTGTCCGGCGCCGCCGATCGCTTCAAGTCCGCATACGACCTCGTGGTCCAGCGGATCGAGGCGCGCTACAGCATCCCGGTCAGCATCAGCGACGTCCTCGACCCCAACACCGGGGACTTCGACGGTCTGCGCATCCTGGTGGACTACGACCAGGATCTGGAGAGCGCGCTGTTCGTGGTCGCGCACCTGTTCGGCCACACCGTGCAGTGGAACATCTCCGCGGAATACCGCGAAGTCGGCCACGACCTGTCGATCGGCAAGGGCCCCGAGCAGCTGGCCAAGATCTACGACTACGAGAAGAACGCCACCCGCATGAGCCTGCAGCTGATGCACGAGGCCGGCATCACCGACCTCGACCAGTGGCTGTCCGACTGGTGGGCCGCCGACTGGCGCTACCTCGAGCACTACTACAAGACCGGCGAGAAGCTCGACTTCCGCAAGCTGCTGGAACCCGGCAAGGCGACGCCGCTGACGCCCATCGCCATCCCGGATTTCACGCCCCAGAAGTGGCTGTCGCGCTGGAGCTTCTGAACGTGGGCCGTGGGCCGTGGGCCGTGACCGTGACCGTGGGTTAGGTCGTCTGCCCGAGCAGCTGGCGGTGCTCGCTCGCGGTCGAGCGCACCGCCTCGACGCCGTCCATCAGCTCGTCGAGCTGGCCGCCGAGTTCCGCTGGCGAGTGCATGGTCAGGATCTGGTCGCCGATGAGGCGGAAGGTGTTCTCGATGAGATCCAGCTGCGCGCGCGCGCCCTGGGTGTACTTGCGCAGCTCGGCCAGCTTCGCCTGCCGCGTCATCAGCACCTCCAGGTTCTTCTTGGCGGTGCGCCGGAGCTGGGGGTCCTCCTCCTTCTCGGCGGCGCGGGTGTAGCGGCGCAGCTCCTCCTCCAGATCCTCGAAGGCGATGTTGGCCAGGTACTGCTCGTAGCGCGTGGTGTTGACCGCCAGCTCGATGTAGCCGTCGACCAGCTTGTCGAGCTTGAGCAGCTCGGCGCGCAGCAGCTCCAGCGTGAACTGCGGGTTGTCCTCGGCCTGCTTCAAGATCTCGCGCTGCTTGTCCTGCAGGCGCCCGACCCGCGCCACGTCCTCGGGCCCCAGCAGCTTGAGCAGCTCGCCGCGGCGCGCGCGCGTCTCGGCCTGCTCCTTCTCGTCGTGCACCTTGTCGAACCAGGTCTTCTGCAGGAGCTTCGACCCCGGCGCATTCAGCATCCACATGGCCTCGAGCCCGGCGCCGATGGCCAGCGGGATCCAGGTCCCGGTCACGATGGCCACCGCCCCGACCGCGCCCATCAGGGCGTAGTTGTAGATGTTGTGGAACGCGTACTTGGCGTACGGACGCCGCTTCTTCTTGTCGCTGGCGTCGGCCATCAGCCCTTGTCCCGGTCGGCCTTGGGCGCCTGCGAGGCGTACATCATGTCGAGCACCCTGCGCTCGACGTCACGGAACTCGTTCGACGCCTTCAGCTTGGGGTCGCGGCTGGCGAAGAAGGGCACGTCGACCCGGTGCAGGATGGTCGCCGGGCGAGGCGACAGCACGAAGATGGTGTCGGCGACGTAGACCGCCTCCTCGACGTCGTGGGTGATGAACAGGATGGTGCTGTCGTCGCGGCGCGAGATCTCCAGCACCAGCGACTGCATCTCCCAGCGCACGAAGGGATCCAGCGCGCCGAACGGCTCGTCGAGCAGCAGCACGCGCGGCTTGTTGACCAGCGTGCGCGCGATGGCCACGCGCTGCTTCATGCCGCCCGACAGCGACTTGGGCAGCTGGTGCGCGAACTCGGTCAGGCCGACCTTGCCGAGCACGTCCATGGCGCGCTCGCGGCGCTGCTTGCCGGGCACGCCCGCGATCTCGAGGCCGTACTCCACGTTCTGGATCACGGTGCGCCACGGGAACGAGGTGTACTGCTGGAACACCATGCCGCGATCGCGCGACGGGCCATGCACCGGCACGCCGTCGAGGCGGACCTCGCCCCGCGTGGCCGGCTGCAGCCCCGCCACGGTGCGCAGGATCGACGACTTGCCACAGCCCGACGGCCCCAGGAAGACGACGACCTCGCCATGCCCCGGCTTGTCGGCGATCTGCAGCGACATGTCGCGCACCGCCTCGATCAGCGTGCCCGCCCGCCCGCGATACACCACCGACAAATTATCCAGCTCGAGCTTCGGCGCCGTGCCCGTGCCCGTGCCCGTGCCCGTGCCCGTTCCGGTCCCTTCTCCGCCTCCGACCACGGCGGCCATCAGCTCTTCTCCCGCCACGGGAACAACACCTTGCTCAGCGTGTTGATCGCGACATCCGTCAAGATCCCGATCAGCCCGATGACGATCAAGATCGCGAACGCCATCTCCGGCCGCGCGTGCTGCAAGCCCAGGTTGACGATGTACCCCAGGCCGGGCGGGTCGCGCATGTTGACCTGCTCGGCCAGCACGATATAGGTCCACGAGATCGCGTTCATGACCCGGAACGCGTCGAAGATGTCGGGCAGCGACGCCGGCAGCAGCACGCTCCAGATCACGCGCGGTCGGCTGGCTCCCAGGGTATAGGCAGTCTGTACATACTCCTCGGGCACCGCCCGGATCGCGGTGACCACCACCGGCAAGAGGTACACGAACACGCCCAGCCACAGGAACGCGATCTTCTGCCCCTCGTAGATCCCGAACCACACCAGCGACAGCGGGATGAAGGCCGAGATCGGCATGTAGCGGAACGGCGCCACGATGGGATCGAAGAAGCGGTTGATGGGCTCGAACGCCCCCATCGCGATGCCCAGCGGCATCGCCACCGCCACCGCCAGCGCGAACGAGATCATGATGCGCTTGGTCGACACCCAGATCGCGCTGGGCAGCCCCTGGTTGAACCACAGATCGAGGATCGACCGCAGCGTCTCGCCTGGTGACGGCAGGTCGCGCGGCTTGACCATCCCGGTCGCGGTGACCAGGAACCACAGCAGGATGAGCAGCGTCGGCCCCGCGATGGCCAGGCCGGTGCCCACCGAGCGCGGCAGCGGTGCGCGCAGCGCAAACCAGCGCTCGTTGCGCGGCGCCAGCGGTCGCGCGCGCCCGCCCTTGTCGATCACCTGCTTGGTGGGATCGGCCTTGGGCAGCTCGGCGGGTGGTGCACCGGGGGAGGCCGCGACCTCCTTCTCGGGGGGCGTGCTCACTTACTGGGCGCCGAGCATGACCTTGATGTCGGTGCGGCGGTTGGCCTGACGACCCGCCTCGGTGGTGTTGGGCGCCACCGGGTTCTTGGGGCCGAGGCCCAGGGTCTTGAAGCGCGCCTCGGGGATCTGGAAGTTCTTCACCAGGTAGTCCTTCACGGCGTCGGCGCGCTTCTTCGACAGCTCGATGTTGACGTCGGTGCCGCCCTTGGAGTCGGTGTTGCCCTCGACCTGCAGGTAGGTGTTGCCGAACGAGACCATGGTCTCGCCCAGGGCATCGAGCATGAACTCGGAGCCGGCCATGATCTCGGCCGAGCCGGGCGAGAAGTTGATCGACAGCTTCTTGTTGAGGATGCCCTTGTCCTTGACGTTGGCCTTGCTGGTGGCCGGCTTGACCGAGGGCTCGACCACGGCCTGGCCGGGATACAGCGGCGCCAGCGCGGCCACGAAGCGCGAATCGACATAGTCCTTGGCGTCGACCGCCGCCTGCGTCTTGCCCAGGCGGCGATAGACCTGGTAGGCCGAGTTGAACAGGGTCTCGAAGTGCGGCTTGCTGCCCGTCAGGCCGTAGAACTGGGCGTTGTCGGCGAACGGCGTCAGCTTGAGGCCCGACAGCATGGCCTCGACGTCCTCGGGCGTCAGCTTGAGGCCGTCGGCGACCTTGGCGTAGGCCGCGGGCGGGTTGTCCTTGATGGCGTCGATGCCCTGGAACCAGCCCAGCACGAAGTCACGCATGCTGGCCGGCGCCTTGTCGATGATGGCCTGGCGCGCGACCAGGGTGTCGGCGATGACGTTGGTCGCGGCCGAGGTCGACACCAGCATGTGCGCCTTGTCGCCCAGCGCGGCCTGCGCCTCGCTGAGGAAGGGCTCCCACGACACCATGGCGTCGACCGAGCCCGAGGTGAACGCGGTCTTGACCTGCGCCGGCTCGTTGAAGATCTTCAGCGAGACCGTCTTCTTCTCCTCGTTGGTCAGGCCCGACTGCGACAGCAGGTACAGGATCAGCCAGTGCGACGGCGAGAACTCGATGACCGAGACCGACTTGCCCTTGAGATCCTCGACCGACTTGATGTCCGACTTGGCGACCACGCCGTCGCCGCCGCGTGACCAGTCCTGCATGATGATCGACTTGGCGGCGACCTTGTCGGCGCCCAGCACCGAGGCCTCGCGCGCCCACGAGTCGACGGTGTCCCACATGATGTCGATGTCGCCGGAGCGGAAGGCGGCGAACTTGGTGGTGGGATCGTCGAAGATCTTGAACTCGACCTTGAGGCCGAGCTTGTCGTAGATGCTGCCCTTGGCGGTGGTCATGCCGCCGTTGGCGACGATGCCGGGCGCGTGGCCGGCCCAGGTGTTGATGGCGACGATCAGCGGGCGATCCAGCTTGCCCTCGCCGACGCTGGCGGCGGTGACGCCGGTGACGCCGGTGCGCGGCGGATCCTGGCCCGCGCTGTTGACGCCAGTGAAGCTGTCCTTGTCATAGACCGAGGGCTCGGACGGCTGCGGCGAGCCACTGACCGAAGGCTTCGGTGAGGTCACCGGAGTCTTCTTCTTGGTCATCTTCTTGAGCTTGCCCCGGTACATGTACAGCGTGAACCCGAGCACGCCCAGGATCACCACGGTCAGAAAGATCTTCGCGAACGGCGTCAGCTTCATCCCTGTCTCCTGTCCCTGTCCACGTCCCGGTCCTGACTGCGGCGACTATTCCTTGGGCGGCTCTTGCAGCTTGGGCGAGGCGTGCACCACGCGGGCGATGGCCTCGTCACCGAAGAACTCGAGCACCTGCTGCACCTGCAGCTTGGCCTCGTTGCTGGCCTGGGTGGCCAGGTTCTGCTCGTCGATCGAGGTCTGCATCAGCTTGCGCAGATCGACGATCTCCTGGTTCAGCACCTCGATGCGCTTGGAGGCGTCGGCCAGGGTGCGCTGGGTCTCGGCGGCCTCGCGCTGGATGTAGGCCTCCAGGGCCTGGATCTCCTGCGCCCCGGCCTCGATGAGGTCGTCGATGGGGTAGCCGAAGGCCTTCAGCGAGGCCTCGACGATCTGCCGCTTGATGGCGACCGGCGTCTCGACCGGCAGCGTCTTGAGCAGCTCCTGGGCGCGGATGACGCGACCCTGCTCCTCGGCCGAGATCCCGGCGGCGACGAAGATGCGCGGCAGATCGAGCTGGCCCCCGGTGGCGCGCGGGATGTCACCCTTGAGCTCCACGGGCGGCGGCGGCGGCGCGGCGGCGGCCGGCTTGTCCTCGGCGTAGCGCTTGATGAGGTCGTCGACCGACTCGTCGCTGACGGGCGGCGCCTTCTTGCCGCCGTCCTCGTCGACCACGAACCACCCCATCACTCTGCGCCCCAGCGACTTCTTGTCAGCCACGAAACCTCCAGAATCGGACATCCTTTGGCGCTTCGCGCCTGAGGATGTGGCGGGCAAGATATCACGCACTTGGCTGAGGATCACGAGCCGCAATCGCCGCCGCCAGCGCGCGGACCTTGCGGTTGCGCCCAGGCCCACGGAACACATGCCGCGCCAGCGCGGCCATCAGCGCCCGCTTGTGATCGGCCAGCACCAGCCCACCCGAAACCCGCGCCGCGTACAGCTCGAGCACCTTCGGATCGAACATCATCAGGCCGAGAAAGTGCCGATACGCCTCGGGCCGATACAGCAGGCGCGCCAGCCAGCGGTCCAGCGCCAGCTCGCGCCCGACCACCGCGCGACGCAGCGCCCGCCGGTAGCCGCCGAAGCCGAAGCCGGCCGTGCCGCCCAGCGCCGCCACCACCTCGCGCGCCGCCACCAGCCCGTGCTCCATGGCGACCCCGATCCCCTCCCCCGTCAACGCATCGATCCCCGCCGCGTCGCCCAGCAGCAGCACATGCGGCGCCGACACCGCCGCCCCCGGCGCATAGCCCCACGCCGGCCAGCCCCGCGCCGTCTCCGCCGCGCGCGGATTGATCCCCAGGTCCCCCAGCCCCCGCGCCAGCAGCCCCGTCAGCTCGCCGCCCGACAGCGGTCGCGACGGATAGTGCATCAGGCCGACATTGATGCGGTCGTCGGCCACCGGAAACACCCACAGATAGCCGCGCAGGCCGTACGCCATCGGCGAGAAGTCGTACAGCATGGCGTCGCCATGGCCATACCCGCGCGCCGGCAGCTCCAGCTTGAACAGGCGGATCGGGCGCCCCTCGCGCGGGATCAGCCGCTTGCGCACCATGCTGGCCACGCCATCCGCGCCGACCAGCACGCGCGCCGTCACCGTGCGTTCGCCGGTGCGCACGCTGACCCGCCCCGCCGCGGCATCGACCTCGTAGCCCTTCATGCCCTCGCCCTGCACCACCTCGACCCCCAGCGCCGCCGCCTGCGCCAGCAGCGAGGCGTCGAACTCCTCGCGCCGCACGATCACCACCGGCCGCTGCATGGTCACCGTGCGCGACCACTCGCCAAAGCGCACCCGCGCCGACCCCGACGCGATGGCCGGCACGCTGACCTCCAGCCCGAGCGCCGCCATGGCATCCGCACAGTGCCCGGTCAACCCACCGCCACACGGCTTTTCCCGCGGAAACCGTGCCTTGTCGACCACCAGGATGCGCGCCGGCGCGACCCCCGCCCGCACCAGCGCGACCGCGCACGCGGCGCCGCCCGGGCCACCGCCCGCGATCACCACGTCATAGTCGGTCGAGCCGTGCAGGACCAGCGCACCCACGCGCCGCACATAGCACGCGCACACCACCCCTTGGTAGAGTGCTCGCTGGAGGCGACATGACATCGAGGACGACGCGGATGCTGCTCGGCGCCCTGGCCACCCTGGCGCTGCTGGGTGCCACCGGCTGTGACGACGGCGCCTCGAAGTGCGAGGCCACCATGGAGTTCGTCTGTGACAAGGGCTGCGCCTGCCCCAACACCGAGGGCAAGTGCGCCCTGCAGGTCGGCACCGTCCTGACCTTCAGCTTCACCGGCAAGAGCTCATGCAAGCTGCTGATGAACCAGACCTGCAGCGACCCCCAGGCCGACCGCATCGACCTCGACGCCTGCAAGGCCGCCGTCACCGCGGCCCAGTGCACGCCGCCCTCGGCCACCGTGAAGGGCAGCTTCCCGGTGCCGGTCAGCTGCACCGCGCCCCCACCCGACGGCGGGCCGTGAGCGCACGCCCCGCGGGGTTCCCGCGGGTACGTCCTACGGGATGGGAGTCGGCGGCTGGCTCACACAGTTGGCCAGCACGCCGTCGAAGCTGCCGCTGGCCAAACCGGCGAGGCCCGAGATCACACAGGTGCGGCAGGCCGGGGGCAGTCCGAACACCAGCAGCCCGCAGCGCTGCGCGACGCAGCTCAAGATCTGGGTCGGGTCGAACCCGGACCCACCATCGCCGCCCAGTCCGCCGTCGAGGTCGGGGGTGAAGTTCAGGCAGTTGGTGGTGGCGCAGCTGAACAGCGGCTGCAGATCTTCGATGGTGCAGGCCAGGGTGAGCGCGTCCCGCGCTGCGGCATCGGGGATCCGGGCATCCGCGACCCTGGCATCGAGGACGTCGCTGGCATCAGGCGCGACCGGCGCCCGCTCGTTGTCTCCACACGCCGCCAGCGCGACCATCAGGACCAGGACCAGGCAGGAGCTCAGCTTCGACATCGCGACACCTCGGGACCAGCAACGGCGCCGAGTGTAGGCGGTTCCGATGCGGGGCGGAAGTGGCGCAGCGCGAGGGCGACGTCCTGGGCCGGACCTGGGTGCCCTGGGAGCAGAGCTTCTTCGGGCTCTCCTAGCGGCCGTCGCGGAGGCGGCCGAGCTCCTGCTTGGTGTGGAAGCCGGACTGGTCGTCGGCCATGACGCCGGTGATCTTCGAGCAGGTCTTGTCGGTGAAGTCGATCTCCATCGAGGAGCAGCGCACCACCTCGGGCTTCTGCTTCAGGCAGTAGGCCATGAAGGCGGCCTTGTCGCCCTTGCCCGGCGACCACTTGCCGTCGTTCTTCTCCGCCTTCGCGAAGGTGTTTTCGCACACGCTCTTGATGTCCGCCTTCTTCTTGCCGCAGCCAGCGGCGGCCAGCGCGAGAGTGACGGTGAGAGCGGCGGTTCCGAGCATCGTCTTCATTGTCATGTTGTCGTGCCTCCTGGCAGCCCACCACTGCAGCGCGCGTGCCAGGGCAAATCGCCCATGCTCTTGCGAACCGCGCGCGCCGGGTGAGCACGGACTGCGCAACTCGAGCAGATTCAGCGCTTGCAGCCCTGCAGCGTCGGGTCGAGCTCGCAGGCGCGCGCCTGCAGGCTGGCGGCGCGCTCGGCGCTGGCAGGGATGCCGTCGCCGCGGGCATAGATCTCGGCCAGCTCGCTGCACGCGAGGGCGTCGGCGGCGTCGCAGGCACGCTGGTAGAGTGCGCGCGCGCGCGGCTGATCGCGGTCCACGCCGACGCCACGCTGCAGGTGCCACGCCGCCGACGTGCAGCCCGGCATGCTGCCGCCGTCGCACGCCTGCAGGAACCGCGCGCTGGCGCGCACCGGGTCCTTGGCCGCGCCGCTGGCGGTGAAGAGGGCGATGCCGAGGTTCCTGCACGCGCCGGCTCTCCCGAGCACGTCGCAGCCACGTTCCCACGCGCGCACGGCCGCCGCGTCGTCACGGGTCATGCCATCGAGGCCCTGGCTCAGCGAGAGACCGAGGAAGTCGCACGCCTCGCCGTGGCCCAGCGTGCAGGCCCGGCCCAGCAGCTCGGCCGCGCGCGGCAGGTCCTTGGTCACGCCATCGCCGTGCCGGTACATGGTCGACAGGTTGTAGCAAGCGATGGCCCAGCCGGCGTCGCAGGCATCGCGGAAGAGCTGCGCAGCGCGGGTCAGGTCCGGCTGCACCCCGACGCCGTCGGTCAGCGCGACCGCCAGGTTGGAGCACGCAATCTGCTCCTTCATCGCGCACGCGCGCTGGTACAGCGCGACCATGCGCTTCGGGTCCTTGTGCTCGATCAGGCCGCCGAGGTCGTTGCAGGCGGAGGGCTCGGAGCGCTCGCAGGCGGCCTCGAACAGCTCGGTCGCGCGCGCGGGATCGGCGACGCCGGCCCAGCCGTCCCGGTGGGCGCGCCCCAGCGCGACACAGGCCTCGTCGCTACCGGCCTTGCACCCGACCTCGAGCAGAGACATGGCACGGACCGGATCTTTCGGCACGCCCTCGCCGTTCCGGTACCTGTCCGCGGCCCACTTGCAGTCGGTGGGCACGCCCTTCTCGCAGGCGTGCGCGAGCAAGCGCACCCCGGCCGCCACGTCTGCCACCCCGGCGTCGGGGCTCAGCGCGCGCCGGCCCAGCTCGGCGCACAGGCGACCGTCGCCGGCCAGGCAGCGCTCGCTCTCGGTCAGCTCGTGGGGAGGACTGGACGTCGGCGCGGGTGGGGCGGTCGGCGCGCGCCCGAAGTCGCCGTCGCCGCGCGGCCACAACAGCGCTGCCAGCCCGGCCGCCACCGCCGCGCTGCCCCGCGCGCCCGCCCCCCCGAGGCGGCGCCGCCTCGGGGCCGGGGCAGACGCCGCAGCCGGAGCCGCCTTCGCGCGCCGCGCGCCAGGACGCTCGGCGGACGTCGGCGTCCCCTCGAGCTGCACCGTGGCCCCGCCCGCGCTCACGACCGGTGCCGGCAGCTCGCCCCCGCCGAGCGCCGCCGCGACCACCTCGGCCGAGGCCGGTCGCGCCGCGGGCTCGAGCTCCAGCAGCGCGCGCACCAGGCCATCCAGCGCCTCCGGCACCTCGGGCCGGAGCGTGCGCAGCGAGGGCACCGCCTCCAGCCGGCGCCGCAGCGCGGTGTCGACGAGCCCGCGCCCGACCAGCGGGATCTCGCCGGTGAGCATCTCGGCCAGCACCAGCCCCAGCGCATACAGATCGGTCGCCGGCGTCGGTGCCAGGCCGTTGGCCTGCTCGGGCGACATGTACACGCTGGTGCCCACGATGGCGCTGGCCACGACCACGCCGTCGACCTGCTCGCTGGCGACACCGAAGTCGACCACCACCACGCGCCCGTCGCTGCCCAGCAGCACGTTCTCGGGCTTGAAGTCGCGGTGCACCACCGACGCCTTGTGCGCAGCCTCGAGCCCGCGCGCGCACTGACGCGCGATCTCCACCGCCTGGGGCACGGGGAGCGGTCCATTCGCGAGCTGTGCGCGCAGAGAGACGCCGCGCACCAGCTCCATGGTGACGAAGTGGACGCCGTCGGCCGCCACCAGGTCGTACAGGCGGATCACGTTCTCGTGCGTCACGCGCGAGGCCAGGCGCACCTCGCGCTTGAGCCGCGCCAGCATGTCCTCGGAGGCGACGCGCATGGTCTTGAGCGCCACCTCGCGCGCGAGCTCGCGATCGGTGGCGCGGTAGACGTGGCCCATGCCGCCCGAGCCGAGCAGCTCCTCGATCTGGTAGCGCCCGCCCAGCGCGGTGCCCGGCGGCAGCACGGCGGGCGCGCCGCCCTCGGGGGCGGTCACGGTCGGCAGGTCACGCTGGCGGTCACCGTCGGCCACCGGGCGATGTTGGCATAAGTGGCATAGAATGCGGCGTGGCTTCGCTCGTCCTCCAGGTCTTCGGTCAGCGCGCGGTCGAGATTCACCTGCTGCCCGAGCGCGGCGTGGTCACGATCGGGCGCACGGCCGACAACGACGTGGCCATCGACGACCCCTCGATCTCGCGGCAGCACGCGCGCCTGCACGTCGGCGCCGAGCTCGAGATCGAGGACCTGGGCTCGAAGAACGGCTGTACCGTGCGGCGGGTGCGGCAGGGCGGCTCCGACGCCAGCGCCAGCGCCAGCGCGGTCGAGGCCCGGGTCGGCAAGCGGGAGCGCGCCCGCTTCAGCCCCGGTGACATGGTGCTGCTGGGCTCGGTGGTGCTGGCGGTGCGCCCGCGGGCAAGCGGCCGCGAGCAGCCCTCGGTGAAGATCGAGACCCAGTCGATGGCCGAGCCGGCCAGGGCCGGCGTGGTGCTCGAGGATCCGGCCATGCGCCGGGTCTACGAGCTGGCGCGCCGGCTGGCGGTCGGCGACGTGTCGATCCTGCTGCTCGGCGAGACCGGCGTGGGCAAGGACGTGCTGGCGCGCGCCATCCACGAGGCCTCGCCGCGCGCGTCCGGTCCGCTGGTGCGCCTGAACTGCGCGGCGCTGGCCGAGCAGCTCCTGGAGAGCGAGCTGTTCGGCCACGAGAAGGGCGCCTTCACCGGCGCGGTCGCGACCAAGCCCGGCCTGCTCGAGAGCGCGCACGGCGGCACCGTGTTCCTGGACGAGGTCGGCGAGCTGCCCCTGACCACCCAGGCCAAGCTCTTGCGTGTGCTCGAGGCCGGTGAGGTGCTGCGCGTGGGCGCCTTGAAGCCGCGCGCCATCGACGTGCGCTTCGTGGCCGCGACCAACCGCAACCTCAGCCACGAGGTCGCGCGCGGCAGCTTCCGCAAGGATCTGTATTTTCGCCTCAACGGTGTGTCGCTGGTGATCCCGCCCTTGCGGGAGCGCCGCGGCGAGCTGCCGGCCCTGGTCGCAAGCATGCTGGGCGACGCGGCGCGCCGGCTGGCTCGCCCTGTCCCGCGCATCGCTCCGGCGGCGATGGCGGCGCTCGAGCGCCACGCGTGGCCCGGCAACCTGCGCGAGCTGCGCAACGTCATCGAGCGCTCGCTGCTCCTGTGCCAGGGCGGCGTCATCACCGCCGACCTGTTGCACCTCGAGGAAGGCATGGCCGGCGGGCCCGGCGCCGTGGCCGAGGTCCCGGCCGTGGCGGCCCCGGCCGTGGCGGTCCCGGCTGCGGCCGCTTCCGCCCCTGGGGGGCGCGGCGGCGTGCGCGACGAGCTGCTGGCGCTCGAACGCGAGCGCATGATC
>JBGASF010000190.1:0-13495 GCA_044229835.1 Polyangia bacterium | reverse complement strand
ACCCAGCGCCGTCACCAGCGCCGCAGCGGCAGCGCGGCGCCCTCCAGCAGGTACCAGCCGCCCAGGTTGGCGCACGCCGACCCGGTCGCGGGGTCCTCGACCACCGAGCTGCCCTTCAGGAAGAAGAAGCGCACCTCGAGCTCGCCGGCATCGTCGTCGCGCGGCGCGAAGATCTGCGCCAGGCAGCGCTCCGGCCGCAGCGCACCATGACGCAGCAGCAGCGCGGGGTCACACACCGCGCGGCGCACGGCAGCGGCCGAGGTCAGCGGGATGATCAGCTGCTCGCTGCCGGTGTCGACCCAGCGCGGCGCGGCCCCGATGTCGCCCGGGTCCAGCCCCAGCATGGCGGCCAGCTCGGCCCGCGACGCCGCGGGCTGGCCGGCGCGCGGCGGATTGGCCACCAGCGTCCACACGTCGCCCACCGCGCTGACCGGGATGACGCCGGCCTTCATCGCCAGCGTCAGGCGGTCCCCCGCGCGGCCCAGCGCGCGCAGCACGTGCGCGCTGCCCAGCGTGGGGTGGCCCGCGAACGGCATCTCGTAGCTGGGCGTGAAGATGCGCACCCCCGCGGTCGCGATGTCGCAGCTGCCCGGCGCGGTCAGGAACGTGGTCTCCGACAGGTTCAGCTGCAGCGCCAGCGCCTGCATGGTGGCGTCATCGAGGCCGCTGCCGTCCTCGAACACGCACAGCGGATTGCCCGACAGCGGCGCCCCCGCGATGGCGAACACATTGACGATGCGGAACTTCAGCATGGCCCGAGCCTGCCCTGCCTGGCCCGCGCACACCAGCCACAGCTCGCGCGCGCGCAGCAGATACAGCCGGTGTAGCCTGGAGCCGTGACCGCCCTCGCTCGCGCCGCCGCTCTCGCGACCGCCCTCTGCCTCACCGCCCTGCCCGCTGGCTGCGGCCCCGGCCACGGCCGCGCCGCCTCGCCGCTGGATCCCCGCCTGGGGCCGGCGAACGACTGCGCCGCCTTCGCCGATCCGCGCCTGCAGGCCAACCTCGACGCCCGCACCGGGTCGCGCGTGCGCGACGGCAACAGCGCCGAGCTGCTGGTCAACGGCAAGGCCTCGTTCGCGCGCCGCATCGCCAACGCCACCGGCGCCGACCTCATCCTGGTCAAGACCTTCATCTTCGCCGACGACGAGGTCGGCCGCCGCCTGGCCGCGCTGCTCAGCGAGCGCGCGCGCGCCGGGGCCCTCGTGATCGTGCAGTACGACGTCAAGGGCTCGGCCGGTGGCGCCCCGCTGCGCGAGCTGGCCTCCAACGGCGACCTCCAGCGCCCGCTCGGCGAGCGCGACATCATGCGCGGCCTGCGCGACGCCGGCGTCATCGTGGTGCCCACCAACCCGCCCACGCGCGCGCTGCAGCTGCAGGAGTGGCGCGACAACATCGTGCGCCTGTTCCGCGATCCGCACGCCGCCCTCGAGCGCGCCGCCGGCTCGCTGGCAATCATCAACCACAGCTACAACGTGATGTACTGGCTGACCGGGCGCGTCGGCCCCGACGGCCAGGTCAGCCTGCGCGCCATCGTGGGCGGCATGAACGTGGCCAGCGAATACGCCTACGGAGGCACCCGTTTGATTGACAAGCTGTCAAGGCGCCGGGGCTGGCGCGACACCGACGTGGAACTCAGCGGCCCGGTGCTGCCCGACCTGGTGAACCGCTTCTTCGACGTCATGGCGCACCACACCGGGCACCCGGTCGATCCGGCCTGGCGCGCGCGCTGGACCGCGCCGCAGCCGGCGGTGGGCAGCGCGCGGGTGCGCTTCGTGTGGAACCAGCCCGCGCTGTCGCTGCGGCGCGCCATCGAGAAGCTGTACGCCACGCTGATCGACGCCACCCCGCGCGGCGCCGTGGTGCGCCTGGAGCACGCCTACTTCGCGCCCAGCCGGCTGGTGCGGCGCGCGCTGTACCGCGCCATGCACCGCGGCACCCGCCTGGCAGTGCTGACCAACTCGCCCGAGACCTCCGACATCGGCGTGCTGGTCGACGCCAGCCGCTTCGCCTACTACGCGCTGCTGCGCGAGGACGCCGTGGTCGCGCTGTTCGAGCGCCGCCCGCGCCCCGACCTCGGCGAGACCACGCTGCACTCGAAGGTGGCCTCGTTCGGCACCTGCGGCCCGGTCATCATCGGCTCGGCCAACCTCGACGCCCAGTCGGCCGAGCACAACAGCGAGGACGTCGTGGTCATCGACGACCCCGCGCTGCGCCACGCCTTCGACGCCATGTATGACACCGACATCGCGGCCGATCGGGCCCAGCGCATCACGCTGGCGCGCTTTCGCGAGCTGTCGGTGCTGGACTGGATCAAGGCCACCTGGGCCTTCGTGCTGGGCGACTACTGGCTGTAGACGCCGCCGAGATCTGCTAGCTTCCCGCCATGATCAAGATTGGTGATGCGCTCCCCGATGCGACCCTGACCGAGTCCACCGAGTTTGGTGACGCCTGCCCGCTGCCGCCCAAGAAGCTCAGCGCGGCCGAGATGGCCAAGGGCAAGAAGATCGTCATCTTCGGCCTGCCCGGCGCCTACACGCCGACCTGCTCGGGCAAGCATGTGCCGGGCTACCTGGCCAACCTCGACGCGCTGCGCGGCAAGGGCGTCGACGAGGTCTGGTGCGTGGCGGTCAACGACGGCTACGTCATGGCGGCCTGGGGCAAGGACCAGCACGCCATCGGCAAGATCCGCATGCTGGGCGACGGCAGCGCCGAGCTGGCCAGGAAGCTGGGCCTGGAGACCGACATCCCGGGCATGGGCACCCGCGTGCGCCGCTTCTCCATGCTGGTCGACAATGGCGTGGTCAAGCAGGTCAACGTGGAGGAGGCCGGCAAGTTCGAGGTCTCCAACGCCGAGACCATGCTGACCCAGCTGGGCTGAGCGCGCCTGGCGATGCAGCAACGGCGAGGTGCGCGTCGGGCCGGGAGCTCGGCTGGCGTGAGCGCGCTGTTGCTGCTGGTGAGCTGCACCCGGGTCGGGCGCGACGAGGCCGCGCGCCCGGCCGCCGACAAGGCTGCGCCGCCGCCGGTCAGCGTGCGGCTGTCGCCGGCCGAGCTTCGCACCCTGCGCGAGTCCGCGCTGGCGCGCCACGCCGAGGCGCAACGGCTGCGCCACGGCGGTGATCCCGGCGTCATGCAGGAGGCCGACGCCGCCTATGTCGAGGCCGCCGAGCTGTACGCGCGCTGGCTGGCGGCCGCCCCGGCGGGCGCGCCCGAGCGTGGCGAGACCCACTTCTTCCGCGCCGAGGCGCTGTTCTGGAGCGGCAGCTACGCCGCCTCGGTGGCCGACTACCGCGCCGTCTTCGCCGGTGGCCCCGAGGAGCGCCGCGCCGACGCCTGCTACAGCACGGTGGAGGCGCTGTCGCTGGCCGCGGTGCTCGACGTCGAGGCCGGCAAGCTGGTCGACCCGGGCCTGCCGGTGCTGGCCAGCTCGGGGGCCGTGGTCAGCACGCCGGCGCTGCCGCTGCCGGCGCAGTGGGCCGAGCTGGTCAGCGCCGCCGACGCCTGCCTGGTGCTGCCTGCCGACGAGCACGGCGCCGGCATGGCGCTGCGCGCGGCGCTGGTGGTGCTGCGCCATCGCCAGTGGGCCGAGGCCGAGCGCCGCCTCGACGTGGTGATCCACCGCTTCTGCAAGGCCACCGTCACCGGTGCGGCGGCGGAGTCGCTGCAGCTGGCGGCCGCGGGACGGGGCGGCGCCGCGGCGGCCAGCGCGACCCAGCAGCGGCTCGCGAGCGACGGCTGCGTCGCGCGTTGATTCGCGGCTGATTCGCCTGGAGCTAGAAGTGCGGGCGCGGGGGCACGAGCTCCTCCTCGGGCAGCGGGAAGACCAGGCCGCAGCCGGCGGTGCCGTCCTCGAGCGGGTTGGGCAGGTTGCCGCCCAGGGTGGGGTTGGGGCAGCTGACGTGGACCTCGCCGGGCGGCGCGAGGTGGCTGCGGCCCTGCTTCAGCTTGCTGAGCGGGCGCGGCGCGCGCGGGTCGACAGTGGGGCGCAGCGCGCCGGGGGTCAGCTCCTGCACGCCGGTGACCGCGGACAGGCCGAGCACGCGGGCCAGGTGATCGGCCAGCGCCTGCGAGGCGGCGCTGGCGCTCTGCGCGTCCTCGACCCAGGTGCCGATCTGGTAGCAGCGATAGCTGCCCAGCTCGGCCTCGGGGCGGGGCTGACACTCGATGCGCGGCACCGCGGCCAGATCGATGCGGGCCTGGAACACGGCGTCGAGCAGCGCGCGATCGATGCACAGGCGGCCGCGCGCGCTGGACGCGTGGGCGTCGGCGTACAGCGTGACGGTGTCGACCCCGCAGCCGTGCTGGCCCGCGCTCGGGGTGTCGAGCACCAGGTGCTGCAAGGTCGGGCGGCCGTCGGCGCCGATGCGCAGCGAGCTCTGTACGGGGACGACGCTGCGATCGTCGGCGGCACATCCAGCCAGGGTGGCGGCGGCAGCGGCAGTGGCGAAGGCGATCAGGGCGGCGGACAGCGAAGCGAAGCGGGTCACGATGAACCTCCAGGTATGACCGGGTGCATTGCAGCCGCGGGACCAATGGCGAGAACTGGCATTCACCTGGCGGGAGCTGGCGGAAGCTGGCAGGGCTGCGGCGATGCGCACGCTCGCGGCGGGGTCCCACCTGTTCCAGGGGCTGGTTCCACGTGCCCGGGGCGCACGGTGGCGGCGTCAACCGCCGCTCACGGGTGGTGGTGGACGGTGACGGCTGAACAGGATCTGACGGGCGCGCGAGGCTCAGATTTCTGAGGCGGCGCGGGGCGGGAGCGCGGGCAGGAGCGCGGAATCGCAGCGCTGCGGCGGTGGCATGTGGGTTGCGACACAGGTGGTCGATGTTGTCGCTGGTGGCGCTCGGGTTGACCGCGGGGCTGGTCGTGGATGCGACCGGCGCGTGCCCGCGTGCCCAGGGTGTGGAGGAGCGACTGGCGGCGCTGATGGGCGAGGCCGATGCCGGGCGCGCAGCGCGGGTGCGCGTGGTGGAGGACGGTGGCGCGTCCCGGCGGCTGCGCGTCGAGATCGTGGCCGGCGATGGCGCGGTGCTGCTGCTGCGCGAGCTGGGCGGCGAGGGCTCATGTGACGAGCGCGCCGAGGCCGCGGCGGTGGTGGTGGCAGCCTGGCTGGCGCAGGACGCAACCGCATCTCCAGCCGCGACCTCGCCCTCGCCCTCGCCCTCGATCTCGTCCTCATCCTCATCCTCATCCTCACCCTCGCCCCCGATCTCATCCTCACCCTCATCCTCCGTCTCGTCCTCGTCCTCGTCCGGCCGCTGGGAATTCGCCGCCGCCGCCGGCGTGGTCGCCGGGACCGCCCCCGCACTGCGCGTCGACACCCTGTGGGCGCCCTTCCGTGGCCGAGCCATGCTGCGCGCCAGCCTCCTGCTCGAGGGCACCCGCGAGAGCGCGCTCGCGGGAGGCCAGGCGCGCTGGCTGCGCGGCGCCGCCGGGCTGGGCCTGGGCTACCGCCTGAGCGGCGGCGCGGTGGCCGCGGATCTGACCCTGGATGCGCTGCTGGGCGCGGTGCGCGTCAGCGGCGCCGAGTTCACCACCAGCCAGTCGTCGTGGGGTGGAGACCTCGGCGGCGCGGCCGGAGTGCAGGTGATGCGGGCGCGCGGGCGGGTGCGACCGTTGCTCGGGTTCAGCGTGCTGGGCTGGCTGGGGCAGCACCGCGCCGAGGTCGGCGGCGTCACCGAAACCCGTGCGATTCCGCGGGTCGATTTCCTGGTGATGGTCGGGCTGGGGTTCGGAGGCGGGCGGTGAAAGGTCTGCGTGACACGCGTCCCCAAGTAGACGGACACGTGAATGCCCAGCGCAGCGACGGCCACAGCCAGACGCAGCCGCCCGAGATCGGGGCGCTGTATCGTGCGCACGCGCAGCTGGTCGCGCGCTGGGCGGCGCGGCTGGGCGGGCCAGCCATCGACGCCGAGGATGTCGTGCAGGACGTGTTCTTGACCGCGCAGCGGCTGCTGCCGGGGTTTCGCGGCGAGGCCCAGGTCACCACCTGGCTGTTCCGCATCACCCACAACGCCGTGCGCCACCGGCGCCGGCGCGAGCGCGTGCGCCGCTGGTTCTTCGGCGCCGCCAGCGAGGGCGACGCCGTGGCCTCGACGCGGCCGACGCCGGTCGAGGACCTGGAGCGCCGCGAGGCCTCGCGTCTGGTGTATCGCGCGCTCGATCGGCTGGCCGATCGTGATCGCACCGTCATCGTGCTGTTCGAGCTCGAGGGCGAGAGCGGCGAGCGCGTCGCCGAGCTGATGGGCGCCAAGGTCGCCACCGTCTGGGTCTGGCTGCACCGCGCCCGCGCGCGCTTCCTGACGGCGCTGGAAGCGCTGGGAGCCGCGTCATGATGCGCTGGACCGAGGGCGGCGACGACAGCCCCGCCGCGCGCCGCGCCGCCGACCTGCTGCGCAAGCTGCCCACGCCCGCGCCGCTGACGCCCCGCCAGCTGAGCGACCTCGAGGCCCGGCTGCAGCAGCCGGCGCCCCGGCGAGCGCGCCTGCTGCCGTGGACGCTGGCGCTGGGCGCGACCGCGGCCGTCGCCACCGCCATCATCATCCTGGCGCTGCGCACCCCGCCGTCGCGGCGCGGGGCGACCCAGCGCACCATCGTGCTGCCCCAGTGCGGCGACGTCGGCCTCGAGCTGCGCGACCACGCGGTGACCCTGACCGGCCCCGGCAGCGCCACCGTCGAACCCGATCACATCATCCTCTCGGCCGGCCGCCTGCACATCGCGGCGTCGCCCCGCAGCCTCACCATCACCGCGCCCGACGCCCAGATCACCGTGCCCCCGGGCAGCGCCGCCGACATCCGCGTGCACGACGCGCGCACCATCGTCGCCGCCCTCGCCGGGCAGCTCGCGGTGCAGTGGACCGCCACCCGCACCCTGGCCCAGCTGCCCGCGGGCGCCTCGCTCAGCGACAGCGGGCCCGCCACGCTGCCCCCGGCGCACTGCGAGGCCGCGCCCGCGCCGTCTTCATCTCCATCTCCGCCGTCGCCACCGCCGTCGGCGTCGTCGTCGCCTGCGCCGTCGCCCGCAGGCGTCGGCCCCTCGCCCGCCGTGGTGCCCGAGCCCGTGCCCTCCCCCACCCTCGCGGCACCTGCCCGGCGCACACCCGTGCCCGTGCCCGGGCCCGTGCCCGCTCCTGCTCCGGCCCTGGCTGCACCGCCGTCTCCCTCCCCGGCCCCTGCCGCATCGGCCGCCGCCTCCGAATCCGCTCTCGGCGCCGAGGCCCGCCTGCTGTCCGCTGCCCTGCTCCGCCTGCGCGCCCACGACGCCGCCGGCGCCCTCAGCATCCTCGACGACTATGACGCCCGCTTCCCGCGCGGCCAGCTCGCCGTCGAGGCCAGCCGCCTGCGCGCCGCTGTAAGGTCCTTGCCTGCAGCGTCCCCAAGAGACGAATGAACCCCGTGACCCCGCCCCGGAGGATCCTCATGCGTCTCGGAACGCCCCAGCTTCGCCTGTCTCGCCTCGCCTACGCCTGCGCCGCCATCACCCTGGCCCTCGGCGCCGCCGCGTGCACCGAGGATCACCGCATCGGCGACCTCGATCGCGGCAGCCACAAGCGCTGCGGCGGCATCGCCGGCACCACCTGCCCCATCGGCGAGATCTGCACCGACGACCCCGCCGACGGCTGCGACCCGGCCACGGGCGCCGACTGCGCCGGCAAGTGCACGCGCCCGGTCGGCGAGCAATGCTCGGCCGAGCTGCCCACCAACGCGCTGTGCGCGCTGACCGCGTGTGCGGGCGGCTACAAGGTCCTGGCCGACGGCAGCGTCAGCTGCGAGTGCTGTGACAGCTGTCCCGACGTGCTGTGCGCGCTGTACTGCGAGAACGGCTACAAGAAGGACGCCAAGGGCTGCTCGACCTGCCAGTGCAACGACCCGCCGGCGTCGTGCTCGCCCGAGGCCCCGACCAACGCGCTGTGCGCCCAGGCCTGCCCCGCGGGCTACAAGGTGCAGACCGACGGCACCGTGACCTGCGACTGCTGCACCAGCGCGGGCTGCCCCGGCGTCAATCCGCAGGGCTGCCGCGCCGGCACCTGCCCCACGGGCTCGACCTGCAAGCAGACCGGCGACTGCGTGGCCTCGGCGTGCAGCTGCGATCCCAGCACCGGGTCGTGGCTGTGCACCGCCGACTGCGGCGGCGGCACCTGCGTGCCCGACACCTGCGCCCCCGTGGTGTGCGCGCTGGCCTGCCCCAACGGCTTCAAGCACAACGCCGCCGGCTGCGAGATCTGCGAGTGCGAGCCGACCGCGCGCACGCCGGCCTCGGGGCAGTGCGTGCGCAACGCCAACGACAGCTGCCGCACCGACGCCGACTGCGCCCCCGGCGGCTGCGGCGGCGAGCTGTGCTCCGCGGGCGGCCAGGGCATCAGCACCTGCGACTGCACCCAGCCCAGCGGTGTCAGCTGCGGCTGCGTCAACAACCGCTGCACCTGGTGGAAGTGACCGCGCCAGGCTAGCCTGTGGGGGTGAAGGGAATCTCCCGCAGAGGCGCGCTGAAGGTCCTCGCCGCCGCCAGCGCCAGCGCGGCCGCCGCCTGCGCCGAGCGCTCGCCCTCCTCCCCCGGTCCCGTCCACGGCGCCATCGAGGCGCTGACCCCGCTGGGCCCGCAGTGGCGCACCCGCGATCCCTTCCTGTTCTGCGTCCACCACGACGATCACTATCCCGCCGGCAACGACCGCCTGGGGCCGGCGGCGTCGCTGGCGGGGCGCAACCTCGGCTCCGACTTCGCGGGCCTCGGCGAGGGCGGCTGGCGCATGTACCACGGCGAGGTGGTGCCCGGCTTCCCGCAGCATCCCCACCGCGGCTTCGAGACCGTGACCGTGGTGCGGCGCGGGCTGCTCGATCACGCCGACTCGCTGGGGGCGGCGGCGCGCTACGGCGGCGGTGACGTGCAGTGGCTGACCGCGGGGCGGGGCATCCAGCACGCCGAGATGTTCCCGCTGCTGGCCCAGGACCGCGACAACCCGCTCGAGCTGTTCCAGATCTGGCTCAACCTGCCGGCGGCGCGCAAGCTGGTCGCGCCGCACTTCTCGATGCTGTGGAACACCAGCATCCCGCGCCACGTCGCCCACGATCGCGCCGGGCGCCCGACCGAGATCACCATCGTGGCCGGTCGCCTCGGCGAGCTGCGCGCACCGGCGCCGCCACCGGCGTCGTGGGCCGCGCAGGAAGACAGCGACGTCGCCATCTGGACCCTGGCCCTGGCGCCCGGCGCGCGCTTCACGCTGCCGGCCGCCGCGCGCGGCACCCGGCGCACGCTGTATGCCTTCGCGGGCACCGGCCTGCGCGTGGCCAGCACCGACATCCCGCCGCGGCACCAGGTCGAGCTGCGCGACGCCCGCGCGGTCGAGCTGGTCGCCGGGCCCGACGGCGCCGAGCTGCTGCTGCTGCAGGGTCGCCCCATCGGCGAGCCGGTGGCGCAGCACGGCCCCTTCGTGATGAACACCCGCGCCGAGATCGAGCAGGCCTGGGCCGACTACCAGCGCACCCAGTTCGGCGGCTGGCCCTGGCCGAGCAGCGACCCGGTGCACGGCCGCGAGCCAGCCCGCTTCGCGCGCCACGCCGACGGCCACGTCGACCGCCCGGCCTGACCCGCGGGCCCGCTGCAGCCTCTCAGGGCAGCTCGCGCGGACAGCCGGCCTGCATCCAGGCCGGTTCGTGCTCGACGCTGCGGTACCACTGGTCCATGCGCGCGCGCACCTCCAGCATGGGCTGGCGGCCGAGCTCCGGCTCCAGCTGCGAACGCGCGTGCAGGTAGTGGATCCAGTACTGGATCTGCGCCTTCTCCGACGCCTTGAGCAGCTCGAGAGGCGTCGGCGAGCGCGCCCGCCGCGCCGCGCGCCCGGCCTCGCGCATGGCCTGCCACTGCGGCAGCGCGCCGAGCTGCGCCAGCGCGTGCACGCCGCTGACCGAGGCGGCGCGCAGCAGCGCCGGCGGCTCGAAGCCGTTGACGGCGTTGCAGCGCACGCAGCGCAGCTCGACCGCGCGGTAGACCACCGGCACCTGCAGCGGCGCGCCGCACCCGGTGCAGAAGCGCCCGCCGCTCTCGGCCAGCGCGCGCATGAACAGGTGCTGCGCCAGCTCGGCCATGATGACCCAGCCCAGCAGGTCGCGCGCACCCTCCAGGGCCCACGCCAGCGCCTCACCCTTCTCGCGCGCGGCGTCGCGCACCGCCTCGCCGGCGGCCTCGGCCGAAAATGCGTCATCCACCTTTTCGTGCCAGGTGTCCTGGATCATCCGCTCCAGCTCGTGCAGGCGCGACTCGGCTGCGCTCCAGGCGTGGGCGATCGGCGTGGTGTCGACCCCCACGGCCGAGAACGAGGCGCGCGCCGTGGCCAGCGCCTCGTCCCGGACCGTGCGAGCGCGACCGTCGATCTGGGCCAGGAAGGCGTCCCAGCGTTCGGCGGCCGCCATCTCAGAACTGGATGTCGACGTCGGGCTTGACGCCCGGGTACCTGGCCTCGAACTTCGCCTGCACGGCCTTGTGGATGGCCTCGTACTCCTTCCAGCGCAGCTGGGCGGTGCGGTGGAAGTGGTAGCCCATGTAGCTGCCGAGGTCGGTCCAGTCGACGATCGACAGCCCCATGGCCTTGAGGGCCGCGACCGGATCCTTGCCCTGCTTCGAGGCGTACGACTGCTCGTACATGATCTCGTAGTACTGCTCCAGCGTGACCGGCGGCTCCATGGCCAGCTCGCGGTTGGCGGCGCGCGCGGCGTTGGCCTCCTTGGCGTAGGCCGAGAACTTGCCCTGCGAGGCGTTCTGGAACGCGGCGCCGTACACGGTGGCGATGGCGAACGTGGTGTCGCGGGCCATGGCGGCGTTCCACTCGGCCGAGACGCGATCCCAGCGCGCGCGGTCGATGCCATTGCCCTTGAGCAGGTCGTCGAGGTTGGCGCCCTGCACGATGGCGGCGTTGATGGCGGCCCAGGCCTCCAGGCCGACGCCCTCGACCGGCGCGAAGGTGCCGCCGGCGGCCTTCTGCATGATGTTCTGCTGCATGCGGGCCTGCATCTGGCCCGAGCGCCAGTTCATCTCGTTCTGCGACACCTGCTCGATCGAGCCGTACTTCTGCACCAGCACGTGATAGCCGGACGCCTTGACGTCCTGCCAGTGGCCGCGATCGCGGATGCCGAAGCGCGCCATGATCTCGGCGCGCGAGGCGTCGGTGCCGCCGTACTCGCCCTCGCTCTCCATGTGCAGCACGGCGTTGAAGAAGCTGTCCTCGTCACTGCCGGGATCGAAGCCGGCCAGATCGAAGGCCCCCGTCGAGCTGCCACCGCCGCTGTCGTCGCTGTCGCTGCTGCTGTCGTCGTCGTTGTCGGCGTCGCCGTCGTCGGCCTCGTCCGATGACGCCTCGGCCTCGGGCTCGGGAGGCGGCGGCGGCGCTGCCTGAGGTACCCCACCCGCCAGCTTCTTCTTGATCGAATCGAAGAATCCCATGTCCACCACCTCCTGCCCCGTCGATGCGGGGCTGAAAAGCATACGCCCTTCGCGAGGACGGATCCGCCACGATCGGCTCGGCCTCCTCGGCCCTGTGGCGACGCCCACCGGGGCCTGGTGGTACCCTCGGCGAGCCATGACGACCTCACCCGATCGCATCCTCGCCATCACCGATCTGCTGCTCGGCGCCTCGCATGCCGACGGCGTGCACAGGGGCGACGAGGAGGCCGCGCTGCGCAAGCTGCTGCGCGGCTGGCTCAAGGCCGACGAGCTGCCCGAGGCGGTCGACGAGCGCATCGAGAGCTTCAAGATCGCCAGCTTCGACGTCAAGAAGGCGGCGGCCGACTTCGCCGGCGATCCCGCCGACAGCAAGCGCAAGCTGCTCGAGCTGGTGGCCGCGGTGCGCGACGCCGACGGCGAGGTCGACCTCGACGAGGACGCCTACCTGCACGACGTGGCGCGCGCGCTGGGCGTGGCCGAGGACGCCTACGCCGACCTGGTGCTGTCGATCGACATCGACATGGACTTCAGCGAGAACGTCGCGGCGCTGCGCAAGGGGCCGCCACCGATCCCGAAGAAGTAGCTGGCGCGTCGCTTGCGGCGCCTGGCGCCCCGGTTGTCCGGGGCTGCGCTATGTCTGCCCGCGATTGGAGGCGGACATGCGGATGGGAGCGAGATTCGTGGGCGTGATGGTGGTCGGGCTGGGGCTCGGGGTGCTGGGGCTCGGCTGTGGCAAGAAGAAGCGCGACGCGGCACCGGCGGTCTCGCCCGCGCCAGCGGTGTCGGCGGCGGCGAGCGTGGCGCCGGTCGTGGTCAGCCCCGCGGCGGTGGCCTCTCCCGTGCCGGCAGAGGTCGACAAGGTCGCCGGCTCACCGGCCCCGGACCTCGTCTGCGCGGGCGATTGCGCTGAACCGGCGAACCGGATCGAGCGCCCGCTCTACGAGGCCAGCTGCAACAGCGCGATGGCGCGCGTCAAGGCGTGCAGGAAGCACGCGTCGTTCAAGGCGCTGGTGGAGATCCGGAGCACCATCGCCGGGCTGACCAGGGACGTGGCCTACCTGTGCCGCGAGATGGCGCGCGACCTCTACCACCCGCCACTCACCGATGATGAGGACGCCTACCAGGAGTTCACCTACAGCGACGACCTGACCGGCGTGGAACTCAGTGCGCTGGCGGCGACCCCGGAGGGCGACTGTGCTGCGCTGGCCAAGGTCGCGGGCGCGATCAGCTGGCCGACCGAGCACGGCGAGTAGCCGCGCGACCTCAGCACACCACGCAGTTGATTCCCGGGCGGTAGCGCAGCACCACTCCGGTCACGATGTCGACGGTCAGCTCGTAGCCGGCCGAGTCCCCGCACATGCAGTCGGCCTCGTTGATGTCGCTCCAGTAGTTGGCGGGCGCGATGGTCAGCGTGGCCGGGCGCGAGATGCGCCAGCGGGTCGGCGCGCCACGCCAGGTGCCGGCGTCATCGAGCGCCTCCCAGGTCACCGGCGACTTCCAGGCGATGACGTCGCCGGTGGCGGGCGTGTAGGCGTAGGTCCCGACCATGCCGCAGCCGCGGAAGCGCAGCCCCTCGAAGCGGTGCGCGCGCACGGCGGTCTCGGCGGGCGGGGTGTCGCTGCTGCAGCCGGCCAGGGCGGCCACCTCGGCCGGGGTCGCCAGGGCCACGCTGGGCCAGATCACCAGGGAGGACAGCTGCCAGCCGGTGGCCTCGCGCTGCAGCGAGGCGCTGGCCGCCGGGCGCGCGAAGCGGGCCGCGGTGCCGCCGACCTGGCTGCGCAGGATGACCAGCGAGGCCGACTGTGCGCTGGCCCAGTCGGCCGGGGCGTTCGACACCGCCAGCTCGGCGCCGTCGAAGGCCATGGCGTCGAGCCCGACCAGCCAGCCCACGGTGGCGACGCCGGGGTCGGTCGCGGTGGCATCGAGCGGCGCGCGGATGCTGCGCATGTACAGCGCGTCGACGCCGACCTCGCGGGTCGCATCGCCGACCTGGCCGCCGCCGCGACCGAGGAGGTCTCGGCCCGGCCCGCGCGCGACCGGACCGCAGAGATCGCCACCAG
>JBGASF010000018.1:0-72946 GCA_044229835.1 Polyangia bacterium | reverse complement strand
GCCGCGGGTGCGGAGGCGCCCGCGGCCGCGGTTGTGGATGCGGCCGAGGTCGCGGGTGAGGCCGAGGGGGCCGGGGTGATCGATGGTGACGGGGCGGGTGTGGTCTGGGCGACCGGGGCCTGCTGGCGGGCGCGGCGGATGGGGCGCCACAGGATGAGGGTGGTGATGACGCCGGCGCCGATGAGGCCGGCGATGAGGGCGAGCCGGGCGCGGTGGCCGGGGCTGGTCGGAGTGGTCGGAGTGGTGGTGACCGCACCCGCTGCTGGCGCGGGTGTGGCAGCCGACGTCGGCGTCGGTGTCGATGTCGGTGTCGATGTCGATGTCGATGTCGATGTCGATGTCGATGTCGGCGTGGCCACGGGCGCGGGCGCGTCCGCCACCGTCTCGGCGATCGACTTCTGGGTCGACTGCCCGAGGACCTCGGCCTCGCCGTCGTCCATGAAGGTGACGACGTCATCGAGCGCGGCGCCGTCGGCGATCTCGGGCACCACGGGCTGGCCCTCGTCGAGCTCGCGCAGCCAGCTGGCCAGCGCCTCGGCGGGTGCGGGCAGCTCGGGGCGCGCGGCGCGGGCCGCCACCACATAGGTGTCCAGCGCACGGCGCAGCGCGCGGGCGTCGGGCCAGCGCGCCGCGGCGTCGGCGGCGGTGGCGCGCGTGATCACCGCGGCCAGCTCGGCGGGCACGCTGTCGGGCAGCGCCGGCAGCGTGCGCTGGCGCGCCGTGGCCAGCGCCTCGGCGGCCTCGGCGCCCGGGAACGCGCGCCGCCCCGCCACCGCCTCCCACAGCACGACCCCGAGCGCATAGATGTCGCAGCGTCCGTCGACGGCCTCGCCGCGGGCCTGCTCGGGCGCCATGTAGGCCGGCGTGCCACGCACCCGGCCGGTGGCGTCGCCGTGCAGCGAGGCGACTCCGAAGTCGACCAGCTTGACCTCGCCGGCGCGCGACAAGAGCACGTTGCGCGGCGACACGTCGCGGTGCACCACACCCAGCGGCCGGCCCTCGCGGTCGCGCTTGTCGTGCGCATAGCTCAGCGCCTGGCTGGCCTCGATGCCGATGTGCGCCACCAGCAGCGGATCCAGCGCCCGCTGCTTGCTGGCCGCGAGCTCCAGCGCGCTGGCCAGGTCGCGACCGTCGACATACTCCATGGCGAGGAATAGCTCGCCGCCGGCGCGCCCGAAATCGAACATGGGCACGATGTTCTGGTGCGTCAGCGACATCGACAGCCGGGCCTCGCGCACGAACAGCTCGAGGAAGCGCGGATCGTTGGCGCGTTCGGGCCGGATACGCTTGACCACCAGGCGCTTCTCGACGCCGGCGGCGCCGCGGCGCCGGGCCAGGAAGACCTCGGCCATGCCACCGCGCGCCAGCGGGCGAATCAGCTCGTAACGGCCCAGCGCGCGCACACGCCAAGTATATCCGGTATGATCTCGGCCGCGTGTGGAGACCCTTCGCCCTCGTCGTGGCCTGGTCCCAGCTCGCGCCGCAAAGCGCGATGGCCGCCGAGCCCGTGCCGCCGCTGGTGGTGTTCGCGGCGCCCGCCGAGGCGCCCGCGCCGGTGCTGGGCGCGCGCGACACCCTGGTGCGGCAGGCGCGCCTGCACGGCGCCGCCTTCCTCGATCTGTCGCCCGCCGCGCCGGCCGCACCGACCGCGCCCGGGCTGCTGCGCCGGGGCATCGAGGCCTACGAGGGCCTGCGCCTGGATGACGCGCTGGCCGCACTCGGCGCCGGCCTGGACGAGGCCAGCGCCAGCGGCGGCGCCGGCCTGACCCGCGAGGAGCTGGCCGATCTGCTGCTGTATCGCGGCCTGACCCACAACCAGCGCGGCGCCCCCGCGCTGGGCTGGGACGACCTGGTGCGCGCCGCCGTGATCGACGACACCCGCATCCTCGATCCGCTGCGCTTCCCACCGCGCACCGTCGAGGCCTTCCAGCGCGCGCTGGAGCGGGTGCGCGCCCAGCCGCGTGGTGAGCTGGTGGTCCACGCCCCGGCCGGCTGCACCACGCTGATCGACGGTCGCCCCCAGCAGAGCCCGCCCTCGCTGCCGCTGGGCGCGCATTTCTTGCGCGTGGAGTGCGCGGGCCTGTCGCCCTGGAGCAGCCAGGTCGTGCTGGCCGCGCCACGCCAGGAGATCACCGCGACCCCGGTGGCGCCCCAGCTGCCCGGTGAGGCCGAGGTGCGCGCGCTGGCGCGGGCGCGCGGCGCAGCGCGCCTGCTGTGGTGTCACGCCGAGGTCGCCAGCGGTGCCGGCGCGGCCCCGGTGCTGTGGATGACCCTGCTCGACCGCGCCAGCGGCAAGACGCTGAGCTCCGCCGCGGTGGCGCTGACCCCCGGCGGCGGCGCTGGCGAGGACGTGGACAGCGCGGCCGCTGGCCTGTTCGCCCACGGGAGCGGACCGCGCGCGGTGCCGCAGGTCAGGGTGGTGACGCGCACCGTGCGCGCGCGCCCACGCTGGTATGCGCAGCCTTGGCTGTGGGGCATCATCGGCGCCGGCGTGGCCACCGCGGTGCTGATCCCGCTGCTCGACGACAGCGGCGGCACCGGCGTGACGGTGCGGCTGAAGGGCATCCCGTGATGGCCCGCGTCCTCTGCCGCGCGCGCGCGCGCGGGCCGCTGCTGCTGGCGACCTTGCCGCAGGGTCGCCCCAGCGCGATCAGCGCCTGCCTGGGGCGGCGTTGGCGTCGTGGCGGGAGCGCCGCTGGCTGGCTGGCTGTGCTGCTGGCGCTGCCCGCGCCGCTGGCGGCTTTGGCGCCGCTCGCGCTGCTGGCGTCCGGCTGCGGCGATGGTCGCACCTTCGCCCCCATCGTCGACGCGCCGCCACCGGGCAGCGACGGCGATCCATATCTCGATCTCGAGGAGCTGCGCCTCGAGGTGGCGCGCGCCGGCGATCCGATCGCGCTGGCCTCGGCCGCCTTCGCGCGTGGCGAGGCGCCGGTGCTGGCCGACGTGCCCGCCGAGCCCAACCTGGTGGTACACCTGAGCGGCCGTTCGGGGGGCATCGACGTCGCTTACGGCCGCACCTGCGCGGCCGATCTCGACAAGCCCGGGGCGCTGCCCACCACGCACCTCTACTTCTCGCGCATCGTGAAGTGGGCCGACGGGCCGACGCCGACCACTCCCACGCGCATGGGTGGCCTGGTGGTCGCCGCGGTCGATGGCAGCGCGACCTTCGTCGGCGGCAGCAACGCCGCCGGCGCGCCGCTGCTGGGCGCCGAGCGCTTCGATCCGCGCAGCGGCGCCTTCACCTCGCTGGCCGCGCTGGTGCCGCGCCTGGGCGGTGTGGTCGCGGCGCTGGGCGACGGTCGCAGCCTGCTGCTGGGCGGCGTCGACGCCGCCGGCGTGCCGGTCGACCGCTACGAGCTCATCAGCCCGCTGGCGCCGCCGGCCCGCCAGGTCGAGGTCACCGTCGACGCCAACCTGCGCCTGGTCGGGAGCGCCGCCAGCGCCCTCGCGGATGGCCGCGTCGTGGTCGTGGGTGGCAAGACCCCCGACGCCGGCGGCGTGCTGCAGGTCAGCGATCTGCTCTGGCTGTTCGCCACCGGCGAGGGCGGCGCGCTGGAGGCGCCGCGCGCGCTGCCGGCGCACCTGACGGTGGCCCGCGCCGGCCACACCGTGACCCGCCTCGGTGACGGCCCGGGCGCGCCGCTCCTGGTTGCCGGGGGGCTCGATGGCGCCGGCGCCACCGTGCCGGCCGCCGAACTGTACCGCCCACTACGCGAGACCTTCGCCGATCCCAGCGAGGTGCGCCTCCTCATGCGCACGCCGCGCTCGCGCCACCAGGCGGTGACCATGCCCGACGGCAGCGTGCTGGTCATCGGGGGCGTCGATGCCGCCGGTGTGCCGGTGGCGCGCCTCGAGGTGTTCTCGCTGGAGGCCGGCTTCTCCGACGCCGGCACCCTGCCGGCCGAGGCCGGGCTGGTCGACTTCAGCGCCACGGTGCTGCCCGACGGCCGCGTGCTGCTGGTCGGCGGCCGGCGCGCGCCGGACGGCCCCGCGCTCGACGGCGCCTTCATCATCCGGCTCGATCCTCTGAACGGCGTGGTCGACGTGGTCGGCACCGATCGGCTGGCGGCGCCGCGCGCCGGCCACGCCGCCGCCGCTCTGTGTGACGGCACCGTGCTGGTGCTGGGCGGCGCCGCCGCGGGAGCCCCCGGGACCGAACGCTACAACCCGCCCGCCACCGGCCGGCGCTGACGGCGCGGTCACATCAGCGCAGAGGCCACCGCCTCGTCATAGTCGGGCCGCACGTCGCGCCAGCCCTGCGTGACCTGGAGCCAGCGTTCAGCCTCGACGGCCCTCAGCGGCGAGAGGTCGCGCGGCGGCGGCGGCACCAGCTCGAACTCCCGCCCGTCGGGCCGCCAGAACCGCGCGCGGTCCCCGACCTCCATCCGCCAGCCGCCCTCGTGCACCAGCACATGGTGCTGCCGACACAGCGAGAACACGTTGCCCAGCACGGTCTGGCCGCCATCGGCCCAGTGTTCGACGTGATGGCCATCGACGATCTGGTTCATGCAGCCAGGAAACACACAGTGGCCCTGGTCGCGCGCCGCCACCGCGCGCTGCAGCGCCCTCGAGATGCGCCGCTTCCTGCGGCCGGCGTCCACCACCCGGCCACCTTCACCGTGCTTGATCTCCACCGTCGAGGCGTCGCATGCCATGCGCCGGCACGTTTCAGCTGAAACGCTCGGGCCGCCGTCGAGCTGGCAGGTGCCATCCTCACTCCTGTCCTTCAGCACCTCCTCGTCCACATGCACCACCACCAGCGTGCGGTCGCCGCCGGGCCGCGCCGCGCCGCCGAGCGACCGCTCCGCCATCCTCATCAGCTGGGCGGCACGATCCGTCGGCGCCTTGGCCTTGAAGGCCTCCGACCGAGCGACCTCCATCGCCTTCAGCAGCAGCGCGCCCTCCTCCGCCGACAACCGCCCCTGCAGCACCAGCATGCCGTCGTCGTCATGCCAGCACTGCAGGTAGCGCTTCGCAGCCACGCGCTCGGCCTCCTCCTTCTCGTTCAGCCCGACGCGCCGTACGCCGCGCACCACGCGCTCCAGCTGGGAGGTCGACCCACCCTGCGCCATCGACACCAGCTGCGCCTCGTTGTTCTTGGTCGCGATGCGCGTGATGGCGCGCACCTTCGAGTAGCTGATCTCGCCGCGCCCCAGCGCCTCGCGGACCAGCGGCAGCTCGCGCAGCGCCCGCGCCACGCGCACATGTTCGCGCGCCGAGGGCAGGCGCAACCCGGTGCGCCAGTGCAGCCAGTGCGCCAGCGACACGAAGCCCTCGCCGAAGGTGCCGCGCCGGTCCAGCTCGCCCAGACATTCGAGCATCCGGGCCGTCGCGACCGCGATGCGCGCCGAGATCGATGCGATCTCGTCCTCCAGTTCCTCCACCGTCCACACGTCGAGCGTCTTCATGCTTCGCCAGTACCACGGAGGTCTGACATTGCCCGGCGAGCTGGGAGGCGATGACTCCGAGGACCTGCGAGGGTGTGTGCCGATCCAACGAGACACAGTGCCACCGGGGCCGGCTGGCACCGGCACGACGCTTCAGCTGAAACGCCGCCGCCACGCTTCAGCTGAAACACCGCCGCCACGCGTCAGCGCCACGCCGCTCGCCACGCTTCAGCTGAAGCGCCGCCGCTCGCGCGCTACTTCGCGCTGCCCGGCGGGGGCTTGAGCCCGTACTTCTCCAGCTTGTAGATGAAGGCGCGGCGCGAGATCCCCAGCCGCTGCGCGGCCCGGGTCTGGTTGCCCTCGGCGGCCTCGAGCGCGGCCACCACGGCGGCGCGCTCGACGTCGGCGATGTGTTCCTTCATGTCCATGCCGTCGCCGATGGCGACCAGGGCGGCGCCGGGCGCCTCGTCGGCGGGCTGGCCGGGGCCGACGCCGTCGCGCACCCGGTCGGGCAGGTGCTCGCGCTCGATGACGCCGCCGCCCTGCAGCACCACGGCGCGCTCGATGGCGTTGCGCAGCTCGCGCACGTTGCCCGGCCAGGGGTAGGACTCCAGCGCGGCGAGCGCCGCGGTCGACAGCCGCGGCGGCGTCTGCTTGAGCTCGCGCGCGAAGGTCCGCGCGAAGTGCTCGGCCAGCGGCTGCACCTCGCTGCGTCGATCGCGCAGCGGGGGCACCACCACGGTGAAGGCGCTGATGCGGAAGTAGAGGTCGCCGCGGAAGCGCCCGCGCGTGATCTCCTGCTCGAGATCGCGGTTGGTCGCGCACACCACGCGCACGTCGACCTCGATCTCGGCGGTGCCGCCGACGCGGCTCAGCTTGCGCTGCTCCAGCACGCGCAGGATCTTGGCCTGCAGCGACAGCGGCATCTCGCCGATCTCGTCGAGGAAGATGGTGCCGCCGCTGGCGGCCTCGAAGTAGCCGATCTTGCGTCGATCCGCGCCGGTGAAGGCGCCGCGCTCGTGGCCGAACAGCTCGCTCTCCAGCAGGCTCTCGGGCAGCGACGCGCAGTTCAGCTTGATGAACGGCTTGTCGGCGCGCCCCGACCGGCTGTGCAGCGCCTCGGCGATCAGCTCCTTGCCGGCGCCGGTCTCGCCCAGCACCAGCACCGTCAGCGGCGTGGCGGCGATCTTTCCGATCAGCTCGTGCACGCGCCGCATCTGCGCGTCCAGCACCACCAGGTCACCGGCGGTCACCACCGGCTCGGCCGGCGGCGTGCTGACGCCGTCGGGGCTGCCCCCGGTGCGCGCGGTGCGCAGCGCCGAGCGCGCGCGCGACACCAGCTCGCCGGGCTGGCAGCCGTCGTCGGGATACACCGCGAGGCCGACATGGACGGTGACGCCGCCGCCCGCCAGCCCACCGGCGCGCGCCTCGCGCGAGATGCGCTGCGCCACCGCGGTGGCGCCCGCGCGATCGGCCTCGGGCACCACCAGCGCGAACTCGTCGGGGCCGTACTCGGCCAGACAGTCCATGCGGCGCAGCACCGCGGCGACGCGCTCCAGGCCGGCCTCGGCCGCCGCCGGGGCGCCGTCGATGCGCAGCATCAGCAGGCCCAGCGGGCGGTGATAGCGGGTGGCGCGATCGGTCTCCGCGGCCAGGCGCTCCTCCAGGTACGAGGTCGAGCCCACCATGGTGCGCCGTCGCAGCTGTGTGGTGACGCCGACGATGACCAGCAGCGGGCCGATCGCGATCTCGTCACCCGAGGCCACCCGGGTCGGCCCCTCGATGCGCGTGCCGTTGACCCGGGTGCCGTTGCGGCTGCCCAGATCCTCGACCACGATGTCCGCCCCGCGGCGCTGGATGCGCGCGTGCTGGCGCGAGATCTTCTCGTCGTCGACCGACACCGTGCAGCCGCGCGAGCGGCCGAACGTCGCGGGGGTGTCATCGGCCAGCTCGACCACGCGCGAGCGGCCGCCCTCGGGAGCCCCGCTGTACACCACCAGGAAGGCGCGTTCGCCGCCCGGAGTGCGGGTCTCGCCAGCCTGCGTCAACGAGGGTGCCTCGATGGTCTGCCGATCGTCGGTTGTCATGGCCTGTACCAGGTCTGCATGGGGAGACTGTACGAAGCTTGCACAACCGGGACCCCCGACCCGGTCGGCAGCATGGCGCTGGTATGCAAGCTCTCGCGTGGGGGCAGCATCAGGATGGTACTCTGGTTGCACTGTTCGAGCCCAGCATGCGGCAGGCCAAGTGGACATTGCTGCTCGTTCTCCTCCTGGTGGGGTGTCCTTCGGACCCCCCGAGCGGGGACAGCGACGCCGGCACCGACGGGGGTGCGGGGGTCCGCGGCCTGGTCTTCGTGTTCCAGGTCCAGCCCATGCTGCCCGGGCAGACCTCGCCAGGGGTCACGGTCGACAGCCTCGAGCTGCACCTGCGTGACGTGCGCGTGGTCGGGGACGCCGCGGCGGGCGACCCCCGCGTCTCGCGCGCCGACCTGACCATGAAGTTCCTGGCCGGGCAGGCCACCGGCGAGCTGGCCTTCCCGGATGCGCCGTCGGGCATGTACTCGCGCCTGGCGGCGCGCCTGGGCGGCCTGGGCCACTCCTATGTCATCAAGGGGCGCGCCATCGCCAATGGGGTCAGCCATCCGTTCGAGTTCGAGGACGAGGATGCCTTGCCGCTGGCCATCGACTTCACGCCGGTGCAGGTGCGAGCAGGGCGCGTGGCCACGGTGCGCATCGGGGTCGACGTCGCCGCCGCCATCGCGCAGGTCGACTGGGATCGGGTGCCCTTCGATGGCGAGAAGCTGAAGCTCGAGCACGACGACGCCGGCATCGCCGTGGTGCGCACCGCCCTGGTCGCGGCCATCCGCTTCCTCGCCATCGAGTAGCGCGCGCCCGCGCTGTGGGCCCGTTGCACAGCGTGCACTGTGCAAGCTTCGAGCGGCCACCTCCGAATTCCCATGAAAATGGCCACTTGGCGTCGGCACGGCGGTTGCTGAAGCAGTCAGCAACAACCTGGAGGTTAGCCGATGATGTCCACCAAGCTCCCCGTGACGTTCGTTCTCGCTGGTCTGGTCGTGATGGCGGGCTGTGCCGGGGATCAGGTGTCCGCGCGCAGGCAGTCGATCCAGAGCTGCTTCGACACCGGCGCGGGCATGCAGTGCGCGGCGACGCCGGGCGCGCCCAGCACCACGCCGACCGACGTCGATCACAACGGCACCACCGACCCCTTCGTGTGTGCCGACTCCGACGAGGATCATGACGGCATGATCGACGCCAACGACGACGACGACGACGGCGACGGCGCGGCCGATGCCGAGGACGGCGACGACGCCGAGGACGCCGTCAGCGGCGCCGACGACGACGGCGCCGACGACCATGACCACGACGGCATCAGCGACGACGACGACGAGGATGACGACGACGACGGCGTCGATGACTCCATCGACTGCGACGACCACGACGACAGCGACGACGCCCTCGAAGCCCACGACGACTGAGCCCGAGCCCCCCGAAGCGAGTTCCGGCTCCCCTCCGCCTCGGTTCCCCCCTCCTCCCCTCGACTCCCGCAAGAAACCCCACTCAAGGCAGGTGAATCCGGTTGCCGCTGCCGTGGCAGGTGTTGCAGCTGGCGCCGCTGGCGGCGACCTCGGCCACCATGGGCGCGGCGTCGGGGCAGCGGCTGGCCCAGGTGCGCACCGGGTAGGTCACCGGCGCGGTCGACCAGAAGTTGCCGTTGATGGCGCTGACCACGGTGACCTCGCGACCGCTGGCGTCGACCAGGTGGATGGTCGCCTGCGCCATCGGCGCCGAGCCCGCGAGGTCGGCGTACACCGTGCCCGCGACGGTGAAGGCGGCCACGCTGCCCTGCGGGGTGCCATGGCAGGCCATGCAGGGCTGGCCCGGGTTGTGGTGGCCGTCGCCGGGGGCGGGCAGGGTGCCCGGTGGGTCGCACACCAGCGGCGCCGCGTCGATGCCGTTGCCAGCGTCGGCGGCGAGGTTGGGGGCGTCGGTCTGATCGAGCGGCGTCAGCACGCCGTCGTCGCAGCCCAGCAGCAGTCCGAACCCGAGACAGCTCAGCAAGAAGGCGATCCGCATGGGCGTGGCCAGCTGCAACGCATGGGCCTGCGCGGGGTTGAATGCTCTCGGTGGGTAGGCCGGCCCCAGTGTGGGCGCTGCACAGTGGGGTGTACGAAGGACGTGCAGTACGCCTGTTCGGGCTGGGTGGTAGCCCACAGTCGGGGCCCGGCCAGGGCCGGGCTGCGGGGGGTTGGGCCGACATCGGTGACGGCACACACGATGCAGAGTTTGCGGCCCGAGGACCCATGCATACGAGCCGCAAAGTCCTGTCCGTCGCCGTGATCTTGCTGGTGCTGACGATGTCGTGGTCGTCAGCCGAGGCGCGCAAGCGCCGGCGCTCGCGGCGGGCTGCCAAGGCGGCCGCGGGTGCGACCAAGGCGAAGGCGCAGGCGCAGGACCGGGCCCAGGCGCAGGACAAGGCGGCCACGACCGAGCCGACCGACGACGCTGACGCCAACGCCAACGCCCAGCCGGCCGAGGCGCCCGCCGACGCAGAGGACTTCCGCGCCGCCACCAAGCCGCTGGGCAGTGGCGTGACCAAGCGTGCGCCGGCGGCACCGCGCGAGGACAAGGACACGCGCTGGAGCCGCTGGGGCAAGCGCATCATGCAGCGCGAGGCCGGGCTGGCCGAAGACACGAGCACCAGCACGAGCACGAGCACGAGCACGAGCGCCGAGGGCGCTGACGACGACGCGCCCTCGGAGTCGCTGGCCATGCGCGTCCCCGCCGCGCCGCTGCCCCGGCTCGCCGTGCGCGTCTCCGCCGCCGGCGGCTATGGCAGCGCGACGTCCACCTTCGACTCCAACGGCCAGGGCCGCCTGGGTCGCTACCGCATCACCACGCCGCTGTACCTCGCGCACGCGCACGGCGACATCGCGCGGCGCATCGGCCGCAATGGCCTCGAGGTCGGCGCGCGGCTCGACTACACGCTGGCGCGCTCGTCGACCGGGATCGCCTACACCGACGGCGCCAGCACGGCCGAGATCGCGCAGACCACGCACAGCCTCGACGTCGCCTTCGGGGTCGCCACCCGCATCAGCGGTGTGCTGCTGGGCGCGCACGCAGGCTACCACTACGCGATGGCCAACACGCCGCGGCTCGACAACCTGGCGCGCCTCCCGCGCGAGGCCCTGCAAGGCGCCATCGCCGGTGTCGACGTCGCGGCGCCGCGCCTGCTCGGCCCCGTCGAGCTGCGCCTGTGCGGCGACGTGCTGCTGCCCGGGCTGGGCTCGTTCGCGCAGACCGAAGGGCTGGCCGACGGCAGCAGCGCCGACGCCGTCGCGCTGTGGGGCACCCTGGTGGTGTCCGTGCCGGCGACGCGCTGGCTGGCGCTGGAGGCGCGCGGTCGCGCCGAGTGGACCTCGCTCAGCTTCTCGGGCGCGTCGTCGCGGCAGCCCGATGTGACCTCGGCTGATCGCACCGATCACGCGCTCAGCGCGCTCCTGGGGGTGTCGAGTGGCTTCTAGGCATGTGCTCCTCGGACTGGCCGCGCTGGCGCTGCTCGCCGGCGGCTGCGATCTCGGCACCTACAACGGGTCCGGCAGCGGCGACGGCGGCGTCCCGGTCGACGCCCGCATCCTGGTCGACGGCGCGCCGCCCTATCACCCCAGCGGCTTCGTCGCCCCCACCATGCACGGCAGCGAGCTCAAGATGCAGGTCCAGGACTGTCGCGGCTGCCACGGCCAGGATCTCGAGGGCAGCATGGTCGCGCCCAGCTGCGACGGCTGCCACACCCCGGTCATGACCCCGACCGCGTGGCGCACCACCTGCACCTTCTGCCACGGCGGCAGCACCGACATGACCGGCGCGCCACCGCGCAACCTCGACGGCACCACGACCAACGCCACCGGCACTTTCCCGGCGCACGGCCGCCATGTCACCGCGGGGATCGCGCCCGCGGCCGACTGCAAGCAGTGTCACGTCAAGGCCACCGACGCCCTCAGCCCGGGCCACATCTTCGACACCACCAAGGGCGTCGCCGAGGTCGACTTCGGCACCGGTCTCAGCCGCCAGGGCGCCTTCACCATGGCCGGCGGGTGCACCACCAACTACTGTCACGGCAACGGCCGCGGCGACAACGGCACCGTGGCGACCAACGCGCCCGCGATGACCTGCGCCAGCTGTCACGCCGGCATGGCCAGCCCCACCACTGAGTGGGACAAGATGAGCGGCCTGCACAGCCTGCACCTCGGCGCCACCGTGGCCACCGCGTGCAGCACCTGCCACAGCAAGGTCACGACCAATGGCACCGCCATCGCCGCCGCCGGCGTCAGCCTGCACATCAACGGGCTGCGCAACGTCGACCTGGTCGCCGACCGCACTGGCGAGACCGCCCTGACCTGGAACGCCGCGGCGCAGAACTGCACCGGCAGCTGCCACGGCCACGCCCACACCAGCAGCCTGTGGGCCGGCGGCGTCGGCGGCGGGCGCTACCACCCGGTCGGCTTCAGCGCCGCCACCGTGCACGGCGCCGAGGCCGAGCTGGGCCGCCAGGACTGCCGCTCCTGCCACGGCGCCACCCTGACCGGCGGCACCTACGCCGGCGCCGCCACGCCGAGCTGCGACAGCTGCCATGGCACCCCGACCACGCGCACCGCGTGGCGCACCACCTGCACCTACTGCCATGGCGGCGGCGTCAACCAGACCGGCGCACCGCCGCGCGATCTCGGCGCGCGCCCGCAGACGGTGTCGCAGAGCTTCACCGCGCACCCGCGCCACGTCACTCTCAGCTCGGCGCCGGCGTTCGACTGCGTGCAGTGCCATCGCAAGCCGCCCGACGCGCTGACCGCGGGCCACATGTTCGACGCCACCCCGGCCAAGGCCGAGGTCAGCTTCACCGGCGGCCTCAGCGCGGTCGCGACCTTCGACGGCGTCAACCGCTGCACCAACCTGTACTGCCATGGCAACGGTCGCGGCGACAACGGCACCATCGATGACGGCGCGGCACCGCGCACCTGCGGCGGCTGCCACGCCAGCAAGGCCAGCGGCGAGGCGGCCTGGGCTCTGATGAGCGGCGACCACCGCAAGCACCTGCAGGAGAACAACATCAACTGCCAGGACTGCCACGGCCTGACCACGACCACCGGCACCACCGTGACCAACCCGGCCCTGCACATCAACAAATTGAGGGAGATCAAGTTCTCCGCCGCCGGCTTCACCTACGATCCGGCCACACGGCGCTGCACCGGGACCTGCCATGGCGACAACCACAACGAGACCTGGTGACGATGGCGCGGATGAAAGCTCGCTAATCTCGACAAAGGGGGGATAGTCGCTGCATGAAAACCTTGACTCGCTTTGGAATGGTGCTCGTGCTCGGAATGACCTTGCTGGCGGCGTGCGGGGGCGACGATGACGACGGCCCGGTCGGCGATGGTGGCAACACCGTCACCGGGACCTGCGCCAGCACCTGTACCAAGTCGATCGCGCTCGGCTGTCCCAACGGCGAGCACGATCAGACCGCGTGTGTCGCCAGCTGCAACCGCCAGCAGTCGTCGTGCAACAGCAAGGGCATGACGACCCAGTTCCAGACCTACCTCGACTGCATCCAGTCGACCCCGATGACCTGCGGCACGACGTCGGGGTCACCGACGTCGGCGCAGTGCGTATCCCAGGGCCTGGCGGTGTTCCAGTGCTCGCTGGCCGGCGACTGACGGCCTGAACGAGAGACGCGCCGAGGTGAGGTGCGTGGCGCTGTAGCCGTCGTGAGATACTGCGGGCATGAGCGCGGGTTCGGGGGACCCCATCGCCGGCGCGTACCAGCGCATCAGGATGATCGGGCGCGGCGCCACCGCCGAGATCTGGGCCGCCCGGCACCGCGAGACCGGTGAGGTGGTCGCGGTCAAGCTGCTGGCCGGCAAGTACGAGGCCGGCGCTGGCCCGGGCGACGACGGGGACGACGACGGCCAGCTGCGCGAGCGCTTCGCGCGCGAGGTCGAGACCCTGGGCAAGGTGCGCCACCCCAACGTGGTGCGCATGTTCGCCGCGGGCTTCGAGCAGAGCGGCACGCCCTACCTGGTGCTGGAGCTGATCGACGGCGTGTCGCTGCTGGATGTGCTGGCGCGTGGCGGCCGGCTGGAGCCGGCGCGCGCGTGTGCCCTGGCGCGGCAGATGCTGGCGGGGCTGGCGGCCGCGCACGCCAGGCGGGTGCTGCACCGCGACCTGAAGCCGGCCAACGTCGTCGTCACGGGCCGCCCTCCGCACGAGCGCGCGGTGCTGATCGACTTCGGGCTGACCGCGCTGCTGGGTGCCGCGCGCATCACCCGGCCCGGCTCGGCGGTGGGCACCCCGAGCTACATGGCGCCCGAGGTGCTGCGCGGCGCGCCACCCGGCATCAGCGGCGACCTCTACGGGGTCGGCGTGCTGCTGTACGAGATGCTGACCGGCAAGCAGCCGTTTCCCGGGCCGGGCGCGCAGAAGACCATGGTCCAGGTGCTGTCGACCCACGCGCCGGCGCTGCGCGAGGCGGCGCCCGATCTGGTCATCAGCGACGCGCTGGAGGACTTCGTGCTGCGCGTGCTGGAGAAGCAGCCGGCGCAGCGCCCGATGTCGGCCGAGGACATGCTGGCGGAGCTCGACGCCGCGAGCTGGCGCGCCCTCTGAGCTGCCGGCCGAGCTGCCGGCCGAGCTGCCGGCTGACTGCTGGCGCGGTCGCCCCGCCAGGGTTAGCTTTGACCACCATGCCGACGCCGACCTCGAAGCGGTTCGCCCTCAGCCTGGCCGCGCTGCTCGCGCTGGCCAGCTGCTCGAAGAAGCAGCCCGCGCGGGCCAAGGACACCGGCAAGACCGGCGCCTCGTCCACCGGCGGCCCGGCCGCGCTGCCCGGGGCGCTGATCGGCCACCCGGCGCCCGACTTCACCCTGAAGGACCTCGACGGCAATGACGTCAGCCTGGCCGCGCTGCGCGGCAAGGTGGTGGTGCTGGAGTGGTTCAACCCCGAGTGCCCGTTCGTCAAGCGCTCGCACGGCAAGGGCTCGCTGGTCGGCCTGGCCGCCAAGCACACCAGCGCCGGGGTGGCCTGGCTGGCCATCAACTCGGGCGGCCCCGGCAAGCAGGGCAACGCGCTCGAGGCCAACCGGGCCGCGGTGGCGCAGTGGTCGCTGACGCACCCTGTGCTGCGCGACGAGAGCGGCGCGGTCGGCCGCGCCTATGGCGCCAGCAACACGCCGCACATGTTCGTCATCGACAGCGCCGGCAAGGTCGCCTACGCGGGCGCCATCGACAACTCGCCCGACGCCGTCGGCGAGTCGCCCACCGGCGGCACGCTGGTCAACCATGTCGAGGCCGCGCTGTCTGATCTGGCCGCCGGTCGCCCGGTCGCCACCCCGGTCACCGAGGCCTACGGATGCAGCGTCAAGTACGGCAGCTGAACCCGGTCGCGCGCGCGCTGCTGGCGCTGGCGCTGGCCGTGGCGGCGCTGCCGGCGGCGGGCTGCTCGCGCAAGCGCGCGGCCCCGGCCCCGACGCCGGCGCACCCGCGCTCGTCCCCCGACGGGCCCCCCTTCAGCGTCGCCGTCGAGCCACCCGCGAGCTGCGCGGTGGGCAGCGCCTGCGTGGCGCGGGTCCAGGTCACCGCCCTGGGCGAGTTCCACGTCAACCGCCAGTTCCCCTACAAGATCGCGCTGGTCGACAGCCCCGGCGTGGCCACCGAGCAGAGCTTCGCGGTCGACACCGACCAGCGCGGCACCGTGACCCTGACCTGCCGGCCCAGCGTGGCGGGCGCCGGCCCGGTCACCGGCACCCTGCACCTCAGCGTGTGCAGCAGCGAGACCTGCGTGATCGAGGAGGTCCCGGTCAGCGTCCCCCTGCCCAGCAGCTGACCCCCCGCGCAAGCGGCCGCGAGGTGCGGTAAACTCGTGGGCCAGACCGGGGGGTCGATGATGGAGCAGGTCAGGCAGGGGATCTTGTCTCGGCTGTTCGCCAGCATCCGGCTCAGCTTCCGGATGACGGCGGCGTCGTTCCGCATGGTGCGCGACTTCCCCAAGGTGCTGCTGCTGCCGCTGGGTACCCTGGCCGCGGTCACCGCGCTGGTGGTGGCGCCGCTCAGCCTGCTGATGTGGGGCATCGAGTACCACCCGGGCGCCACCGGCCGCTTCTTCGCCACCCTGTACTGGGTCACTGTCGAGGCCGCGCGCAACGGCAACTGGAGCCTGGCCATCGCGTCGGCCGTCTTCGAGACCTATCTCTTGTGGTCGATCTGGATGATCCCGGTGCTGACCGCGGTGCTGTACTTCACCACCGTCGGCATGCACGTGGCCACCCAGCAGATCCGCCGCGAGCAGCCCGACATCCGCGCCGGCTTCAAGCTGGCCAACCGCAACTTCGGCCGCATCGTCGCGCTGGCCGCCTTCAGCGCCACCGTCTACGCCTGGGTGCGCTACCTGGTGTTCCAGGTCATCGGCATGGTCCCGATCCTCGGCCGCATCATCATGGGCGGGCTGCGCCTGGTGCTGACCGCGGTGACCTACCTCATGCTGCCCATCGTGGTCTACGAGCGCGCCGGCGCGCGCGCCGCCTTCAAGTCGGCCTGGACCAACGTCAAGAAGACCTGGAGCGGCCTGCTCATCGGCACCGGCTTCGTGTTCGCGGGCAGCTTCGCGCTGTTCGAGGTCTTCGTGTGGGGGCTGGCGGCCAAGGTCGTGGGCGCCGCCGCCGCCGGCATCATGTCGCTGCTCGGTGCCGCCATGCTGTATGCGCTGGCCAGCGCGGTCACCGCGGCGCTGCGCGCGGTGCTGTACTGGTACGCCACCACCGGCGAGCTGCCGCCTGGCTTCGAGCAGGCCGATCTGCCGCAGATCACCGAGCGCAAGCCCTTCACGGTCGCGACCGCGGGGCCGACACCCGCGGCCGGCTAGTCGGCCGCGGCTCGGATGCGTTTCGGCGAACGACTGCTGGCGCTCGGGCTGGTCGCGCCGCAGGCGCTTGCCGAGGCCCGGCAGGCGCAGCAGCTGCAGGGTGGACGGCTGGGCACCACGCTGGTGCAGATGGGCGTGCTGAACCTGGACGTGCTGGCCCGTGCGCTGGGCGAGCACCTCGGGGTGCCGGTCGCCGAGGACACCCACTTCGAGGACTCGCACAGCAGCGTGCTGACGCGGCTGTCGGCCGACCTGGCCGAGCGCTGCGCCGCGGTGCCGCTGTACGAGGCCGACGCCGGCCTGGTGGTGGCGATGATGGATCCGCGCGATCCCCGGCTGGTGCGCGAGGTCGAGCGCGCGGTCGGTGGACCCATCCAGGCCTGTGTCGCCCCCGAGCTGCGCGTGCACTACTGGCTGGAGAAGCACTACTTCATCCCGCGGCCCAACTTCTACCTGCGCAGCGATCCTGGCGACGGGGTGCCGGGCGCCCCTGAGCGCAGGGTGATCGTGCCGGCGCCCGCGCCGCTACCGGGCGAGCCCGCCAGGCTGGGCCGCATCGCCATGGTCAAGCGCGCGGTGCCGGGGCCGCTGTCGGCGGCGCGCGCGGCCGAGGTGGCGCCGCCCGACGAGCTGGGCCTCGACATCACCATCGACGCGCGGCGCCGCTCACCCGAGGCCGAGCGCGCGCTGCAGCTCATCGAGCGCGCCGGGGCCAGCAGCGTGCTGGCCACCGCGCTGTGCGAGTACCTGCACGGCCGCGTCGAGTGTGGTGCGCTGTTCCAGGTCCGCGACCAGGTCGCCATCGGCTGGCGCGCCGCCCACGAGCGCGACGCCAAGGTGGTGGCCACGCTGGCGGTGCCGCTGGAGCTGCCGACGGCGTTTCGCGCCGTGTGCGAGAGCGCGACGACCTACCGCGGTCAGCCCCCCGAGGCGGGTCGGGCCTGGCACCGCCGGCTGTGCGAGCTGATGGGGCGCTCGCTGCCACGCGACCTCGTGCTGGTGCCGGTGCTGGCCGCCGAGCGCGTGCTGGCGGTGATCTATGCGCACATGGAGGAAGATGACGCGGTGCCGATCCAGGTCGTGAGCGACCTGGAGGCGCTGGCCGAGGCGGTGGCGAAGCGGGTCTCGATGTCAGCGCGGGGGGACGGGGAGTAGCGGCGGGGTGAGCAGCGGTGCGCTGTCCGTCGCCGCGGGCGTCGCGGCGGGCACCGGCGTCAGCTCCTCGGGCGGCACCACGACGTCGCGCGGCAGGATGGTCGGGAAGCGGCGGCCCGAGGGCGGGTCGATCAGCGTGGTGGCGTCCTCGTAGACGCGGGCGGTGCGCGCCAGGCGCCACAGGGCGCGCCCGAACGGCATCGACTGGTAGCGCTCCGGCCAGCGCGCGACCAGCAGGTCGCGCAGCGCGGGGGCGCGCGCCGACGACATCGCGGGCAGCAGGTGGTGCTCCACGTGGAGGCCGAAGTTCAGCGTCACCAGGTCGATGAACCAGGGGTTGCTCACGCTGAGCGAGTTGAGCAGCGGGTCGTTGGTCTCGGTCTGCGGGCTCAGGCTGTGGTTGGTCAGGATGAAGGCCATCACGATGCTGTTGCCGATCAGCAGCGGCGCCACGAAGGCGAGCAGGAACGGCAGCGGGCCCAGCAGCACGGCGACGGTGGTCCACAGCGCGGCGGCGAGGCCGGTCTCCAGCCAGGCCTTGACGTGCTCGCGGCGCGACAGGCCGAGCTTGCGACCGCCGACCAGCATCTGGGCCGCCTGCACGGTGAAGCCGAGGATGAGGCTGAGGAAGCCGGTCGGGCTGCTGTGGCGCAGCGAGAAGCGGTCGGTCACCGCGCGCACCACCGGGCTGGCCTTGTACTGCGACAGGCTGGGGTAGGCGTCGGGATCCACGCCGGGCTTGCCGGTGTGGCCGTGGTGCACCTTGTTGTGCCAGGCCGTCCACAGCCGCGGCGACACCATGAAGGGCAGGAAGCCCAGCCAGCCGACCACGCTGCGCACGGTGCGGTTGCGCACCACGGCGCCATGCAGGGTCTCGTGGGCCACGAAGGTGGCGCCGGCGATGCTGATGCCCATGATCGGGATCAGCGCCAGGGCCAGCCAGATCCCCCCGATGCCGAGGCCGATGGCGGTGATGCCGCCGGCGAGGATCGCCAGGTGCAGCGCCAGCCACAGCAGACGCGAGGGGACCGGGGTGAAGGTGTTCGCGGGCAGGTCGTCGCGGAGCTCGTGCACGTACCAGGAGATCGGGTGCTGGGTCATGCACCTAGCGTGCTGATTTCCTCACGGAATTGCTGTCATGAATGAGTCAGCTTCGGGTGAAGCTTTGTCAGGATTTCTCCATGACGCGCTGCTCCGGGCAACCCCTCAGCGGGTCTCGCCATAGATCAGCAGCAGGACGTAGGGCGCCCACGGCACGCCCTTCACCTTCTGGTAGGTCACCACGGCGGCGACCGCGAGGTTCTTCTGCTTGCTCAGCGTGGCCGGGATCTCGATCTCGTCGAGCGAGTTGGCCGCCCACGAGTAGCCGCGCAGATCGGGGTTGTCGAGGGTGTTCATCATGGCGTCGCCGGCTTCGTCGTAGGACAGCTCGCCGCGCTTGACCATGGTGCCGATCTTCTTGAGCACAGCGCTGGCGCCGCCCAGGATGCCAGCCGGAGGCAGACCGTTGCGCGCGCGCTCGGCGTTGAGCTTCTCGAGCACGTGCGCCAGTGCCTCGCGGCTCGAGGTCGCGGTGAAGGTCGAGTAGGTCGTGACCATGACACCGAGCCCGTCGTCGGAGCGCACCTCCCCGATGGCGACGTGCTGGGTCGTCTCGTCGAACAGGGCCTCGCGTCCGAACGGTCGCGCCACCATCTGCTCGAGCAGCTCCTCCTCGCCGGCGCCATGGACGATGCCACTGGTGAAGCCGCCCTCGCGCACCACACCGTCGATCTCCCAGCCCGCCATCAGCCCCATCACGATGGTGTCGGCGATCTTCTCCGAGACCTCCTGCGCGGTCGCCGCGAAGTACAGCGGCGCCAGCCGGCGCGACTGCGCGCTCTGGGCCAGCGACAGCGTGACCGAGGGCAGCTTGGCCTGTCCCCGCAGGTCGTTGATGAGGACGGTCAGCCGCGTCGGGGTGTCACCCGCTGGCGCCGCCGTCGCGCCCGGCACGCCAGGCTCGTCGGCCTCGCCCTGGAAGCTGACCCGTGCATAGGTGTCGACCAGCTGTCCGCCGGGGTAGGTCATGGTCTCGAGCACGGTCTCGCCGAGGTAGCGCCCCTTCTTGAAGCCGACCACCTCGATGAGCTCGGCGGCGTCGTTGCGATCCACCGGGCAGCGCACCGAGAAGCGCGGCAGCACGACCTTGGGATCGGTCTTGCACTTGGCGAAGCCGAAGCGGCCATGGTTGATGACCGCGCGCACCGCCTGGAAGGTCTCGGTCAGCGTCCCGTTGATGACGACGTCGTCGCCGGTCGGGACCAGTGCGAGCGGCTCGATCGAGACCAGGCGGCGGCCGCTGACCACGACCATGATGCGCTTCCCGGCATCGCTACCGAACCAGACGCCCATGGCCAGCGGGCCCTTCTCGGCGTCCAGCGCCTCCTTCATCATGTCCTGGGCCTGGCTCTTCCAGTTGTCGAACACCAGCGACTCGTCCCCGCTGCCGTCGCCGTGCAGGTAGTAGGTGTAGGGCGACACCACGGTGGTGGCGCAGCGCAGAGCCATGAAGTCGCGCAGCGCCCGTGACGGCGCCCCGGTCTTGGCCAGGCGGAAGCCGCCATAGGCGCGTGCGAAGCAGTGCATGTCCTCGGTCAGCGCGACGTCGCGACCGGCTGCGACCTGGGTCAGCAAGGTGTGCCATGGCGTGCCGTCGCTGTGTGGCGTCGCCACCAGCTGCGCCGGCAGGGCGCCGTCGATGCGCCAGGTGTCGATGGCCTCGGGCGATTGCCCGAGCAGCTTGGCAGGCACCTGGTGCGTGCTCTCCAGCTTGGCCAGCTCGGCCGGGGTCGGAAAGTGGTTCTCGAACACCGAGCCGCGCTTGCTCGATCCGCCGCAGCCCATCGTGAACGTCGCGGCGCCTGCGAGCGCCAGCAGCCCTGCCATCTTCGTGTGCATGTCAGCCTCCCGGAGAGCTTCTCGACCGCGCCGCCCCGATGTTGCGGGACGCTAGCAAAATGGCGGAGCGGGGGGCTGGAAAACCCTGGCAGGCGCTACTCGATGGCACGCACGGCGAGCAGGAGATCGACGGCTTGTCCCCGAAATTCATGGGTCGCGCTGGCGGTCACTGCGGCGTTTGTGCGTCCGTCGGCGGCCACGGTGACCTCGAGGTGCACGGTGGTGGCGAGCAGCTCGTGCTTGGGCTGCCCGGGCTGGCCGTCCTCGTCGACGGTGCAGTCGAGCAGCAGCATCGCGGGCAGGTCGGCGCTGATGCGGCCGTCGGCGGCGATGGTCGCGCGCGCGCTGGTGGGGGCGTCGAGGCTGACGTGGACGTCGTGCACGGTCATCGCCGGGGTCAGCGCGCGCTCCCGGATGTCGACGTCGAGGGCGCCGAGGTGCAGGGTGCCGTCCTGCAGCACGAGGTCGGCGCGGCCGCCGGTGACGGCGAGGGCGGCGCGGCGCGGCGCCACCGTGAGCATGGCCACCGAGTTGACCGGGGTGACCGCGAGCAGGGCGCCCGCAGACAGGCGGCTCTCGGCGCTGGCGCTGGCGGTGCGGGTCGGCGCGGTCGGTGCGGTCGGCGCGTCGGGGGCGGCGCTGCACGCGGCCAGGGCGGTCGGAAGGATGACGGTGACGATGGTGAGGGGCAGGGCCAAGCGCATGAGCACAGGGTCGGGCGCCACGGTGTGGTCCGGATGTCGGCCCTGTGAAGAAGGGTAAAGCGCGCGAGGGGGGCGGCGAACAGGTGTGGTGTCGGCGTGTTAGGCTGCGGTCGTGACCGGCGAGGGCGAGGTGCTCGGACCCTACCGGCTCTTGCGTCGGCTCGGCGCGGGCGGCATGGGCGTCGTCTTCGTGGCCAGGCACGAGCTGCTGGGCCACGAGGTCGCGATCAAGCTGCTGTTGCCGCAGCTGTCACGGGATGCCGATGTGGTGCGGCGCTTCTTCGACGAGGCGCGGGCGTCGTCGCTGGTGCAGCACCCGGCGATCGTGCGCATCTTCGATTTCGGGCGCGCGCCCGACGGGGCGGCGTACTTCGTGATGGAGATGCTGGCGGGCGACAGCCTGGCCGGCCGGCTGAAGCAGCGCCAGGGCGCGCCGATGGCGCTGGAGATGGTGGCGGCGATCGGGCGCCAGATCGCCAATGCGCTGGCGGCGGCGCACGCGGCGGGGATCGTGCATCGCGATCTCAAGCCGGACAACGTGTTCCTGCAGACCGACGCCACCGCGCGCGACGGCGAGCGCGTGAAGATCCTGGATTTCGGCATCGCCAAGCTGGCCGACGAGCTGCGCGGGCACGACCTGCGGACGCAGTCGGGCACGCTGATGGGGACGCCGCTGTACATGGCGCCCGAGCAGTGCCGCGGCGCCGAGACCGCCAGCGACCGCACCGATGTCTATGCGCTGGGCTGCATCCTGTACGAGATGGTGTGCGGGCGCGCGCCGTTCGTGTTCGGGTCGCTGGCCGAGGTGCTGGCGGCGCACCAGCACGAGCCGGTGCCGGACCCCCGGCTGCTGCGGCCCGAGCTGCCGCCGGCGTGGGCGGGCCTCATCATGGCGTGCCTGGCCAAGGAGCCGGCGCGGCGGCCGTCGATGGTGGAGGTGGCGGCGGCGCTGCAAGGGCCGTCGGGGCAGCAGCCGGTGGCGATGCCGGTGTCAGCGCCGGTGGCGCCGTCGGTGCCGGTACCTGCACCGGTGCCGATCGCGATGCCTGGGCCGGTGCCGGTGCCGACCCGGCCTGCGGTGGCGCCGCGCAGGCGTCCGACCGGGCTGATCGCTGCTGGCGCGGCGACTGTGGCCGTCGTGGCCGGGCTGCTGGTGTGGAGGAGCACGAGCACGAGCACGAGCACGAGCACGAGCACGAGCACGAGCCCGTCCACGAGTCCGATTCCGTCACCCTCGGTGGTGCAGACCATCGTGACCCCGAGCCCGACTCCCAGCCCGAGCCCCGTCGTGCTGGCGCCCGACGCCGGGACCTCGCTGGGCCGCATCCTGGTCACCGCCCGCGTCGATCACGACGACGACTACGCCTGGGCCTATCCGCACCTGACCTCGGGGCTGAGAGAATATGGCCTCGAGATCGTCGACAAGGGCCCCGCTGATGGCTCCATCAAGGCCACCTGCACCAGCAGCGGCAACGGCCTGCTGTATCGCGGCGGCGGAAGCTACGGCGAGATCGAGGGCAGCCGGGTGCGCTGCCAGGTCGAGGCCAAGGTGGGGCGCTTTCGCACCAGCTTCGCGCTCAGCGGCAGCACGCCGCGCTCGGTGTATGGCGAGGGCGTCCACGAGGCGGCGTTCTCGGCCGCGTTCTCGTCGTACCGGGTCTCCACCCTGGCGTCGATGGCGGCGCTGGCGCTGGGCCACCCGAAGGCGGCGCGTGACCTGGTGGTGCGCAGCCTGGGCATGGGCAAGAGCGCCAGCTATGTCGACAGCTTCCTGCGCGACATGAAGGTGCCGCTGGAGGCGCCCGACCTGCAGGCCTATCTGCTGGTGCGGCGCGGGCGCTTCGCCGAGGCGGCCGCGCTGGGTGCGCCCGCGCTGGACGCGCTGGGCACGTTCAGTCGCGACCTCGCCGACGACGACCGGCAGTTCGGCGCCGTGCTGGCGGCGATCACCCAGGTCGGTGGCCAGGACGCCGCGCGCCTGGTGGTCGAGCTCCTGAAGAAGCGGCCGCCCAAGGGCGAGCGCGACTATCCGACGCCGGGCGCGCCGGCCATCACCATCCAGCTGCTGGAGGCGCTGGCCAAGGTCGGTGGCCCCGAGCACGTGCCCTTCCTCGAGACCTACGTCGCCGACCAGCGCCCCGAGGTGTCGGCCGCGGCCCGGGCCACGCAGCAGCGGCTGGAGGCGCCCGCGCCATGACCATGAGCGGCGAGACGCTGGGCAACTGGCGCCTGGGCAGCAAGCTCGGCGAGGGCGGCATGGGCGTGGTCTATGCCGCCGAGCATGTCCTCATCGGCCAGCGCGCCGCGGTCAAGCTGCTGCTGCCCGAGCTGTCCCAGGAGCCCGAGGTGGTCGCGCGCTTCTTCAACGAGGCGCGCGCGGTCTCGATGATCCGCCACCCCGGCCTGATCCAGATCTACGACTTCGGCCACCACGCCTCGGGTAGCGCCTTCATCGTGATGGAACTCCTGCAAGGCGACAGCGTACGCACGCGCCTCGAGCGGCAGGGGCCGCTGCCGCCCGCGCTGGCGGCGGCCATCGTGTGGCAGGTCGCCAGCGCGCTGGAGGCGACGCACGCGCAGGGCATCGTCCACCGCGATCTCAAGCCCGACAACCTGTTCCTGGTGCCCGACAGCGAGGCGCCCATCGGGCTGCGCGTCAAGGTGCTCGATTTCGGCATCGCCAAGCTGGGCGGCGGCCAGCAGGTCTCGGTCAAGACCAAGACCGGCACCGTGATCGGCACCCCGGCGTACATGTCACCCGAGCAGTGTCGCAACGCCGCCAAGGTCGACGGCGCGGCCGACATCTACTCGCTGGGCTGCATCTACTTCGAGCTCCTGACCGGGCGCCCGCCCTTCGACGGCGAGGGCCTCGGCGAGGTGCTGGGGGCGCACATCTATGCCGCGCCGCCGCAGCTCGGCTCGCGGGTGGCGGGGATCTCGCCCGCGCTGGAGCATCGTGTGCAAGCCATGCTGGCCAAGACCGCGCCGGCGCGCCCGACCGCGACCGCGCTGCTGCGCGAGCTCGAGGCCGAGGCCGGGCAGCTGGCCGCCAGCACCGGCAGCCACCCGTGGGCGACCGCCGGCGCCGCGACACCGGGGCCGGCGCGCATGACGGCCCCCGAGCCCACGCCGCGGGTGACCGCGCCCGAGCCGCCGCCGCGCGTGACCGCGCCCGAGCCGCCGCCGCGCATGACCGCGCCCGAGCCGCCGCCGCGCCTGGCCGCGCCCACACCACCGCCCGGGCCGCCGCTCCCGCTGCCGCTGCACGCGCTGCCGCCGCCCCACCTGGCCGCGCCGCAGTCGTCCGCGCTCAGCGAGCTGGCCGCCATCGGGCGCCAGCTGGCCGCACAGCCGCGCCCGCCGCACCCGCAGCGCCCGGTCGGCGCCGCGCCCACCGTGCCCGGCGCCGGCGCCGGCTCGAGCGGCCGGCGCAACGCCATCATCATCGCGGTGCTCACGCTCGTCGTGGGCGGCTTCCTGCTGCTGCGCTCGCGCAGCGCCAGGCGCGGCAAGGCCGGCACCGGCACCAGCACGGCCGCCGACGCCAAGCAGAAGCAGCTGCCGATGTTCGATCTCGAGGCGCAGCTGGGCTGCTTCGATCGTGCCGGCCCCTGCCGCAGCGAGTCCATCGACGACCTGCTGGTCGACCGCACCGAGGTCTCCGCCGCCGACTGGGAGCGCTGCGTCGCCGCGCAGGCCTGCCCCGCGCTGCCCGCCGCGCCCGACCCCCAGCTGCCGCGCACCGGCGTGACCCGCGCCCAGGCCGAGACCTACTGCAAGTGGGCCGGTGGCCGCCTGCCCACGCCCGACGAGCACGAGGCCATCGCGCGCGGCAGCGACGCGCGCCCGATGCCGTGGGGGCTCGACGCCGCGACCTGCGCGCGCGCCAACCTGATGGGCTGCGGCAATGGGCCGCTGCCGGTGGGCGGCCGCCCCGACGGCGCGTCACCGTTCGGCCCGGTCGACGTCGTCGGCAACGTCGCCGAGTGGACCGGCGACCGCTACAACTCCGAGCTGTCCCCGGCCTGGGTCGTGGGCGGCTCGTACCTCGACGCCGCGGCGTCGTCGTACCCGGCCTACCGCGCCCTGGCCACCCGCGCCGCGCCACACATCGGCTTCCGCTGCGTCAAGGAGGCCCAGAGCTACAGCATCGGCTACGAGGAGCATGACAAGCTGGCCAAGCAGGGCGCCGCCCGCCTGGCGCGCGTGGCCGCGCTGCCTGCGCTGCCCCGCCTCGCGGTGCAGCTCGAGGTCGCGGTCAGCCCGCAGGCCGGCCGCACCCCGACCGACTACGCCAAGCTCATCACCGACGTCCTCTCCGCCGGCGGCGTCGACGTCGCGACCTCGGCGCCGGTGCGCCTGCACGTGGACTGTGTCGAGTCGCCCTATGGCAGCTTCAGCTACTCGTATGGCGGCATCCCGCCCATCGGCGGCGGCGGCAGCCCGGGCACCGAGATCAAGTGCACCCATCGCCTCGACGCCCCCGACCTGGGCCAGCCGCCGCTGGCGCTGGAGGCCTTCGGGCGCACCCAGTCGGGCACCAGCGACGGTCTGTACGAGTCCGCGGTCAAGGACCTCGGCGACGAGCAGAGCCTGGCGCTGCTGCCGCTGTGGCTGGCGGTGGCCAGCGGGCAGGACGCCCGCGCGCCCGATCTGGCGCGCGGCGCCGTCATGGGCAAGAGCTACGCCGGCCTCGACGAGGCGCGCAAGGCCGCGGTCGAGCTGCTGGCGCGACGCCGGCTGGCGCTGGATCCGGCCAGCGCGGCCTACCTCGCGCTGGGTCGCCAGGACTTCGAGGGCTGTGCGGCGCTGGGCCCGCCCTGTGTCGCCGCGGTGGTCGACTGGCTGGGCTCGACCTATGGACTGCGTGACCGGCTGCCCGCGGCGCGCGCGCTGGTGGCCCTCGGCGAGGTGGCCGAGCCGGCGCTGCGCGGCATGCTGCACGGCGTGTCGAGCTACGACGCCGATCGCGACGTGCTGTACGACCATGACGGCCCCGAGCTGGTCGAGCTGCTGCAGGCGCTGGGCAAGGTCGGCACCGTGGACAGCGTGCCCGCGCTGGAGCGCTTCACCAAGGACCGGCGCCCCGACGTCGCGCGCGCGGCCCGCGACGCCACCACCGCGATGCAGGCGCGGCCGTGAGCGCCAGCCGCTTCATCGAGCGTGTGCCGCCGCCCGCGCTGCGCGGCTTCGTCGATCGGCTGTGGCTGCGCTGGACCGACGCCGCTGCTCGCGCCAGCGCCAGCACCAGCACCCGCACCAGCACCAGCACCAGCACCCGCACCAGCACCCGCGCACCCGCGCCGGTCGCCCCGGTGCGCGTGCTGCCCGACGGATGCATCGATGTGCTGGTCCCGCTCGACGGCGCACCCGCGCTGGTGGTCGGGGTCATGACCGCAGCCGTGCTGGTGCAGCCGCGCGCAGCGGGGCAGGTCGCGGTGCGCTTTCGCCCTGGCGGCGCGGCGCCCTTCCTGGGCCTGCCGGCCAGCGCGCTGACCGACCTCAGCACCCCGCTGGCCGACCTCGGCAGCGTCTTCAGTATCGGGCTGACGCGCGCGCCGGCGACCCCGCGCGCCGCACTCGACGCACTGGAGGCCGCGCTGCTGGCGCACCTGGGCCGCGTGGCCGGCCCCGACCCGCGCGTCGCGCACGCCGCCGCCGCGCTGTTCGCACCCGCGCCCCCCGACGTCGCCACGCTGGCCGACCGCCTGGGCTGGAGCCGCCAGCACCTGACCCGCGCCTTCCAGCACCACATCGGCCTCGGCCCCAAGCAGCTCGGGCGCATCGCCCGCCTGCAGCGTGCCATCGATCACCTGCAGCGCGCTCCCGGGGCCGCCCTCGTCGAGGCCGCGCTCGACCTCGGCTACGCCGATCAGGCGCACATGTGCCACGACTTCCAGGCGCTGGCCGGCCTCAGCCCGGCCGCTGCCCGCGCCGCGGTGGGTTCCATTTCTCCAATACGGTCGCTCCTGACCGAGGCATGGTCGTCGCCATGAAGAAGCTGACACCCAACCTGATCGTGGATCGCATCGAGGACTGCCTACCGTTCTGGATCGATCGCCTGGGCTTCACCAAGACCGTCGAGGTGCCAGAGGGCGACGCGCTCGGCTTCGTCATCCTGGTGCACGGGAGCGTCGAGGTCATGCTGCAGAGCCGCGCCTCGATGCTGAAGGACGTCGCCGACGTGGCCCCCGGCGCGCACCGCAGCTCGCTGTATCTGGAGGTCGACGACCTCGACCCCATCCGCAAGGCCCTGACCGGGTGGCCCCTGGTGGTGCCCGAGCGCACCACCTTCTATGGCGCGCGCGAGCTCCTGGTGCGCGATCCTGCCGGCAACTTCGTGTGCTTCGCGGCGCACTGACGCCGGGCCACTGACGCCGGGCCCTTGACGGGCGGGCCAACCTCGGCCAGATTTCCCGCCGCATGTCGCCGGTGTCTTAGCCACTCCTCGTCACTCTGGTGTCCCGCGGGGGCTTCACGTGAAGCCACCCGCTGTGCGGCGCGCGGAGATCGTCGAGGTCTGGCTGATTCGACATCCGCCGATCATCCGTGCGCGTGCGCCTCCGGGCGCTGACGCGACAGGACCACGCCTGGGCCAGCCTTGCCTTCCCTGCGCGGCGCTTCCGAGAGGAGGCCCGTCATGGCCCTGCCACGCCTTGCTTCGCAGACCGTCTTCGTCCCCGTCACCTGGCACCTGCGCGTCGCCGCTGCGCCCGCCGTGCTGCGCGACTGCCCGCGCTGTGACCAGCGCCGTCGCTTCCTGTCGTCGGGGCGCTTCCGCGTCAACGCCTCGGGGCGCCGCCTCGACGTCTGGCTGATCTACCGCTGCACCGGCTGCGACTTCACCTGGAACCGCACCGTGCACGAGCGCGTCACGCCGGCCGAGCTGGGCGCGCGGCTGCCCCGCTACGAGCACAACGACGAGGCGCTGGCGCGCGCCATCGCGTGTGACATCGGTGGCCTGGACCTCGCGGCGCCCGACGCCGATGGCGCGGCCGACGGTGCGGCCGTGGTTGCCCGCCCAGCCATCGTCCCGGGCAGCGCGCTCGAGATCACCCTGCGCGTGGCGCCCGGCGCGGTCGTGCGCCTGGACCGCGTGCTGGCGCGCGAGCTCGGCTGGTCGCGCAGCCAGCTGGCCAGCGCCGCCGGCGCCGGTGACGGCCGCATCACCATCAGCCCCGGTGGTGCGGCCGCGCTGCGCAGGGCGGCGCGCGACGGCACCTGCATCCGCGTCGAGCCCCCCGGCCAGCTCGCCCCCGCGTGAGCCCTACGGCGCCGCGGTGAGCGTCACCACCAGCTCGACCTCGTCGCTCTTGCCGCAATCGACGTCGCCCTGGCACGACTCGGCCAGCACGTTGGCGGTCCGCGTGGTCCAGGTCACCGCCTTGCCGATCAGCGCGCTGGCATCCTTGCCACCACCCGGGCACAGGTCGAAGTCGCCCTCCAGCGAGGTCTCGCTGCCATCGGCCTGCTTGAGCGCCACGTAGCAGGCGCGATCCCCGTTCTCCAGGCTGACCAAGGTGGCGGTCTTCGCGCTGACGGCGGGCCTGGCCACGCCGGGGCTGGTGGGGCTCTTCACCGCGGGCTTGCCGCCACCGCAAGCAACCAGGCCGAGGCCAGCAACGGCGAACAGCAGCGTCCGGGACATGATCGACATGGGCGCAGGGTACCACGCGCCGCGTTGACGACGCCGCGCCCCCGGGCGACCATTCCTCGGTGGACCCGGGGGTGGAGGAGCGTGTGCGCGCGAGCTGGCAAGCTGGTGCGTTCGATCGCGCCACCACCCAGGCGCTGGAGGGCTACGGCGCCGAGGTCTTCGGCTACCTGGTCGCGGTGGCCGGCGATCACGGCCTGGCCGGCGACGCCTTCTCGCTGCTCAGCGAGCGCCTGTGGAAGACGCTGCCGGGCTTCGAGTGGCGCTGCTCGCTGCGCGGCTGGGTCTATCTGCTGGCGCGCAACGCGCTGACCGATCTGCGCCGCGGCCCCGCGGGCAAGCCTCACGTGCCGCTGTCGCAGGCCTCGGCAGTGGGTCGCCTCGCGGTCGCCATCCGCACCCGCACCGAGACCCACCTGCGCAGCGAGGTCAAGAGCGCCCTGCAGCTGTTGCGCGAGAGCCTGCCCAAGGACGATCAGACGCTGCTCATCCTGCGCCTCGATCGCGACATGCCGTGGGAGGAGATCGCACACGTCTTCGCCGGCGAGGACACCCTGTCAGCGGCCGATGTCACGCGCGAGAGCGCCCGCCTGCGCAAGCGCTTCCAGCTGGTCAAGCAGCGCTTCGCCACCATGGCCCGCGAGCGCGGGCTGATCGGCGCCGGCAAGTGACCGACGGCGGCGCCGCCGACGACCCGGCCGACGGCGACCGCGCCAGCAGCAACAGCGCCAGCAGCAGCGCCAGCGCGAGCAGCAGCGACCGCGCCAGCGACAGCGACGACGCCCTGCTGCGCGCCGCCGCACGCGCCCCCGCCCAGGCGCCGCCCGCCGCGCGCGGCGACCTCATCGGCACCACGCTGGGCCGCTACCGGGTGCGCGCGCTGCTCGGGCGTGGCGGCATGGGCGTGGTCTACGAGGCCGACGACGTCTCGCTCAAGCGCCGCGTCGCCCTCAAGGTGCTGCCCGCCGACAGCCTGGGCAGCGCCGAGCGCCGCGCCCGCTTCCTGCGCGAGGCGCGCCTGGCCGCCGCGGTCACCGGCCCCGAGATCGTCCCCATCCACGAGGTCGGCGAGGCCGACGGCCAGATCTACCTGGCGATGGAGCTGGTGCGCGGCAGCACCCTGCGCGCCGCCATGACCGGGCCGCTGCCGTTGCCGCGTGCGCTGGCGCTGGCGCGTGGCGTCGTGCGCGGCCTCATCCGGGCTCACCGCGCCGGCGTGGTGCACCGCGACCTCAAGCCCGAGAACATCCTGGTCGACGGCACCGCCGAGTCCGCCGCGTCGACCGACCTGGTGGTGCGCCTGACCGACTTCGGGCTGGCGCGCTCGGCCGAGCTCGGCCCGGGTGGCGCAGCCAGCGCGGCGACCGTCGAGCTCGAGACCCAGGAGGGCCGCGTCCTCGGCACCCCGGGCTACATGTCACCCGAGCAGAGCAAGGGCGAGCCCGTCAGCGACAAGACCGACATGTTCTCGTTCGGCGTCCTGCTGTTCGAGCTGCTCACCGGCACGCGCCCGTTTCGCGGCGACAGCGCGGTCGCGCTGGCCATCGCCATCGATCGCGATCCGGCGCCCCGCGTGCACACCCGGCTCGCCGCGGTCCCGCCCTGGCTCGACGACCTGGTGGCGCGCTGCCTGGCCAAGTCACCCGCCGACCGGCCCACCGCCATCGAGTGTCTCGCCGCGCTCGACAGCGCAGCCTCACCCTCACCCTCGACCTCACCCTCACCCTCGCGCCCCGCCGCGACGCCTGCGACGCCAGCCACCCCGCGCAGCCCGACCCGCGCCCTGGTCATCGCCGGCATCCTCGCCGTCACCATCACCGCGGTGGCCGCGACCCTCAGCTACCTGCGTCGTCGCCACGTCAGCACCCCCGCCTCGGCGCTGCTGGCGCCCGACGCCGTGCTGGCCTGTCCGCCGCTCGAGGTCGTCGGCCTGCCGCACGGCGGCTGGCTGGGCGCCGCCGCCGGCGCGCTGGCGTGCGAGCGCGGCGCCACCTTGCTCGGCGGCGGCCCCATCCCGCGCACCCTGTGGCCGGCCGATCTGCTCGACCTGCCGCGCCGTCCCAGCGAGGACGCCCCGCGCGATCCCTACCAGGCCGACGACGCCCGCCCGCGCGCCATCGCCGCCGCCCGCGCGCGCGCCCAGGCCTGGCTCGACGGCAGCGTGCACAAGCTGCCGCGCGGCATCGAGGTCGACCTCATCCTGCGCGACGCCCGCGCGCGCGAACTCGGGCGCGGCCACGGCAGCGGCCCGACGCCCTGGCAGGCCGTGCGCGGCGCCATGCGCGAGCTGACCCAGCGCGGCCTCTTCGGCCCCGCGCGCGCGCTGAACCCCGAGGTCGTGCTGTGGAGCGGCCTGCCCGACACCACGGTCGAGGACGCGCTGCTGTGGCTCGACTTCAACAGCGCGCTGGTCAGCGGCGTCGGCGTGCTCGAGGAGTACCAGCGCTCCATCGCGATCATGGGCGCCCGCCTGGGCCCCTATCGCAGCTTCGGCGACTTCGTGACCCTGCCGTTCCGGCCCGGGGCCACGCCCCCCGAACCCATCGCCCTCGATCACTCCAGCCCGGCCCGCCTGGCCATCACCGCCACGCTGCGCGCCGCCACCGGCGATGCGCGCGGCCTCGAGGGCGTCGCCGACGAGCTGGCCACCCTGCGCGCCAGCGAGAAGTCGGCCTTCGGGCTGCTCCGGCTGTCGGCCGCCGAGGCCTCGGTGCGCGCGACCCAGGGCGATCTCGACGGCGCCCAGCGCCTGCTGCTGGGTCGCGTGCTCGAGGAGATGCCCCAGGATCGCAGCTGGTGGGTCGCCATCCGTGGCGCGCTGGGGCGCCCCGAGCTTTCGCCCTTCGTGCGCCTGTTCCAGAACTGGCGTCCCAACGAGCCCGGGGCGTGGAACCCGGGCAACAGCAACGAGACCGAGCGGGGCCGTCGCCTCGAGCTGGTGCGCCGCGCGGTGACCCTGGCGCCTGGCGACGGTGGCCTGTCGGCGGCGCTGATCGTCGAGCTGCTGTTCGCCCAGCAGTTCGCCGAGGCGCGCGCGGTGGCCGCCTCGCTGGCCGAGGGCGAGCCGCAGCTGCGCGAACTCGGCGAGTCGATGCTGGTGCTGGTCGACGCCGCGCAGGCGCGGTTCGGCGCCGCGCTGACCCGTGCCCGCAGCCTGCTCGACAAGGCGCAGCGCATCACCGCCAGCAACCAGGAGGCCATCGGCAACGCCGTCATCCTGAGCTGGCTGCTCGGCGAGCCCACCACCCTGGCCGACGAGCTGTCGACGCGCTTCGTCGAGCCCGACCCCATCCGGGTCGACGTCGGCGGCATGCGCCCCGTGGTGCTCATCTGCGTCTACGCCAGCGCTGCCCACCGCGCACCCTGCTTCGACGCGCTGGAGCGCCTGGTGGCGCGGCAACCCGAGGCCTTCCGGCTCTTCGTCGCGGGGGCGCGCGCCCATGCCGGCGGCGACTTCAATGCTGCCTCCCGCTCCTGGCGCACGCTGGCGGGGCAGAGCTTCTTCCACCCCATCCTGATCAACGACGCCCTGCAGCGCGCCGGCGAGCTCGAGGCGGCCGCCGCGGCCGACGCCCAGCTGGTCAAGATGCCCGGCATCTTCAACGGCGCGGCGATGGCGTGGGTGGGGGCGGCCAAGCGGGCCGTGGAGCGGGGTGACTGGGCGATGGCGCGGCAGGTGGGGCAGGCGGTGATCGCGGCGTGGAGCGGGGCGGATGTCGAGGTGCCAGCGGTGGCCGAGCTGCGCGCGCTGCTGGCGAAGGCGCCCGGACCGCTTCCGTAGTTGGCGTGCATCAATTCACTTGAATTAGATAACGCGAAATGTTGAAGTGCTGGAGATGGCGCCGCGCGCATACACCAGCCCGTCGCGCAGCGCACAGCTGGTGCAGACTCGCGACAAGCTGCTCGACACCGCGCGCGCCATGCTGGTCGAGGGTGGCCTCGACGCGCTGACGCTGCCGCGGCTGGCCGAGGCCGCCGGCGTCTCGGTGCCCACGGTGTATCGCCACTTCGCGACCATGGACGAGCTCCTGCGCGCGTTCCTCGACTGGATCCGCCCCCGCATCGGCCAGACGCCCGAGCGGCTGTTCAGTCCCGCCGAGCGCCTGCCCGCGCTGCCGGCCGAGAACTATGCGCTCTACGAGCAGCACGCCGAGGTGCTGCGCCCGCTGATGGAGTCACGCGCCTTCAACCGCATCCGCGTGGGCAGCGTGCGCGACCGTGCGCGCAGCGCCGCCGCGGTGCTGCGCTCGCGCGCCCGGGGCCGCACCGCGTCCGAGCTGGAGGCGCTGACGGGCGCGATCTACCTGTTCATCTCCCCCCAGGGCTGGCGCTGGTTGCGCGAGACCTGGGGCCTGGAGGCGACCGAGGCCGCACAGGCGTCGACCTGGGCCATCCAGGTCCTGCTCGACGCCTTGGCCAGGCCGCCCACACCCAGGCGCAAGCCGAGGAGCAAGCCGAGAAGGAGGCCGCGATGACCCTGTCGACCATCACCTTGCAGGCCGCTGCCCTGGGCTGGGGCGTGCTGTGCGGCGCCATGATCTACGAGCACATCGCGGTCATCCCGCAGTGGGCGCGCCGTCCGCCCGAGTCGCTGACGATGTGGACCGGCGAGCACCGCCTGCGCGCCGAGCGCTTCTGGATGGCGATCCATCCCGTCATGCTGCTCTTGCTGGGCGCCGCGCTGGCCACCGGCTGGAGCAACGGCGACCGCCGCCAGGCGCTGTACCTCGTGCTGGGCGGCTATGCCGTGGTGCTGGGCACCACCGCGGTCTGGTACGTGCCGGAGCTGATGCGCTTGATTCGCGACCCCGCGGCGCCCATCGCGGCCGACGAGTGGCGCCGGCGCGCACGGCGCTGGGAGGTGCTGAGCTTGCTGAGGGGGGGCTTGTTGCTGGTGCTGGCGTGGCCGCTGCTGGGGGTCGTGCGGGGCGGGTGAGCAGCGCTGCGGGGCGGGTCAGCGGGCCTACCGGGTCAGCGCCGAGGGCGGCGGCAGCACGGTGCGGAAGCCGAGGCGGGCCGGGACCTGGCGCGGCAGGGCCTGACAGTCGGGCGACTGCAGCCAGGTGCCACCGAGGTCGAGCCCGGCGACCGGGCCGTGGCGCCCCTCGACCGGCGAGGCCAGGCGCACGCCGTCGGTGCTGCTGGTGACGTACGGCGGCAGGTACAGCAGGGTGGGATCGATGTCCGCCCCGGTGATCTGGTAGTAGCCGTCGAAGCCCGACGAGACCTCGACGCTGAAGCGGCCGGCCGCATCGGTGCTGGTGGTCGCCAGCGGGTACTCGCAGCGGGTGTCCTCGGCGGCGCACACCGAGACGATCAGCGCGGGCAGCGGGGTGCCGTCACCGCGGGTCATCATGCGCGTCACCGTGACGGTGCCGACCGGGGCCGACTGGATGTAGATCCGGCACGCGTCCGGCGTGGCGTCGGCGTTGACCAGGCTGTCGGCCGCGCCCGGGGCCAGCCCCTCGCTCGCGCCGCTCCTGCTCGCCACCCCCGGCTGCTCCGACGCGCAGCCCGCCAGCGTCGCGTTCACCAGCACCAGCACCATCGCCACCAGGCTCATCCGCTTCGTCATCGTCGTGTCCTCCTGAAGGGGGGACGGGCGCTTCCCGACGATGTGAAGCCTGCTTGCGAACTATTTCGTAACGTCCTGCAAGTCCTCGGCAATTCCGAGCCAGCTCGCCAGCCGCCCGGCGGCGAACCCGAGCAGCGTGACCCGCCGCGCGGTCAGCAGCGGCGCGACCTCGGCGCCGACCACGTCCTCGAAGCCATCGCGCGAGCCGTCGGGGGCGTGGCAGACCAGGCAGCCCACGCCGTCGCCGCGCCTGAACACGAACTGATCCTCGTGCAGCTCGCCGAGGCCCATCATGCGCAGCCCCGCCGCCGCACCCACCGCCTGCGCGCGCGCGTCGAACTCCAGCACGCACGCCGGCACGTCGGCGTCGAGTCGCCCGCGCACCTCGACATGATCGATGAACGGCGTCAGGTGCGGCACGCCCTCGACGTCGACCGCGACCCGCTGCGCCACCAGCGCGCGCAGCGCCTCTGTTCGCACCGGGCGAAACGCCAGCGTGCCGCGATAGCGCCACTCGTGCAGCAGGCGCGAGCTGCCACAGGTCAGGCCGCGGCGCTCGATCCAGCCCGAGCGCGGCCCCAGGAAGCTGTCGAGGCCGCGCTCGGGCTCGCTGCCCAGCGCCTCCAGCAGCACGCCCGGCAGCGCCAGCCGCCCCGCCAGCCGCCGCGCGTCCTCCAGCGTGGCGCTCGACTGCTCGGCGGCCCAGGTCACCTGCAGGAGCTGGTTCTGCAGGATGATGCGCTGCCGGAGCCCCAGCCCCGCGGCCTCCAGCGCGGAGGCCCGCTGCACCACCGCAGCCAGCAGCTCGGCATCGGGGTGCTGCGCCAGGCCGGCCAGCGTGTCGATGACCTCGCTGAACGGGCTGCGTGGCCGCTCCGCGGGCAGCACCTGCGCGGGCAGGAAGTCACAGCCATAGGGGGTGCTCGGTCGCGGCGTCGTGCTGGCCCCCGCCACCCGCACCGACACACACAGCAAGATCACGATCTTCAGCATCCGCATACCCGTCATGACGGGGCGGCGCGGCGACCGTTAACGACCCTCCAGGTAGACGTCGGCGTCGACCGTGACCCGGCCGGCGCTGCCGACCACGTGCACCGCGTGGAGCTGCCAGGCCCAGTCCTCGTCGGGCTCGTCAGCGGGTTCGAAGGGGACCGCCACGGTCAGGCTGGCGCCCGGCGCGACCGTGAAGGGCTGCTCCACGAAGTGTGGCATCGGCTTGCCGGGGCCGCCCTCCCAGTGCACGCGCAGGGTGCCGGACAGCGTGGCGTCGAACGGGTTGTGCAGCGTGAAGCCGTGGCCCACGCCGCCATCGGGCAGGGCGCCGAAGCCGGCCAGGGTCACCGGCTCGATGCGCACCGCGCGCAGCAGCGGGGTGGCGGCCAGCTTGGCGTGCGTCGTCAGGTAGCCGCCCTCGTCGGCGATCCAGTCGCTGCGCATCTGCGCCATCGGGCGATCATCGGGCGGGCACGGCCCCAGCTTCTGCACCACCGCGTCCAGCGAGGGCTCGCGGCTGCCCCACACGATGACCTGGCGTCCATACAGCGCCGCCGCCGGGGTCACGCCCGCGAGGTTGACGCGGCCCAGGCGCGCCGGCAGGCCGCGCCACTGCTGGCCGTCGTCGAGGCAGTAGTCGGCCGGGTGGATGTCGTCGCCGGCGGCGTTCTCGATCAGCAGCCCGACGAAACCCTGGTCCGCGCTGGGCAGCAGCGCCGGCCCCGGCGATGGCGCTGCCGTACGCGACGGGGCCGGGGTCTGGCGCGGACTCCTCTTGCAGGCGCCCGGCAGCAGCAGCAGCAGCGTCAGGGCGGCCCGCGCACCGCTCAGGGCGTGGCGTCGCACAGCGTCGAGCACGAGAACCCGGTCTCGGACTGGAAGTGCATCTCGCAGTCACAGTTGTCGTTGATGCAGATGCGCGACGGCACCGCCTGATCGATCACACAGTCGGAGCACACCCGCCCGTGCGCGCCGATGGTCGTCATGCACGCGCTCAGGCACGGGCTGATGTTGTCCGCCGAGCACGCCAGCGGCGTCGGCTCGCTCATGTAGAAGCCGCAGGTCAGCTGGCACAGCACGGTCAGGCTGGGCGCCGGCGGCGCGTCGGCGACGTCGCACGCGCTGGCGCAGTCGTCGATCTCGCCGGGGCCGCCCACGGTGCAGGCGGGATCGCCGAAGCTGTCGATGAAGCCCTTGATGGGCGTGCCCTTGCTGAACAGACAGTCGGCGCAGGCCTGGGGCAGGCCGTTGGTGCGCGCCCGGCAGCGCGCCAGGCAGAACTCGCTGTGCTTCTGCGTGCAGGTGCCCTCGCCGCTGGCGAGCTGGCACTGGGTCTGGCACTGCGCCTCGTAGGCGCCGACCTCGACCACCGGCACGTTGACCGGCCGCCCGTCATCGCCGCACCCCGGAAGGGTCGAGGTGGCGGTCAGCGCCAGCGCCAGCGTCGCCAGCGCCAGCCGCGCGCTAGTCATGGTGCCCCTTGCCGTGGTGATCCTTGTCGTCCTTGCGGTCTTCCTTGCGCTCCTCACGCTCCTCGCGGCGCTCCTCCTTGCGCTCCTCGCGGCGCTCGCGACGCTCCTCCTTGCGGCGCTGGCGCGCGGCCCAGCGGCCCGGATTCCAGCGCCAGCGCCCGCCCGAACGCACCCACACCCCGGGCACCCAGTCGGCATCGGCGCGCTCGCCGACGAAGTGGCCGTCGATCCACACCCAGCGCTTGCCGTCGCGGAACCAGTAGCCCTGGATCCAGATGAAGCCGGGGCGCACCTGGACGACCTCGCGCTGCGGCTCGGGCGGATCCTCGTCGACGTAGTAGGTCACCTCGCCACGACCGCGGATGACACAGGCCGGCGTTGCCGTCAGCAGAAGGCCCGCGAGGGCCGCCGCCATGAACGATGACATGCGCATGGGACCAGCATAGCCCGGCGCCAGGTTTTCGGGGACGCCGCAAGGCTGCGCGCATAAGATGGCGCCATGGGGAAGCGAGCCGCGATCATGCTGGCCTTGCTGGGGGGCGCTGCCGCGCTGGGGGCGTGCACGCGCAGCAAGCGCAAGCTGCCGCCATCAGCGTCGCCGTCGCCGACCGCGGCCGCGCAGATCGACGCCGCGCCGCTGGTGGTGCCCATGCCGCCCGCCGAGGTGCGTACCCGCGGCGCCGTGCGCGCCAGCATCGCACCCGATCGCGCCCGCGTCCCCGCCGGCGAGCCGCTGCTGCTCAGCCTCACCATCGAGAACCTTGGCGACGCCGAGCTGCAGTTCGACGTCGGCGGTGACTGGTTCGGGCAGAACCACCCGCTGCGTTTCGGCTGGGAGATCCGCGACGACAGCGGCGCAGTGGTGTGCGAGGTCGGCAAGGCGCTGCCGGGGCCGATGGCCGGGGGCGGCGGCGGCTATGTGGCCAAGGTGGCGCCCGGCGCCAGCCACGAGGAGCACCTGCTGCTCAACCCGGTGTGCCCCGCGTTCAAGCGGCCGGGGCGCTACCGCATCACCCTGATGCGCGTGCTGACCCGCCACGAGGCGCTGCCCAGGGACACCCCGTGTGACTACATGATGGTGCCCGACACCACCCGGCTGGCCCCGGGGGCAGCCGATCCCCACGGCCGGCGCGACGCCGCCTGCATGGCCGCGCTGCTGGCCGCGCCCGCGATCGCGGCCGACTTCAGCCTCGAGATCGCGCCCTACGACGCCGTCGCCCTGCGCACGCGCCTGGCCGCGGTGCCTGGCGAGCAGATCGCGGCCGCCAAGGCCGGCAAGAACGCGCTCGAGGGCGCCTTCTCCAGCTATGGCACCTGGTTCTGCGACCAGGTCCGCTGCGGCTGTCCCGACGACATCCTGTTCCAGCGCGTGGACGGCTGGCTGGCCAAGGCGCTGGCCGAGGTGCCTGCCACGCTGCCGCTGTCCTGCCCCTGACGTGACCCGACGTCCGACCTCCGACCTCCGACCTGGGACCTGGTGAGCCGACCATGAGCGACGAACGCACCCTGGTGCATCAGCTGAGAGCCTGGGCCAGCAAGGCCCCCGACGACGGCGCGCTGCGCGAACGCACCGCCAGCGGCTGGAACACCATTACATGGCGTCAATATGATCAGCGGGTACGTCAAGTCGGTCGCGCGCTGCTGGCGCTGGGGCACCAGCCCGGCGAGGCGGTCGGCATCGTGGCCAAGAACCGCTACGAGCTGGTGGTCACGCAGCTCGGCGTGATGAACGCCGGCGGCGTGCCGGTGCCCATCTACAAGACCTCCACCCCCGAGCAGATCGCCTGGATCCTCGACCATGCCGGCGCCCGCCTGGCCGTGGTCGATGGCGCCGCCGAGGCCAGCAAGCTCGACGGCGTGCGCGCGGCCATGCCCAGGCTCGAGAAGCTCATCCTGTTCGACGCCGCGCCAGGGTCCGAGGCCAGCTCCGGCTTCACCATGGCGTGGCCCGACTTCCTGGCCAAGGGCGCCGAGGGCGCCGCCGCCGACAAGGCGCTGGAGGCGCGGCTGGCGGCGGTCGATCCCGACGCGCTGGCCTTCCTCTGCTACACCTCGGGCACCACCGGGCGCCCCAAGGGCGTCATGCTGACCCACGCCACCTTGACCGGGATGTCGGCCAAGGTGCTGGCGCGCTTCGGGCACCAGCGCGATCGCATCCTCAGCTACCTGCCACTGTCGCACATCGCCGAGCAGATCTTCTCGGTGCTGCTGCCGCTGGCCGAGGGCGCCGAGGTCTTCTTCTGCGACGACCTCGGCAAGCTGCGCGACTACTTGCCCGAGGTGCGCCCCACGCTGTTCCTGGGCGTGCCCCGGGTGTGGGAGAAGTTCCAGGCCGCGCTGACCGCCAAGCTGGCCGAGGCCACCGGGGTCAAGGCCAAGCTGGCGCGCTGGGCCATGGCCACCGAGCTCGAGGCCTTCAAGCGCCACGTCTCCGGCAGCGGCCGCGTCAGCAAGCTGCGCCGCGGGCTGGCGCACCGCCTGGTGCTGTCGAAGATCCACGCCCGCCTCGGGCTGGACGCGGTGCGCACGGCGTCGACCGGCAGCGCGCCGACGCCGCCGGCCACGCTGGAGTTCTTCGCCTCGCTGGGGCTGCCGCTGCACGAGGGCTACGGCCAGACCGAGACCTCGGGCCTGCTGACCACGTCGCTGCCAGGGCGCCCGGTGGTCGGCACCGTGGGCAAGGCGCTCGACGGCATCGAGCTGCGCCTCGCCGAGGACGGCGAGATCCTGGCCCGTGGCAGCACGCTGGCCAAGGGCTACTACAAGGACGAGGAGCAGACCCGCGAGCTGTGGGCGGACGGCTGGCTGCACACCGGGGACATCGGCGAGCTCGACGCCAGCGGCACCCTGCGCATCACCGACCGCAAGAAGGAGCTGCTCAAGACCAGCGGCGGCAAGTACATCTCGCCCCAGGCCATCGAGGCCAAGCTCAAGACCATCCGCGGCGTCGGCCAGGCCGTGGTCATCGGCGACGGCAAGAAGTACGTCACCGCGCTGCTGGCGCTGGATCCCGAGGCCGCGCCCGCGCTGGCCGCCGAGCTGGGCCTCGGCGCCAGCGACCCCGCCGCGCTGGCCCGCGAGGCCAAGGTGCGCGACCACCTGATGGCGCGCGTCAACGCCGAGGTCAACCCCGGCCAGGCCCGCTACGAGAGCATCAAGCGCATCGCCGTGCTCCCCGGCGAACTCTCGGTCGCCGGCGGCGAGCTGACCCCCACCCTGAAGCTGAAGCGCAAGGTGGTGGCCCAGAAGTACGCGGCGGAGATTGACAGCCTGTACAGCGGCGACGCCGACTGATCCCCGGACAAACAGGTCACAGGGCACAGGTCACAGGTCACAGGCAATTAGCAATGGGTGCTGTGCGGCGGTGAGTGCTCGAGAGACGTGCTGGGCGTGCACGGCTTGGTGCGGACGGGCAGTTCGTCGGTGACAGTTCATTGGACTTGGCGCGCACCGGCTAGCGATGTTCATGCCCGGTACAGACCGGGTACATAGGTGGCATTTCAAACCGGGCACATGGGTGGCACCTGCTAAGGCACGGCGCGGGAGGGCGCCGTGCCTTGGAAATCGAAGACACCCGTGAATCTGCGTACCGAGTTCATGAACCGTGTGATTGGTGGCGAGGCCGTCGCCGAGCTTTGCCGTGAGTACGGCATCTCGCGGAAGACCGGCGACAAGTTCAAGCAAAGGTTCAAGCGGCTAGGAGAAGCCGGCCTGCTTGATCGTTCTCGTGCGCCCAAGGTGATTCCGCACCGGACTCCACCAGAGCTCGTCGATCTGATCGTAGCTGAGAGAAGCCGGCATCCGAGCTGGGGTCCAAAGAAGGTGAAGGATGTGCTTGAGACTCGGCTCAATCGAGTGCTGCCTGCTGCGAGCACGATTGGGGACATCCTCGAGCGCGCCGGACTGGTGAACGCCCGCATCCCGCGCCGACGCGAAGCACCACGCCCAACTGCGTTGCGAGAGGCGCATGCGCCGAACGATGTCTGGTGCATCGACTACAAGGGCCAGTTCCGGCTTGGCGATCGATCCCTGTGCTACCCCCTGACGCTGACTGATCAGCGCAGCCGGTTCATCTTGGGCTGCGAGGGCATGCCCGCGATCTCGGACGAGGCGGCTCGGGATGCCTGCGAGGACATCTTTCATCGCTACGGCCTGCCGAAAGCCCTCCGCTCTGACAATGGCGTCCCATTCGCCTCGAACGGCCTGGCGAATCTGACGCGACTGTCGGCCTACTGGCTTCGGCTGGGCATCGAGCTGGAGCGAACCCGCCCTGCTCATCCAGAGGACAACGGTCAGCACGAACGTATGCATCGCACTCTGAAATTCGAGACCACGCGGCCCCCGCGCAAGAACCTCCTGCAACAGCAGGAGCGCTTCGATGACTTCGTCCAGGAGTTCAACCAAGAACGTCCACACGAGGCGCTCGGGATGAAGCGGCCGGCCCAGATCTACAAGCGCTCGCCGCGCCAGCTACCTGCGGTTCTCGCCGACCCTGAGTATCCGGAGCATGACGATGTGGCAGCACTGAACGGAAAGGGACGCGTCTACTTCCGACGCAAACAGATCTACATTTCGTCGGCCCTGGCGTTCCAATACGTCGGGCTTCGCGAAGAAAGCGACGGTCGCTGGTTGGTGACATTCATGCACTTGAACCTGGGCCACCTTACCAGCGCAGGCTTCCGACCTCTCTGACCTGTCCCTCCCCAGGATCCCAGTGCCACCTATGTGCCCGGTCAGAGATGCCACCCATGTTCCCGCTTGTACCCACCGGCCAGGGATGTGCCGCCGCCTCCGTCATTGCCTGTTCCCCGTGACCTGTGACCTGTGGCCTGTGACCTGTTTGTCCGGGTCCTCCTACTTCTCCTCGACCACCAGCCGGTCTCCCGCCGACCTCCCATACACCTCCGGGGCGTACATCTCCTCGGCCTTGGCGGGCGGGACCACGAAGCTGCCCAGCGTGGTCGCGCGCGCGTAGTAGACGTACTCGTGCACGCCGTCCCACAGCTGCGTGGTGAAGGCCTCGGCGCGCTCGTCGTGCAGCTCCTGGTGCTCGTACCAGCTGCGTGACCACCACCAGTACGGGCTGTCGTCGGCGTCCTCGGGCAGCGAGCCGGTGGTGGCCAGCGCGCTGTTCTGCGCCTCCAGGCCCGCGGGCAGCGGATCGGTCAGCGCCACGTGATAGCGCCGCGTCGGCGCCACCATGGTCACGCGCACGCGCACCAGCGCCCCGGCGCGCACGTGCCAGACGCCGTGCTGGTCGCGGCGCACCTCCTCGGGCGCCCCCGTCGCCTCGTAGCTGCGCAGCACGGTGAAGCCGCGCTCGACCGCGGCGGGCGCCAGATCGGTCGGCGCCGAGCGCATGCCGACCCGGTAGTACAGCCGGCCGGCGCCCTGCTTCTGCAAGACCAGGGTCTGCGGCGCCGCGCTGCGCGCCACGAAGGCCATCGGGATGGCCAGCTCGCGCTGCGCCACGCTGCGGCCCTCGAAGCGCTGCGGCGCGGCCTCCAGCTCGCCGAACCAGGTCCGCGCGGTGAAGTCCGGCGTGGTCGCCTCGAAGGCGTGGAAGTAGGCCTGCAGCGCCAGCAGCACCCAGGCGTTGTCCTGGGTCGAGCCCCAGTGGCCGGCGCTGCGGTGCGCCATCAGGCCACGCACCACCTTGGGGATGAGGTCGGCCAGCGCGGGATCGGCCGCGCGATCCGCGATCAGCGCCGACAGCAGGATGCCGTCGACGCGCCGATCCGAGGCCAGCAGCAGCTGCTCGCCGTCGTCGAGCCCGGTCACCCAGTGCGCGGTGCCGGCCTCCTCGACCACGCGATTGGCCACGTGGCGGCGCAGCGCGGCCAGCGCCCCGGCCGACTTCGGATCACCCGCCAGCACCGGCCACAGCCAGCCCAGCGTCTCCAGCGCGTGGTCCGCCAGCTCGACCTCGCCGAGCAGCTTGCGCGCGCGCGGCAGATCGCGATCGCCGAGCAGCGCCCGCACGTACAGCGCGTAGGCGATGAGCGGCCGGCGCCCCGCGGCGCCGTAGCTCTCCGCGATGTGCTGCTCGATCCCCTTCAGGTAGCTCTGCGCCGACTCCAGCACCAGGAGATCGACGTCGAACTTGCGGGCGCTGGCCCGCGCCAGCGCATGCGCGACGTGGATCGACACCAGCGGCCAGCTCCGGTTGTCGCTCCAGAAGCCCCAGCCGCCGTCGCTGTTCTGCATCGTGCCCAGGCGGTGCAGATCGCGCGCCATCGCCGCCAGGATGGCTTCCCGCGACGGCACGCCCGGGGCGTCCGGGGCCAGGAAGGCCTCCAGTACGTCGCTCAGCGCCGCCACCGCCAGCACGCGCGACGACACCTGCTCGGAGCACTCGTAGGGGTAGCTCGACAGGTACAGCACGGCGTCGGTCAGCGCCTGCAGCTCGGTCGACGCGGTGGTGACGTCGACGCCGCCGAACTGCTTGAACACCGCGCCAGGCGCGCGCACCGGCAGGCTGATGGCGCCGCCGGGCGCGTCGATCACGCCATAGGTCGCCACCGCGTCGCTGGTGGCCGGCGTCCACACCGGCACGCCGAGCTGGGCGGCGTCGCTGGGGCCAGCCGCGCCGACCGCGCCCACGATCTGGAAGCGCGCCTCTCCGGCCTGCACCGCGGCGGCCGGGAACTGCACCTCGATCCGATCCCGCGCCGGCACCACCACCTGGCGCCCCGCGCTGCTGCGCCCCGCGCCCGCCCCGAGCAGCTGGGCGTTGTCGGCGCGCACCGCCACGTCCACCGTCAGCGCGGCGCTGGTCTGGTTCTGCACCACCACCGCGAGCTGGAAGCGATCGCCGAAGTTCAGGAAGCGCGGCAGCGCCGGCCGCACCATCAGCGGCAGCCGTGCCGTCAGCGCCGCCTCGCCGACCCCGAACTGGCGCGCGCCGGCCACCGCCATGGCGCGCACGCGGTAGCGCGTCAGGTTGCCGGGCAGCGCCACCTCGAGGCGGGCACGGCCGTCGGCGCCGGTCACCACCGCGGGCGCCCACGCCGCCAGCGGCTCGAAGTCGCTGCGCACCGTGATCGACTTCGGCGTCCGGCTCGCGAACGACGAGAAGCTGCGCGCGTCGATCGACTCGCCGTCGGGGCGGATCAGCGTCTCGTCCTCGAGCCACTTCTCGCGCGGCGCCTTGGGGCCATCCGCGCTGCCCGGCCGCGCCAGCACCACGCTGTCACGCGACTGGCTCAGCCAGACATCGGGCCGGCGCCTGCGATAGAAGGCCGCCAGCGGCTCCTCGGGCGGCTCGCTGGCCAGCGCCAGCACGGCGTCATCGACCACGACGACCGCGACCTCGGCGCCCGCGACCGGCTGGCCGGCGGCGTCCCGGACCTCCAGCGCCAGCTCGGTGCGCTCGCCGGGCGCCAGCTGGCTGTCGCGCGGCGTCGCGGTGACCTGCAGCGTGCGCGCCAGCGGTGGCACCGCCAGCTGCAGCTCGCCACCCGCGAAGGCCGGCCGGCGGGGTTGCCGCGGCAGCGGCCGACCGCGCTCGTCGATGCTGACCGCCGAGCCGACCAGCTCGACCTGGAGCACCAGGCCCGGCACGTAGCCCTCGACGATGGGGATCTCCAGGGTGTGGGTCGGCCCCGTCATGGTGAAGCGGCGCGCGTCGACCAGGCCGTCGCGCCCCAGCACCAGCATGCCCTCGGCGGGGAAGAACGGCGCCTGCACCAGCACGCGGGCGACCTCGCCGGCCCGGTAGCGCTGGCGATCCGGGATCAGGGTGAGGCTCTCCTTGGAGAGCTCGCGCCGCGGCAGCGCGGCGCCGCCCGAGACCCAGCGCGTCAGCTCGCTGAAGCTCTCGCGCCCGGCGTCGTCCTTGACGCTGGCGCGCACGTAGTAGGTGCCGCCCACCTTGGCCACGAAGCGACAGGTCACCGGCTCGGCGGCCGAGGTCAGGTTGCAGTCCTCGCGGCCGATCTCGCGCTCGGTCCAGGTGCCGTCCACCACCGCCCACTCGGCGCGGCTGGCGCTCAGGCTGACGGCGCGGCCGGGGGCCGCCTTGCCGTCGACGTCGGTCACGATGGCCTCGACCGCGATGGGGGTGCCCGGATCGGTGAACATGCGCTCGGTGCGCAGGCCGACATAGAGATCGCCGGTGTGGATCAGCGTGGTGGTGGACCCGGTCAGGGTCTGCCGGTTGACGTCGGTCACGCTGGCCTCCGCGGTGACCCGGATGGGAAGTGGCCGGGAAGATGGCCGCGGAATATGGACAGGCTGTACATGTGAACCGGCGGCGTCGGTCTCGCCCGAGGCCCGCGCGCCGTCGATGCCGCGCCGGCGTCGCTCGCGCCCGCCCCACTCGCGGTAGGCCCACTCCTGCGTCCACCAGGGCAGGAAGCGCCCGAACACGAAGTCGTCGCGACCCGGCGGCGTGTAGCTGACGGGCTCCTGCAGCACGTTCCAGTCGACCTCGGCGCCGGGCAGCCCGCCGCCGGCGTAGTAGCTGGCGGTGGCGCGCAGCTTCAGGGTCTCGCCGACGTGGACCACGCCGGGCTCGGGGACCACCACGACCTCGAACTCGGGCCGCCTGAACTCCTGCACGGCGAAGCGATGCGAGTGGTAGCGGCCGCGCACCGAGCTGGGGGCGTCGGGCAGCTGCAGCAGCAGGGCGCCCTCGCCCAGGTGGGCGTCCTTGGGCAGCTTGAACTGGCCGTCGAAGCTGCCCAGCGCGTTCAGCTTGGCGGTGCCGGTGGCGATGGGCTCGCCCTCGGTGCCCTGGACCGACCACGACACGCTGGGCGACTTGACCCCGATGGCGGCCAGGTTGACGAGATCGCCGCCCTTGCCGGGCTGCTCACCGCGCAGGTAGCCCTTGAAGTGCACGGTCTCGCCCGGCCGGTAGGTGTGGCGGTCGTCCCAGACCAGCCACCTCACCGAGGCGTCAGGGTCGGCGTCGAGGGTCCACGAGGTGCCGGTCAGGATGGCGACGTCGTCGCCCTTGCGCGCCAGCAGGAGGTGCGGCGCGTTCTCGGTGTCGTACTGGATGCTGGGCTCGGCGTCGGGGTCGTCCTCGATCTCGATCTCGCCCTCGACGTCGATGTCCATCTCGTCGGGATCGCGCGGCGGCGCCGGCTTGCTGGGATCGGGCGGCGGCGGCGGCGGCAGCACCTTCAGCGGTGTCAGCCCGAAGCGCGCCACGCCGTCGGCGCCCGAGGTCACGGTGACGCCGTCGGGGACGGTGGTGATGGTGACGCCAGGCTCGGGCGCGCCGTCGGCCAGGCGGGTGGTCAGCACCACGGCGTCGCGCCGGTCGTGAAAGGCGTCGAGGCCCAGGCGCGTGGCCTGGAGCCAGCCGGCATAGACGTTGCGCCGGGCCGCCTGCCCGGGGGCGCGCGGGACATCGACCACCACGATGCGGTGGCCGAGGCCGGTGGGCAGCGCGGCGGCGAGATCGATGGCGACCTCGCTGCGCTCATCGAGCGGCGCCGGCGGGGCCACGCTGGTCTCGAGCAGCTTGCGCCACTCCTTGGGCGCGGCCGGATCGGTGGTCTCCAGCGTGCGCGCCCAGTCGTGGAAGGCGTCCAGGTTGGCCAGGGTGGGCGTGATCTCCCACGCGCGCACGCGCAGCTTGGGCAGGTTGCGCGCCTGCACCAGCAGGGTCGGCTTGCCGCGCGGATCCAGGGTCACGAAGCGGCCCGGCCCGACGAGCTCGACCGGGCCGTCGAGCATCTCGAAGCTGAAGCTGTGCGGCTTGCCCAGGGTCTGGCCGTGGAGGTCCGCCAGCGAAGCCGCCAGGGTGACCTTGTAGGTGGTGCGCTGGCGCGGCTTGCCGTGGAGCTCGAGCAGCGACCCCGACAGCTCGAGCTTCTGCCCAGGCAGCGGCGGCGACACCGTGACCTGGCCGGGCTGGAAGCGCTTCGGATCGAGGTCGTTGCTGAAGCGGAAGTGCACGCCGTCGCGCGGCTCGCACCTGCGCTGGTTGGTCGACCACGAGCAGCTGGCGTCGTCGATCTTCAGCGCGCCGAAGGTCTCGAACGCGAAGCCCTGCTGCTTGGTGGTCCGGCGCGGGCCCTCGGCCGAGGGGGTGCCGGGGCCGATGCTGACCACGATCTTGCTGCCGTGCGGCAGCGGCTCGCGCGCCCTGAAGGCCAGCCAGCGCGGGCCTGGCGCGGTGCCGGTCTCGGCCTCGAGCGACTTCACGCGCTGGGCCATGTCCTGGTCGCGATCGAGCTCGACGCGCGGCACCAGCTCCAGCGCGGCGCCGCTGCGCCCGGCGACGCTGATGGTGGCCAGCACCGCGGCGGGGTCGATGGCCTGATCGAACGACGCCAGCAGGATGGGGCGCAGGGTGTCGGCGCGGCCCCACGGCGCGGTGTCCTGCAGCCGAGGCGGCGCGGTCGAGAACTCGAAGTGCAGCGCGCTGGCCAGGGTGCCGCCCACGGCCGAGGCGGTGCCGGCCGGGATGTCGACGCTGTAGCTGGTCGCCGCCGCGAAGCGGGTCAGCGGCGGCGGCTCCCTGCTGCCGGCGGGGGCGCGGCCGCGCGGCTCGAACACCGCGGTCTGGGTGCCGACCCAGCGCCACTGCCCGACCACCGGGGGGCTGATCAGGATCGGCGGCGTCGGCGCCGCCGCGGTGGAGAGCTCGAGCATCGGCTGCGAGAAGGTGACGCTGATGCTGGGCGCCAGCTCGCCGAGGTCGCCTTCGGGGGCGTAGCGCAGCACGGTGAGGGGGCCGGCGCCGGGCGCTGGCCCCGGGCTGGGCGCGCTGCCGGGGCTGGCGCCGGTCGGGAAGCTGATCGCGGTGGTGGCCCCGGTGCGCGGCGGCGGCGCGCTGCGCTCGCGCAGGGCCAGCTCGACCTGGGTGGCGGGCGCCGCGCCCATGCCGGGCACCCGCGCCAGCACGGCGTCGACCTCGGCCGCGCTGAGCCCGCGCCCCGCGCTGGCCCCCGGCGGCGCCGGCAGCTCGGCCCCCGGTGCCTCGAGCAGCCGGAGGTCGACGCCCTCGAGCGCAGCGACCTTGGCCGCGGGTCCGCCGCGCGGGTGCTCCGCCCGTCGCGCCGGACAGCCCAGCAGCAGCACCACGGCCATGCCCGCGACGACCCCGAACCAGCGCACCGCGACAGCCTTCTTCATCCGGCCTCCCCGACCGGAGAATAACGCCTACAGCGAGGGGAAGATCCCCGTGAAGAAGAACCACAGCAGGCCAGCCCAGAAGGCGGCCCCGATGAGGGCGATGATGAGCGAGTTCTTGATCGCCCCGAGCAGGAACAGCGGCAGCATCAGGATGCCCAGCAAGAGGACGCCGAGCGCGCCCAGCACGCGCACCATGACCGCGAAGGCCGCGCCCAGGCTGCTGGCCTCACCGCGGCGCACCCGGCGCAGGCCGCGCTCGGCCAGCAGGCCGTAGGCGCCGAACACGAACGGGTAGACGCACATCGGGGTGGCCTTCACCAGCGCCGACTCCGACAGCGACTTCGAGACGAAGTAGTAATAGAAGGCGCCCAGGCCGCCCAGCAGCGCGACCAGGTACAAGAGCTTCAGCGGCCGCGCCGACGGCGGATCCGGCTCCGGTGTGCGCGCGGGACCGGGCGGCGGCAGCGGCGCCCCGCTGTGGAAGACGCCAGGCGGCGGTGCACCGGGGGGATAGGCCATGGGCGTCAGCTTAGTCGACCGCGACGGCGTTCGAGCCAACCATTCGCGGGTGCGTCCTCAACCGTGGTGGACCAGCTCCAGCTTGTGGCCGTCGGGGTCGCGCACGAAGGCCGCGAAGTAGCCCGCACCATAGTGCGGGCGCTGCCCGGGGGCGCCCTCGTCGCTGCCGCCGCTGGCCAGCGCGGCGGTCCAGGCCGCCTCGACGGCGGCGTCGCTGCTCGCGGTCAGCGCCAGGTGGGTGCCCGGGCCGGCGGCGTGCGCCTCGGGGCGCGCGAACAGCGCCAGCTTGTCGTTGCCGCCCGGGGCGCCATAGCCGGCGGCGCGTCCCTCGTGGGTCCACACCCGCACCTGGCCGAGCGGCGCCAGCACGGCGTCATAGAAGGAGATCGAGCGGGGCAATTCGCGGACACCGAGCGAGACGTGATCGAGCATGGTGGGTGGGCGCAGGGTAGCAGAGGCAGCGCCGCGGCCTGACCAGCCTTTGCCACGTGTGACGTGTCCGAGACAGTGTCAGGGGCAGTCACGGGGTGGCTGTGCGCAAATGCGGGAGATCGCGCACGCGGCCGGCTGGCACGGCGCCTGCTTTGCCGCGGTCATCATGCGCAAACCGACCTTTCTCCTGCTGTCCCTGTCCCTGTCGCTGTCCCTGACCCTGGCCGCCTGCGCCTCCGAGTCCGACGAATCGGACTCCGACGGCGAGGTCATCGACATCCTGCCCGGCGAGCCGCTGCCCGGCCTCGACGAGGGCAAGGCCGACGGCATCTCGATCACCTTCAGCCAGTTCGCCGACGAGGTCGGCAGCCGCAAGTCGTACGAGACCCGGCGCATGTTCACCAGCGCGGCCGACTATCGCGCCTTCTTCGGCCACAGCGCCCCCTCGGCGGTCAACTTCACCCGTGAGTGGGTGCTGTTCTACGCCATCGGCTCGCAGCCGACCCAGGGCTACACCGCGGCCATCCGCTCGGTGTCGCTCAGCGGCAACCGCCTCAACGTGGTCACCGCGAAGACCTCGCCCGGCGCGAGCTGCACCCCCGCGCGCGGCCCGGTGTCGCCCTTCGTGCTGGTCAAGTTCCCGCGCCAGAACAGCGGTGGCCTGCCGGTGACCTACCTGCGCGCCGACACCGTCGTCAACTGCGCGCGCATCGCCGACTGCACCGTGGTGGCGTGCCCGGTCGGCTCGTCGTGCTCGGTGGGCCTCGGCGGCGCGGTGTGCACCGCAGGCGGCAGCGGCACCGTCAGCATCCCGGGCAGCTCGACCTGTCTGCAGACCTTCTGCATCGACGGTCTGGTGTGCAACGACTCCAGCGGGCGCGCGGTGTGCGAGGAGGCCGGCCAGGTGGTGTCGTTCCCGGTGCCGCAGTATCGCTGTGGCCAGATCGTGTGTCCCAACGCCATGTGGTGCATCGACGGCGCCACCACCAGCGAGTGCAAGACCCCGGCGCAGGCCTGCAAGGTGTGCAACCTGGCCAAGACCACCTGCAAGATCTCGAGCGCGCACACCGTGCAGTGCGTGCCGCGCACCGGCCCGATCAACAACTGACCTACTTCTTCGCGGGCACCGGGACCAGATAGCCGCGCGTCCACTCGGGCCGCGGCGGCGCCTTGCCGTCGGCGAGGCGCTTCTCCCACTCGGAGTCGGACCAGCGCTCGACGCCGGTCGAGGCCAGCTCGTAGTGGCTGGCGGTGGGGCCGACATACGCCGTCGCGGCACCCTTGCAGTCGACCGCCATGATCATCATGTCGACCTTGCCGACGCCCTGGTGCAGCACGCCGCCGGGGTCGCCGAGCATCGGCGCCGGCACGTCGGTGTGCACGTCGGCGATGATGGGCTCGGGCTTGCCGGAGTCCTCGGGCCCCTTGTAGAACAGCGTCGGGTACCAGCCGTCGTAGTGCGTGAAGCCGCTGCCGTGGCTGATCTGGACCACGTCGGTCAGCATCTTGGCCTCGGCGGCGTCGAGGTCCTTGTGCGCCGCCTGCTTGTCGGCGATCGACCCCAGGCGCGCCACGGTGGCGCCGAAGCGGTCGAAGAAGTCGGCGTGCTGCTGCTGCAGCGCCTTGTCGGGGTAGTCGCTGGCCAGCAGCAGCTTGGCGGCGCGGGTCGCCATCGCGGCGCAGGCGCGCCAGAACGCGGGGCGGGCATCGACGAAGCCGTCGGGGTGATAGCAGCTGACCCCCGCGGTGTACGACTGCTTCACATAGAGGATGGTGTCGTGGCGCAGCTGGGCCCACGACGCCAGCTGGGTGTTGAGGGTGCGCATCGCGAAGGCCTGGGTGCGCATGGCCTCGGGGTAGTGCGCCTCGGTGGTTGGCGCCGACAGCGCGCGCAGCGTGCCCAGCCAGCCCATGTACAGGTTGTCCTCCCAGGCCCGCGCCGGGTGGGACTCGATGACCGCGCGCACCGCGGCCAGGTTGTGCTGGTAGGGCAGGCCGTCGCGGAAGGCGACGCCATTCTTGTCGACGATGCGGCGCACCAGCAGCGGGATGGCGGCGTCGTTGCCCAGCACGCCGAAGGCGACGTCGAGCGCCGACGGCATGCGGCGCTGCACCTTGGCCTCGTGCCACATGATGTCGTCGGCCACCAGCTTGGCGGTGGCCCAGCTGTCGACCACGAACTTCTGCCCCATGGTGGTGAACGACCGCGGCAGCGCGGCGCGATCCGGCCCCAGCGGCGACGACTCGAAGTAGTCGCTGCGGATCTGCTGCACGCCGAGGTTGCCCTTGTCGATGTCGGCCTGCAGGCGGCCCAGGGTGGCGAGGTCGGCGATGGCGGCCGGCGAGGTGATCTTGGCGGCCTCGAGCAGCCCGCCCAGCTGGCCGAAGGTCATCGAGTCGGTGCGTCCGACGAAGGTCTGCAGCAGCTTGTCGAACGACTCCCACTGCGCGAAGCGCTGCGAGCGGCGCAGCAGATCGTGCAGCACGACCGCGGAGGCCAGCTGGCGCGCGTTGGCATCCGAATTGTCGCCGCCGATGCGCAGGTCGATGCGGCCCAGCCACATCATGGCCTGGAAGTAGTGGCGCAGCCGCTCGCTGTTCTCGTAGTGGCCGCGCACCTTGAACTGCGAGAAGTCGATCACGCGGGTGCTGCCGAACAGCTCGAACTCGCGCATGCCCAGCGCCTTGACCGCGGCCAGCGTGGCGTCGACCCAGCCGTCGGCGCCCTTGCCGGACAGCTTGGTGGCGACCGCCTTGCCGGCCAGCAGCGAGCGCGCCACCGCGATGAAGCTGTCGGCGTCGCTGACGCTGGGCGCCAGCGGGCCCTGGCCGTACGCCGCGTGCGCGTCGGGCAGCGCGTCGGCCATGCCGGTCAGGATCTCGTCGACCGAGGTGTAGAGGTGGCGCTCCTCGAGCTCCTCGAGCACGGCGTCATAGGAGCGGTGCCAGGCGTGCAGCACCGAGTCGGCGGTGATCAGCACCGGCATGTCGTTGGTGAAGACGCGGTAGTACAGCTCGGCGTAGCTCTCGGCGCCGAGGCGCTCGCTGACCACGAAGCCGTGCTTGCGGTAGACCGCGGCCTCGGGGGCCTCGAGCTTGAAGTGCGGCAGCGCCTGCAGCTCGGGGAAGAACTTGGCCTTGGTGGGATCGAACGACAGCTCGTCGAGGTAGCTCGGGGCCGGGTGGCGCACCGCCAGCTGGGCCGGCGAGATGAGGCCGATCTTGGCCAGCGCCTCGTCGAAGGCGGCCTGGTAGCCGAACACGTCGCCGGCCAGGCCGGGCTTGCCGACCGCGCCGCCGCCGAGGGGGCCGAGGCCACCACCACCGCCGCCGCCGCCGCTGCCGCTGCCGCCGCCCTTGGGCAGCGCGCCCGACTTGCCGCCACGCCCGCACGCGGTACCGAGCAGCGCCAGGCCGGCGCCGAGGAAGGCCCGCCTCGAGGTGGCGCCCGCGCCTGTGCTGGCGCCCCTGCTTGCTCCCGTCAGCTTCTTCGTCATGGCCTGTGCTGACGCATGACGTCGCGCCGAAGATCTGGGGCGCACATCAGCACCCGCGCGACATCCCCGGGGTTTTGCAGGACTTTTACATCAGGGTCAGCGTCGAGCGCGCGGCCGGATAGGTGTCCACCATCAGGTACGCCCGCACGCTGGCGGGCAGCGCGGTCCCGGTCGCGGGCAGCTCCAGGCTGACGGTCGCGACGCTGCCGTCGGGGTTGGCGGTCTTGGCCATGGTCAGGCCGTAGTCCAGCGACACCGGGCGGCCGGTCGCGGCGTCGACCAGCAGGATGCCGAAGGCGTGCTCGGTCGCGCGCAGCGGGCTGCCGGTCAGCGTGGCGGTGACCTTGCCGGCGGCGACCGCCAGCGTGACGGTGCCAGCGTCGATGGCCGGCTGCGTGGTGATGGGCGTGAACAGCGCGGCGCCGAAGGCCTGCAGGATGTCGGTCTGTGCGTTGCACAGCCCGAGCGTGCGCAGGAACGGCCCATAGAAGCTGATCTCGCCGCACACCGCGCTGACCAGCAGGCGCGGCGTCTCCATGGTGACGCCGCGATCGTCGAGGCGCGTGCTGACGCGGAACTGGCTGAAGCCCAGGGTGGCGCCGGTGACCTCGGCCGAGAAGCCGGCCTCGTTGGCCAGCGACAGCAGGCCGTCGCGGTGGGTCGCGTCGAGGGTGAACATGGCGCGCGTCGCCGGGTCGACCACGGTGTGGTTGTCGCCGTCCGCCAGCTTGCCGCCGACGACCCAGGTCACGAAGCGGCCTGGCTCGCCCTCGACCACGCCGACCAGGTAGTGCAGCGAGTCGAAGCCGATCTGGTTGTAGCTCGGCAGGATCGACGGCATCGGCGCCGCGATGCGCTTCATCTCCCAGCCGCTGGCCGCCGCGCCGGGGCCGGTCGGGATGGTGAAGCGGAACGGCGTCGCGCTGGCGGCCTCGCGCAGGCGGAAGTGGAAGCTGCGCTCGAAGCTTCCGCCCACGCGCCCGCCGCTGAAGCGCAGCCCGGTGCGCTCGGGGTCGACCATGTACTGACCCGCGACGCGGACCTCGACGTCGCGCGCGGCGCCCGGGCTGGCCGTGAAGGGCGCCTCGGGCACCACGGTGAAGAAGCGGCGATCCCCCGAGACCTCGACCTTGACCGGCGTCGCGGGCACCGTGGTGACGGTCACGCTGGGCGAGTCGATCAGCGCCAGCTGGGTGTCGCCCGCCTTGCGCACGAACAGCGAGAAGCCGAGGATCTGGTTGGCGTCGATCTCGGCCGGTGGGGTCTCCAGCGCGGCGCCGAGCTGGGTCGTGAAGTAGACCGCGGCGCCATCGCTGGGCAGGTCCTCGGCGGGGCCGAGCGTGCAGCGCGCGTCGCCGGCGGCGGCGGGGCGCAGGCAGTAGTCGTAGGGCACGCTGAAGATCTGGCCCGACTCGCCGGCGATGTAGATGGCGTCGTCGCCCAGCGCGGGCGAGGCGTTGAGGTCCTTGCGCTCGCTGTCGATGAGGCGCATCGCCCACGACAGCTTGCCGTCGGGCGTCAGCACGTAGAGGCGGCCCTCGCCGCTGCCCAGGTAGATCCGGCCCGCGCCGTCGACGGCGGGTGACGAGCGCAGCGGGGCGCGGGTGTCGAAGGCCCAGCGCAGCGCGCCGGTGGCGGGATCGACGGCGTACACGGTGCCGTCGGCGGACGGCTGCACGATGGTGCCGTCGGGCAGCTCGGCGGGCGAGGCATAGATGTGATCGCGGGTGCCGAGCTCCCACAGGGTGGTGCCCAGGGTGCGGTCATAGGCGCGCAGATAGCCGTCGAAGTTGCCGACGATGACGCGCTGCCTGGTGAGCAGCGGGCTGGCGGCGACGCTGCCGTCGTAGTCCTTGACCGACCACAGCTCGTGGCCGTCGGCGTCGAAGGCGTACAGGTTGGGGCCCAGCGCGGCGATCAGGTTGTTGTTGCCGAAGTAGACCGCGTTGGTGGCGGGGTCGATGGCGGGGGACGACCAGGTCTGGTCGCGCATGGCCAGCTTGCGCAGCGGGCGCCCGGTGGCGCGATCGAGGGCATAGACCGTGAAGTTGTCGCACGGCGCGTACAGGGTGCCGCTTGCGTCCATGGCGATGTTGCCCTCGAACCAGTCGATCAGCGCGCCCTGGCTGGCGGGCGGGTCGGCGTGGAAGCGCCACACCTCGGCGCCGGTGGCGGCGTCGAGCGCATAGACATGGCCATCGCCGGAGCCGAAGTAGACCCGGCCCTGGTCATCGAGGAGCGCGGCCGAGTCGATGATCTCGCCGGTCAGGAACTTCCAGCGCAGGCTGCCGTCGCGGTTGATGGCATAGAAGGTCCGATCGGCCGAGCCGATGTAGATGGTCCCGTCGACGCCGATGACCGGGCTGGAGAAGATCCCCTTGCCGGTCTTGAAGTCCCACAGCGCGCCGCCGGTGGTCGGCGGGCGCACCGGGGTGCGGCCGGTCTGCGCGGCGTCGCGGCGGAACTTGGGCCACGGGCTGCCCGGCTGCAGCGGGATCGAGCGCGAGGTGCTGGAGCTGCCGCTGTCACAGCCCGCGAGGCCGGTCACGGTGACGGTCGCCGTGACGGTGACAGTGATGGCGGCGGCGAGCGCGGTGGCGGACGCGAGCACGAGCTTGTTCATGACGACTTCCTCTTGTGGGGGGCCTTCGGGGGCGACTTCGGTTGCGGGTGCGCTTGCGGCAGGAGCAGGTGGACCACGCGGGACACGACGGCGACGGCCACGTCACGCTCGCGGGCGCCGGGGGCGCCGGTGGTGATGCGCCCGGTCAGGGTCAGCAGCACGACACCGTGCACGGTGGCCTGGAAGACGCCGGCGTCGAGCTCCGGCGTGGGCGAGCCGGCGCGGCGCAGGAAGTCGACCAGCGTGTTCCACGGCCGCAGCTGCGCGGGCTGGAAGGCCTGCCCGGCGCGCCCCAGCGCGTCCCAGTCGTAGCTGTCGGCCATCATGAGCTGGTACAGCACCGGGTGATCGAGGGCGAAGTCGAGGTAGGCCCGCGCCAGCACGGCCGGGTCGGCCCCCGCGCGCGCGGCGGCGTCGAGGCGGTCGGTCAGCATGGTGAAGCCATGGATCGACACCGCGTACAGGAAGCCCTCGAGCGAGCCGAAGTGGTGGTAGAGCACCGACGTGGTCTGGCCCAGGAACTGGCCCAGCGTGCGCGCGGTCAGGTCAGCGCGGGTCAGCTTGCGCGAGGCCAGGGCGTGGTAGACGCGTTCGACCAGCGCGGCCGCGACCTCGGGCTGCGCACGGCGCCCGGCGGGGTTTGGGCGCGTTTGCGGCGGTTTCTTCGTGGGGTGGGATTTGCGTAACATTGTTATGTGAACGCATAACATGGTTACGCTGGCGCCCGCAAGGGGGCCCCGCGCAGCGCGGGTGCGAGAGCAACCTCGGTGCGGCTGGTTGGGCTGGTGTGGCGGGGAGGGCTGGTGGGACGAGCGGGTGAAGGAGCGGCGTCTAATGTTCGTGCGTGACGGTGACCGCGCCGGTGACGCGGTCGATGTCGAAGCGCTGGCTCCACAGGTCGTTGGAGCCCTCGACGAAGCGGGCCGACAGGATGGTCTCGCCGTCGTGGGCCAGCCACTCCAGGCCGCCGTTCGGCAGGTTCGCCTGCTGCCACGCGTAGGCGGCCGCCTCGGTGGCGAAGACCTTGCGCACGTAGCCGGGCTCGATGGGGCCCGCCCAGGCGTAGGCGCGGGCGCGCTGCAGGAGCTGGCTCGCGGTCAGCGGGGTGCCGCGCGGGGTGTCGATCAGGATCTCGGCGGCGCCGACGCCGGCGTGGTCATAGGTCGACGCCACCAGGGCGAAGCTGCCGGTCTCGGGCAGGTAGAAGCGCAGGCTGGAGCTGAGGTCGTTCGGCGCCTGGTTGCTGCTGACGATCCAGCTGCCGCTGGTGTCGTCGTTGTAGGCCAGCGAGCGGCCGATCGGCTTGCCGGCGCGCGCGCGGTACAGATACACGGTGGTGTCGAGGTCGGCGAGGCCATCGACGTAGAGGTCGACGCGCTGGCTCTTCTTGCCCTCGAACAGGAAGGCGCGGTAGCGCGCGCTGGCGTCGAAGCTGGTGCGCACGATGGTCCCGATGGCCAGCGGCTCGGTGCTGGCGGGGCGGGTCGCGCTGTCTGCCTTGCCGTCGTCGCCTGAGCCAAAGTCAGGACCGGGATCGGGAGTCTTGTCGGCGGCACAACCGGCCAGCAGCGCGGCCATCAGCAGGGCAGAGATTCGCATGATGGCGCGGTCAGCAAGCCCCGTGCCGCGCAGGTCGAGCCGATTTCGCGCGCGGCCGCCGGGCGCGATTGTCGTTTTCGGCGACACCGGCAGCCACCCTGGCCAGTGCGCGTGCTATGGAGGGCGCCCGTGAAGACGCCCGCGGCAAAGCTGGGAGCCGGTGCGGTCGCCGCCGCCGCGGTGCTGTGGGGGCTGTGGCCCTACTGGGTCGCGCGCGCCGGCAGCCCGGCGACCGCGGCGGTCGCGCTGGCGGTGGCGGGGCTGCTCGGGCTGCCGCTGGCGCTGCGCCAGGGCCGCGGCCAGCGGCGCGGCGGCCGCCTGTGGCTGCTCATGGTGCTGCTGGGCGTGCTGGATGCGGCCAACGTGGGCACCTACTTTCATGCCCTCGGGCATGGCGCGCTGGCGCCCGCCGTGATCTCGCACTATCTGGCGCCGGTGCTGGTGGCGCTGGCGGCGCCGCGGCTGCTCGGCGAAGCGCCGGCGCGGCGCGGTCGGCTGGCCCTGGTGCTGGCGCTGGCGGGCACGATCACCCTGGTGGCGCTGGGGCGCGGCGCCGGTCCCGCGGGCGGCCACGCCTTCGCGGTCGGCGTCGGCTGGGGCGGCGCGTCGGCGGTCTTCTACGCCGCGGTCATCCTGCTGTCGCGGCGTCTGGGGCGCGACTTCGGCGACGTCGAGCTGCTGTCCTATCACGTGCTGGTCTCGGCGGTGCTGCTGCTGCCGCTGGGCTTGCCGGGGCGGGTGGCGGCGGGCTGGGCCGCGCTGGGTGGGCTGGTGTCGACGCTGCTGGCGGGCGTCCTCTATTACAGCGGGCTGCGCCGCCTGGGCGCCGAGCGCACCGCCGTGCTGTCGTATCTCGAGCCGGTGGCTGCGCTGGGGGTGGGCTGGCTGGCGTTCGGGCTGGCGCCCACGGTGGGCGCGCTGCTCGGTGGCGCGCTGGTGCTGGGCGGCGGGCTGGTGGTGGTGCTGTCGGCGCGTGAGGCGTGAAGATTGTGGGGGGCCCGCGCGTCCGTTAGGCTGCCCGATGATGATGATGACGATGAAGACCGCCACTGCTGTCGTGATCGCCATGTGCGCCCTGGCCGGCCCCGGCGGCCTGGCCCTGGCCCAGGAGCCACCGCCGGTGTACCTCGGCAAGCTCGAGGTCAAGCCGCGCAAGGGCAAGGATGCGCGCGCCGAGCTCTGGGTGCGCCGCGGGCTGCCCGGCCTGTATGGACGCATCGACACCGAGTGCTTCCAGCCCGCGCTGCAGCAGAAGCCCCGCCTCGGCGGCAAGCTGGTGGTGCGCTTCAAGCTGGGCGGGGATCACGTGCTGCGCTCGGTCAAGGCCGACGCCGACAAGTTCAAGCTGCCCAGCTTCCGCGCCTGTGTGGTCAAGGTCGTGGCCGCCACCGTGCACGGCATCCCGCCCGATCCGCCGCACGATCCCGACCTGCCCGGCGCCTATGTCGAGACCGATCGGACCCCGCCGTCGGCTGCGGCGCTGCCGGTCAGCGTCGCCATGCACCTGGTGTTCACCGCGCCACCAGCGCCGGTGGCCTCGCCGTCGCCGACGCCCTCGCCGACGCCGTCGCCGTCGCCCGGCAAGGACAAGTGCAAGAACAACCCGGCCGGCTGCAAGAGCAAGGGCTGCCCGAGCGGCATGGTGTGTGACACCAAGCAGTCGTGCATCCCGTCGGCGTGCGGCTGCGACCCCGCCACCGGCAACTGGACCTGCACCGCCGACTGCGGCGGCGGCATGTGCGTCCCCGAGGGCAGCACGGGGCGCCCCCCGCTCAAGCCCAAGCCGACCGCGCCGCCGCTGCCGCCGGGCTGATCGACGGGACGATCTGGCCGAGGCAACCAAGTCGGGTGAGGCCGGGTCAGGAACCGCGTGCTCACGGTGCGCGCCATCACAAAGTGGCTTTTGTCGTTGAAGGATGCGCCGCGAGCGGGCACTCATCTGGGGAGCCTGTCCTCGCCCATGCGTCGCCCTGTCCGCCACCTGGTCGTGCTGTCGCTGCTGCTGAGCGGTGCGCTGGCGCGTGCCGAGGCCGAGGCCGAGGCCGAGGTCGACGTCGACGTCGGCGTCGAGGAGGTTCGCACCTCGCCGCTGGCAGGGCAGCCCGCGGGCCCGGTCCCGGGCACGCCGCTGCAGCTCGATGGTGAGCTGGTGTTCGGGCTGCCGGCGGCGCTGCCGACCGGGCTGAGCACCGGCCTCGGCGCCGGCTTCACCATGGGCGGCGCGCTGGCCTGGGGCGGTCGCCTGGTGTGGTCCAGCGCGACCGAGTTCGCGACCGACTGGGAGGTCCGCCACGACGATGTCCGCCTGCGCCTCGAGGGTGTCGCACAGCGTGCGGTCGGACGCGGCAACCTGGCGCTGCGCCTGGGTCTCGGCCCGACCGTGGTGCGCGAGGCGCGCACGCGCAACCAGGGCGCCCGCGCCGGGCTGACCGGCGACGAGCTGACCCAGACCGCCTGGACCACGCTGGCCGGCGCCGAGCTCGAGCTGGTGGTCACGGTGCGCATGGCCAGCGCCTGGGCGCTGGTGGTCAGCGGCGGGCCGAGCTACCACGTCATCGACGGCCAGGTCGACGTCGGCTGGCTGGGCGCGCTGGGGGTGGCATGGCGACGCTGAGGACAGCTGCAGCGCCCGCGCTGCTGGCGGCCATCGGGCTGCTGGGCGGGTGCAGCGATCTGAAGGGGCTGTCGGGCGAGGCGCCGGCGCTGGCGCACATCGAGGTCGCCATCTCGGGTGACGTGCTGGCGGTGCGTCCGCCCAACGATGTGCCGCCGCGGCTGCGCGTGGCGCTGGTGTGGGGCGCGCAGTGGCTGCCCGAGACCAGCTGTGTGCTGCCGCCGGAGTCGACCGAGGTCGCCGCGGTGATGGCGGCGGGCTGTCGCGATCCATTCGGCTTCGTGCCCTTCCGCGTCGGCGGCACCGCGGCGGTCGACGACCAGGGCCACGCCACCATCGAGCTGCACGATCTGCCGGCGGCCGACGTCATGGTCGGCGGCGTCACCGCGCGCGTGGCCTACGCCAGCCTGGTGCTGTTCGACGATCGTGATGGCTCGGGCACGCTGGAGCTGCGCCGCTCGATGCGCGACTTCCAGGATCCGGGCGGCGAGCCCGACCCCGATCCCGGGCAGGTCCCCGACACCATCTTCGGCGCCAGCCTGGTGTCGATGACCGAGCCCGACGAGCGCATCGCGTTCCGCGAGGGCGGCTTCGACCCCAACGCCGCGTTCTACCCGCGCGTGGGCTGCGAGCCGCCGCCCAAGGGCTTCTCGGTGCTGGCGGCCGGGGGCTTCAGCTACATGGCCGCGCTGCTGGCGGTGCTGGACGGCAAGCTGCCCGCGCAGGACCCGGCCACCTGTCGGGTCAGCGCGCTGGCCGATGTGCGGGTGACCGTGCCGGTGCGGGCGCCCAGCGCGGAGCTGCGCCAGGTCGCGTGCCGGGGCCGCAGATCCACGGGCTTTCCGCGCTATCGCGAGCCCGACGCCGAGCTGGATCTGAGCCGGCGCACCTTCGCCTGTGCCAGCCTGCCGAAGACGGGCGGCGCCGATGGCGGCGTGGCGGTGGAGCAGAAGCAGCTCCTGCTGGCGGATCCACCCGACAACGTGTGCAAGGGGCTGTCACACATCATCCTGCGCGGCTGCGACAGCGACCCCGCGTGCGTGGTGCCGGAGTGGGACGTCACGGCGTCGCCGCCGGATTGGTGGCCGTGCGGACCGTGAGAACACTGGCCGCGCTGGCGGTCGTGCTGGTCGCGCTGCGTGCGGGTGCGGAGGAGGGCAGCCCGGTCGAGGCGAGCCCGAGTCCGAGCCCGAGTCCGAGCACGAGCACGAGCACGAGCACGAGCACGAGCACGAGCACGAGCACGAGCACGAGCACGAGCACGAGCACGAGCACTGGCACTGGCACGCTGACGGAGCCGGTCGTGCTGGACGAGAACCTGCAGCCGCTGACGCGGAGGAGCGGCGGCACGCGGACGTCACTGGCCATCGAGTCCATCCGTGCGGCCTGGCGCAAGCCGGGCTTTCGCCTCGCGCTGGGCATGGGCTATGGCCGCTTCGAAGGGCTCCAGAACGCGCCCAGCGGTCGCCTGCTCGGCGCCATCCTGCGCATGGGGGCGCGGCTCGATCGCGACTGGTCCCTGATGTCGACGTTCCAGTATCTGGGTGCGTCGGAGTCGGGCGGGCTGTCGGCGCTGCGCTTCGCGGGCACCCTGGAGCCGACCTGGCACGTCACCGATCGCTTCAGCCTGGCCGTCGGGGTCGGCTTCGGCGGCCTGGTCGAGGGCCGCACGCTGCGTCCCGATCCCGAGCCGCACGGCAACGAGATCAACGACTCGATCACGCTGCCCACCGGCGGCACGCCGCTGCCGCGCTGCCAGGGCGTCGGGGTCGCGGGCCTCGTGCGCGCCGACTGGATGGCCGCGTTCAGCCGGCGCACGTCGACCGGCTTCGCCGCCGAGGTGCTCGGCCAGTGGACCGCCTGTGTCGATGACACCAACCGCATCGAGCCCGACACCGGCGAGCCCATCGTGCGTCGCCAGTACTGGCCTCATGTCGGCCTGACCCTGTCGTGGCTGCTGCAATGGCGCTGAGCCGCCGCGCCACCGCGCTGCTGGCGCTGCTGCCGCTCGCGCTGCTGCCGGAGCTGGCCCGCGCGCAGAGTTCCGACGGCGACGCAGGCGCGCCGAGCACCAGCCCCGATGGCGGTGTCGCTCCGGCGCCGACGCCTTCACCCACGCCCTCTCCGTCGGCGTCGCCCGGCTCCGACGGCGGGGTCCCCGAGCTGGTGCCGCCGCGCGCCATCGTCGAGCCCGTGGTGCCGTACCCCGAAGGCGCCCCCGCGCACACCACGCCCATCGTCGTCCAGGTCAAGCTGCTGGTCGGCGTCGACGGCACCGTGCAGAAGGTCGAGCTCATGTCGGCGCCGCAGCCGCCGTTCGATGGCGCCGTGATGACCGCCGTGCTGCAGTTCCGCTTCCAGCCCGCGCTGTATCGCGGCAAGCCGGCGCCGGTCGCCATCACCTTCACGCACACCTTCCTGCCGCCCGCGCCGCCCGACCCCACGCTCGACCCCGACGGCGGCGTGGCCGCCCCGACCGGCGACGGCGGCACCGGTCCCGGCCCCGCGGCCCCGACCGGCCCGCGCCTCGACTCCGTCCTGCGCGGTCGCCTGCTCGAGATGGGCACCCGCGGCTCGGTCGCCAACGCCACCATCACCGCCCAGACCGACGACTGGGCCACCAGCGTCGACCCCGACGACACCGGCGCCTTCCGCCTGGCGCTGCCCTCCGGCATGGTCCGCATCACCATCCAGGCCCCCGGCTACCTGCCCTTCGCGCAGAAGGAGCGCATGGTCAGCCGGCAGGAGCTGGTGGTCACCTACCTGGTCGAGCGCGGCAGCTACGATCCCTACCGCACCGTGGTCCGCGTCGAGGCCCGCCGCGAGGAGGTCTCGCGCGTGACCCTGCGCGGCCCCGAGATCAAGCAGGTCCCGGGCACCTTCGGCGATCCCTTCCGGGTGGTGCAGGCGCTGCCCGGCGTCAGCTCGATCGTGTCGCTGCTGCCGTTCCCCATCGTGCGCGGCGCCAGCCCGAGCTCGACCGGCTTCCTGCTCGACGGCACCCGGGTGCCCCTGCTGTACCACCTCCTGTCGGGCCCCAGCGTCATCCACCCCGAGTTCATCGACGAGATCCAGTTCTACCCGGGCGGCGCGCCGGTGCCCTACGGCGGCTATGTCGGCGGCATCATCGACGGCCGCACCCGCCGCGCGCGCGCCGACGAGAAGCTGCTCGACTTCGACGCCAACCTGCTCCTGACCGGCGGCCTGGTGCGGCGCCCCATCAAGGCGCTGGACGCGACCTTCACCGTCTCGGGGCGCTACGGCTATCCCGGCCTGCTGCTCAGCCTGGCCACCAACGAGGCCTCGCTGAAGTACTGGGACTACCAGCTGCGCCTCGACGGCGGCACTCCGCGCAAGGGCTGGACGGTGTTCGCCTACGGCGCGCGCGACCAGCTCGACACCGTGGCGCCCGACGCCGACCCCGCCGATCCGACGCCGCCGCTGGAGCCGTCGCTGATCCTCGGCTTCCACCGCCTCGACACCCGGATCCATCGCGGCAGCGGCAAGTGGGACGCGCTGTACCGGCTGGTCCTCGGCCAGGACCGCACCCTCAGCGGCGACAGCAACGTCACCATGTGGGTGGTCGAGCCGTCGAGCAACCTGCGCTACACCGCCAGCAAGCAGCTGGCGCTGTCGTTCGGCGTCGAGGGCGCCTACCACGACACCACGCTGGGCACCCCGCTGGGCAGCGGCGACGGCGCCAGCCTGAGCGACACCGTGGGCAACATCGAGACGCTGTACTCGGGCAGCGCGCTGAGCGAGGCGCTGTGGCGCCCGAACCCGCGCTGGCTGCTGCGCCCCGGCGTGCGCGTCGACGTCATGAACGACGGCGAGACCACCACCAGCAGCGTCGATCCGCGCCTGACCGCGCGCTACCGGCTGACCGCGCGCACGCCGGCGCAGGAGAGCCAGGCGACCTGGCTCAAGGGCGGCCTCGGGATCTATCACCAGCCGCCGCGCTTCGTGGTGCCGCTGCCCGGCCTCGACACCATGCCGCTCAAGTACGGCCTCCTGAAGTCGATCCAGGCCAGCGTGGGCGCCGAGGTGCCGCTGGCCAATCGGCTCGGGCTGACGGTCGAGACCTACTATAACCACATGGATCCGACCATCTTCGATCTGTCGATCAACCAGGAGGACATCAACCGCGAGGCCAACGGGTCGCTGATCCCCGACCCGACCATGCCCCCCGAGTCGCGCCAGCAGGACGTGCTCGACCGCCTGACCGCGCCGCAGACCGGGCGCTCCTACGGCCTCGAGATGCTGCTGCGCCGCGAGGCCAGGAGCGGCCTCTACGGCTGGCTCTCGTACACACTGTCGCGCAGCGAGCGCAAGCGCGACGGCGCCTGGGTGCCCTACGACTTCGATCGCACCCACCTGCTCAACCTGGTCGCCGGCCTGCCGCTGCCCCGCAACTGGGACCTCGGCATGCGCCTGCAGTACCAGAGCGGCAAGCCAGTCACTACCACCAGCGGCTACAACACCGCCCGCACCGACAGCTACGTGCGCATCGACCTGCGCGTCGACAAGCGCGCGGTCTGGAACAGCTGGCTGCTCGACTTCTATGTCGACATCATCAATGTCGCGCTGCTGCCGGAGGAGGTCAGCCCGGGGAACAATTTGAGGTTCGTGTTGCCGACGATCGGGGTGCGCGGGCGGTTCTAGGGTTCGGACAAACAGGCGACAGGGAACAGGCCACAGGAAACAGGCAACAGGCAACTTCGGAGAGCAGGGGCGCGAGCCGCACGGTCACGGTCACGGTCACGGCCCACGGTCCACGGCCCACCGCCCCGGGAACGGATCAGGACATCGCTCAGGTCATCAGCCCGGCCGCGGCAAATACGCCCCCCAGTACCGCAGCGCCCGCCTCGCCTCGTCGTCGCCATCCGGATGCTGCTCCGCGAACAGCAGCAGCGCCTCCGCCACCGCGCGCCGCTGCGGCCCCGTCAGCGCCGCGACCACCGCGCGAAACCTCGGCCGCCCCAGGCCCATGCCGCGGCCGGCCGACTTGTCCGGTTTGGCTAGACACTGTGTCAACATGCCGGTGGGGTTTTCGCCGTCGCGGGCGTCGATGAAGGCGAGCAGATAGGCGGGGAGGAGGGCGACGAAGAGCTCGGGGGCGAGGAAGCCCATGACGTCGTCGCGGCGAGCCAGGTGGGCGCGGTCGATGTCGTCCCAGCGCTTGCCCTCGACCAGGGCGCGGACCTCGGGCACGTCGAGGTAGGTCCAGCCGTAGGCGCCCGGCGGCTGCGCCGGGATCGGCGTGGGCGGGAACGCCTCGCGCAGCTGCTCGAGGAGTGCGTCACGCGGGTTCGTCACGGCTCCACGATAGCCGCACCGCCGCGCGCGGTACACTCGGCGGCCATGACGCTGCCCACGTCTGCCAGCCCCTCCGGCCCGCCGCCGGTGCACTCGCGCCACGTCAGCGCCGCCGGGCTCGACCTGCACTATCTCGAGTGCGGCAGCGGGGACCCGGTGCTGCTGCTGCACGGCTGGCCGACCTCGTCGTTCCTGTATCGCAACATCCTGCCCGGCCTGGCCGCCGCCGGGCGTCGCGCCATCGCCCTCGATCTGCCCGGTTTCGGCCGCTCCTCCAAGCCGCTCGACGTGCGCTACAGCTTCGACTTCTACGCCCGCGCCCTCGACGGCTTCACCGCCGCCCTCGGCCTCGAGCGCTTTGGCCTGGTGGTGCACGATCTCGGCGGCCCGGTCGGCCTGTACTGGGCGTGCAACGACCTGCCGCGCATCGAGCGCCTGGCCCTGCTCAACACTCTGGTCTATCCTGAGCTGTCGGCCGCGGTGATCGCCTTCGGCCTGGCCTGCCTGGTCCCCGGCGTGCGTTCGCTGCTGACCAGCGCCGCCGGGCTGCGCTTCGCCATGCACCTCGGGGTCGCCGACAAGCACCGCCTGCAGCCCGACACCATCGCTGGCACCCTGGCGCCGTTCCAGACCCGCGCGGCCCGCGCCGCGCTGCTCAGGTCCGCCCTCGGCCTCAGCGCCCGCGGCCTGCGCCACATCGCCACCACGCTGCCGTCGCTGCGCGCACCGGTGCGCATCATCTACGGCGCACGCGATCGCATCCTGCCCGACGTCGCCACCACCATGCGCCGCGTCGCCCGCGACCTGCCGCAGGCGACGCTGACCGAGCTGCCCGACTGCGGCCACTTCCTGCAGGAGGAGCGCCCGCAGGAGGTCGCCGCGCTACTCGCGGAGTTCTTCGCTGGCCCCGTTGCCAGCGGCGACCGCAGCAACGGGCTCTGACGCGCTGACCGCCGCAGCATCCGCCGCCGCCGGCTGACCCAGCCCCAGCGCCGCCTCCAGCTCGCGCAGGCTCTCGTCGGTGTGATCGAGAAACCGCTGCAGCCCCGGCACCGAGCGCCGGCACGCGGTGTAGCCAAAGCCGAGCTGATCGCAGTAGCCGCCAATCGTGATGTTCAGCGCCATGTAGTCCATCGGGATCGACACCGGGTAGATCTCGTCCAGCGGCAGCCCGTTCATGTACAGCGGCTTCTTCGGCCCCGGCACGTTCGAGATCACCAGGTTGAAGATGGGCCGCTTCTTGGCATACCCGGTCAAGATGCTGGGCCCCATCGGGGTCGCCATCGCGGCCGCGTGCGCGACCTGCTCCAGGCGCGACATCTTGCCCAGGCGCTCCTTGGCCGCCGTGGTCGACTCCTTGATCAGCTTCAGGCGCGCCAGCGGGTCCTCGACGTTGGTGGCCAGGTTGGCCAGCAGCATGGCGACGTGGTTGCCGCCCTCCTCGTGATCCGCCGAGCGCACCGAGACCGGCACCATCGCGATCAGCGGCTTGTCGGGCAGCGCGTTCTGCGCCTGCAGGTAGCGCCGCAGCGCGCCCGAGCACACCGCCAGCGTGACGTCGTTGACGGTGGCGCCCGCGGCCTTGCCCAGCGCCTTGATGCGCTCCAGCGAGTACGACTGCGCCGCGAAGCGCCGCGACCCCGAGATGGCCACGTTGAACATCGTCGGTGGGGCCTGGAACGGCTTGGCGTCCGACGGGTGCAGGTGCGCCGCGCGCACGATCTCCCACAGCCCGCTGCCGATGCCCGGCATGATCTCGGCGCCCGCGCGCAGCACACCCAGCAGCGGCTCGAAGCGGCTCGGCGTCGGCGCCGGCGTCGTGGGCGCGCTCTCGGCGTGGGGCGTGCGCGCGGGCCGGCGCTGCGCCCACAGCGGCGGGCGCTCCTCGGTCGGGTCCTCCGACAGCACCGCGGCCAGCATGCGCGCCGCCGCGACGCCGTCGAACATGGCGTGGTGCACCTTGGCGTAGACCGCGATGCGCCCGTCGGCCAGCCCCTCGATGACGTTGAGCTCCCACAGCGGGCGGGTGCGATCCATCAGCGCCCCATGCAGCCGCGACACCAGCGCCAGCAGCTCGCGGATGCGGCCCGGCTGCGGCAGCGCCGAGTGGCGCACGTGGTAGTCGAGCTCGAACTCGGTGTCGTCCTCCCAGAACCAGTGGCCGAGGCGGAAGCGTGCGCGCAGGTTGAAGGGCGGCTGCGCCACGGTGTGCTTGCGCCAGCCCTCGAGCAGCTCCTTGACGAAGTCCTTCCCGGCTCCCGGGGGCGGCGTGTACAGCTGCAGGCCGGCCACGTGCATCGGGTGGCGGCGCTGCTCCAGCCACAGGAACATGGCGTCGGTCGGTGACAGCGGCTTCATGGCTGCACGTCCTTCGGCGTCAGTGGCCCGGGCAGCGGCTCGCGCCCCAGCAAGGGCGCCACCACCAGCTTGCCCGAGACCCGGCGCTCCATCAGCTCGGTGATGGCCTCGGCGCCCTCCTCGAGGCGATACGGCGGCGCGATGCGCGGCCTCAGCTTGCCCTCGCGCAACATCCCGAACAGCTCTCGCAGGTCACTCATCAGCCCACCCGGTTCGCGCTTGGCATAGTCCCCCCAGAACACCCCCAGCACGGCGCAGCCCTTGAGCAGCGTCAGGTTGGCCGGGATGGCGGGGATGTCCCCGCTGGCGAAGCCGATCACCAGGTGGCGCCCGCGCCACGCCGCGCCGCGCAGCGCCGCCTCGGTGTAGCGCCCGCCCACCGGGTCGTAGATCACGTTGACGCCCTTGTCGGAGGTCAGCTCCTTGATGCGCTGCTTGAGCTCCTCGGTCTCGTAGTTGATGAGGTCGTCGGCGCCGTGCTGCCGGCACACCATCAGCTTGTCGGTGGTCGACGCCGCCGCGATGACGCGCGCGCCCAGCGCCTTGCCCAGCTCGATGGCCGCCAGGCCGACGCCGCCCGAGGCCCCCAGCACCAGCAGGGTCTCACCCGGCTGCAGCGCGGCGCGGTCCTTGAGCGCATGATACGACGTCCCGTAGGTCATCACGAACGCCGCCGCGGTCACGAAGTCGAGCTCCTCCGGCATCGGCACCACGGTGCGCGCGTCGCACGCCACCTTCTCGGCGAAGGCGCCGTGGCCGGTGAAGGCGATGACGCGATCACCCGGGTGCAGGTGCTGCACCTTGGCGCCCACCGACTCCACGATGCCGGCGCACTCGCCACCGGGCGAGAACGGCAGCGGTGGCTTGAACTGGTATTTGTTCTGGATGATGAGGACGTCGGGGAAGTTGACCCCGGCGGCGTACACCCGCAGCACGACCTGCCGGTCCCCCGCCACCGGGTCGGGCACCTCGGTGACCACCAGCTTCGACGGCGGTCCGTACTCCTTGCACAGCAGCGCGCGCATGCGACCTCACCAGCCAGCCGCAGATCCTCTCACGGGCCGGTCAGCGCGTCGACGGCGACGGCTGCGCGGCGCCCGCCGGGGGCAGGCGCGGCGCGATCCCCGGCGGTGGGCGCACCGGCTCGGGCTCGGGCGGCGGGGGCGGGAAGTCCTGCTCGCGCAGGTCGGCCATCTTGCCCTCGCGCTCCAGCGTCCAGATGTCCTCGTCGGTCACGAACTCCTTCCCCAGCAGTTCGCGCGCGCGCAGGATCTTGGCGCGCATGTAGGCGCTCAGCACCGGCTGCGAGTTGTCGCGTGTCGGGCGCGGCGGGGGCCGCATCACCGAGAAGTTGCCGTGCGCCTGCGCGCCCTCGGCCGAGACGCCCTCGATGAGGTAGTCGACCGAGTACAGCTCGGGGAACATGGTGGTATCGAGCCGCATCTTCTGCCGGATGCCGGCGCCAGGCGGCACCACGTCGGTGCCCAGCACCGAGACCGGCGTGGCCTCCTGCACGATGGGCCCGCGCGCCGCCGACGGGCTGGTCGGCAGCGGGTTCATCACCACCAGCACGCGGGTCAGGCGCACCGGCTCGCGGCGGTGGTGCCAGATGCGCACCTCCTGCTCGACCACGCCGGTGGGGCCGAGCTCGGGGAAGCGCGGGTTCATCAGCGCCGACAGCCGCACCAGCCGCTTGACCGACCACTCCTCGAAGGCCGGGTTGAGCAGCTGCACCGCGGTGCGCCCGACCACGGTCTCGCCATCCGCCGCGATGGCCTCGCACTTGACCAGCAGCTGCGCGTACAGCGTGTCCTGCGGCCGGGCCTCGAAGTCGTGCGCCGCGAAGGGCACCTCGGTCTCGACCGGCTCGCCGTCGGGGAAGGTCCAGCGCCAGCGCACCGGCCGCATCGGCGCCGCCGCGGCGACGTCCTTGATGTGCGCGGTGAACTCGAAGTGGCCCTCGGTGTTGGCCAGCAGGCGCGCCTTGATGAAGAGCTGGCGCTCGGGGTCGCAGTCCTTGACCACATAGTCGGGCAGGAACACCGAGGTCATCGCGTTGTTCTTGCCGAAGACCAGGATCTGGCGCTGCACCCCGGTGCGCTCGTCGTCGCGCGTCTGCAGCCGCACCGGCACGCTGGCGCCGGTGTCGGCCACGATCATGTAGTGCAGCAGGGCGTCGTCATCGTGGTTGCGCGTGTGTGCGCGCACGCTGACCAGGTTCTCCTCGCCGCGACAGACCTCGGCCTTCTCGAGCACGATCTCGTCGATGATGGGCGCGTCGGGATCGTCGTTGACGGCCGCGAAGCGCAGCTCGGCGAGTCGCTTGACCACCGCCCCGGCGCGCGCGCCCGGCTCTGGCCGAGGCGCGTCGCCCGCGGGGGGCGCCGCGACCTGGCCCGCCGGCTGGCGCCTGCGCTGCTGGCGCGGCCACAGCGTGAAGACCAGCAGCAGCGCCAGCAGCAGGGCCAGCAGGCCCGCCCCGATCGCCAGCCGCCGCTGCCCTGCCATGGCTAGAAGAAGCAGCCGTAGACGCTACCGCCGGAGTTCCACAGCACCTGGTTGTTGCCGTCCCACGACCACACCGGATACGGCGCCGCGGTGCCGAAGCCGTGGCCGTTCCAGCCGCCGATGGCGTCGGGGCTGACCGCCTGCGCGATCGAGTAGCCCTGCTGGTTGCGCGGGCCGGGCGGGTTGATGTCGTCGCGCACGCGCCTGTAGTACTGGTCGTCGTCGGTGTAGCAGCGGCCGTTGATGCCGTCGGCGAAGCAGTTGGTGACCTGGCGCGCGGCGTCGTCGCAGATGCCCTCGAAGCAGGTGATGGCGGCGCCGAAGTCGTCCCAGAAGCCGGTGCCGTTGTTGCACTGGCTCTCGACCGAGTTGTAGACCGCGTTGAGGCCGGCCTGCACCTTGCCGTGGTCGTAGCTGTTGGAGTTCGACACGCTGCCGTTGCCCGACTTGCTCTGCGCGTACGCCAGATAGGTCGAGCAGACGTTGCCGTAGTTGTACGTGTTGCCGTCGCCGTTGGCGATGCCCTGCATGTCGCGGTACTGGTACAGCGAGTACTGCGTGTACGGCGTCTGGTCGAAGCCGACGCGGTAGAAGCCGCTCGACGAATTCTGCCGCGACGACACCCAGGCATAGTTGGAGCTGCTCCACAGCCAGCGCTGCACGGCGTCGCCGGCGCCGCTCGCGGGGCTCTTCTGGAAGTAGTGCGCCTCCACCGGGCTGCCCTCGGGCTGATAGTAGAAGGTGTACAGCGCACCCATGTTGACCTGGGTCGCGCCGGGGTAGCCGTTCTGCAGCTCGGACGGCTCCAGCGGGGTCGAGCAGTAGGTCGGCCAGCCCGGGCGCCCCGGCGCGTGCATGGTCGAGTGCGTCGCCCAGCCGTTGCCGTGGTAGATCCACGAGTGCGTGCGGTACTCGCCGATGGCGTTGATGACCGCCTTGATGGGGCCGTCGCCGCTCGACAGGCCGACCGCGCCGGCCGGCAGGTTGACGCCGGCCGCGGTGGAGCCGCAGGCGACGTCGGTGGTGCTGGAGGCGCCGGCGTGAACCAGGGCGGGAGCGGCGGTGAGGACGATGGCGACGAAGAAGGAGCGGACCTGCGGGTGGTGCATGATCGCTGCGTATTGCAGCTCGCGTACCGATCAGAGACTCAGGAATCTTGCGTAGTTGCACCTACACACAGTTCAAGCCGCCGCGAGGTGTTGTTCAAAGTCTAGATCTTGAACAATTGCCGCCGAGTGCGGGCGTGGCGCGGCGGGTCATTTCGAGGTCGGCGGCTGCTTGGTGATGGTGGGGTCGGCGGAGTCGTCGTCGATCGGGATCCAGTCGTCCTCGGTGGCCAGCCGGGCGGCGCCCGGGCGTGGGGCGATGGTGCCCGAGGTCGCCGGCACGCTGGACGATGACACCACGGCCTCGCGCGGGCGCGCAGGGGCGGCCTTGACCGGCTTGATGTCGAGCCGGGTCGGGCCGTCGAGGTCGAGCAGCCCGAGCGGCTCGAACATGGCGCGCTCGGACTCGGGCAGCGCCTCCAGCTTGCGCGTCAGCTCGGCCTTGGGGACGAAGATCTCCTCGCGGTGATCGGCGCTGATGGGGCGGCGCAGCACCAGCTCGGTGGGCGACAGCGAGTGCGCGGCGATCTCGCGCACGATGGGCGCCATCGCCGTGACCAGGCGGTCGACCAGCACCACCGGGCGCTCGACCTGGCGCAGCAGCTGGCCGTCGAGCGCGGCCTGGACCAGCGCCTTGCGGCTGTCGGTCAGCTCGGCCACCGGGCCGGCCAGCTTGTCGTACAGCGTGAGCAGCTTGGTCTCGTCGGCGCCCTCGACGTCGTAGGGCTCGCCGGCGTCGCCGTCCTTGTCCTTGCCGCCGACCTTGCTGATGCTGACGCGCGGGGCCTCGTCGCGGATGGTGATGTCGAAGCCGGGCGAATGGATGTCGGGCTGCGCGCGCAGCTTGAGGGTGCTGGCGCCGCTGTCGATGGTCAGCTCGACGACGTGGTGCTTGCCGAGCTTGTGCGGGACCAGGCGGGTCTCCTTGCGCAGCCAGCCGCCGGTCTCGGGGGTGTGGACCTCCAGCTCCATGATGCGTTCGACCTTCAGATCGTGGGCAAACAGGCTGCTGGCGGGGATGTCGAGCTGGAGCAGCGTGGTCAACCCGAAGCTGGTCTTGCCGCGCATGCGCGCGCTGTAGCTCTGGCCGCCCTCCAGCCCGACGTGGACGCTGGACTCGGTGCCCGGGAGATCGTGGCGCAGGAGCAGCTTCTCGAGGGCGGCGACGCAGCCGTCGCGCTCGCGCAAGGCGTCGGCCTCGATGTCGGCGATGGCCGAGGTCAGCACGCCGCGCACGGCGGCGAGCTCGTTGCGCACGGCGTCCGCCGCGGCGCGCGCGATGACCGCGGCGCAGCGCGTGGTGGGCGACTCGGCGCCGCCGTCGCTGCTGGTGCCGACCACCCGCTGCACCGTCTCGCCCAGCGCCTCCAGGCGCTCGACCTCGGTCGCGGTGGCGCGCTCGCGCACGGCGCGGCGCTCGCGCCCGGCCAGGATGCGTTGATCGGACAGCACCACGTGCACGCCGAAATCCAGCGCCAGGCGCAGGAAGTCGATGAAGTTCGACTCCAGGTTGGACGGCGATGAGTCGCCATAGAGGTAGCTCATGAGGCCTCCAGGGGGCGATCGTAGCCTGGAGGGTGGGGTTCCGGCGAGCCCCGTGCTGGGGGCAAGGCGGCTTACACTGACGCGCGCAAGATCCCGAGGGCTGGCGCGTAGCCAGAGCAGGCGCGAGAATGCCGAGACCAACGGAGGGCAGCGTGGTGCGAACTTCACGGGTCGTGATGGGTATGCTGGCGCTCGGGCTGGGGCTGGCCGGGTGCAAGAAGAAGGCGGACAAGAAGCTGGTCCCCTTCGAGGGCGCGCTGACCGGCGCGCGCATCATGGCCAGCAAGGACCTGGTCAAGCCGTTCGACAAGTGGGAGCGCGGCCTGGCCAAGCTGGAGGCCCAGCTGGGCAAGCCGACCCGGGTCAAGGATGACGACTATGCCTGGGCCGTGGTCGAGGGCGACAGCTGCACCTACGTCGAGGTCTCGATGGAGGACGGCGCGAAATACAACAAGAAGGGGCCCATGGTCGGCGCGGTGCAGTCGCCCATGCAGGTGACCAAGAAGGACGGGCCGGTGATGAACTGGCGCGACTGTCTGGCCATCACCGGCGTGACCGCCGGGCCGCCCGAGGACCCCAATGCGCCGGCGCCGCCCAGCGATGGCAGCGTGGTCGAGCTGGCGACGCTGAAGGACGTGGCCATCCGCGGGCGCTCGAAGTGGAAGGGCGCGCGCATCAAGGTGCGCGGGCAGTATGCCGGCACGACGACGTCGACCTCGGGGTCGCAGAGCTTCGTCAGCGTGTCGCTGCGCGTGAACGCGGACGACAAGGACGCCGTGGGGTGTTCGCTGGCCGAAGGTCAGGCGGCGCCCAGCGCGACGACCGGCGACGACATGGAGCTCGAGTGCGTGGTCGCGATCGACGAGTGGATGACCATGGGCGGCGACGCGTCGCTGAAGGTCAGCCTCGACAAGTGCGAGGTG
>JBGASF010000189.1:0-13727 GCA_044229835.1 Polyangia bacterium | reverse complement strand
GCACCGTCTTCCTCGACGAGATCGGCGAGCTGGCGCTGGATCTGCAGCCCAAGCTGCTGCGCGTGCTGGAGCAGCGCCAGGTCCGGCGCGTCGGCGGCAGCGGCGCCGCGCCGCGCGCCATCGACGTGCGCGTGGTCGCCGCCACCAACCGCGACCTGCGCGCCGAGGTCAACGCCGGCCGCTTCCGCCCCGACCTCTACCATCGCCTGGCGGTGCTGCGCATCCTGATGCCGCCGCTGCGCGCGCGCCCCGACGACCTCCCGGTGCTGGTCGACCAGCTGCTCGGGCGCCTCAACACGCCGCGTGACGGCGCCGCCGCCGCGCGGGTGCGCGATCCCGCCTTCCTGGCCACGCTGGAGACCTTCGCCTGGCCCGGCAACGTGCGCGAGCTCAAGAACTACCTCGAGCGCTGCCTGGTCTTCGCCGAGCACGCCGAGCCCCCCGCGGGCGGCCTGGCCACCACGCCCGACGACGCCGCGCCAGCCATCGAGCTCGACCGGCCCTACATCGAGGCCCGCGAGCGCGCCCAGGCGCGCTGGGAGCAGCGCTACTTCACCGCGCTGATGGCCGCGCACGGCGGCAAGGTCACGCGCGCCGCCCAGGCCGCCGGGGTCGACCGCGCCTACCTGTACCGCCTGCTGCACCGCCACGGCATCAAGTAGCGCGCGCGGACTGTCGACGTGGCGTCGACAGCGCCCGCGGGGCGTCGTCACCCGGTCACGCCGCGCGCCCGCAAGGCCTCGATCACGCTGGGCCGGGCCGCGGCACGGGACGTGCTGATGGACCCGTGCGGCGCTGGACGGGGCGCCGCGGGGGACGACATGACGGTGACGACGAAGGTGACCCGGTTGATGCTGCTCGGCCTCGCGGGAGGCATGCTGTCGTGCGCGGGCGGCAGCACCGGGCGTGGCCGGTCGACGCGCACCAGCCAGGCGCATGCACGGTCGCACCTGCGCCCGGCGCCTGCGGCGGCGATGCCGGCGCTGCCACGTCGTCCCGCCGCCCACGCCGCGGCCATCCGCCCCGAGCAGCCCGGACAGGCCCTGCTGGCCAGCGAGCGCGCGGTGTGGACGCTGGAGGGCCGCCTGCTGCTGGAGGCCGACGCCATGCTGCGCACGCCCGCGGCGCGCAGCGCGCTGGGCGACCCCGCGCTGCTGGCCTTCAGCGATGCCGCCGAGGCGCGCGTGCGCAGCTACCTGCGCGCCGGCCACTCCGCGGCGGTGCGCACCCTGGCGCAGAGCTTCGTGGCCAGCCTCGACCGCCCCAGCCGGGCTCTGCTCGCCGGTGCCGCGGGCGCGGGCGCGCCCGAGGACGTGGTGATGGACTACCTGACCTATGACGGGCTCTATGACCTCGCGCTGATGCGCTATGGCCACCGGCAGTGGCGCGCGGGACGCTACGCGCGGCGCGCCGCCAGCCAGGCGCTGGCACAGAGCTTCTTCGCCCAGGCCGGCAGCCAGCCCGGCGCGCTGCGCGGCATCCAGCTCGGCAGCGACGCCGACACCGCGGGCCGTGACGGGGCCCTCGACGTCACCCTGTTCGGGGCCACCATCCAGCAGCGCGTGCTGAGCTCGCTGGTGACCCGCGAGGCCGCGGTGGGCTGGGTCGGGGTGGTGCGCTGGAGCTCGAACTACGAGCAGCTGCGCCGCCTCAGCCGCGGCGAGCCGCTGCGCGCCGAGCACGAGGAGCGCGTCGCGTACGAGGACGGTGGCTTCCACATCTCGTACGCGGCCGAGCTCGACGAGTACCTGCGCCTGGGCGCCGCGACGCGCTGGGCCAGCCTGCTGTACACGCTGCCGGCCGACGAGGTCGCCGATCTCTACGCCGGCGCGGCGGCCTCGGGTGGCCTGACCGCGGGGGCGGCGCGCCAGCTCGAGCCGCGCAAGCTGCCGCGCTATGGTCGCATCGGGAGCAAGCAGGCCGGCTTCACGGTGCGCGTGCAGGACGTCCACGAGGCCGCCACGCTGGCCGGGGTCAAGCCGCGCGCCGGCAAGTTCGTGCGCGTCAACATCGAGCTGCACTCGAAGTGGAGTCGCGAGCTACGCGCCCCGGCCGACTGGTTCACCCTGGTCGCCGACGACACCAGCTACCCCGAGGTCGCGGTCTCGAACCCGGGCATGGCGCCGCTGCTGGTCGCGCTGGGCGGCGGCGCCCGGCCGCTGGGCATGCCGCTGACCCGGGTCGCGGCCAGACGCGACGTGCGCCTGACCCTGGTATACGACGTCCCGGTCGCCACGCGCGAGGCCGCGCTGGTGATCGGCGCCGACGAGCTGGCCCTGCGCGTCAGCCTGGGCGGAGGTGCCCGGTGAGGCTGCACAGCCGCGCCGCGCTGGCCGCGCTGCTGGCGCTGGGCGTGATGGCCGCGCCTGCCCAGGCGACCCGGGTCGGCAGCGTCGACCTGACCCTGCCCGAGGGCTGGGCCGACTGTGGCTGCGACGCCCCTGGCGTCGAGGTCGTCAGCCAGGGCGCCCACCTGGCGGTGACGGCCCGCAGCGATGGCGCGGTGCCGGCCACCGCGGCGCTGGCGGCGCTGCGTGCGCGCGGGGTCGCGGTCGAAGGTGACGCCGAGCAGAGCGCGCAGGCCTCGGTGGCCGACACCGTGGGCTGGCTGGTGATCTACGCCGGGGACGGCACGCACCACGCCGCCGGCGCCGGCAAGCTGGGCGACGAGCTGGTGGTCTTCGTGCTCGAGGCGCCCGACGCCGAGTGGCCGGCCGCGCTGGAGGTGTGGTCCGCGGTGATGGCGGGGGCGCGCTTCGCGGGCGCGCAGGCGGCCCCGGCCAGCGACGAGGCCCCGGCCGCGCCGGCGCAGCACGAGGTCATGCTGTTCAACGAGGCCGACGACTGCACCGCCACCGTGAAGCTGGCCGGCCAGAGCTACCAGCTCGCGGCCAGCGGCGCCACCACGGTCGCGCTCGCGGCCGGCAGCTACACGCTGAGCCGGCAGAACCGTGACGGCAGCTGGACCGAGCAGGACTACGAGGTGCCGGCCTGGGTGCGCTTCTCGGGCTCGTGCCCGGCGCCGGCCGCCGAGGTCGTCGAGGTGCGCGTCGAGAACCACGGCGTGGGCTGTGTCGCCGAGGTCTGGATCGACGGCCAGGCGGTGAGCATCCCGGCAGGTGAAGCGGTCACGGTCGAGGTCGCGCCGGGCGACCACGAGCTGGCCTGGCAGAGCAGCGACGGTGCCTTGAAGACCTCGACCGTGCAGGCGCCGAGCCACAAGCCGTGGGCGGGCGCATGCGTGGCCCCGAAGCGTGGCGGGGACGGTGGTGGCGACGGCGACGGCGATGGCGGCGGCGGCGGCAGCGGTGATGGCAGCGGCGACGGTGACGCTGACCAGGCGCCCGTGCTCGCTGACGCCAGCCCGGCCGAGGTCGACGCAGAGGGCGACGGTGACGGCGAGCCCGCGCGCGCAGCGCCCGCGGAGGGCGGCGAGCGCGCGGAGCGCGGGGGTCGCGGCGGTCGCCGCGGGGCCACCGGCGGCGGCAGAGGCGGCGCAGGCGGTAACGACAGCGCCGCGGCTGGCGGTGGGGCTCCTGCTCCTGCTCCCGAGCCGGCGCCGGCCCCGGCGCCCGCCCCGGCCGGCAACGACAGCGCAGGCGCTGGTGGCGATGAACCCGCCGCCCGCGCGGGGGGCGAGGCGCCCCAGGGTGGCTCCGATGCACGCGGCGGTGATGACGCCGCCACCGGGGACGGAGCCGCCCTGGGGGCCGCGAGAGAGCTCGAGCGCGCCTGCACCGACGAGGGCCCCGTCGCGCTCCAGAAGTACAAGGACGTCAGCAGCGAGCGCGCCCTCGCCGGCCTGCTGCCCGGCTTCCTCGACGCAACCCTGACCAAGGTCCACGCCGGCACCGCGTGCTGGCAGGCCATGAAGGACGTGGTCAGCGCCGACAGCCGCACCTATCTGGGCCAGGGCCCCGCCCTGCCCGTCGCCGAGCTGGCCGCCAAGGGTGGCGTGGTCCGCTACGACAACTTCGACAGCGTGTGCACGCACTACCGCAACACCACCGTGTACCCGACCAAGGAGGCCTGCATGCAGGCCGCCGCCGAGCAGGACTTCGACTCCGCGCGCGGCCTCGACGTCGGCAAGGCCTACCGCGGCAAGACCGCCGAGTCGTGGTGGGCGGCAAACGACGACATCAAGGCCACCACCATCGCCGAGCTCAAGCGCCAGCTCCACGTCACCGACGCCTTCTATGATCAGGGCGCGGTGAAGTTCCTGATCAGCGCCGACGGCTATCGCAAGATGGTCGCCGCGGGCAACACCCTGCACAAGCCGACCGCCTATGACGGCCTGTTCCAGGCCTCGGGCGACGACCCCTTCTGGGTGCGCAACGACGCCAGTCCATTCTGGGGCAAGACCAAGGGCGTCCCCGCCACCCACGAGGTCGTCCTCTACAGCCTCGCGGTCTCCGCCATCGAGGCCGAGCGCAGCGAGCTCTACCCCGACGACATCGAGGACCCCAGTGAGCCGCGCCCATCCGACCCCGACACCGCCACCGAGGCCAGCTGCAAGAGCCCCGTCCTCCCGACCCAGGTCGAGGCCGGCAAGGTGCGCCTGGGCAGCTGGAACGTGCGCAACCTGGGCTGGGGCACCCGCACCGATCTCGACGCCGTGGCCAGCGTCATCGAGGACAACTTCGACGTCGTCGCGGTGCTCGAGGTCATGGCGCGCGAGGGGCGCGCCCCCGGCCACGAGGCGCTGCGCCAGCGCCTGGGCGCCGGCTGGTCCTCGGTCATCACCCCGACGCCGCGCCCCGAGAGCGGCAGCCACCGCGAGTACTACGCCATCTTCTACCGCCCCGCCGTGGTCAGCCCGTGCGCGACGCCGGCCACGATGCGCACCGCGCCGGGCAGCTTCGCGCGCCCGCCGGCCTACACCTGCTTCCGCGTCGCCGGTGGTGAGCGCCAGCCCGACTTCGTGGTCGGCGCCTTCCACGCCATCTGGAAGGGCGGCCACAAGCCGACCATCCAGGCCGAGGCGCGCCAGCTCGGCGCTGTGTTCCGCGACATGAGCGCCAGCTACCCCGACGAGCGCGACCTCTTCCTGCTCGGCGACTTCAACCTGACCCGGGCCGAGCTGTCCGCCGTCGATGCCGAGGGCAACCGCTTCGACAACTGGGGGCTGGCCAGCAGCACCACGCTCAGCCGCGCCCGCGGCGGCGAGCACACCGGCAACGCCTACGACCACTTCCTGCTCGCCGATCGCACCGCCATCCAGGAGTACACCCTCGAGAAGGCGCAGGCCCTCGACGTGCGCTGTGCCGCGCGCAGCCCGCAGCGCTTCGTCGACGTGGTCAGCGATCACCTGCCCATCCGCGCCCTGATGAGCGTCACCGGCGCCGACGACGACGGGCCACGCCCGCGCAGCTTCAAGCTCGACAACAAGATCTTCAGCCTCGAGATCGCGGAGGCGACCTACTACGACAGCTATGGCGACCACCGCTTCCTGATGCAGGAGCTCGGCGTCAGCAACGACTCCGACGTGACCAAGCTCTTGCCCGGCCTGGTCGGCGGCGACGCCATCATCAAGTTCAAGGCGCCGGGCAGCCCGCAGTTCAGGTGCAAGGTCCTGGCGCTGCGCGAGAAGGTGGTCGACCGCTTCCTCGACGACCAGGCGCCGCTGGTGTGGAGCCACGGCGACTGCGCCAAGGTGGAGTTCACGCTGCCGGGTGACCTCCGGCTGCGCGCCTTGCAGCAGTTCTCGCTGCGCATGTTGCCGGCCAGCGACCCCAGCGAGGTCAAGCTGCGCATCGTGGGTGACCGCGCCGAGGCCGACCTGGGCAAGAACATCTGGTCGAATGGCCAGCTGCGCTTCGACGCCGGGGGCAGCTGCTGGTTCGAGAACCGCGCCAGCATGACGGTGCGCAAGTACACCTGGGTCCGCCAGCCCGAACCGCTGGTGACCCTGAAGGTCGACCGCGCCGGCACCCTGGAGGTCAGCGCGCTGGCCGAGTTCTCCCAGGTCACCGCCGGCTCGCCGCTCAACCCCGAGCTGACCCTGGGCGATGGCGGCGACAGCGTGGGCACCATCCGGCACGACGGCAACAAGGCCGACGTCTCCTTCGCCATCGGCGGCGCCATCAAGCAGGTCGCGTTCGTGCGCAAGGGCGAGCGCTGGGCGCTCGACACCTCCAGCCGCTCGTACGACAAGGTGACCCTCGACCGCCTGACCGGGATGGGCTGCCGGCCCTGACCGCGACTACAGCGCCTTCCAGCCCGGCGCCAGGCTGACCCCGCAGGCCGCGGCGTGGCGCGCCAGCGCCTGGCCCAGCGCGCGCACCGGCAGGCGCACGCCGTCCTCGCGCCACAGGCGCTCGATCACCAGCGCGCCGTCGCGGATGCGGCCCTCGAGGCGGCCGACGAAGCGCTCGCCATGCAGCAGCGGGTGCACGTACCAGCCCCAGCGGCGCTTGCTGGCCGGCTTGTAGACCTCCCACAGATAGTCGAAGTCGAAGATGTGGCGCACCAGCTTGCGATCCCACAGCAGCGGATCCAGCGGCCCCAGGATGCGCACGCGGTCGTCGTACACCGGCGCCTGCGGCATGCGGTCGCGGAAGCCCGCGGGCGCCAGGTAGCGCGCGGGCAGCCCCTCGATGGTGACGTCCTCGAGGACGCCCTCGCGCACCAGGCGCTCCGGCAGCGGCCCGGTGCGGGCGTCGCGCAGCAGCGACCACTGCGGCCCCTGGTTGCGCGGCAGCAGGCCCGCGGCGTGGGCGCGCTCGACGATGGCCCAGCGCGCGAAGTCGCCGGCCTCGGCGGCGTGCACCTCGGGTAGCGCGCGGTGCGGCACGTCATACAGCTTGCCCGCGGCGCTGCGCCCGCACACCACCGCCTCGCAGCGCGTCCACAAGACCTCCAGCGCCATCGACCCCGCGCGCGCGGTGCCGCGCCAGCCGCTCCAGTCGAGGGCCTCGACGCTGCCATGATCGTCGAGGTCGTTGGCGGTCAGCGGTCCGTGCGCCTCGAGCTGCGCGCGCACCGCCTTCAGCACGCGGGGCGGCAGCCGGCGCACCCGCTCCTGGTGGCTCCACCAGTGGCGGCGGCGCGCGGCGCTGTCGCGGTAGTACGGGAACGCCGACGCCGGCAGCAGGCAGCGCTCCTTGGCATAGTGCTCGAACGCGTGGCCGGGCAGCAGGTGGCGATAAACGTCGCCGCGGCCGATGCCGTCGACCCGCGCCAGCGCCACCAGATCGGCGTTGGTGCCCATCGGATCCAGCGGATCGAGCTGGATGCAGCGCAGCTCCTGCAGCAGCGCGCGCACGCCGGCGGCGCCGGGCAGCGGCTGCGGCTGGGCCAGCCCGAGGTGCCCGATCAGCCAGCGCCGGGCTTCGGCGCGGGTCAGCACGGTGGGCTCGCGAGCGGCGCGGCGCGACATGGACCGCAGTCTGGCACAGCTGGCGTGGCACAATGGGCGGATGCGCCACGTCCTCGTGCTGTCGCTGGTCGGTCTGGTCGGGTGTGGCAGCGGCCCGGGTGATGGCCCCGGTGACGACGCCGGTGACGGCGACGGCGGCGCCACGGTCGACGGGGCAACGGTCGGCAGCGACGCCGCGCCGGCGCGCGACGGCGGCGCGGTCAGCCCCGACGGCGGCCCCGGCCCAGGCCCGACCCGGAGCTGCCCGTTCACCAAGGACAGCCTGGGCTTCTTCGACCTGCAGAGCCCGATGTCGTCCTACACCGTGCACCTGCCCGCGAACTATGACGTGCAGAACCCGACCCCGCGCGGCCTGCTGGTCGCGCTGCACGGCTGCGGCGACATGGCGCGCAACTTCGCCCAGTGGGGCGCGGTCGCGGGCAGCTTCCGCGCCAGCCATGACTACATCGCGATCTCGCTGGGCGGCCGCGAAGGCGCCTGCTGGACGGTGCCCGGCGATGGCGCCCTGGTGATGGCCGCCATCGATCACGTGCGCAGCTGCTTCTGGGTGCACCAGAAGAAGATCGCCATCGCCGGCTACTCGTCGGGCGGGATCCTGGCCTACGACTTCGGGCTCAAGCACGCCGCGATGTTCGCGGGGATCTTGATCGAGAACTCCGGGCTGCCCGGCGGCAACGTCGACGCCCTGCTGGCGGGCGCCGCCTGGAAGCTGCACATCGGCCACACCGCGCGCCTGTCCGACGGCAGCTTCCCCATCGCCGGCGTGCAGGCCGGGCGCGACAAGCTGCTGGCCGCGGGCTTCCCGCTGGAGTACCGCGAGCTGCCCGGCAGCCACGACGGCACCAGCGACGACTGGTCGATGTTCCTCTTGCCCAAGCTGGCGGGCTGGATGGCGCCGTGACACGCGGGGCCGGCAAGGTCCTGCTCGGGCTCGGCGTGCCGGTGGCGGGCTTTGGCGGCTACCTGCTGTGGTATGCCGCCGGGCGCAGCTACTTCGAGCCGGCGCTGGCGCAGCAGGGCGGCGGCGTGCTGCTGCTGGGCACCGTGATGCTGGCGGTCGGCCTGGGCAAGCTGACCAAGCTCGCGGTCGGGCTCGGGGTCGGCGTCGCCATCGCGGGGGTCGCGGTCTACGTCTACCAGGGCGCCAGCAGCCGCGCCGACGCCAGCGCCAGCGTGCAGCGACGGCGCGCCGCGCTGGCCGCCCAGCTGTGGCCGGTGTGCGACAAGGGCACGCCGGTCGCGGGCGCGGCCGCGTACGATCCGGCCGTCGCCGGGCTGCACCCCATCATGGTCTTCACCAAGGCCAGCGACGGCGACCACTACGAGCGCGACACCGAGCCAGGCTGGCTGCCACGCGATCTCGCCAGCGTCCAGCTGGTCGGCTGCACCGAGGTCACCCGGGAGCACGTCGCCGGCTGCACCTATACCGGCGCCGGCAGCGGCGACCGCCTCGTCAGCCGCTACCAGTACAAGGCGACCATGAAGGTGTACGCGGCGCGCACCGGCGAGCTGCTGGGCGAGGCCGCGGCCCAGGGCAGCGAGGCGCCACCCTGCCCCGACACCAAGACCTTCGGCGCCGGCGGCTTCGACGACATCACGGGCAGCTACCCGTCGGACAGCGATGTTCTGGGGTTCTTCGCGAAGCACGCCCGGCGGTGACCCGCCGGGCGTCGGTCCAGGAGTGATCGACTACGGGAAGTTGCCGCCCGCGACCTTGGTGCCGGGCGAGAAGCGCGCGGTGACCGCCGGGATGGCGTTGTGCAGCACCAGGCTGGTCCCGGTGTCGCACGCCGCGGCGTTGGCCGGCGTCGCCGACGAGCAGCGCACGTAGGCCGCGTTCGGGTTGGGGTTCAGCCCGGTGAAGGCGAACGTCGACAGCGTGGCGCCCGCAGCCGAGCGCAGGATGACGCTCTCCATCACGTTGTTCGACAGGCACAGCGACCGGTTGGTCATGGTGCCGCAGATCAGCGACAGGTTGCCGGTGAAGACCTCGGCGGCGCCGAAGGTGCCGGTCGGCCGCCCACCACCGAACACCACCGCGCTGGCGCCCGCGGCCAGCGTGGTGCCGCAGGTGAAGGTGAAGCGCGGCCCCATCGTGGTGCCCTCGCCGTCCGCCAGCTGCACGCCGCCCAGATCCAGCGTGCCCGCGCTGGTGTTCACCAGCTCGACGAACTCGTCATCCTGCACATCGACCACGCCATCCTTGTTGGCATCGCCGGTCGCGACCGCGCTGTCGGGATCGAACAGCACCTCGTTCATGACCAGCTGGCCCGCCGTCGGCGCCGTGGCCCCCGCGACCGCAGCGCAGCCCGCGACCGCGGTGATGTTCATGGAGTAGGCCCCGGTGACACCAGCCGCCGGCTTGATCAGGTCATCGAACGGCACCGCCAGCACCAGGGTGCGGTCGCTCAGCGGGGACGCAGTGACGGTCGCAGTGGCCGCCCCGGGCACATCATCGGCGATCCCGACGGCCTCGCCATCCACCAGCGCGACACCGACGTCGGTCAGGTTGCCCGTGGCACCATTGAAGGTCGCGGTGACTCGCGAGTTCGGCGCCTGGTTGACCAGATACCAGCGCGCCGCGGTGGCCGCGGTCAGCGTGTGGGTGGCGTCGGTGAACGGCAGCGTGGCGGCGGCGATCGGCCGCTCGAGCGTCAGGGTGACGTCGGTCTGGACCCCGCCTGCCGCGCCGCCCGCGGCGGCGTCCTCGTTCTTCAGCGTGTAGTGATCGACGATGATCCACACGTCACCGGCGCGCGAGATGACCTGCGCCAGATTGGAGTTCGAGTTACCAACGACGCCATCGGCCGGAGAGGGCGCGACCACATCGTCATTCTCGTTGAGCACGATATTGCGCGCCGGATCCCACAACGTCACGATGGTGTCGACGTCGGGGAAGCGCGTGGCTGCGCCGGCCGCACCCTGGGTCGCGGGCTGGGCAGCGGCGTTGACGACCATGGCCATGTCCGGCGTGGCCGCCACGCGGAAGAAGCCGATGCTGCCGTTGGCGCCCAGGCTGTGCGTCATCGTGGTCGTCGCGTTGGCGGCCGGCAGCGTGAGCAGCGTCGGCGTCGGCGCCGGGGCAGCACTGATCACCATCTGGTAGCAGAAGGTTCCCGGGGCGCTCACGGTGGGCGCCGCGCCGTCGACGCTGCGCTGATCCTCGATGGCGATGAAGTAGCGGCCAGCGCGCGGGAAGAAGACATCCCGGCGCGCGCCGTTCTCGAGCGGCTGCGCGGCGTAGCGATCCAGCCCACCGGGCCCGAACACATTGAGGTTGATGTCGACCATGTTGCCGGGCGTCGAGTTGCCGGCGAAGCGCATCAGCGTGCCTGGGGCCGCCACGTTGATGGCGTAGATATCGACGTCGTTGCCAGCCTGCAGCTCGCCGCGATAGCTACCCGCGCCGGCCAGCATCTGCGCGGTCGCAGTGGTGTTGTTGGTGTTCATGCTGGCGGCGGTCTCGGCCTCGGCCAGGTTGCCGCAGCCGATCAGCACCTCGGCGTCAGCCTCGGCGTCGGCCATCGTCGTGCTGCTGTCGATCACCATGCCGCCATCGCCCACCCGCGCGTCACGCTGCGCCGCATCGGCCACGGTGCCACCGTCATCGTCGTCACCGCAACCCGCGACCAGCAAGCTACCCAGCCCAACAATCAGCAGAAACTTCTTCATCACAGCCTCCATCGGGGCACTTCCTAGCGCGAGCGCAACCCGATGTCGACCGCGAATTTCCGTTAGGAACAGCCGTGCGCTCCTACTGCGAGACGCCCTGGAAGTCCCGGCAGGTGATGCCTATGGCCTGTACGAAGTCGTTGGCAGCGATCGATAGTCCCGTCACGAACTGCCCACGTGGGCACACCTGGTCGGTGAGAGGAAGGGCGGGCGTGCCACCCAGCCAGGAGGTCAACGTGAAGAAGACCAGAGTCCCGGGAGTATCCCAGTCGCTCACCGGAGCGCAGACTCCCTGGACGGCCGATACAGGGCTGCCGGCCCCGATGCGAACCCCCACAAGCATCTGAAAGTCTGGGCAATGGCCGGCGGCCGCCACAAGCCCATCCCCACCGTGCGCGCCCACGCCGGGGAGCCAGGTCGGCAGGGCGTTGACGAAGTCGACACCGGCCGGCGAAGTAGAGACCGGAAAGCAGAATCCCGACACTCGCGCAACCGCGCTGCTCCGCGATACCAGCAGACTGCCAACCGCGGCGCGTCCGATGCAACTCTCGCGCGCGACAGTCGTCACGTTGCCTCGGATTCCCACCTCAGGGAAGCGTGTCTTCAGGATCGGCTGGAGGTTGCTCAGGAGTTGGCAGGTCAGTTCGATGGCCTGCAGGGAGCCGCCCGCGCTGACCGTCCGCCCCCGAAGTTCCTTCACGGCCATGCCGGCCGGGCAGCGACGCTCCCAGTCCAGCCCATGCAGAGTCCCCGCGCTCGAGATGCGCTGAGACGTCAGGCTGCCAGCGATGACCTGTCCCTCGCTGGCGCATAGCGGGCCGATGGCCGACACGTACTCTCGGGCCGTTCCCCAGGCGCCTACCATGACCGAGCCGACCGGGCATGTGCGCCGAAAGAAGATGACATCCTGCTCACCGCCAAGGACGTCGGTATCAGTCAAGGTCGATCCACCTCGCTCCCGGCAGGAGAGCCCGACCCGAAAGCCCCGCTTGGTGAACCCCATGATCCCCACCGCAACCTGGGTTCCTGGACATGCGGTGTCGACACCTTCGCCCTTCGGCAATCCAACTGGAGCCAGTGTCGTCTCCTGCTTGATTGCAGAGCGGGGGGTATAGCCATGTCCGACGGACCCAACGACCCCTTCACCGATGTCTCTCGAGCAGGCCTCCAGCTGATCTGGCACAGCCAAGCCCAACTCGTCGGTGAGTACATGGGTCCAGCCTTTGTTGTGGCCGACTTCGTGGAGAATCTTCGCCGCAAGCGTTTCAGGATTCGTCGCCGCGAGTCCCAGCACTCGCTCATATGGCACGCCGACCTCGGCACTCAGCCAGAAGTCTGGCGCCGCGAACTCCGTGGGCAAATCCTCCAGCATCCTGGCCTGGATCCACTCTGGGTAGGCCGTGCCGAGGGGCTGGCTCGGGGCGGTATTCGGCCCTGCCATCTGGCTCTCCTTGAGGCAGTTCAGCATGGCCGGGCTGGCCATCCGATCGCGCGCCACCACCAGCGCGGCGCGGATGCGGTCCATCTGGGCTGGGTCCCAGGTGTCCGTGAAGATCGCGGTGCCGTTGATGGCCTGCTCCCGTTCGCCTGGCAGGGGCTCCGATTCACACCCTGCTAGTGCCGCGATCGCCAGCGCCATCCATGCAGTTCCATTCCACTTCGGTCCGATGCGCATGAGGTCCTCCCAAAGGTTCGGGAGGGTCATCGCGCCCGCTCGTCGGTTGTTGCGTGCAAATCGCGGCTGACGTCAGCGCGCCGGAATCCTGGGCTTTCCGTGCAGCGCTGCGCCGTCGGCCAGTAGCCACAGTTCGCCGTCCGGGGTGCCGGTCAGGACGCCGACGTCGTCGACGCCGAGGTCCACGGTCGACCATGCGCGGCCGTCCCAGTGCAGGGCGCCGCGGGTGCCGGTGCTGGCCCAGACATCCGTGGGGCCGCGGCCCCACAGCGAGTTGAGCGGCTTGCGGGTGCCGCTGGGGAGCTCGGTCCAGCGCTGGCCGTCCCAGTGCGCCACGCCGTCGCCGACCAGCCAGACGTCGTCGCGCGCGCTGCCCCACAGCGACAGCAGGCTGGCGGTGACGCCGGTCTCGATGTGGCTCCAGGCGCTGCCGTCCCAGTGGATCGCCGCGCCGTCGAGGCCCACCATCCAGACGTCGTCACGCGCGCGACCCCAGGCGGCCAGGATCAGGAAGCTGTCCGCCCCCGGGGCCGCGGTCCAGCTGGTGCCGTCCCAGTGCTGCGGCGCGCCGGCGCCGCCGACCCAGATGTCGTCGCGCGCGTTGCCCCAGATGGCGTGCCAGCTGCCCTCGGGCTGGACGGTGGTCAGGCCGCTGGCGTCGCCGTGCGAGATCCCGTCGCCGACGGCCCAGACGTCGTGGGCGCTGGCGGCCCAGATGGCGCGCACCGACGCCTCGGTGGGCACGTCGACCCAGCGCGCGCCGTCACGGCGCACCACGCCCGACGCGGCGACCACGAACAGCGCGCCCGCGCCGTCGCTCCAGGCCGCACGCGGGGCGCGCAGGGTGGTGCCGTCGAAGCTGACCTGGGTGCGCCCGGCGCCGCTCCAGCCCGCGGCCCAGACCTCGCCGCCTGCCAGCGCCAGCGCGCGCACGTCCGGGCGCCTGGCGATCTCCAGCCAGCTGTCGTCGCTCCAGTGTGCGACCCCGACGTCGGTGCCGAG
>JBGASF010000188.1:0-13872 GCA_044229835.1 Polyangia bacterium | reverse complement strand
GTCGCGGTGCGCGCGGCCGCCACGCTGACCCCGGCGGCCGCACCTGCCCAGGGTGGCAGCGCGGACGCACCGGCGGGATACTCTGGCTGGCGCCGCGGTCGCACTGGCTGGCGCGGAGGACGCGGATGATGCAGGCGAGGTGAAGCGGGCGCATGGCGAGGCTCGGGCTGACGGCGATGCTGGTGCTGGTGACGGCGGCGCTGCTGGCCGGCTGCAAGAAGAAGAAGAAGGCCGCGGCGCCGGTGCCATCGACCCCGGTGCAGTTCACGTCGACCCCGGGCGCGGTGTCGGAGAACGCGCCGCTGACCTGTGACGGCTTCCTGGTCGCCGACTCGGCCAAGGCTCGCAGCGCACTGGCCCACCTGGCCGACGGCGCCGCGGGCAAGGCGCCGGCCGGCTCCCCCGACCTGAGTTGCCTCCTGGCCGGTGCCCTGGCGGGCAAGAAGACCGCCGAGGTGATCGACGCCACCAAGGCGCACGCCCTGGTCGAGCACGGCGATTTCCTGCCCTGGAACATCGAAGAGGCCCAGTCGAAACCCCCGCACTGGTCCACCAGCGTCACCGGTGCGAGCGAGTGCCAGCGCCTGTCCAAGGACGGCGCTGCCGCCTACTTCTGCAAGATCGCTGGGGTTTATCGGTTGATCCAGGTCGAGAACCTGGGCCCTGGGTTGACCGCCCCGACGAATTGACGCATAAAGACAGCCACGAGGCCACGACTTGTACACAATCATCGACAACTGCACGGGCTGCACCGCATGCGAGAAGCGCTGCCCGACTTCGGCGATCCACGGCGTCAAGAAGGAGATGTTCTACATCGATGCCGAGCTGTGCATCGACTGTGGCGCCTGCGGCGTGGTGTGCCCCGATGACGCCATCCTCGACTCGTATGGCCGGCTGTGCGAGCAGATCAAGGGCGCCGATCGCCCCAAGGCCTTCGTCGAGCTGGAGAAGTGCACCGGCTGCGTCTACTGCGTGAACTCGTGCCCGTTCGACGTCATCACCATGGAGGTCGCGCCCCCGGTCCTGCAGGGCCTGGGGGGGATCTCCGAGCGCATCGCGGTGGTCGAGACCAAGCGCTGCACCGGCTGCACGGTGTGCGAGCTCGACTGTCCCTACGACGCCATCCACATCTGGAAGCAGTCTGATCCCCGCGCCAAGCTCACCGAGCAGCGCACCAAGGAGCTCTGGGCCGGTGGCCTCGAGCTCGCGTCACCGCCCGACAGCACGAAAGCGGCCTGACGCCCCTACGCCTCCTTCGAGGCAACCCCCCAGGAATGTCTGAACCCTCCAGTATCGCGTCACAGAAATCGCCGAAGACCGCACGCACGCCGACCGATCCCCGCATCCTCGATGCGCGGGTCCAGTTCGATCGGGGCGACTTCCTCGCCACCCGGCGCACCCTCGAGGTGCTGCTGCAGGCCAACTCACCCGAGCCGACCCGCAAGGAGGCCGAGGACCTGAAGCAGCGCCTGGGCACCGACCGGGTGTCGATCGGGCTCGCCATCGCCTGCCTCATCCTCTTCCTGGTCGTCGCCTTCAGCTACCTGTCGTAGCCAAGCTAGCTCTCGCTCTCCCTCAAGCCGGACTCGATCAGCGGGGCCAGGATCTGGGCCAGCTCGCCGGCGTCGTAGAAGGTGCCGTGGGCGGGGCAGACGTCGATGCGCACGGCGTCGCCGTGCTCGCCCATGGCGTCGCCGCACTGCGGGCAGGGCCGGGCGGCGTCGCGCGGGGTGTGATCGGAGGACGTCACGCTGATGCGGATGCCCAGCTTGCGGCCCAGCTCGCCGAGCTGATCGTGCGGCATCCAGACGCCGTCGCAGCCCTTGCAGACGTAGCGGCCGACCTCGAGCCAGACCACCCAGTTCAGCGAGGCGCGGCACCCGGGGCACTCCATCCGTTGATCGCGGTACGGCAACGGGGCCTCACGAGGTGGATCCCGACCATACCATGTTCGGCGCTCACACTCACCGTTGACTCCTGTACGTCCGATCCGTAGTGTCCGCGGGCGAAGAAGGAAGGGAGCAGCGCATGGGGAAGGCGCCGAAGCAGACCAAGTTCATCTTCGTGACGGGCGGCGTGGTGTCGTCGCTCGGCAAGGGGCTGGCGTCGGCGTCCATCGCGACCCTGCTGGAGAATCGTGGCCTCAAGGTCACCATCCAGAAGCTCGACCCCTACATCAACGTCGATCCCGGGACCATGAACCCGCTGCAGCACGGCGAGGTCTTCGTGACCGACGACGGGGCCGAGACCGACCTCGACCTTGGTCACTACGAGCGCTTCATCAACCAGCGCATGACCAAGCTCAACAACACCACCACCGGCCAGATCTACAACACCGTCATCACCAAGGAGCGCCGCGGCGAGTACCTGGGCGGCACGGTGCAGGTGATTCCCCACATCACCGACGAGATCAAGTCGCGGGTCCTGAAGTGCGCCGAGGGCAACGACGTCGCCATCATCGAGGTCGGCGGCACCGTGGGCGACATCGAGTCGCTGCCCTTCATCGAGGCGCTGCGCCAGCTGCGCGTCGAGCTCGGCCACCAGAACGCCATCTCGGTGCACCTGACGCTGGTGCCGTACATCGCGGCCGCCGGCGAGCTCAAGACCAAGCCGACGCAGCACTCGGTGATGAAGCTGCGCGAGATCGGCATCCAGGCCGACGTGCTGATCTGCCGCTGTGATCGCCCGCTGGACGCGGCCATCAAGAAGAAGATCGCGCTGTTCTCCAACGTGGCCGCGGACGCCGTGTTCACGTCGCAGGATGCGCGCACGATCTACGAGCTGCCGCTCAAGCTGCATGACGAGGGGCTCGACGACAAGCTGTGCGAGCTGCTCAACATCTGGTCGCGCGGCACCGCGCTGGACTCGTGGAAGGATGTCGTCAAGAAGGTGCTGGAGCCGCAGAGCCGGGTCACCGTCGGCCTGGTCGGCAAGTACGTGCACCTGGTGGAGTCGTACAAGTCGCTCAACGAGGCGCTGGTGCACGGCGGCATCGGCAACGACTGCCGCGTGGTGGTGCGCTACATCGACTCCGAGGAGATCGAGAAGCAGGGCGCGCAGGCACTGCTGGGCGACGTCGACTGCATCCTGGTCGCGCCCGGCTTCGGCGAGCGCGGCACCGAGGGCAAGATCCAGGCGGTGACCTATGCGCGCGAGCGCCGGGTGCCGTTCTTCGGCATCTGCCTGGGGCTGCAGATCGCGACCATCGAGTACGCGCGCAACGTGGTCGGCCTCAAGGACGCCAACTCGACCGAGTTCAACCCCAGGGCGGGCACCCCGGTGGTCGACCTCCTGCCCGAGCAGCGCGGCGTCAGCGACAAGGGCGCCACCATGCGGCTGGGCGCCTGGCCGTGCGTGCTGCTGGAGAACACCCACGCGCTGGCGGCCTATGGCGAGGTCAACATCAGCGAGCGCCACCGGCACCGCTACGAGGTCAACAACACCTACCGCGAGCAGCTGCAGAACGCGGGGCTGGTGCTGTCGGGGCTGTCGCCGGACAAGAAGCTGGTCGAGATCATCGAGCTCAAGGTCAAGGACCACCCGTACTTCCTGGGCTGCCAGTTCCACCCCGAGTTCAAGAGCCGCCCCTTCGCGCCGCACCCGCTGTTCAAGGCCTTCATCAAGGCGGCCCTGGAAGCGCAGAAGCGTCCGCGCGCCTAGCCGGCCGCGGCCGCGTCCGCGCGCCGGGCTTGGGTGCGGCTGCGCGGCCGGCTAAGATGGTGGCGTTCGCGGCATGAGCGGACGGGGGGAGGGATGAAGCAGCGCTGGATCGGCGTCGTGCTGGCGTTGCTGGGCGCGGGCATGCTCAGCTGGGCGCTGGTGAGTCCACGCTGGATCGTGGTCGACACCGGCGCCGGGCGCATCGAGGTCGGGCTGCGCAACGTGCGCGTGTGCGCCGACCGGTCGACGCTGTCGCCCGAGCAGTGGGCGGCGCTGGCGCAGCTGGGCACCGGCGGGTGTGTCGAGGTCAGCATGGACATGGTGGCCAAGATTGCGCCGGCGTCGCGGCTGTCGGCGATCAACACGCTGGGCTGGCTGACGTTCGGGATCGGCTGGCTGACGGTGCTCGCGCTGGTCGGGGCGGGCGGGCTGGCGGCGACCGGCAACCGGGTGGTGGCGCGGGTGACGCCGGGGCGGATCGCGCTGATGTGCTGCGCGGTGCTGATCCTGGTCATGCTGGGGCTGCTGTTCGTGGGGCTGCCTGGAGGGTCGCACAGCGGGGGCGGCGCCATGGCGGGGCTGGCCAGCTGCGTGGTCGCGGCGGTGGGTGGCGTGTTCCTGCACCTGTGGAACCTCGACCGCGACGGCGGGACGTACCAGCTGGTGGGGCTCAATCTGCCCAAGCGGTCGGTGACCTCGGGCGCCATGGGGCTGCCGGGGATGTTGCCCGAGGGCGTGGTGATGGAGACGGCGCCGGTGAAGCGGGCGGTGACGCAGCCGCGGGAGATTGTGTTGCCGGAGGATCCTGATCTGGCGCCGCGGCCGAGCACGAGCACGAGCACGAGGCCGAGCACGAGCACGAGCACGGGCACGGGCACGGGCACGGGGACGGGCACGGGCACGGGGACGGGCACGGGGACGGGGACGGGCACGGGGACGGGGACGGGCACGGGCACGGGCACGGGCACGGGCACGGTGGTGCCCGAGCCCGAGGCGATTGAGCTCCTGGATGAGGGGGTGGTGCCCGCGAAGCCGGCGCGACTGCTGCCGCGCATCGAAGCGCCCGCGCCCGCGCCCGACGAGCGGGACTCGGTGGCCATCCCGGCCGACCTGCTGGCGGGGGTGGATCTGCTCGAGGGAGCGCAGCGCTACGGCGCGGACGCGCCGCCGGTGGAGCCGTCGCCGGTGGTGTTCAGGCAGCCCAGCCATCCGTCGCAGCTGTTGCCCGCGGCGCGGGCGGTGACGCGGCCGTCCCAGCTGCTCCCTGCGGTGGCGCCGGGGCCGGCCGGGGCGCGTACGCCGACCTTGCCGCCCAGCACCTTGCCGCCGACGCGCCTGCCGCCGGCGCCGTCGGGCCTGCATGCCGTGGTGGTGCCGCGCGCACCCGAGCCCAACCCGGCCGAGGCCATGGGCCATGCCCTGGCTGGCGCCTCGGCGATGGCCGAGCAGAAGTATGCCGACGCGGTCGCCTGCTTCGATCGGGCGGTCGCCCTCGATGCCCAGATCACCGAGGTCTGGGTCCAGCGCGGCGACGCCCTGGTCAAGCTGCGCAAGATGGAGGAGGCCCTGCGCTCGTACGAGAGCGCACAGGTCCTGAAGGCCGATGATCCCGCGGCCTGCTTCGGACGGGCGCGCGCCCTGACCCACCTCGAGCGCGGGCCCGAGGCCAAGGCGGCCTTCACCCACTACCTCACGCTGCACGGCGTCCCCGGCTACAGCGAGGGGGCTGCCACGGCGGCGCGCACCTGGCTGGCGAGATATGCGCAAAAGAAACCCGCCTGACGCGGTCCGCCCTGCTATCGGAGCGAAACCTTCGCTCGTGACGTGGCCTGGCCGCGTTTTGCCCTAGCAACACCCGTACCATCACGGTAAATTGGGATCACGGCAGGATTTAGGCCGCCGAGATCAACGACATGTCCATCGAGATCAAGCAGCAACTGAAGCTCAGCCAGTCGCTGGTGATGACGCCTCAGCTGCAGCAAGCCATCAAGCTTCTGCAGCTGAACCGCATGGAACTGGTCGAATTGGTGCGGGAAGAGATGATGGAGAACCCCATCCTGGAAGATGGGGTGGACACCGCGTCCGAGCAGACCCGGGAGCAGCAGGCCGAGAACCAGGCCGAGGAGATGTCGGGCGAGACCGAGATGGCCGCCCCCGAGGCCCCCGGCGCCGCCAACACCGAGACCGAGGTCAAGGGTGACGCCCCCAGCGCGGTCACCGAGGTCGACTGGGAGAGCTACCTCGACAGCTACTCGGCCGGCAACGCCCCCTCGACCGGGCCGCGCTCGCAGAGCGAGGAGCTGCCCTCGCTCGAGTCGACCCTGACCAAGAAGACCTCACTGTTCGACCACCTGCAGTGGCAGCTCAGCATGATGCAGATCTCCGAGGAGGAGAACCGCGTCGGCATGGCCATCCTGGGCAACCTGGACCAGGACGGCTACCTCAAGGAGCCGCCCCTCGAGGACATCGCCAACGAGTGCGAGGTCTCGGTCGAGCTGGCCGAGAGCGTCTTGAAGCGCATCCAGCTGTTCGACCCCGTCGGTGTGGCCGCGCGCACCTTGCAGGAGTGCCTGCTCATCCAGGCCCGCCACGCCGAGGTCGATGACGACATCCTGGTGCGCATCATCACCCACCACCTGGGCAACCTCGAGAAGAAGAACTACGCCGCCATCGCCAAGGATCTCAAGGAGCCGGTGGAGGAGATCTACGAGGCCGCCAAGGCCCTGATGGAGTTCGACCCGCGCCCGGGTCGCCAGCACTCGACCGACGAGCCGCACTACATCACGCCCGACGTCTACATCCACAAGGTCGGCGACAAGTACTTCGTGGTCGCCAACGACGACGGCCTGCCCAAGCTGAAGATCTCGTCGTTCTACCGCTCGGCGCTGTCGGGGTCACCGCAGGCGCGCGAGTACATCCAGGACAAGCTGCGCTCGGCGCAGTGGCTGATCCGCAGCATCCAGCAGCGCCAGCGCACCATCGTCAAGGTCACCGAGAGCATCATCAAGTTCCAGCGCGAGTTCTTCGAGAAGGGGATCGCGCACTTGAAGCCGCTGATCCTGCGCGACGTCGCCGAGGACATCAGCATGCACGAGTCGACCATCTCGCGCGTGACCACCAACAAGTATGTCCACACGCCGCAGGGGATCTACGAGCTCAAGTTCTTCTTCAACAGCGGCATCAACCGCATCGCCGGCGAGGACGTCGCCTCCGAGGCGGTCAAGACCAAGATCAAGCAGCTCATCGCCGGCGAGAACACCAAGGTTCCGTACAGTGATCAGCGCCTGGTCGAGCTCCTGCGCGACCAGGACATCGACATCGCCCGGCGCACCGTGGCCAAGTATCGCGAGCAGCTGGGCATCTTGAGCTCGTCCAAGCGTCGCCAGGTGTTCTAGACCCAGGGGGGCTGGGGGGGGCCAGGAGGTGGCTCCTGCATTTTCGGCTTTCGGCTGCAAGGTAGCGGGTGTAGGAACGCATCCATCGATTCGCGCGGACGTATGAGACGTACCAACGGAGGCTCGGACTATGCAGCTCTCGGTGACTTTCCGGCACATGGACTCGACCGACGCGCTCAAGGAGTACGCGAAGGACAAGGTCGAGCGGATCCGGAAGTACTTCCCGGACCCCATCTCGGCGCATGTCACGCTCTCCACCGAGCGCGGCTACCAGCACGCCGCTGACGTGCTCATCCAGCTGCACAACGGCCTGACCATCAAGGGCCACGAGGCGACCGAGGACATGTACTCCTCGATCGACCTGGTGATGGCCAAGATCGAGCGTCAGGTCCGCCGCTACAAGGAGAAGCTGCGCAGCCACCAGGGCCAGCAGCACCTGGGCGAGATCAAGGTCGCGCACCACGTGCTCGGCGACGCCAACGAGGCCACCGAGACCGCCGCGGCGACCAATCCGTCGTTCCAGATCGTCACCACGTCCAAGGTCTCGGTGCAGCTCCTGGCCGTGGACGACGCCATCATGCAGCTCAACCTGGCCAGCGAGCAGTTCCTGGTGTTCCGCAACGCCAGCACGCACCAGGTGAACGTGGTATACCGACGTGAGGATGGGAACTACGGTCTGATCGAGACCAGTGGTGAGGACGCGGGCCAGGGGAAGAGCGGGCACTCGGCGGCGGCACGAGCGTAGAAAGAGGCAATCGGCGGGGATCCTCGCCAGGCAGCGCGCCCATGAAGATCGTAGACTTCATTCGAGAAGATCTCGTCATCCCCGCCCTGGTCGGTCGGAGCAAGGCCGATGTCCTGGGTGAGCTGGCGGCCAAGCTGGCGACCACCAGCGCCCAGGTCTCGCAGGCCGACCTCCTCCGTGTGCTGTCGGAGCGCGAGCGGCTGGCGTCCACCGCCATCGGGGACGGGGTCGCCATCCCGCACGGCAAGCTGGACGCCGTGGGGCACCTGGTCGCGTGCATCGCGCGGGCTCCCGAGGGCGTCAACTTCGACGCCATCGATGGCCGGCCGACGCACATCTTCTTCGCCCTGGTGGCGCCGGAGAACTCGACCGGGGCGCACCTCAAGGCGCTGGCCCGCATCAGCCGCCTGTTCAAGGGTGACCCCGAGTTCCGCTCCAAGTTGCTGGCGGCGCAGACCGCGCCCGCCATCTACAAGCTGATCGCCGACGAGGACGCCAAGTACTGAGGGCGCCCTTGGCAAGCAGGGGCCCATGTCCATGACCGTCACCGTTCTGCGCCTGGTGGAGGAGACGGCGAGCACGCTGTCCCTGACCTGCGTGGCCGGGCGGCGTGGCATCACGCGCGAGATCTCGGTGCCCCGGGTGCAGAAGCCGGGGCTGGCGCTGGCCGGCTTCCACCGGCTGGTGCACGCCGAGCGCGTCCAGGTCATCGGCAACACCGAGACCAGCTACCTCGGCACCCTGAGCCCGGAGGCGCGCTGGTCGGGCGTCGAGGGGCTGTGCGCGCTGATGCCCGCCTGCGTGGTGGTGATGCGTGGGCTGGCGGTGCCGCCCGAGCTGGCCGAGGCCGGCGAGAAGCATGGCGTCAGCGTGCTGACCTCGCCGCTGATGTCGTCGGTGTGCATCGATCGGCTGCAGAAGTACCTGGAGGACCAGCTGGCCCAGGTGACCTCGGTGCACGGCGTGCTGGTCGACGTGCTGGGGGTGGGGATCTTGCTGCTCGGCAAGAGCGGCATCGGCAAGAGCGAGGCGGCGCTGGACCTGGTGGTGCGCGGCCACCGGCTGGTGGCCGATGACATCGTCGATATCCGCAAGAAGCCGCCCGACACCATCTTCGGGCGCGGCAGCGACATCATCCGGCACCACATGGAGATCCGCGGCCTCGGCATCATCAACATCAAGGACCTGTTCGGCATCAGCGCGGTGCGCGACACCAAGAAGATCCAGCTGGTGGTCGAGCTGGTGGAGTGGGATCCCAAGCAGGAGTACGACCGCCTGGGGCTCGATGACCTGTCGTTCCGGGTCTTCGACATCGAGGTGCCCATGCTGCGGGTGCCGGTGCGGCCGGGGCGCAGCATCTCGTCGATCATCGAGGTCGCGGCGCGCAACCAGCTGCTCAAGTTCCAGGGCCACCACAGCGCGCGCGACTTCCAGGACCGCCTGAACCGCGCCATCGCCGAGTCGCGCCCCGGGTCGCTGGGCCCGGTCGGCGACGAGGTCGAGTAGTGCGCATCGTGGTCGTCACCGGCATGTCGGGCGCCGGCAAGTCGACCGCGCTCAAGGCGCTGGAGGATCTCGGCTTCTATTGCGCCGACAACCTGCCGATGCCGCTGCTCAAGCAGTTCGTCGAGCTGCTCGGGCAGGTCAAGAACCTGGCCAAGGTCGCGCTGGTGGTCGATGCCCGCGCCGGCGAGTTCCTGGGCGGCTTCCAGGCCGTCTTCGAGGCCATCCTGGCCGCCGGCCACACCGTCGAGGTGCTGTTCCTGGACGCCCCCGATCAGGTGCTGCTCAGGCGCTTCTCGGAGACCCGGCGCCGGCACCCGCTGGGCGGCGACGATCTGCGCAAGGGCATCGACGAGGAGCGCCGCCTGCTGGGCGGCCTGCACGACTATCCGGGCGCCGCGGTGGTCAACACCGACGGCCTCAACGTGCACCAGCTCAAGGGCATCGTGCAGGAGCGCTATGGCAAGCGCGAGGGCGCGCTGGGCATCACGCTGCTGTCGTTCGGCTTCAAGCAGGGGCTGCCGCCCGAGGCCGACGTGGTGTTCGACGTGCGCTTCCTGCCCAACCCGTACTTCGAGCCGAAGCTGACCTCGCGCACCGGCCTGGAGACCGAGGTGCAGGACTTCGTGCTGGGCAGCCCCGACGCCGAGGCCTTCCTGGGCCTGGCCGAGCGCATGCTGCGCTTCACGATTCCGCGCTACGAGCGCGAGGGCAAGGCCTACCTGACCATCGCGATCGGCTGTACCGGGGGACGTCACCGGTCGGTGTCGATCGTCGAAGAGCTTGCGCGCCGCCTGGGAGCGGTGCACTCGATCACGGTGAGACATCGGGATCTGGAGCCGGCATCATGAGCACCATCGCAGTCAATCGGAGTGGGCGGGTCGGGATCGTGCTGGTCATGCACGGAACAGCCGGCGGCGCCCTGGTCGACGCGGTGGCCGAGGTGCTGGGCAGCGCAGGGCGCGAGCTCGACTGGGCGGTGGTCGATCACACCCAGGCCGAGTCGCGCGCCGCGCTGGCCAGCCGGGTCGCGGTCGCCAGCGCGGGCGTCGATGGCGGCGCCGGCTGGCTGTATGTCAGCGATCTGGTTGGCGCCACGCCGGGCAACGTCTGTGTCGACGCCGCGGCCATCGCGCGCGCGGCGGGGCGGCCGGTCGACGTGCTGTTCGGCGTCAACCTGGCGATGCTGGTCAAGCTGGCGTCGCTGGATCGTGAGCACCTGGCTCCATCGGAGCTGGTGGCGGGGGCGCTGGAGACGGCGCGTCGGACGGTGCGCGCGCTGCGCGACACCGCATGTGGTGGCAGTGCCGAGGTGCTGGCCCAGACCAGCGAGAGGACGCGGACGCAATGACGCCGAGCGACGACAGCGCAGAGGGCACCTTCGACATCGTGAACGATCTCGGGCTGCACGCCCGGGCGGCGTCGCGCTTCGTGCAGGTCGCCAACGGCTTCAAGAGCGAGGTCCAGGTCGAGAAGGATGGCCAGACCGTCAACGGCAAGAGCATCATGGGGGTGCTCATGCTGGTGGCCTCCAAGGGCACCAAGATCAACGTGCGCACCAAGGGGGCCGACGCGGGGCCGGCCCTGGAGGCCCTGCGCGTGCTGACCGCCGACGGGTTCGGCGAGGGCCGGGGGAAATAACACGGTGGGGGGAAGCCTGAGTCCAGAGGAGCGGCTACGGGGCACCGGCGCGTCGGCGGGCATCGCCATCGGGCGCGCCTACATCGCCGATCGGCGCGCGCTGCGCGTCATGCATCGCCACGTCGAGGCCGAGGAGGTCGCCGCCGAGGTGACTCGGCTGCGTGACGCCATCGAGGTCGCCGACGGCGAGCTGGAGCGCGCCAAGCAGAAGCTCGAGGAGCGCCAGGGCGAGGACCACTTCCGCATCTTCGAGGCCCAGCAGCTCATCCTGCACGACGAGCACCTGGTCGACGAGACGGTGCGCCGCATCACCGCGGATCGCATCAACGCCGAGTGGGCGCTGGAGAAGACCGCGGAGCACATCCGCAAGGTCTTCGCCGCCATCGAGGACGACTACCTGCGCGCGCGCGGGGAGGACGTCACCTGGGTCATCCAGCGCATCATGCGCAGCCTGACCGGCGAGGTCGAGGTCGACCTGTCGCCGCCGCCCGACGCCATCGTGATCGCGCACGGGCTGTCGCCGGCCGACGTCGCCAGCCTGCGCCGCGCCGCCATCTCGGCCATCGTCACCGAGGAGGGCGGCGAGACCTCGCACACCGCGATCCTGGCGCGCGCCTTCGACATCCCGACCGTGGTCGGCGTCGAGGGCGTGATGTCCAAGGTCGGCACCGGCGACCTGGTCATCGTCGACGGCGACGGCGAGGTCATCATCCACCCCGGCGCCGAGGTGGTGAAGGAGTACCGCGGGCGCGCCCGGCGCCTGGCCGCGCTCGAGCAGGAGCTGCTCAAGGATCGCGACCTCGCCGGCGAGACCGAGGACGGCGTCCGCATGGGCCTCATGGCCAACATCGAGCTGGCCGACGAGATCGAGAGCGCCATCAGCCACGGCGCCGAGGGCATCGGCCTTTACCGCACCGAGTTCCTGTTCATGAACCGCCCCGATCTGCCCACCGAGGAGGAGCACTACCACGTCGCCTGCTCGGTGCTCGACATGCTCAAGGGGCGCAGCGCGACCTTCCGCACCTTCGACCTCGGCTCCGACAAGGTGGCCAGCTTCCGCAGCGACCACGTCAACGAGCAGAACCCCGCGCTGGGCATGCGCTCGATCCGGCTGTGCCTGACCGAGGAGGGCCGCCCGCTGTTCAAGGCCCAGCTGCGCGCCTACCTGCGCGCCGGGCTGCGCGGCAAGATCCGCATCATGTTCCCGATGATCTCGGGGGTCGACGAGCTGCGCGAGGCCAAGCGGGTGCTCGAGGAGGCGCGCCGCGAGCTCAACATGGAGGGCATCCCGTACGCGGAGAACCTGCCCGTCGGCATCATGATCGAGATGCCCAGCGCGGCCATGACCGCGGACCTGCTGGCGCGCGAGTGCGACTTCTTCTCGGTCGGCACCAACGACCTCATCCAGTACTCGCTGGCCATCGACCGCGAGAACGAGCAGGTCAGCTACCTGTATACCCCGCTGCATCCCGCCATCCTGCGGCTCATCAAGGGCGTGGTGGACGCGGCGCATGCGCGGGGGATCCGGGTCACCATGTGTGGTGAGATGGCCGGTGAGCCGACCCTGGCGCTGCTGCTGCTGGGTCTGGGACTTGACGAGCTGTCAATGAATCCGGCGTCGCTGCCCGTGGTCAAGCGCGTGCTGCGCGAGGCCACCTTCACCGAGGCGCGCCAGCTGACCGACGAGGTCATGGCGCTGGCGACCCAGGACGAGATCGAGCGCCACCTGCTGGCGAAGATGAGGGATCGTTTGCCCGACCAGGCGTAAGATGAAGCGCCATGGCGATGGAGCACGGCACGGCTGATCTCCCCGAGGGTTTGCCGCAGGCGCAGGCCATGCAGTTCAGGTGTTCGAACTGCGCCGCCGCGGTGGTCTGGGATCCGGGTGCGGACGCGCTGAAGTGTGACAACTGCGGTCACACCCAGAAGGTCGAGGACAGCGCCAAGCCGGTGGTCGAGTACGACTTCCGCCAGGGCATGGCCAGGGTCCAGACCATGGGCGCCCAGCATCTTTCGCAGGGTGGCCACGAGGTCAAGTGCGACGAGTGCGGCGCGCAGACGGTGCTGGTGCAGGACAGCGGGCGCTGTCCGTTCTGTGACTCGCCCAAGGTGATCAACCACGCCTCGACCGAGGCGGTCATCGTCCCCGAGAGCCTGCTGCCGCACAAGATCACCAAGGAAGACTCCAAGGCGCTGTACGGCAAGTGGGTCAAGAGCCGCTGGTTCGCGCCCAGCGACCTCAGCAAGCGCGCCAAGCTGGCCGGCATGGACGGCGTCTACCTGCCGTACTGGACCTACGACAGCGAGACCTACACCCAGTACCAGGGCATGCGCGGCGAGTACTACTGGGTCACGGTGACCTACCGCGACTCGCAGGGCAACGTGCGCACGCGGTCGGAGCGGCGCACGCGCTGGTACCCGGCCTCGGGCACCGTGCACGTCAGCTTCGACGACGTGCTGGTGTGCGCGTCCAAGTCGCTGCCGCGCAAGCTGGTCGAGGAGCTGGAGCCGTGGGACATGGAGGCGCTGACGCCGTTCCATCCCGGCTATGTCTCGGGCTTCGTGGCCGAGCGCTACCAGATCGGCCTCGAGGAGGGCTTCCATCGCGCCGAGGAGCGCATGGATCCGGTGATCCGGAAGGCCATCCGGGCCGACATCGGCGGCGACGTGCAGCGCATCATCAGCACGCACACCATGCACCAGAACGTGACCTTCAAGCACCTGCTGCTGCCGGTGTGGATCTCGGCCTTCAAGTACAACAAGAAGACCTTTCGCATCATGGTCAACGCGCGCACCGGCGAGGTCCAGGGCGAGCGGCCGTGGAGCGCGTTCAAGATCATCGCGCTGATCCTGGTGTGCTTGGGGGCGATTGGCGGGGCCATCTGGGCGCTGTCGAAGGGGTCGGAGCAGGACAGCGGGGGTGGCGGT
>JBGASF010000187.1:0-13957 GCA_044229835.1 Polyangia bacterium | reverse complement strand
CGATGCCCAGACCGACCACATGGATGGTCTCGCCCGCCCAGGTGACCGAAATTTCGACACCGGGCACATACGCGAGGCCCAGTGCGTCGGCAGCCGCCTGCGCGCGCAACTGCCCGGACAGTTCATCGTGATCGGTCAGCGACAGCAGCTCCACCCCCTGGGCATGGGCCCGCGCGACCACCGCCTCGGGCTCGAGCGTGCCGTCCGAGACGAGCGGCGTGGTGAGCGCGACCGGCTTGTGGCCCAGCAGCCCGGCGACGACGAGGTGACCGTTCGACTCGCGAGGGAGCAGCGCGCCGACGTGGGTGCCGGTCGACACCACGCGGCGCTGGCCCTCGCTGTCGCTGCCGCTGCTGTTGCCATTGCCGCTGCCGTTGCCGTTGCCGAGGCCCAGCGACACCGTGACCTCGGAGCGCCGGGGCAGCAGCCGCTCGCCGAGCAGGAGGCCGACCCGGTCCGTCATGGTGACCCAGTTGTGCGCCAGCACGTGGGCCAGCGCCTCGACCAGGTGCAGCGCGCTGTGGGTGTGCTCGCGGCACAGCGCCTCGTAGCTGCGGCGGCCCAGGCGCGCCAGCCGCAGCGGGCCGCGCGCGGTGATGGTCGCGGCCCGGCGCGGCTGCCCCAGCATGCCGAGCTCGCCGAAGTGATCACCAGGGCCGAGCGGCGCCAGCTCGAGGCCGTGGCGCTCGACGCTGGCGGCCCCCTCGAGCACGAAGTACATGTCGGCGCTGCTGTCGCCCTCGCGCACCACCACGCTGCCAGTCGGCAGCACCAGCTGATCGAGCAGCTCGGCCAGCCGCGCCAGGTCGTCCTCGCCGAGCAGCGCCAGGGCGCGGTTGCGCCGCAGGATGTCGAGATCGGAGGCTCGCGAGGGCGCCATGGCCATGGTGGGACTTCAGTCGGTCGCGCGCAGCATCAGGCTGAGGTCGGCCATGCGGGCGACGCCGGCCCAGTCCCAGAAGGTCCCGCTCACGGTGGCGGTCAGGCCGGCGCTGAGGTGGCCGGCCTCGTCATGAGTGACCTCGACATGCACGGGCACCATGAGCTCCTGCTCGCCCAGCGGCGCCTGCAGGCTGCCCATGCTGACGGTCCAGTCCAGCGTCAGCGCGACCACCAGCTGGGCGCTGACACGATCGCCGTCGGCGCTGACCGTGGCCGCGGCGACCGCGGTGTCGTCGAGGCGCAGCGTGCCGGCGCTCAGGCGCAGCGGCAGTCCGCCCGGGGCCATGGTCGCCTCGTCGAGGCCGAGCTCGAGCTGGCCCAGGTGCAGGGCGCCGTCCATCAAGGTCAGATCGACCTGGCCGCCGACGACCCCGATGGCGACGCGGACCTCGCCCAGCGGCTGCGCCCGCGCGGTCAGCATGGCGACCGAGTTGGCGTGGGTGATCTGGAGCCGCGTGCCGAGCGCCAGCTGCTCGGCGACCGAGGCCGAGGGCGGGGCAGGGGACTCACCGCTGCAGCCGGGCCCCAGGGCCAGCAGCGCGAGCAGGCTCGAGATCGAGAGCGAGATCGAGGCGGAAGCGACGAGGTTGCGCATGGGTGCCTCCATGTCGGGGAGTTGCAGTGCGCGTGCCGCCGAGGGGCTCGCGATCTCGGCGGCTTGCCAGGCGGCCACGCGGCCGAACGCAGATTCTGCGTCGCGCTCCGCGGGCCCGACGCAAGGCTTGCGCGCAGCAGCGCCCCAGGGGCCCGAAACCGCGGCCCCTTGCTTGCACAGGGGCTGGCCATGGCCGCTGCCAAGCAAGTCACCGTCGAGGGAAACACCGGCGTCGCCGACGTCGCCTATCGCCTCAGCGAGGTCATCGCGATCTACCCCATCACCCCGTCGTCGGCGATGGGTGAGCTGGCCGACGAGTGGGCCGCCAAGCAGCGCCCCAACCTGTGGGGGGTGACGCCGCGCGTGATGGAGATGCAGTCCGAGGCCGGCGCCGCGGGCGCGGTGCACGGCGCGCTGCAGGCCGGGGCGCGCGCCACGACCTTCACGGCGTCGCAGGGGCTGCTGCTGATGATCCCCAACATGTACAAGATCGCCGGCGAGCTGACGCCGATGTGCCTGCACGTGACGGCGCGGGCCATCGCCACCCATGCGCTGTCGATCTTCGGCGATCACTCCGACGTCATGGCGTGCCGGCAGACCGGCTTCGCCATGCTGGCCTCGGGCTCGGTGCAGGAGGCCCAGGATCTGGCCGCCATCGCGCACACCGCGACGCTGCACGCGCGGGTGCCCTTCCTGCACTTCTTCGACGGCTTCCGCACCTCGCACGAGATCGCCAAGATCGAGCAGCTCGAGGACGACGCCCTGCGCGCCCTGGTCGAGGACGAGGGCGGCGCGGCGGCCGCGGCAGCGCATCGCGCGCGCGGGCTGACCCCGGACGCGCCGGTGCTGCGCGGCACCGCGCAGAACCCCGACACCTTCTTCCAGGCTCGCGAGGCGGCCAACCCCTTCTACCTCGACTGCCCCGAGCTGGTGCAGCGCGCCATGAACCGCTTCGCCGCGCTGACCGGGCGGCAGTACAAGCTGTTCGACTACTACGGCCACCCCGAGGCCGACCGCGTCATCGTCATCATGGGCTCGGGCGCCGAGGCGGTGCACGAGACCGTCGACTGGCTGCTGGCCGGCGGCGAGAAGGTCGGGGTGCTGCGCGTGCGGCTGTACCGGCCGTTCTCGGCCGAGGCGCTGCTGGCGGCGCTGCCGGCCACGGTGCGCACCCTGGTGGTGCTCGACCGCTGCAAGGAGCCCGGCGCGCTGGGCGAGCCGCTGTACCTCGACGTGGTGACCGCGATGAGCGAGGCGGTGTCCGACGGGCGCTGGCATGGCCACGCCGCGCCGCGCATCATCGGCGGGCGCTACGGCCTGGCCTCCAAGGAGTTCACCCCGGCCATGGTGTGCGGGGTGTTCGACGAGGCGGCCCGGCCGGTGCCGCGGCGCCACTTCACCATCGGCATCAACGACGACGTGACCCGGCTGTCCTTGCCCTATGACGCCGACTTCGATCTGGAGCCCGATGACGTGGTGCGCGCGGTGTTCTGGGGCCTGGGCTCCGACGGCACCGTGGGCGCCAACAAGAACTCCATCAAGCTCATCGGCGAGGAGACCGAGCGCTTCGCCCAGGGCTACTTCGTGTACGACTCCAAGAAGTCGGGCGCCATCACCATCTCGCACCTGCGCTTCGGGCCGCGCCAGATCCGGTCGTCGTACCTCATCCGCAAGGCCAGCTTCGTGGCCGTGCACCAGTGGAACTTCCTCGATCGCTATGACGTGCTGGAGGCGGCGGCGCCCGGGGCCACCCTGCTCCTGAACTCGCCGCTGCCGGCGGCCGAGGTCTGGGACGCGCTGCCGCGCGAGGTGCAGGCCGCGGTGCTCGACAAGGGGATCGAGATCCATGCCATCGACGCCGGCGCGGTGGCGCACGAGCACGGCATGGGCGGCCGCATCAACACCGTGATGCAGAGCTGCTTCTTCGCGCTGGCCAAGGTGCTGCCGCGCGAGGAGGCCATCGCCGGCATCAAGGCCGCCATCGAGAAGAGCTACCGCAACAAGGGCCCCGAGGTGGTGGCCAAGAACTTCGCCGTGGTCGACGCCGCGCTGGCGCACCTGCACCCGGTCAAGGCCGGCGACAGCGTGACCGCGCGGATCGATCGCGCGCCGATGGTGTCGCGCGCCGCCCCCGAACTGGTGCAGCGGGTCACCGCGGTCATGCTGGCCAACCAGGGCGACTCGCTGCCGGTCAGCGCGTTCCCGCCCGACGGCACCTGGCCCACCGGCAGCGCGCGCTGGGAGAAGCGCAACCTGGCGCTGGAGATCCCGGTGTGGGACGCCAAGGTGTGCATCCAGTGCAACAAGTGCGCGCTGGTGTGCCCGCACGCCGCCATCCGCGCCAAGGTCTATGACCAGGGCGCGCTGGCCGATAAGCCGCTGACGTTCAAGGCCAGCACCTACAAGGGCGGCGAGTTCCAGGGCGATGCCTACACCATCCAGGTCGCGCCCGAGGACTGCACCGGCTGCAGCCTGTGTGTCGAGGTCTGCCCGGCCAAGGACAAGGCCAACCCGCGCCACAAGGCGCTGGAGATGGCGCCGCAGCCGCCGCTGCGCGCGCCCGAGCGCGACAACTATGACTTCTTCCTCGGGCTGCCCGAGGCGCGGCGCAGCCGGGTCAGCCTCGACGTCAAGGGCAGCCAGTTCCTGGAGCCGCTGTTCGAGTATTCGGGCGCCTGCAGCGGCTGCGGCGAGACGCCGTACATCAAGCTGGCGACCCAGCTGTATGGCGACCGCATGCTGATCGCGAACGCCACCGGGTGCTCGTCGATCTATGGCGGCAACCTGCCGACCACGCCGTACACCACCAACCGCGACGGGCGCGGGCCGGCGTGGTCGAACTCGCTGTTCGAGGACAACGCCGAGTTCGGCCTGGGCATGCGGCTGGCGGTCGATCAGCACGTGGCCAGCGCGCGCGCCCTGGTGACCGGGCTGGCCGATCGGCTGGGCGAGCTCGGGCCGGCGCTGCTGGGCGCGGCCCAGGGTGACGAGGCCGGCATCGCGGCGCAGCGCGAGCGCGTCGCCGAGCTGCGCAAGCGGCTGGCCGAGCTGGGCGGCGACCCGCGCGCGGCCGAGCTGGCGGCGCTGGCCGACTACCTGGTCGACAAGTCGGTGTGGATCATCGGCGGCGACGGCTGGGCCTATGACATCGGCTATGGCGGCCTCGATCACGTGCTGTCATCGGGCGCCAACGTGAACCTCATGGTGCTCGACACCGAGGTGTACTCGAACACCGGTGGGCAGCAGTCGAAGGCGACGCCCAAGGGCGCGGCGGCCAAGTTCGCGGCCTCGGGCAAGGCCGGCGCCAAGAAGGACCTGGGCCTCCTGGCCATCACCTACGGCAACGTCTATGTCGCGCGCATCGCCTTCGGGGCCAAGGACGCCCAGACCGTGAAGGCGCTGAGCGAGGCGGCGGCCTATCCGGGGGTGTCGCTGATCATCGCGTACTCGCACTGCATCGCGCACGGCTATGACATGGCGCAGGGCGCCAATCAGCAGAAGCGCGCGGTCGAGACCGGGGCCTGGCCGCTGTACCGCTTCGATCCGCGGCGCGCCGACAGCCCCGAGGGGCCGTTCAAGCTCGACTCCACGGTGCCGCGCGGCAAGCTGACCGACTACACCCGCAACGAGACGCGCTACCGCATGGTCGAGCAGCAGGATCCGGAGCGCTTCCGCGTGCTGATGGAGGAGGCGCAGCGCGACGTGCGCACGCGCTGGGCGCTGTACGAGCAGCTGGCGCGCGCGATGGCGCCGACCGGGCCGCTGGCCGGCGGGGCCGGGCCGGCGGCGGTGGCCGCGCTGGCGGCGAACCTCGACAAGGCGGGACACTGATGACGACCGGGATCGATCTGGGCACCGACTACTGCGGCCTCCGGCTGGCACACCCGTTCATGCCCGGGGCGTCACCGCTGGTGGACGACCTCGGCATGGTGCGCAGGCTGGAGGACGCCGGGGCCTCGGCCATCGTGATGCGCTCGCTGTTCGAGGAGCAGATCGAGCGCGAGCAGGCGCGCACGCTGCACGATCTCGAGGTGCACAGCGACAGCCACGCCGAGGCGGCGTCGTTCCTGCCCCGCCCGGCGGAGTTCGCGCTGGGGCCGCACGAGTACCTGGAGCAGCTGCGCAAGGTGCGCGCCGCGGTGGCGGTGCCGGTCATCGCGTCGCTCAACGGCATCACCGAGGGCGGCTGGCTCGACCACGCCCGGCTGTGCGAGCAGGCTGGGGCCAGCGCGCTGGAGCTCAACGTCTACTACATCGCGACCGACCCGCAGGAGACCGCCTACGCGGTCGAGCGCCGCACCCTCGACATCGTGACCAAGGTGACGCAGACCGTGGCCATCCCGGTGGCGGTCAAGCTGTCGCCGTTCCACTCTTCGCTGGCGCACTTCGCGCACGAGCTGGAGCTGGCCGGCGCGCGCGGCCTGGTCATGTTCAACCGCTTCTACCAGCCCGACTTCGACATCGAGTCGCTGGAGGTGGTGCCGCGGCTGGCGCTGTCGGACTCGGGCGAGCTCCTGCTCAGGCTGCGCTGGCTGGCCATCCTGTCGGGGCGCACCCAGCTGGATCTGGCCTGCTCGGGCGGCGTGCATGGGGAGACCGACGCGCTCAAGGCGCTGATGGCGGGCGCCACCGTGGTGCAGATGGTGTCGGCGCTGCTGCGCCACGGCCCGGAGCGGCTGCGCCAGGTGCGCGACGCCGTGACGGCGTGGATGGTGGCGCACGAGTACGAGTCGCTGGACCAGCTGCGCGGCAGCCTCAACCTGGCGCGCTGCCCCGACCCGGCCATGTTCGAGCGCGGCAACTACATGAGGATCTTGCAGAGCTGGCGCTGAGCGCGGCGCAGGCGCGCGAGGTGGCCGCCGGCTGCTAGAGTGCGGCGCATGCGCATCGGATTTCTCGGGCTCGGGCTCATGGGCAGCCGCATGGCGGCCAACCTCTGCAAGAAGGGCCACACCGTGACGGTGTGGAATCGCGGCGTGGAGGGGGCGGCGGCGCTGTCGGCGCTGGGCTGCGCGGTGGCGGGGTCGCCCGCCGACGCGGCGCGTGGGGCCGAGGCGGTGGCGCTGTGCCTGGCCGATCCGCCTGCGGTGGAGGCCGTCGCGCTGGCGCCGGGCGGTGTGGTGGACGCGCTGGCGCCGGGGGCGCTGCTGGTCGACTTCTCGACCGGCTCGCCCGAGCTGGCGCTGCGCCTCGAGGCGGCCTGCGCGGCGCGCGGGGCGCGCTTCCTGGAGTCGCCGGTGACCGGGTCGAAGGTCGGCGCCGAGCAGGGCACCCTGGTCCTGATGTGTGGCGGCAGCGCCGAGACGCTGGCGGCGGCGCGCCCGCTGCTGGAGGCGGTGGCGACCAAGATCGTCCATGTCGGCCCGGTCGGCAGCGCGACCCGGGTCAAGCTGATCGGCAACACCATGATCGCGCTGATGCTGGAGGCGTTGTGCGAGGGGCTGGCGACCTGCCAGGCCGCCGGCGTCGATGCCGCCAAGCTGCTCGAGGTGGTGCAGGCCTCGGGCTACCAGTCGCCGTACTGGAACTTCAAGGGCAAGGCCATCCTGGCCGGCGACTTCGAGACCCACTTCTCGGTCGACCTGATGCACAAGGATCTGACCCTGGCGCTGGAGGCGGCGGGTCGCCTGGGTGTGCCGGCGCCGGGGCTGGCCATGGTGCGCGAGCAGTTCCAGGCCGTGCGCGCACAGGGCCACGGCGGGGCCGACATCGCGGCGCTGGCCAAGCTGTGGCCGCGCATCGGCGGGTAGCGCGAAGATCGGCGCGAGCCCAGGCCGGCCACGTGGCCGGCCCGCCGCGGAGTCGCGGCGTGGCCGAGGTCAGCGCCAGGGCAGCAGCGCGATCCGGCTGGCCAGGGTGCGCACCTCGGCGTGGTAGCGCGCCTCGGCGGCCTGGCGCTGCAGCAGCACCGGATCGCTGATGGGCAGCGGGGCCAGGCTCTGGTTGATGATCCAGGCGAACGGCGTGATGCCGGCGCGGACGAGGTCGCGCTGCAGCTGGGCCGCCTCGTGCACCGGGGTGGCCTCGGGCAGCGTGACCACCAGGACGCGGGTGAAGGCGGCGTCACGCAGGCGCGGCAGCAGGCTGCGCACCTCGTCGGGGACCTGGCTGGTGGTGCGCAGCACGTCGCGGTGGTAGGCCTCGGCGGCGTCGAGCAGCAGGATGGTGTGGCCGGTGGGCGCGGTGTCGATGACCACGAAGCCGCGCTGGCCCTCGGCGATGACCCGCGCGAAGGCGCGGAAGACGGCGATCTCCTCGGTGCACGGCGAGCGCAGATCCTCGTCGAGCAGGGCGCGACCGGCGGCGTCCAGACCGGCGCCGGTGCTGGCCATGATCTCGTCGCGGTAGCCGCGGGTCTCGGCGACCGGGTCGATGCGGCTGACGCGCAGGTTGGGCTGGCCGCCGCTGGTGCCGGTCGCGGCGACCCGCTCGAGGTCGGCGGCGGGGTCGGTGGTGGTCAGGTGCACGGGGTGGCCGCGACGCGCCAGCTCGAGGGCGACCGCGACGGCGACGCTGGTCTTGCCGACGCCGCCCTTGCCGACGGTCATGATGACGCCATGCCGGGGCGCCTCGAGCTCGGGCATGAGGTCGCCGAGGCCGGGCAGGGCGACGACAGCAGGCGTCGCGGCGGGTGGCGATGGCGCGGGCGCGGGGCCCGGGGCGGGCGCGGGGCCGGGCAGCAGCGGCGACAGCAAACGGCGCAGGGCCTCGGGGCCGACCAGGCCGAAGGGCAGCAGCGGCAGGTCGGTGCGCGCCAGCGTGCGCAGCCCGTCGGGCAGCGCGTCCAGCGCCTGCCGGCAGCGCGCGGCCATCGCGGTCGCGACGGCGTCGCCGGTGCCGGCGGCCGTGAAGATGCCGTTGACCACCAGGGCCTGCGGGGTCACGCCCAGCGCGGCCAGCTCGCCGCGGGTGCGCTCGGCCTCCAGCAGCGCCGAGCGCTCGGCGCGGGTGACCAGCACCACCGCGGTGCGGGTGGCGTCGATCAGCGCGCGCCGGGTGGCGTCATACAGCGACTGCTGCTGCGCCAGGCCGGCCAGCGGGCCCAGGCACGAGGTGCCGCCGGGGTTGTCGGTGATGAAGCCGGTCCACGCCGCCGGCAGCGCCAGCAGGCGCAGGGTGTGGCCCGTGGGCGCGGTGTCGAACACGACATGGTCGAAGTCCGCGGTCGCCGCGTCGTCACCCAGCAGGCGCGAGAACTCGTCGAAGGCCGCGATCTCGACCGTGCAGGCGCCGGACAGCTGCTCCTCGATGCTGCGCAGCGCGGCGGCCGGCAGCAGGCCGCGCACCGGGCCCAGCACACGCTCGCGGTAGGCGCGCGCCGCGGCCTCGGGATCGATGTCGAGCGCGCTCAGGCCGGGGACGCCGGCGATCGCGGTCGGGCTCGCGCCCAGCGCGGCGCCCAGCACCTCGCCCAGGTTCGACGCCGGGTCGGTGCTGACCAGCAGCACGCGCCGGCCGCGCTCGGCCAGCGTCAGCGCGCTGGCACAGGCCACGCTGGTCTTGCCGACGCCGCCCTTGCCGGTGAAGAACAGGTGGCGCGGCGCGTGCTCGAGGAGCTGCATCAGCAGCAGCCTGGCTTGACGCAGGCCTTGGCCGCCGGCACCGTGGCCAGCTTGTGCACCACCACGCCAGCCAGCGCGGCCAGCGTCTCGCGCGACGGATAGGCGCCCTCGGTGGCGATGCGATCGTCGACCATCACCAGGGGCAGCACCTCGACGCCGCGCTCCAGCGCGGCCTTGACCGCGGGCGTGCTGGCGAAGGCGGCGGGCGTGGTGGCCAGGTTGAAGCGCTCGACCTTGGCGCCATGCTGCTCCAGCCAGGCCACATCGGCGGCGAAGCGCGCCAGCTCGGGATCGACCGCGGGCCCACACACACCGGTGGAGCAGCACATGGCGGGATCGAAGACGCGGATGATGACGGACATGATGGACTCCTCTGGGCTCGCTTCAGGCGGACTGTGCAGCTTCGGGTCGCGGCTGGCAATCACTCGTGCCGCAGCGCGGCGATGGGGTCGAGGTGGGCCGCCTTGCGCGCCGGCACCCAGCCGAACAGCACCCCGATCACCATCGCGAAGGCGAACGCCAGCAGCACCATCGGGTTCTGCCACTCGAAGGGCAGCCCCAGCTTGCGCGTGGCCAGCAGCGAGGCGCCCAGCCCCACGCCCACGCCGGCCAGGCCGCCGACCATCGACAGCACCACCGACTCGACCAGGAACTGCACCATGACCTCGCGCGCGCGCGCGCCGATGGCCAGGCGGATGCCGATCTCGCGGGTGCGCTCGGTGACCGCGACCAGCATGATGTTCATGATGCCGATGCCGCCGACCAGCAGGCTGACCGAGGCGATGGCGGCCAGCAGCGAGGTCATGACCCCGGTGATGCTGCCGACCATCTTGGCGACCTCCTTCATGTCGCGCACGTTGAAGTCGGGGTCCTCGCCGGGGTGGATGTGGCGGCGCTCGCGCATCAGGGCCTCGGTGCGCGCCTTGATGCGCTCGGTGCTGGCGCCCTCGACGGCGGACAGGAAGATGACCGCGACGTCGTCGGTGCCGGCGATCCTGCGCTGGAAGGTGCGCAGCGGCAGCAGCACGAAGTTGTCCTGATCCTGGCCGAACGTGGAGGTCCCCTTGGGGGCCAGCGCGCCGATGACGCGGCACGACACCGTGCCCAGGCGGACCCAGACGCCGCGCACGTCCTGCGACGGGTAGAGCTCGCGGCGCACGCGGTCGCCCAGGATGCACACCGCGGCGCCGGCGCGCAGCTCGCCCAGGTTGAAGGCGCGCCCGTGTGCCAGCTGCCAGGACAGCGCGGTGAGATAGCCGTTGTCGGTGCCCGACACGCTGGTGACCCAGCGTCCGCTGCCAGCCACGGCGACCATGCTGCGGCTGGCCACCGGGACGACCACGGCCAGGTCGGGCACGGTGCGCGCGATGGCGCGGGCGTCCTCGACCCGGAAGGTGCGCGCGCCCAGGCCGGGGCCCCCCGGGCCGTGCGCGGGCGACCCCGGCATCACGAACAGCAGGTTCTTGCCCATGCCCGACAGGTCGCCGGCGATGCGGTCCTGGGCGCCGCGCCCCAGCATCACCATCGCGATCACCGCGGCCACGCCGATGAGGATGCCCAGCGTGGTCAGCAGCGAGCGCATCGGGTTGCGCCGCAGCTGGCGCAGCGCCATCAGCACGGCGTTGGCGATCATGACGCCACCGCTGTGGTGACCGGGTGGTCCTCGGCGATCCGCCCGTCGAGGAAGCGCACCACGCGGTGGGCGTAGGCCGCCATGTCGGGCTCGTGGGTGACCATCACGATGGTCAGCCCGCGCGCGTGGTTGAGCGCGCTGAGCAGGCGCATCAGCTCGTGGCTGCGCGCGGAGTCGAGGTTGCCGGTGGGCTCGTCGGCGAGCAGCACCGCGGGGCGGGTGACCAGGGCGCGCGCGATGGCGACGCGCTGCTGCTGGCCGCCCGAGAGCTGGCTGGGCAGGTGGCGCTCGCGGCCCTCGAGGCCGACCTCGGCCATGACCTGGCGGGTCAGGGCGCGGCGCTCGGCGGCGGGCACGCCGCGGTAGATCAGGGGCAGCTCGACGTTCTCGCGCGCGCTGGTGCGGGCCACCAGGTTGAAGCCCTGGAACACGAAGCCCAGGTAGTGGCGGCGCAGCAGCGCCAGCTGGTCGCGATCGAGCCGGGTGGTGTCGACGCCGCGGAACAGGTAGCGGCCGCTGCTCGGCGCGTCGAGGCAGCCGATGATGTTGAGGCAGGTCGACTTGCCCGAGCCGCTGGGGCCCATCAGGGCGACGAACTCGCCGGGCTCGATGTGGAGATCGACGTGATCGAGCGCGACCACGGCGGCGTCGGCCTGGCCATAGACCTTGCTGACCTGCTCGAACGTGATGACCGGGGCGGCCATCAGCCACCGCCCTTGCTGTCGATGATGACCCGGGCGCCGACCGGGACCGGGCCGATGATGACGGTGCGGGTGCCGTCGCTGGCGCCCGCGCGCACGGTGACCGCGCGGGGCTTGCCGGCCTCGAGCAGGTAGACGTGGGCGGCCGCGGGCGCCGTGCCGGTGCTGCTGGTGGCCGTCGAGGTGACGCTGGTGGTCGGGCTGTCGGCCTCGCCGGCGGGCCGGTAGCGCAGCGCGGCCTCGGGCACGGTGACCGCGCCGGGGTGCGACTCGGTGATGAGCTGCGCGGTCGCGGTCATGCCCGGGCGCAGCGCGCCGTCGCGGTTGTCGACCTCGAGCACGGCCTGGTAGGTGACCACGCTGTCGCGGATGCGCGCCGAGTTGCGCACCGAGGTCACGGTGGCCGGGAAGCTGCGCTCGGCATAGGCCGCCACCGTGAAGCTGGCGCGCTGGCCGGCGCGCACGGCGCCGATGTCGGCCTCGTCGATGTCGACCACCAGCTGCATGCGGTCGAGATCGCGCGCCAGCTGGAAGAACACCGGCGCCTGCAGCGCGGCGACCACGGCCTGACCCTCCTCGACCGAGCGCGCCAGCACGACGCCGGCGATGGGGGCGCGGATGGTGGCCTTGCTCAGGCTGGTGTGCACCACGGCGGCGGCGGCGCGCGAGGCGCGCACCTGGGCCGCGGCGGCGCCCTCGGCGGCGACCGCCTTGACCATGGCGCTGTGCTCGGCGTCGAGCTGCGCCGCGGAGATGACGCCGCGCTCGCCCAGGGGCTGGTCGCGGGCGACGACGCGGCGCGCCTCGGCCAGCGCCTCGGCGGCCTGGCGCTGGTTGGCCTGCGCCAGCGCGACCTGGGCGTCGGCCTGCGCGGCCTGCGCCGACAAGAGCTCGGTGTCGAGCACGACCAGGATCTGGCCGGCCTCGACATGGTCGTTGTAGTCGGCCAGCACGCGCAGCACGCGGCCCGAGATCTCGGGGCCGACATCGACCGAGGTCGCCGGCTCCAGGGTGCCGGTGGCGGTCACGCTGACGCTGAGGTCGGCGCGCTCGACCAGGGCGGTCTGGTAGCGCACCGGGGCGACCTGGTGCGCCCGCCGCCACAGCAGCAGCGCCCCGGTCACCACCCCCAGCGCGAGCCCCAGGTAGATCGCGCGCTTGATCCAGCGTCTGCGCCGGGCATGACGACCCAGCCCCAGGGTGCGAAGCACTTCTGCGTCGATGGTTTGGCTGGCCATGCCCACACCGGCTGCATCGGGCGCGCCAGCCGCACGCGAAGCCTGTCGCCATCCAGCAGCGGCGGCGGTCGCAGTTCTTGCGCGCTTGCCGTGCCGCGGCGCAGCAGCTGCGGGTCGGGCCTCGAGGTGCGCGGGCCGGTCAGCCGGCGGCGCGGACGGCGGCCTCGGCCCAGACCGAGGTCAGGAAGGCGTCGAGGGCGTCGTCGAGGCGGCGCGGCATGATGCGCCACTCGGCGATGGAGTGCGCGGTGACCAGCTCGGCGCCGGGCAGCTCGCGCGACAGGAGGTCGGCGTCGCTGAAGGGGTGGATGGGGTCGCGCTTGTGGCCGATGACCAGGGTGCGCTGGGTGATCTTGCGGCGCAGCGCGCGCTCGGGCGCGACGCGGCCGAACACGATGCCGTCGAGCACCGCCAGCGAGGCGCGCGGATCGCGGCGCACGAAGTCGAGCATCATGTCGACCAGCAGGTGCGTGCGCGGGACCTTGCGCATCACCGCGGCCAGCGCGCGCATCAGGGTGATGCTGCCGCGCAGCGCCAGCGCCAGCGGCACGAAGGTCGCGGCCGCCGCGGGCAGGGCGTTCTCCAGCACCGGCATCTCGATGACCAGCGCACGCACGCGGTCGGGCGCACCGACCGCGACCTCCAGCGTGGTGTTGGCGCCCAGCGAGGTGCCGCCGATGACCGCCTGCGCGATCCCCAGGTGGTCGAGCAGCGCCACCACCTGGCGGCCGAACTCGGGCATCGAGTAGGCCGTCATGTCGTAGGGCTGGTCGGACGCGCCATGGCCGAGCACGTCGATGGTCAGCACGCGGTGGCCGCGCGCCGCCAGCGCCGGGGCCAGGCGACCGAACATGCGCTGATCCATCAGCAGGCCGTGGGTCAGCACCAGCACGCGCGGCCCCTCGCCGTGGTCGCGGTAGGCGATGCGCCGGCCCTGATATTCGAAGCTGCCAGGTGTCACGCGAGACCTCCTGGAGCTGCATGGTACGTGATCGACTCGCGCCGGTCGCGCTGTTGTGACGCGACGCGAGAATGGGATTCAGCGCGCGCCGCTCTACACCAGGAAGTCGAGCATCTGGACCTGCGTGAGGTAGGTCTCGAGCAGGCCGGCGTAGTCGTCGAACAGCAGATCGAGCTCGACGTCGACGCGGCGCTCGCGCGTGCGCAGCACCTTGCCGCTGACGGGCAGCTCGCCGCCGGGCAGCGTCAGCACCGCGGTCAGCAGCGTGCCCGGCGCGGGCAGCTCGCCGGTGGGGCGCTCGAAGCCGAGGTGGGTGCGCGAGATC
>JBGASF010000186.1:0-14024 GCA_044229835.1 Polyangia bacterium | reverse complement strand
AATGGTGTCGCCCACGCCGGCGGGGCGCGGGTTGGCGGAGGCGCAGCGCCGCGCGGCGACCGCCAGCGGCTGTGCGTTCTGGGACGCCTTCAAGTGGATGGGCGGGCAGGGCTCGGTGCTGAAGTGGCGCCGGCGCAACGAGTGGGAGCCCGACCTCACGCATCCCAACCGGATCGGCGCCGCCAAGCTGGCCGACGGGCTGATCGACGCGCTGCTGGCGGGGTTCGACGCCTATCGCGAGAAGCACCCGTGACGCCGGGGCGCGGCTCGGCGGGGGCAGGTGCGGGGGCGCGCTGGTGCGGCGCGCTGCTTGGCCTCCTGTGCGCGTGCAGCGAGCCCGCGTCGCGCGAGCGCACGCTGCCGAGCGCGTCGGCGTCCCCGGCGGTGACCGCGGCGCCGCGGGTGACGCCAGGGTCGCGCGTGGCGGCGGCCGATGCGGCGGTGGCGCCGGCGGATCCGGGTGCGGCGCTGGACGTGGATCCGCGCGTCGGCGTCCCGGGCGTCCTGGAGGATCCCAGCGGGGTCGCGCTGCTGCCGCTGTATCGCGCGCTGGCGCTGCTCGACAGCGGCACCGCGGCGCGGGTCGGGATCGTGCAGCTGGGCGACTCGCTGACCGCGGGCGACTTCCAGACCAGCGTGATGCGGCAGCGGCTGCAGGCGCGGTTCGGCGACGCCGGGCGCGGCTGGCTGCTGCCCGGCAAGCCGATCAAGCACTACTACCTCGGCGACGCCCAGTACGGCACCGAGGGTAAGTGGGACGTCGAGTACGGCATGAAGCGCACCGCTGTCGAGCCGGTCGGTCTCGGCGGGGTGCGCATCCACTCGGGGTCCACCAAGGTGTCGTCCTGGGTCAGCACCTGCTCGCGCTGCAACGCCGGCAAGACGGCGTCGCACATCGAGCTGTGGTACCGGCGCACGCCCGAGTCGGGCACGCTGACCTTCACCGTCGATGACGGCACACCCGAGAAGCTGCCCATGCAGCTGCCCAGGGGGGCGCCGCCGGAGGGCACGCAGTCGCACGTGATCGTGGTGCCCGACGGGGCGCACAAGGTGACGCTGCGCCCGCTGGGCGATGGCGTGGTCGATCTGTTCGCGGTCATCATGGAGCGCGGCGAGCCAGGGATCGTGCTCGACGCCATCGGGGTGGTCGGCGCCCAGGCGACGCACCTCGAGCGCTGGGACTGGACCTGGGTCGGCGAGCAGCTGGCGCGGCGCGCGCCGTCGCTGGTGGTGCTGGCGTATGGCACCAATGAGATCGACGACGACGGGCTGGACCTGGCCAAGTTCGAGGCCCGTCTGGTCGAGCTGGTGCGCCGCATCAAGGTCGCGGTGCCTGACGCGGCGGTGCTGATCCAGGGGCCGCCCGATCGCGGCAAGCGCGAGCTCGGGCGCAAGGAGTGCGAGAAGGTCGAGAAGAAGGGCAAGCAGGGCAAGGGCAAGGGCAAGGGCAAAGGCAAGGGCAAGCGGCTGAGCAAGCGCGAGAGAGAGCGAGAGCGAGAGCGCGTCGAGGTCATGCTGCCCGCCGGGGTTGTGCGCCCAGGCTGCGAGTGGAAGACGGCGGCGCCGCTGCCGGGCATCATCGCGGCCGAGCGGCGCGCGGCGGAGCGCTCGGGCGCGGCGTTCTACGACGTGTTCACGGCGATGGGTGGCGCGGATCGCAGCGACCTCCTGCTGCACCAGGAGCCCAAGTGGTTCTACAAGGACCATGTTCACTTCGCGACCGCGGGCGGCACCTTCGTGGCCGCGCACCTGCTGGAGGACCTGATGGCGCGCTATGAGGCCTGGCGGGTGCGCCGTGGCCTGCCGGCGCCGCTGCGCAGCGCGAACCCGCCGTGGCCGCCGGTGCCGGTGTTGCCGACGGCGCCGATGCCGACGGTACCGCCGCCTGCGACGCCTGCGACGCCTGCGCCGCCTGCTGCAGCGAAGGCGCGCTGATGCTGTTCGCGAGCTCGAGCTACGCGATCTACCTGCTGGCGATCTTCTTCATGTTCGTGGTGCTGCGCGCGCGCACGCCGGTGGCGCTGCTGGCGCGAGCGCTGCTGCTGCTGGTGCTGGGCGACATCGTGTACCTGCTGCTGTCGCGCAATGTGCACAGCCTGTGGGATCCGGTCGGCGGCCTGCTGATGACGGGGCTGGGCGCGGACGGCGACGCGCTGCGTTCGCCGGTCGCCTATGGCGTCGGCGCCGTGCTGTTCGTGGCCACCACCCTGGGCGGCTGGTTCGGCGCCGCCGCGCTGGAGCGGCCCCGTGCGCGGGCGGCCATCGCCGCCGGGTCGGCCTTCGTGCTGGTGGTGGCCGCCGTGGTGCTGCCCCTGTGTGTGCACACCGGCCACCTCGACGAGCTGTCGGCGGCCCTGGCCAGCGGCGGCCACCTCATCTACCTGGCGTTCCTGGGGCTGGCCATCGGCGCGGCGCTGAGTCCGCAGGGCCGCGTGCTCGGGCGCATGCTGATCCTGTTCCTGGTCAGCGCCATCTTCTATCACGCGTGGGCCGCCGGCATGGTCGGCGCCTATCGCTACCTCCTGCTGCTGATCCTCGGCACCATCGTGCTCGATTTCTACCTCGCGCTGTGGCTGTCGCGCATGCAGACCGAGAGCGGGCGCCGGGTGCTGCTGCTCATCAGCCTGGTGTCGAACCTGGGCGCGCTGGCGCTGTTCAAGTACTTCGACTTCTTCATCAGCAGCGCCAACACCGGGGCGGGCTGGCTCGGCTACGAGCTGACGGTCAAGCCGTTCGCGCTGATCCTGCCCGCCGGGATCTCGTTCCACACCTTCCAGTCGCTGTCGTACACCATCGACGTCTACCGCCGTCGCATCGAGCCGACGCACTCGGTGGTCCACTTCGCGACCTTCGTGCTGTTCTTCCCGCAGCTGGTCGCCGGGCCCATCGTGCGCGCCGAGCAGTTCATGCCGCAGCTCGAGCGCGAGCCGCTGGTGGACGCGGCGTGGGCCAACCGGGCCGCGCGCGGGATGTTCCGCATCATGCTGGGGCTGTTCAAGAAGCTGGCGCTGGCCGACTTCCTGGCCCGCCTGCACACCGATCGCGTGTTCGCCGAGCCCTCGCTGTTCTCGGGGCTGGAGGTGCTGATGGCCGTGTATGGCTACGCCTTCCAGATCTACCTGGATTTCTCGGCCTACAGCGACATCGCCATCGGCTCGGGCACGCTGCTCGGCTACGACTTCCCTGAGAACTTCCGCACCCCGTACCGCAGCGCCAACTTGCAGGAGTTCTGGCGGCGCTGGCACATGACGCTGTCGACCTGGCTGCGCGACTACCTGTACATCCCGCTGGGCGGTTCGCGCCGCCACACCTATCGCAACCTGGCCATCACCATGCTCCTGGGTGGGCTGTGGCACGGCGGCAGCTGGAACTTCGTGCTGTGGGGCGCGCTGCACGGCGGCGGCCTCGGCGTGACGCGGGTGTTCCAGCGCATGGCCGAGCGGCAGCCGGCGCGCGCGCTCAAGGTCGCGCTGGGGGCGCTGGCGGGCGGGATCTTGCTGCTGGGGCTGCACCTGGTGCTGTCGGCGCAGCTGACCCGGCTGGGCAGCGCGCTGCCGGTGGGGCCGTTCTGGATCCATGTGCTGCTGGCGTGGCTGTACCTGACGCCGGGCTGGGCGGCGGTGACTGCGTGGCTGTCGCTGGAGCGTGCCGACGCCGGCGCCGACGCCGTGAGCGACGAGGCCGCGGCGGCCGCCGAGCACGAGCGCGCCGGGTTGCCGGCGTCGCCGCAGCTGGGCTTCGTGGCGACGGCGCTGCGCATGGCGTTCCTGAGCGTGACCGTGGTCGGGCTGTGGGCCGTGCACGAGGGGCACCGCGAGGCCTGGATGGCGCTGCTGGCGGGCTGGATGCTGCTGGCGTGCGCAGCCGACGTGGCCGATCACCAGCCCAGCTTCGATGTCGGCCTGCGCTGGCTGGGCCGCGCGGTGCGCCGGGCCACGGCCATCGTGCTGACCTTCAACTACGTGTGTTTTGCCTGGGTGTTCTTCCGGGCCACCACGCTGGACGGGGCGCGCGCGGTGTTCACCCAGATCGCGGGAGGCGCCACCGACGCGGTCAACTTGTCCGCCCCCTTCCTGCTGGTGCTGGCGACCGCAGCCTGCGCGCACTGGTTCCCGCCCGGGACCTACCGCTGGCTGCGCGAGCGCTTCGTGTGGCTGCACCCGGTCGCCCGCGGCGTCGTGCTGGCGGCCGGCGCGCTGGCGCTGCGCGAGCTGTCGAGCCCGATCGTGGTGCCGTTCATCTACTTCCAGTTCTAGCCAGCGCCGGGGCCAGTGCCGCCCGGCCACTGGCCAGGTGCAGGCGCGGCATGTCCGCCCTGGTCGCTAGGCAGACTTCCTCGCCAGCTGCTGGTGATCCAGCACCTCGTCGGAGCTGACGATCACCAGCGTGTCGTGGCCGGCCTCCTCCTGCATGAGGGCCTCGAGCACCATGTCCTCGCCGAGACCGAAGGCGTCGAACAGCTTGCGCCGCGAGGCGGACAAGCTGGTGAACTTGCGCGTCAGCTCCTCGGTGGAGACGTACATCTCCTCGCGGCGCCCGCCGCCGAGGTCGCGCTTGAGGTCGAGCTCGCCCGGGGCGGCGCTGCGCAGGCGCAGCTCGCGCACCAGCGGGGCGGCCGCGTTGATGATGCGCTCGGCCAGCAGCGCCGGCCGAGGCACCTCGGTGATGGGGCGGCCCTCGAAGACGGCGCTGCCCAGGCGCGTCCGGCGCAGCTCGAGGCCCGCGAGGCCGGCCTCCAGCTTCTTCCACACGCGCTGCGCGTTGTCGTGATCGGGGCCCGCCAGCACCACGGGGTCGGACAGCGCGGGGCCAGACTCGGACAGCTGGCGCACGGTGGGGCGCTCCTGGCCGGGGCCGCGCAGCACGATCTCGAGGCCGGGTGACGGGCCGCGCGCCGACTTGCGCAGCGAGTAGGCGATTCGCCCGGCAGGATCGTGCTCGACGCGGGTGACGAACCAGCGGTCCAGCGCGGTGCGCTTCATGCGCGTGCCCTTGCGCAGCCAGCCGCCGCTGACGGGCAGCCGGATGATGACGTCGCGCGCCAGGTCGGCGACGCGGACGGCGTGCGCGAAGGCATGGCCGGCCGGGATGGCGAGGTCGAGCTCGGCGCTGAGCTTGAACGGGGCGGACAAGGTGCAGCGCGCCTCGGCGGGGGAGTCGCCGGTGCCGGCGCCGGCCTGCCACAGGATGGCGGTGCGGCCGTGCGGGATGTCATGGCGGACCAGGAACGCCTCCAGCGCGCGCGGGATGGTGGCGCGGGCGGTGGCCTGGGCGGTGGCCAGCTCGCGCACCGCGGCGTCGCGGCGGGCGGCGGCCTCGGTCCGGGCGGCCTCGAGGACCCCGCGCGCCGCCTGCACGACGCGGACGGCGACCTGCCCCGAGGCGGGCGAGGCGGCCTGGGCGATGTGCGGGTCCATGGTGCGCACCACGCTGGAGGCGATGGTCTCCAGGCGCGCGATCTCCTGGCCGGCGGCGGTGCGCGTGGAGTCGGCGCGCACCGAGAGGCGCTCCAGCTCCTCGTCGATGCGCAGCAGCGCGACGCAGGCGTCGGTCAGGGCCGACAGGGTGTCGACGAAGTTGTCGTCGAGCGGGAACGGGGTCGAGTCACCATAGAGGTACAGCATACCGACGGTACCTGCGCATGCCGTGCCAGCCAGGAGCACCAGATCCTGGGGGGTTATGCCGCCTTACCTACATGCTCGCCGAGGGCTCACACCCCGACCCGGAGCCGCGGCGACCATGCTATAGGGGCGCATGGCGATCTACGGCAGGACGTTCGCGGCGGAGCTCAACGAGAAGGGCAAGCACGAGGAGGCCCTGACCTCGGCGGCGGCGGCGATCGAGAAGGACGCTGACAATCCCGAGCACTGGTACGACCGCGCGGTGGCGGCGGTTGCCCTGGGGCGCCACGGCGAGGCGGTGACCGATGTCGAGCGCGCCATGAAGCTGGACGCCGACGCCCAGGTGCTCGACGACGACGAGCTCGACGACCTGTTCTGGAGCTCGCTGCTGGCGGTGGCCAAGGACGAGGGCGCCGCGGGCGCGACCATGCTGGATCGCTACCTGGGCGTGAAGCCGCAGGGCCGACATGTTGGCGAGGTCGGCGACTGGAAGAAGCGCCTGCGTGGCGAGCTGAAGACCGACTGGGTCAAGCAGCGCTGAGGCGCGCCGCGGTTCGCTGCCGGCGGCGCTGACGACTGCCACCGAGTGGCGCTGACGACCGCCACCGAGCGGCGCTGACGACCGCCACCGAGCGGCGCTGACGACTGCCACCGAGCGGCGCTGACGACCGCCACCGAGCGGCGCTGACGACTGACCGCTGCGAACGTGGTGGTCAGCGCTGCGGCTCGTCGTCCTGGACCCGCTGGCGTGGCGCTTGCGCGGCGGCTGCGGCGGCCGCCTCGGCGACCTGCTTCCACGCCGTCTCGGTGCGCGCAGCGCGTGCGCGCGCGGCGATGTCGAGCAAGGGCAGGTCGCGCTGCCACCGCGCCAGCACCTCGGGCGCCGCGCTCGGCGTGAACGCGGCGGTGAAGTCCGTGACCAGCCCGCGCGTCAGCGCCAGCGTGCCCGCCAGCGCCAGGTGCGTGGTCGCCGCGGTGGGGTTGGCGGCGGCGAGCGCGCGCGTGGTGACGGCGGCCGCCAGCAGCCGCTCCAGCAGCGCCGACGGCAGTCCAGCACGGCGCCCGCTGCCCAGCATCAGGCCGAGCAGCGCAGCGTGCACGTGGATGTCCTCGATGGTCCGGAACGGCTTCAGATAGCGCGCGTAGCCATCGCCGGGCAGCACCTCGGACGAGGCGACCTCGACGTCGACCAGGCTGACACTGGCGTGGCCGAGCTCGGGTGCGAAGGCCGTCGCCGTGCCCGGGCTGAGCGTGACTCCCGTGCGCGTGGTCGGCACGCGCACCACGCGCAGGCGGTTCTTGCCCTGCTCGTCGACGCCAACGCTGGCCACCACCAGCAGCAGTCCCGCCTCGGGTGCCGCGGTGGCCCAGCGCTTCTCGCCCGTGAGGCGCAGGCTGCCCTCGGCCCCGGCGCTCTCCAGGCGCGTGGCGATGGCGCTGGGATGTGCGCCCGCGGCCTCGGTGGCGCACAGCGAGACCACGACGTCGGGCAGCTCGACGACCAGCGCCCGCAGCGCGGCCTGATAGCCCGACGCGAAGGCCCACGCCACCCGGTCGGCGGCGGCGCCCCCGAGCAGCGCGACATCGATGGGGCGGTGGCCGGCGGCGACCAGCGCGCGATGGCCGGTCCACCAGGTGGAGGTGTCGCTACACGTGACCTCTTGCACACGCAAGAGCTGATCTGGAAATGCCGTCGTCATCTGGGTGACGAGCATAACGTTAGCGCTGTAGCGCGGCTTGCAATTACCGATCGCACGGTGCGCATCGCACGGCGGTTACCACGATTGAAGACCGCGACGAGGTGGCCGTAAGATCGAGCATGGGGGTCGCCATCGCTTGAGCAACGCCTCTTCGCCTAAGCCCCGCATCATCCTGCGCGAGCCGTCACGTCCGGCTGATCATCTCCCTCGCGCCATTCCCATCATCGTCGCCGCCTTCGCCAGCGGGGACGCCTTCCTGGCCGCGCTGGGGTCGCGGGGACCAGCTGGTGAGCTGGCGGTGCGTACCCGCTTCGCGCCCGCCCCGGGTGCCCCGGTGGTGCTCGAGGTGACCTGGAGCGGTCTGCCCAACCGGGTGCTGGTGCGTGCGACGGCCGTGCGCCGCTGGTTCGGCGATCAGCTCATCCTGCGCCTCGGCCCCGAGGAGGCGCCCAAGCGCGACTATCTGGTCAAGGCCGCCAAGGGCACGCCCAACCAGACCCATCGCCGGCGCCACCGTCGCTTCTGTGTGCGCCTGCCCATGACCTGGCGGAAGTTCGGCCAGTCGCCCCTGATGAACGGCGTGGCCATCGACATCTCCGCCGGCGGCATGCTGGTCGCGGCCAGCGAGTGCCAGCTGGTCCCGGGTGATCGCGTCGCGCTGCGCGTGCGCGCCGATGAAGGCTTCCTGGATCTGGTCCTGACCGGCGTCGTGCTGCACCTGCGCCGCGGCGCCGACGGCGAGCTGATCTTCGGTGTCCGCTTCGAATACCGAAGCAGCGCCGAGCAGCGCGGCCTGCGCGCGGTCCTGCGCGCGATGTCCTCGCAAGGCGTCGTGCTGGTCGACTCGAGCGACCGCTGACCCGTCGTCGCCCCGGCTGCGAAGCCGGCATGTGCGCCTCGGCCAGCCCGCGCCACGGCACCACCGGGGGCAATGTCAGGGTGACGGTGTAGTGCTCGACGTGTACCCGAATGGAGCGGGTGGACGACGAGGAGGCGGAGATGACGAAGCAGCGAGTGCAGCGTGGGCGTGGGCGTGGGCGTGGGCTTGGGCGTGGGCGTGGGCGTGGGCGTGGGATCGGTGAGCAGCGGCGACCCAGGTGTGCGCACCGGACCCGGCCGTGGGTGTCGAGGCACGAACCCCAGCACGTCACGCTGCGGCTGCGGCGCGAGATCGGACACCTGAGAGGCGAGCGGACCCGGCGCGCGGTGTACCGCTCGCTCGCGCGCGGCTGCGAGCGCTTCGGTACGCGGGCGGTCCACTTCTCGGTGCAGGGTGATCACGTGCAGCTGATCGTCGAGGCCCAGGACCGCCGGGCCCTGTCCCGCGCGATCAAGGGGATCTCCGTGCGCATCGCCCGCGCGCTGAACAAGATCATCGGGCGCTGCGGTCCTGCGTTCGCGGACCGCTACCATGCGCGCGGGCTGGCCTCTCCGCGCCAGGTCCGTGACGCCCTGACCTATGTTCTGTGCGACTACCGCCATCACGCGGCGCAGGCGGGCAGGCGTATCAGCCGGTGGTGGATCGACCCCTGCTCGTCGGGCTGGTACTTCACCGGGTGGCGCGGGCGCGATGGCCGCGCGGTCAGCGGAGCGTGGGCTGGCGACAGGTCGGCGCCGCGCCTGGCCCAGGCTGGTACCTGGTTACTGCGTGTGGGCTGGCGCAAGGCTGGGCTGATCGAGGTTCATGGCGGCTCGGGCCTGCGGCCCTGACGCCCGCGAAGGTCCCCGCGGCGGAGCGTCGGCAGGTGTGTCAGGGGGCGCGGCCCGGCTGTGGCTGTCCTGACGCAGTGGCGTGGAATGGCCGGATCTGAAGGGACTCTTCACGGCCGGGCGCTTGCATTGGTCCCGGCCTGGAGGGACCGGGATGAAACGACGACAGCTGGGAATGCGGGGGGCGGCGGCGGCGTTGGGGCTGGTTCTGCTCGGAGGTGTCGCGGCGGGTGACGAGGCCGCGCCAGCGAAGCGGCTGAGCCTGACGGCCTGGGACCGGGAGCCCAAGCGCACGCCGGGGGCCCTCGACGAGGCCAAGGTCAAGCAGCTCCGCGACGAGATCGAGAAGAGCCCCAAAGATCGGGCGCCGCGCATGGCGCTGGTCAAGCTGCTGACCGAGGCGCGGCAGCTGGAGGCGGCGCTGACCGAGGCGCGGTCGTGGCGTGAACACGACGCCTATGACCTCGTGGTTGTCCGCCTCATCGGAGATCTGCTGACCGAACTCGGGCGCAAGGAGGAGGCGCGCCGCGCCTACTCGGCCGTCGTCGAGCTCTTGCCCGGCGATCCCCAGGCGCAGCGAGCGCTGGCCACGGTCCTCAAGCAGTCGGGCGACCTCGAGGGCGCACATGCGCGGCTCAGCGCGGCGGCCAAGGCGCGCCCCGAGGACATGCGCATCCAGTTCGAGCTGGCCGATGTCGCCAATCGTCTGGGTCGCGCCGACGAGGCCGCCACCCTGCTGGAGGGCGTCGTCGCGCGCGGTGACGCTGCCGAGGCGGTGCGCTATCCCGCCAAGCAGCGCCTGGCGCAGATCTACGCCGCGCGCCGGCGCGCCGCGCTGGCCGCCAGCGACACCGCGCGGGCGCAGCAGCGGGAGGCGGACATCGCCAAGCTGGCGGTCAAGGGCGGGATCGAGAACGACCTCAAGGTCTACCTGACCTGGGACACCGACCGCAGCGACGTCGATCTGTGGGTGACCACGCCGCGGGGCGAGAAGGTCTTCTACAGCCACAAGGAGGGCCAGGGAGGCGAGGCGCTGTTCGATGACGTCACCACCGGCTATGGCCCCGAGAGCTTCACCGCGCAGAAGGCCGCGCGCGGCGCCTACCTGGTGCAGGTCAACTACTACGGCACCGGGCGGGCTCAGTTCGCGGAGGCGCGCGGCGAGGTCGTCGTGATCCTGAATGAGGGCAAGCCCGACGAGCAGCGCCATGTGCTGCCGTATCGGTTGTTCGACCCCGGCGAGACCGTGACGGTCGCCAAGATCGACGTGCGGTGACGGAGACAATGACCATGAGAATGAGCGCGAAGTGGCTGGTTCTGAGCGTGCTGGTGGCGGGCTGCGGGGGGACGACACGGGGGCGGCAGGGAGCCCGCGCAGGTGGCGCGGATCCCGGCGCCGTCGCGGCGGCGCGCGAGGGGGCGCGCTGGGAGGCGGCCCGGGTCGAGGGTGCGGCTCCGCTGTCGCAGGGGCTGACATTGATCGCCGCGCGCGGCGAGGTCCGCGTGACCACGGCGTCGGGGGAGACGGTCGCCAAGCCGGGGCAGGTCCTGATGGGGGTGACGCGGGTGCGCGCTGCGCAGGGGGCGGTGCTGACCCTGGGGGCGCCCGCGGCGCCGCTCGGCAAGCTGTGGCTGGCCTCGGGGGCCGAGGTGCGGGTCGGCGAGCGCACCGGCAAGCCGGTGGTCGGCCTCATCGCGGGGCAGGTCCGGGTCAGCCTGTTCGGCCCCGGCGACGACGTGCTGCTGGCGCGCGAGGGCGCACATGTCGCGGCCCGCATGGTGGCGGCGCAGCCCGAGGCGGCGGACTGGGCGCTTGAGCTGGAGGCCGAGCCGGCGCCAGCGTCGGTCGGGGCGCTGGTGGCCCGTGCACCGGGGGGCAAGCCCGTCGAGCTGTCGCTGGCGGCGCTCTCGGTGGACGCTCGGCGCGCGGGTGATCAGGTCGAGACCGAGGTCGAGCATGTGTTCGACAACGCCTCGGACGAGACGCTGGAGGGTACCTTCCGCTTCCCGCTGCCGGATGGGGCGTCGCTGACCGGGCTGGCGATGGAGATCGACGGCCGCATGATGCAGGGTGAGCTGGTCGAGCGGCAGCAGGCGCGCAAGATCTTCGACGAGATCGTCGATCAGATGCAGGACCCCGCACTGCTCGAGTGGGAGCAGGGCCAGGAGCTCAAGCTGCGCGTGTTCCCCATCGAGGCGCACAAGCAGAAGCGGATCGTGCTGCGCTACCTGACCCCGCTGCGACCGGCGCAGGGCGGACATCGCTGGGTCTATTCGGCGGCGGGGCGCATCGCCAGCGCGAAGTCGCAGGCGATTGGCCAGGTCACGGTGCGCTTCGACGGCAAGCTGGTGGCCAGCTCGCGTGGGGCGTTGCCGGGGGCGGACATCGTGGTCGACCTGCCGGCGCGCGAGGTCGCGGGGGTGTATCGGGAGGAGCGGCCGGAGGGGACCTATGTCAGTGCGCGGGTCACGCCGGACTGGTCGCGGGTGCCGGCGACGGGGCGGACGGCGCGGCCGCTGGTCATCGTGGTGGATAGCTCGCGCAGCGCGCTGGAGGAGCGCGGCATGACCGAGGAGGCGGTGCGCTCGCTGCTGGAGGCGCTGCGGCCGGGTGAGCAGGTCGCGCTGACGGCGTGTGATCTCGGCTGTCGGGACTATCTGCCGGCGCCGGTGGCCGCGGGGGCGGACATGGTGGCGGGGGCGTCGCGCTGGGTCGCGGGGCTGTCGTATGACGGCGCCAGCGATCTGGGCGGGGCGTTCGAGCATGTGGCGGCGCTGCGGGCGCGCTGGGGTGGCGCGGCGCTGGATGTGATCTATGTCGGTGATGGGCTGCCGACCTGGGGCGACACCGAGGCGGCGGCGCTGGCGGAGCATGGGGCGCATGCCGTCGGGACCGGTGCGTTGCACGCGCTGGTCGTCGGCAAGGGCGGCAGCGTGGAGCTGATGCGCGGGCTGTCGGGGGCGCGTGGTGGGCGGGCCATGCGGCCCGGGTCGGGGCTGGACGTGCGCAAGTTCGCGCTGTCGGTGCTGAGCGGGCGCGGCGGGCCGCGGCTGGTCGGGGCGCACATCGTGGCGCCGACAGGGAGTGTGGTCTATCCGGCGCGGGCGACCACGCTGTTCCCGGGTGACGAGCTCGGGGTCGTGGTGTTCACGCCCAGGGGGACGGCGGCGCCCAAGCAGCTGGTGCTGAGTGGTGGGGCGGGGGAGGCGCAGCTGAGCCAGGTCGTGCTGCTGGGAGCGGCGCAGCCGGCGAAGTATGTGGCGCGGCGCTGGGGCGCGGAGCGGGTCGCGGAGCTGGAGGCCACCGGGGCGGAGGATGCCGAGGTGGTCAAGGCCAGCCTGGCGTTCGGGGTGCTCAGCCGCAAGACGGCGTTCCTGGTGCTGGAGAGCGAGGAGGCCTATGCGAAGTACCAGATCGAGCGCAAGCAGAAGGAGCTGGCCGAGGCCGATGGGCCGCGGGTGACCGGGCAGGATCTGGAGTCGTCGGATGACGAGGACGCCAGCCTGAGCCCCAACAACATCCAGCCTGGCGATCCCGAGGTCCGGGTGCCGGCGCCGCGCGATGCGCGTGCGGTGGTGGTGGTGTTCCCTTTCGGCGAGACCAAGCTGGCCACCTGGGACGAGGAGGCGCAGGCCTGGATGGTGCGCTTCCTGATCGACAAGGACACGCCGGATGGCGAGTACTTCGTGACCGTGCGGGTGACGCACGCGGACGGCACCGTGGAGACCATGAAGCTCGGCTACCACGTCGATACCGTGGCGCCCGACATGAAGATCACCGTCGAGCGCACGCCCAAGGGCAACTACAGGATCCGGGCGGTGCAGCAGATCCCGGATCTGTCGCGGGCTCAGGTGTTGACGGATGCGCGTCGGGTCGAGGTGCGGCTGCCGGATGGTGAGGAGATGCAGCTCGGTGGCTTCGAGCTGGGCGAGTTCAGGGGGCTGTGGCGGCCGCGAGCCGGCGTCAGCGGGACGGTGATGCTGACGGTGATCGTGACCGACCGGGCTCTGAACCAGCGCGTGTACCAGGTGCCGGTGGAGGTGAAGTGATGCGCGCGGGCGCGGCGACTGCGGTGGCGATGGTGCTGCTGGGCGTGGCCGCGCCCGTGGTGGCTCGCGAGGCCGGTGGTGTCGGTGGTGCCGGTGGTGCCGGTGGTGCCGGTGGTGCCGGTGGTGCCGGTCGTCTGGTGGTCACGGCGGAGCGGGATGTGCGGGCGTGCGTGGTGATGCCGGCGGCCGAAGGGCAGGGCAAGCGGGTGCTGGCGGCGACGGCGGGTGGCCTCATGCTGGTGTCGGCTGCAGGCGTGAAGCTGGCGACCTGGACCGAGCGCGATGGTCTGCCCGGGACGTTGCTGACGGCGGTGATCGAGGATGGGGCTGGAGGGTGGTGGGTCGGTGGCGAGGCGGGGCTGGCGCGGGTGAAGCTGGGCCCCGGTGGCAGCCTGGAGGTGGGGGCGCACATCGCGGGACCGATGGTGCGCGCGCTGGCGCGGCATGGGGGCGAGGTGGTGGTGGGGCTGTGGGGTGGCGGTGTGCAGCGGCTGCGGGAGGTGTCTGGCAAGTGGAGGTTGGATGCGCTGGCGTTGACCGGAGCTCCCGAGTCGCTGGCCCGGGCCGCGACGCTGCGGGTGACGGCGCTGGCGTCGCATGGCGGCATGCTGTGGGTGGCGAGCGCGGGTGACGGGCTGTGGAGCGTGGGTACCGGGGATGTCGCGCGGGCTGGTAGCGGTGTCGGGGGCGAGAGTGCGCTGGCGCGGGTCCCGGTCGGTGGGGAGATGGTCTGGGCGCTTGCAGTGCACGACGATGTGCTTTGGGCGGGTGGGCTGGAGGGCCTGTGGAAGGTGGCGACGGGCGAGCGGGTGGCCACCGTGGATGTGCGGGCGCTCGGGGTGATGGAGGGGCGGTTGTGGGCGGGCAGCTTCGGCGATGGGGTGATGAAGGTCGAGGGGCGCAGGCTGGTGAGCAGCACGAGCACGAGCACGAGCACGAGCAC
>JBGASF010000185.1:0-14131 GCA_044229835.1 Polyangia bacterium | reverse complement strand
ACGAGCACGAGCACGAGCACCAGTCCGAGCACGAGCACGAGCACGAGCACGAGCCCGAGCACGAGCACGAGCACGCGATCGATCGCCGGCACCCGCCCGCGCTGGCTATGGCCCGCCATCGTTGGCGCACTTCTGCTCCTCGCCACCATCGCCATCTGGCGCTGGCGCACCCCCGCAAAAAAGCCAACCACCTCGGCAAATCCGCCATCGCCGATCGCGTCTCCGCCCGTGCCCGTGCCCGTGCCCGTGCCCGTGCCCGTGCCCGGTCCGGGCTCCTCTCCGTCCCCCGCCGCTTCCCCTCCTCGCCGCACCCCCCGTCCTCGCATCCCCATCGACAAACCCAGATCCCCGCGCAAGCCGCCGCCGCCGCTGACACCTTGACCTGACCGGGGTGCGACGTGACATGATCATGCCGTGGTGGGGCGAGCCAGCAGGCTGGTGGCGGGGGCGCTGTGCGTGCTGTGCGCGCTGGCGCTGGCACTGGCACCGGCACGACCCACGCTCGCACAACCCGCGCCCGCCCCCGGCCCCGACGCCGGCGCTCCTGCCCCCGTCGACCCGCCCACCGTCACCAGCGAGGAGACCGAGGCCGCGCGTCTGACCCAGGTCGGCAGCGAGGCCTGGCAGCGCGGTGATCACGCCCAGGCGCTGCAGTACTTCCAGCTCGCCTACCGCGTGTTCCCGTCACCGCGGCTGCACTACAACATGGCCCTTGCGCTGCTCGGGCAGCGTCGCACCATGGAGGCGGTCGCCGAGCTGGAGCGCTTCCTGGCCGAAGCGCCCGACGCCCCCGCGGATGCGCGCGACTATGCCAGCGAGCAGCTGGCCGAGCTGGGCAAGCACCTCGGACGCGTGCTGGTCGAGGCACCCGCGGACGCCAGCATCTCGATCGACGGCCAGCCCGCCGCCGGCATCACGCGGGTCGCGGTCGGCCGCCACAGCGTGCTGGTGCGCGCCGAGGGCATGCGCGCCTTCCTCGCCGAGATCCAGGTCCGCGCCGGCGCGCTGACGACGGTGCGCGCCAAGCTGACGCCGTGGACCGACGACGACACCACCACCACGCCGCCCTCGGCGTCGCCCACGCCGACCCCGGCGCCTCCGGCCCCGCCGCGGCGGGCGCGCGTCGGCGCTGCACGCTGGTGGGTGCTGGGCGCGTTCGGCGCCGCCGTCATCGGCGCCGGCCTGACCGTGTGGCTGACCGGGGGCGAGGTCGCTTGCCCGGGCAGTGACCTCGGCTGTGTGCGGGTCACGCGATGAGGCGCCTGGTCGTGCTGCTCGTCGCGCTGGCTGGCTGCGGAGAGTCGGGCCATGCGTTCGTCATCGCGCTCGACGGCGTGCCGGCCGAGACCACCGCCATCGACTCCTACGTGGACAGTGACGAGGGCGAGGTCTCGCACCGCTTCAGCGACGTCGCACGCCTGACCGACGACGGGGCGGGCACGCTGGCCATCGTGGTGCCGGGGGGCAGCACCACGGTCGAGATCGTGGTCGAGGCGCGCCAGGACGACTGCGTCATCGCGCGCGGCGTGGGCCGCTGTGCGCTGGCCGACTGTGGCGCGCTGCGGGTCACGCTGGCTCGCCAGGGCTGCGCGCCCGGCCCCGACGGCGGCGTGCTCGACGACGGCCGCGACTGATGGCCATCGCCGCGGGCAGCACCGAGGGCCCGTATCGCTTCCTCGACAAGCTGGGCGAGGGCGGCATGGGTGAGGTCTACCTGGTCGAGCACATCACCCTGGGCCGGCGCGAGGCGCTCAAGGTCCTGCGCCCCGAGCTGGCCCACGCCACCGAGTTCGTGCGCCGCTTCCGCCGCGAGGCGCGCGCCAGCCACCGCGTGCATCATCCCGGCATCGTCTCGGTCTACGACTTCGGTCAGCTGCCCGGCGGCCGCTTCTACCTGGCCATGGAGTACGTCGTCGGCGAGCGCCTCGATCAGCTGGTGGCGCGCGCCGCGCTGCCCGCCGCGGAGGCGCTGCCGCTGCTCGGACAGCTGGCCGAGGCGGTCGCGCACGCGCATCAGCATGGCGTGGTGCACCGCGATCTCAAGCCCGGCAACGTGCTGGTCAGCGAGCGCGCCGGCAAGCGCGAGCTGCGCGTGCTCGACTTCGGCATCGCCAAGATCATCGCGCCCGAGTACCAGGAGTCGGGCGTGCTGACGCTGCAGGGCGAGGTCTTCGGCTCGCCCGCGTACATGGCGCCCGAGCAGTGGCAGGCGCGCCCGGCGACGCCGGCGATGGACGTCTACTCGATCGGGTGCCTGGCCTTCGAGCTCCTGACCGGGGCGCCGCCGTTTCCAGGGCGCCGCATGGAGCTCATGCATGCGCACCTGACCGCGCCGCCGCCCGCGCTGCCCGGCGTACCCGCGGACGTCGCCGCCCTGGTGCACGCCTGCCTGGCCAAGAGCCCCGCCGCGCGCCCGGCCAGCAGCGAGCTGCCGCAGCGCCTGGCCCGCCTGGCCGCGGTGCACCCGCCCAGTGACTTCGAGCCCGACGACACCCACGCCGAGCGCGCCCCGGTGTCGACCGATCCAGCCTGGGCCCCGACCGAGCGCCACGCCTTCCCCGGCGTCGAGCGACGCCGCCTCGAGCTGCGCGCCCGGGCCGAGGCCATTCTGGACCGCGGCGACGACCGCGCCGTCATGGTGGCGCTGGCGCGCGTGCACGAGCTGGAGGTCGAGCTCGCGCGCCTGGGGCAGCGGCTGGCGGCGCTGGAGGCCGAGACCGCGGAGCTGGAGGCCGCCGCGCGCGAGCGCCAGGGTGCGCTGCGCTTCGCGGTCGCCGAGCTGACCTTCGAGCTGGGCGCGCTGACCGAGGGCGCGTCGCGCGCCGAGCTGGAGGCCGACATCGCGGGGCTGGAGCGCCAGCTGGGCGAGGTCTCGAGCAGCCTGGACGCCGACCTCATCGCCATCAGCGACCGCCAGGTCGCCGCGACCGCCAGCGCCGCCGCGTGCGAGGAGGCGCTGGAGGCGGCCTACATCGTGCTGGAGCGCGCGACCATCACGGCTGGGTCGTGATCTTGGCCGGCAGCGCCAGCGGCAGGCGCACGCGCTGCCGCTTGCCCGGCTTGTCGGTGGCCGGATCGATGGGCGTGCGCACCGCGGCGGCGGTGCGCGTGATGCACTCGCGCAGGGTGGGCGAGGGCACGTCGCCCTCGGCGATGAAGGGCGTGGTCACCACCGAGCGATCGGCCTCGATGACCAGGGTGTAGGTCAGGGTCAACATGCCGCCGAGGTCGGGCTGGGTCTTCTGCGCCTCCTCGAGGCAGTGCTTGGCGCCCTCGAGGATGGCGGCGCGCGCGCGCGACTGCGCGTCCTTGCCGACCGCGCCACCCAGCTCGGGGCTGCTCGGCGAGGGCAGGGTGGGGTCGCTGCCGCCGCTGCCGGCGTCGGAGCCGACCAGCGCCGCGGCGCCACCGTCGCCGCGCGCCACCGGAGTCGGCGTCGCCGTCGGGGTCGGTGTCGGTGACAGCTCGGGATCCGGGGTCGCCGTCGGCACCGGCCGGTCGCGCGGGGGCGCCTTCCGGGTCATCGCCCACACCAGCACGCCCAGCCCCAGCGCGACCACCCCGGCCGCGATCAGCAGCCACCGGCGTCCCGCCGGCGGCATCACAGCAGCTCCCCCGCGATGACCCGCACGGCGTCACCCGACGGAGTGCGCACGCGCAGCGCGCCGTCGTCCTCCAGCGCCTCGGCCACGCCGCTGACCACGCCGCGCTCACCGGCCACGCGCACCGGCTGGCCCAGGGTGCTGGCGCGCGCGCGCCAGGCCGGCGCGATGGCCGCGACGCCCCCGGCCAGGAAGACGTCGAGCCAGTGCTCGAGCTCGCTGATGAGGCGGCGCTCGAAGGCCGCCAGCGTCAGCCCCTCGCTGCCACCACGCGCGATCGCCAGCGACCCCGCGATCTCGCGCAGCTCGGGCGGGAAGTCGTCCGCGGTCGACAGCACGTTGACCCCGATGCCCAGGATCACGTGCGCGATGTCGTCTCCGCGGGTGCTCATCTCGGTCAGGATGCCCGCGACCTTGCGCGCCGGCTGTCCGGCCAGGAGGTCGTTGGGCCACTTGATGGACGCGCGCGCGTCCCACGCATTCAGCGCCTCGCACACCGCGATCCCGACCGCCAGCGTGAGCGGCGGCACGCCCTGCGGCCGCAGCGCCGGCCGCAGCACCACCGACAGGTACAGCGCGCGCCCCGGCGGCGAGTGCCAGCGATGGCCCTGGCGCCCGCGCCCCGCGGTCTGCGCGCCCGCGATGACCACGGTGCCATGCGCCGCGCCGGCGCGCGCCAGCTCGGCGGCGACGTCGTTGGTCGAGCCGACCTCGTCGTGGCGCCACAGGCGCGGCGCCTGACCGGCGGGCGACCAGCCCAGCCACGGCGTGTCGGCGCGGTCGGTCACGTCGGTCACCTCCGCCATCGCGCTCAGGCCACGTCGAAGTCGAGCGAGATGTCGACCGCGCGCGCCGAGTGGGTCAGCGCGCCCGACGAGATCAGATCGACGCCCAGCTTCGACAGCCGCGGGATGCGCTCCAGGGTGATGCCGCCCGAGACCTCGACCAGGACCTTGCTGGGGTGGCGGCGCACGCGCTCGACCGCGCGCGCGACCTGCTCGTCGTCCATGTTGTCGAGCAGGATGATCTCGGCGCCCGCGGCCAGCGCCTCGTCGATCTGCAGCAGCGTGGTGACCTCGACCTCGACGCGCAGGCTGTGCACCGCGCTGGCGCGGGCGCGCCGCACCGCCTCGCCGACGCCGCCTGCGACCGCGACGTGGTTGTCCTTGATGAGCACGCCGCCGCCCAGATCGGGCCGGTGGTTGTGCGCCCCGCCCACGCGCACGGCCCACTTCTCCAGCGCGCGCCAGCCCGGCGTGGTCTTGCGGGTGTCGACCACGCGCGCGCTGCCACCCCCGCCCGCCGCCGCCTCGGCATAGCGCCGCGCCTGGGTGGCGACGCCCGACAGCCGCTGCATGAAGTTCAGCGCGGTGCGCTCGCCGGCCAGCAGCGCCCACGCCGGGCCGCGCACCTCGGCCAGCGTGGTCCGCGTCGTCACCGCGTCGCCGTCGCGCACCCGCGGCGTCAGCACGACCTCGGTCGACACCGCCGCGAACACGCGCCGCGCGACGTCCAGGCCGGCGACCACGATGGCCTCCTTGGCCAGCAGGATGCCGGCCGCCATGCGCTCACGCGGGATGGTGGCCTCGGTGGTGACGTCGCCGCGGCCGAGGTCCTCCTCCAGCGCCAGCTCGAGCAGGGTCTGACAGGCGGGCGTCCAGATGAGGTCGGTCATGCGGGTCTCCGTTTGGCGGCCTGGGGGTCGCCCCAGTACACGATGGGCCAGCCGCGCTTGCGGGCGTGGCGGCGCAGGCGCACATCGGGATGGATGGCGACCGGGTGGCCGACGCGCTCCATCATGGGCAGGTCGTTGTAGCTGTCGGTGTAGAACCAGCTCTGCGCCAGGTCGACGCCGCGGCTGGCGGCCCAGCGCTCGGCCCAGGTGATCTTGCCCGCCGAGGCGCACACCGGCTGCACCACCTTGCCGGTGAACTTGCCGTCGGCGACCACCAGCCGGGTGCACAGCACGTCGGCGGGTTCGATGCCCACGGTGGCGGCGACCGGCTCGGACGCATACGGCGACGACGAGGTCAGCAGGGCGATGGCGTGGCCGCGCGCGCGGTGATCGGCGATGGCGTCGCGCGCCGCCGGGTAGACGTGGGGGGCGATCTCGCGCTCGACCCAGGCCGCGCACTCGTCGCGCAGCGCCTGCTCGGGGTTGCCGGCCTGATCCTCGACCAGCATCTCGGTCAGCTTGGCGAGGTCGATCAGCGCCAGCTTGTAGCGCGCGATCCACGACAGCGCCTTGACCATGCCCCAGCGTGTCAGCTCGCCCTTGCGGCGCAGGTGGCGCACCCACGCGGTGCCGGAGTTGACGGCGATCAGCGTGAGGTCCATGTCGAAGAAGGCAGCCGCGGCCATCGCCCGAGCTTTAGCCGCCGAAGTAGGTTGCCGCAAGCACCTTCATGAGCAGGTTCGACCCCGCGTGGCAGGTCGCGCCGGCCGCGATCGACCCGGTGGCCGAGCGCATCCAGCCGAACAGCAGCCCGGGGAAGAACACCATCAGGCGGCGCGGATCGGGCGTGATGGCCAGGTGCGCCAGCGCGAACAGCGCCGATGACACCAGCAGCGCGCGCCCCAGGCCGCCGCCCCACAGGCGGCGCCGCGCCGGCCAGCGCTTCTCCAGCTCGCCGTGCAGGTAGCCACGGAAGAACAGCTCCTCGGGGATGGCGACCACGATGACCTCGGTGGCCACGTGCTGGCCGAACTTGTCCGGCAGGCGCAGCAGCTCGAGCAGCCCCCCGGGGCGCAGGCTGGCGCACACCCCCCGCGGCGCCAGGCTGGGCCAGTGCGCGCACAGCTGGTGGTAGAAGACGCCGAAACCCAGCGCGAACAGCGGCACCACCACCAGCCCGAACAGCCCGACGAGGACCAGCAGCTTGACCCGGTCGCCCAGCACGAAGCCGGCGTCGATGAGGTCGGCGTTGCGCCGCCGCAGGAGCTCGAACGGCACGATGAGGAAGGTCGCCGCCACCAGCACGTGCAGGTTGTCGCCGACGAAGGGCAGGCCGCGCCCGACCAGCAGCAGCAGCGCCGGCATGGCCGCGGCGATGGCGTAGGCCAGCACGAGCTCGCGCGGGCTGGCCATCGGTGCCGGTGCCGGCGCTGGCGCCTTCACCGGCGGCGCTGCACCCTCGGGGTTGTCGGCCACGCGGGCCCAGTATATACGGGCTCGAGCGATGCCCGCGATGCCACACCAGGACCCGACATGAGCCGGGGCGCCGCTGACGCTGGTGCGGTGACCGGCGCGGGTGCCGGGGGCGCCGCTGCCGCTGCCGCCGCCGCCGCGAGCGCCGTGGCCGCGCTGCCGCCGCGCGAGGCCCGCGCACGGCGAGCCGGGCTGCTGGCGGTGGCGCCGCTCGGCGCCATCGTGCTGGCCTTCGTGCTGCCGACCTGGTCGAGCCGCGACGGGCTGGTGCGCCCGCCGGTGGCCTGGCTGAGCTTTCACCCCGCGCTGGCGCTGCTGACGCTGGCGCCCTGCCTGGTCGGCGCGCTGCTGCTCGGCGCGGCGCTGCTGGGGCGGCGCAGCGCGCGCGGCCCCGGCGCGGTGGCCTGGGTGGCCTTCGTCCTGCTGGCGCTGGCCACCGTGCTGGCGGGGGCCGCCGAGCTGGCCGAGACGCTGAGCGGCCCCGAGGCGACCCCGCGCGCCGGCCTGGTGGGCTGCGCGCTGGCCACGCTGCTGCTGGTGCGCGCGCCCTGGCGCCCGGGCTGGCAGCGCTTCGCCCGCCTGCTGGGGGCCTACGCCGCGCTGCTGGCGCTGCTGGTGCCGGTGGCGCTGGCGGCCGCCTTCGGCACCGGCAGCTGGCTGTTCGCGGCCGGCGTGCTGGCGCTGCTCGGCATCGTGGGCTGGGGCCTCTGGCCCACGAAGTATTGACAGGCTGTCTAGCCCGGGGCTGGCTGCGCGCGTAGCACGACGTGGAGCTGGCAGCCGAACAGCTGGTTGGGGATGTCGAGCCAGGCCGGGTCGTGGCCGGTCAGCTGCACGCGGTATCCGCGCAGCGAGTCACCTTTGCCCAGCTCGAGCCGCAGCGGAGTCTTGCCCACGACCACGTCCCGACGCAGCACCTGGGCGCCCGCGGGCTCGCTGGTGATGTCGCACGAGAAGGGCATGAGCGCCTGGCTGTTCATGGTCTCCTCGGCGGCGCGGGTGATGCGGGCCCGGCGCGCCTCGTCGCTCTCCACCGGGGCCTCCGGCGACGGGGACTCCTTGCCGGCCCGCGCCAGCACCAGCACCAGTCCCAGCACGGCGGCCACCACCGCCAGCCCGAAGATCACGAAACGGCCGCCGCCCTGCGGCGGTGCGGACGCCGAGGCGGCGCTGGGAGCGGGCGCGGCCGGGGCGGGCGACGCCGCCGGGCTGACCCGCTGGCGCAGCCGCTCCAGCGCGGCGCCGACCTCGCGCAGCGCAGCGCGGTCCTGCTCCAGCTCGCCGGTGGCGGTGCGCACCTGCGCCGCCAGGGTGTCGAGCTCACCGGCCAGCTCGCGCTGCGCGGCGCTGCCCTCGCGCTCACGCCCGAGCTCCGCCTCGAGCGCCGCCACACGGCCCAGGAGCGCCGCTCGATCGTCGCGGAACGACATGTCTCATGATACCGCCGCCAGCGGCGCCGCTGCTGGGGTTGCCGGGCTTTGCCGTCGCTGGCTAGCGGAACACCGGCGCCAGGACGCCTGCGGCCGGGTCGGACTCGGGGACCAGCTCGAACACCAGCTGGCAGCGCGCACCCAGCTCGACGCGCGCAGGCTGGTCGAGGCGCGCCTCCAGGTAGCCGGCCTGGTGCAGCACGTAGCCCTCGAGCGCGTCATCGGCACCCAGCCGCAGCTCGAGCGGGGTGTGGCCGAGTCCAGCTTCGCCGCGGCGCAGCTCGGCGCCCGGTGGCCTGCTGTCGATGCGGCACGGAAGCTCGCGCTCGGCGGCCAGGGCGGAACCGAGCGACGCCGGCGCCACGCCGGGGGGCGCGGGCGCCGGGCGCTGGCGCGGCTGGCGGCTGCACGCCACGCCCACGAGCAGCAGGAGCATGCCCACCGAGGTCGTCAGCGGGTGCCTTCTGCGATCAGGCTCCATGCCCGGTGATACCGCCTGCGCCGAGGGCTCCCGCGGCGGCTGCCGAGCTTTGCCGGGCCGCGCTACTGCGGCCCTTGCTGCTGCAGCACGATCTCGAGCTTGCAGTCCGGCCCTGGCGTGAGCTTCAGCGCGACGTCGCGATAGCCGTTCAGGTGCAGCACATAGCCACCGACGTCGTCGTCCCCATGCGAGATGCGCAGCGGGGTCTTGCCCAGCACCACGCCGTCACGACGCAGCTCGGCGCCGGCGGGCTGGCTCATCACGTCGCAGCTGTAGCGTTCGGGTGCCGGGGTCGGGCTGGCCTCGGGCGTGACTGGCGGCTCGGCGACGCGCTCCACCGCCTCGACCTCGGGCGCCGGGGACACCGTGTGCACCGGCCGCCGGCTGCGCCCGCCCAGCAGCAGGACCAGCGCGACGATCAGCGCCAGCCCGGCGCCGATGACCAGCACCATGGCCAGGCCGGCATCGGCGGGTGGCCCGTCCTTGCCCCCGGCCTGCACCGGCTCCTGCGCCGCGGCCGCCGTCGGGGCAGACGCGGGCGCCACCCGGGCGCGCAGCCGATCCAGCGCCGCCGCCAGCTCCAGCAGCGCGGCGCGATCCTGCTCCAGCTCCCCGGTCGCCGCGCGCACCTGCGCGCGCAGCGTGTCGAGCTCCGCTGCCAGCGCCTGCTGGGTCTCGGCGCCGCCGCGCTCGGCGGCCAGCTCGCCCTCCAGGGCCGCCACCCGGCTCAGCAACGCCTCCCGATCATCGCGGAACGCCATACCCACTGATACCCCAGAACGCCGCGCTTCCCCGGGCTGAACGTCTGTGCGCGCATGCTACAGTCCGCGCCATGAAGAAGTTGCAACTTCGCCTTCGTCTCGGCCTCGCGGCCACCCTGCTGGCGCTCGCGGCCCCTGGCTGTGGTGACGACGACGCCCCGGCGACCAGCGGGCCGATCGTGCTGTTCTCGGTGCCGTCGTCGGGCCCCATCAGCATGCACGCGGTGCCCTATCCCAACGACATCTTCCTCGACGCCAGCGGCCACCCCGATCTGGTCTACGAGTACTCGACGCCGCCCATCGACCTCAAGTTCAAGGCCAACGCCGAGGCCGCCCTCAAGGAGTACGACGGCTGGGCGGTCACCACCGGCGCCCTGTTCTGGACCGGCGAGGAGATCGACGAGGCCACGCTGACCGATGACAACGCCTACCTGGTCGACCTCGCCAGCGGCGACAAGCTCGACGTCATCGGCCATGTCCGCCTGGATCCCTTCTCGGTCGTGCTCAACAACGGCTATGGCGTGGTGCTGCGCGAGAGCGCCAAGTACGCCTATGTGCTGACCACCGGCGTGCGCACCAAGTCCGGCAAGCCGCTCAGCGCGACCGCCGCCTTCACCGCCGCCATCAGCAAGGCCGGCACCACGCGCGCCGCGCTGGCCTACGCGCCGCTGCGCGCCTGGCTGACCAGCAAGACCGTCGCGCCCGCCACCATCGCCGGCGCCACCGTGGTCACCACCAAGTCGATCCGCAAGGATCTGGTCACGCTGCGCGCCCGCATCCGCGCCGCCGCCGCGCCCGCGCTGAAGGTCAAGACCGTGCTGTCGACCCAGGCCGAGCTCGACGAGCTGATGGGCATGCCGCGCGACAACCTGCCCGGCAACGACGGCGGCCGCGGCCTGGCCCACGACGCCATCAGCCACGTCATCATCGGCTCGTACAAGTCGCCCAACTTCGTCAACGCCATGCCCGGCGTCAACGGCATCTTCGAGTACGACGCCAATGGCCCCAAGCAGAAGGGCGAGGACGACGTGCCGGTGCTGCTGGTGCTGCCCAAGCTGGCCGCCGGCGCCACCTACGCCAGCACGCCCGTGGTCATCTTCCAGCATGGCCTGAACGGCCAGTACGGGGACGTCATCGGCGTGGCCAACGAGCTCGGCCGCGTCGGCATCGCCACCGTGGGCATCGATCTCCCGTTCCACGGCGAGCGCTTCATCGGCGCCACCGACACCCGGCACAACTTCCGCGACCAGTTCCCGTCGCCCAGCGATCCCGACGGCGGCCCGCCGGTGGGCGGCGCGGTGCCCGGCCCCGATGGCCTGGCCGACTACCAGGGGCTGTCGCCGTCGCTGAAGTTCACCGACATCGTCGGTGACGGCGACGTGCAGTTCGACGCCCGCGCCATCCGCGCCAACTTCCTGCAGTCCAGCGTGGATCACATGGTGCTGGTGCACCTGCTCAAGAACGGCAACGTCGACGAGCTGCGCACCAAGGCGACCCTGCCGCAGTTCTCCTTCAAGGCCGACCGCCTGGTCTACTCGGGGATCTCGTTCGGGTCGATCACCGGCGCCATCACCCTGGCCGCGGAGCCCGACATCGGCGCCGCCTATCTGTCGGTCGGCGGCGGCGGCCTGCTGTTCCCGCTGCTGGTCAACTCGGCGGTCTATGGCCCCTACTTCCTGCTCTTCGTGAACGGCGCCGCCGGCCTGTCCGAGGGCGAGGTCGACCCGCGCACCGATGCCCCCGAGTTCCACCCCGCCTACCACCTGTTCCAGGGCCTGCTCGACGGCGGCGACCCGCTGGCGTGGGCGCCCTACGTGCTGCTGCACCCGGGCGCCGGCATGCCGGCCAAGCACCTGGTCATGCAGTCGGCGCTGGAGGACGAGTCGGTGCCCAACCCGGCCAACGAGCACCTGGCCGCCGCCAGCGGCCTCCCCATCATCACGCACGGAGACAGCCCGACGCCGCTCTCGAAGTACGCCAAGTTCGGCGCCCCCACGGCGGCGCCGGTCAGCCTCAACGTGACCGCCGGCGACGGCAGCAAGGTCACCGCGGGCTGGGTCACCTTCAAGAGCGCCAGCCACGGCTCGTTCTTCGAGCGCGAGGCGGTGCAGAACTATGTGCACCCGTTCCCGCCCGTGATGAAGCTCGACACGCCGATCCGCAAGCCCAGCCCGTCGGTCTACATCATGAAGCAGTTCGTCCGCTTCGTGACCTCGTACTACGAGACTGGTACGCCGGTGCTGATCGATCCATATCAGTAGCGGCGCCGCTGCGATGAACCTGGACCACCTCAATCCGCCCCAGCGCGAGGCCGTGCTGCACGGGGACGGCCCGCTGCTGGTGCTGGCGGGGGCCGGCTCGGGCAAGACCCGCGTGCTCACGCACCGGGTCGCGCGCCTGATCGAGGAGGGCGCCTGCCGGCCCTGGGAGATCCTGGCCGTCACCTTCACCAACAAGGCCGCGCGCGAGATGCGCGAGCGCACCCGCAAGCTGCTCGGCGACGCCGCCGACGGGCTGTGGGTGGGGACGTTCCACGCCACCTGCGCGCGGATCTTGCGGCGCCACGCCGAGCGCGTCGGCCTGACCCCAGCCTTCACCATCTATGACGACGACGATCAGCGCCGCCTGATCGGGCAGATCCTGAAGTCGCTGTCGCTGTCGGAGCGCTTCCAGGCGCGCGAGATCCTGTCCAAGATCGATCGCGGCAAGAACGCCGGCCAGGGCCCCGAGAGCCTGGCGCCGGGCGACTGGGTCGCCGACGTGGTGGCCCGGGTGTGGCCGATCTACGACAAGCGCCTGCGCGAGGAGGACGCGGTCGACTTCAACGACATCCTCCTGCGCGTGCTCGACCTGTTCGAGAAGCACCCCGAGGTCGCGCAGGAGCTGGACCGCAAGTTCCGCTATGTCCTGGTCGACGAGTTCCAGGACACCAACCGGGTGCAGTACCGGCTGGTCGATCACCTGTCGTCGGGCTGGAAGAACCTGTCGGTGGTCGGCGACGACGACCAGTCGATCTATGGCTGGCGCGGCGCCGACGTCACCAACATCCTGGGCTTCGCCGACGACCACCCCGGCGCGCGCGTGGTCAAGCTGGAGCAGAACTACCGCTCCACCGGCATGATCCTGGGCGCGGCCAACGCGGTCATCGCGCGTAACCCGCAGCGCCACCCCAAGACGCTGTGGACCGCGCGCGACGGCGGGGTGCCCATCGTGATCGAGACCGCGGAGGACGACCGCGTCGAGGCCGACTTCATCGCGCGCACCATCCGGCGCCTGTGCGCGGAGGACTCGCGGCGCACGCTGTCGGACTTCGCGGTGCTGTACCGGACCCACGCCATGTCGCGCCAGCTCGAAGAGGCCATGCGCGCGCTCAAGGTGCCCTACGTGGTGGTGGGCGGGCAGCCGTTCTATGCCCGCGCCGAGGTCAAGGACATCCTGGCCTACCTGCGCGTGATGGCCAACCCGCGTGGCGCCTTCGACCTCGAGCGCATCATCAACACGCCGCCGCGGGGGATCGGGGACACCACCTTCGACCGCGTGAAGGCGTATCGCGAGGCGCGCGCGGCCGGCGACGGCGGGCGCCCGCGCCTGGACGCCGAGAACCTGTCGCTGCTGCCGGCGGTCGAGGAGCCGGTGGCGATGACGCTGCTGGAGGCGGTACAGGCCTGCGCGGGCGGCGCCGAGCCGGCCATCGCGCCGGCGGCGCGCAAGAAGCTGGGCGCCTTCGTGGCCATGCTCGAGGAGCTGCGCGCGCTGGCGCTGGGCGGCAAGCTGCGCCTCGGCGACCTCGCCATCCTGGCCATCGAGAAGTCGGGCTACAAGGCCTGGCTCGAGGGCGACGGCTCGATGGAGTCGCACGATCGGCTCGACAACCTGAACGAGCTGGTGTCGGCCATCCACGCCTTCGAGAGCGATCACCCGGGCGCGGTGCTGAGCGAGTTCCTGGAGTCGGTGGCCCTGACCGGCACCGCCGACACCGCCGACGGCGTGGCCAAGGGCGAGGTCACCCTGATGACGGTGCACGCCGCCAAGGGGCTGGAGTACCCGGTGGTGTTCATCGCGGGGCTGGAGGAGGGGATCTTCCCGCAGCGCCGCGAGGACACCCTGGCCGCCGAGGGCGAGGAGCGCCGGCTGTGCTACGTGGCGATGACGCGCGCGATGGATCGGCTGATCCTGACGCATGCCCGGCAGCGGAGGCAGTTCGACGAGATCCGCAGGAACGCGCCGTCGGTGTTCCTGGCCGAGATCCCGCCCGAGCACCTGGCCCGGCGCCCGGCCGCGGCGCCGCGGGCGTCGGCGGGTTCGGGCTATGGCGGCTTCGGGCGTGGCGCGCCGCAGCCACGGCGCGGTGGTGATGCGGACGAGTTCGATCAGCGGGTCGACGACGAGCTGGGCGCGAGCGCGGGTGGGAGAGCGGGCGGCAGCGGCGGGGCAGGGGCCGCGGCGCCGCGGCGGACGCTGAGCGGCGCCGGGCTGTCACGCGGCGGGGGCGCAGGCGCCGGTGCGGGCGCGATGGGGACCGCGGTGACCTACGAGTACGACCAGGACGACGAGTCGTTCCGGGTCGGCGCCCGCGTGCGCCACTCCAAGTTCGGCGAGGGCACCATCAGGAGCTTCAGCGGTCGCGGCCAGGACGCGCGCCTGGTGATCCATTTCCCGGGGCAGGGCGAGCGGACGATCGTGGCGAGGTTCATCGAGCCGGCGGACTA
>JBGASF010000184.1:0-14313 GCA_044229835.1 Polyangia bacterium | reverse complement strand
GGCGGGAAGCCTCCGCCCATCGGCCCCGACGGCGGCGGCGGGAAGCCACCTCCCACCGGCCCTGACGGCGCCGACGGCGCGGGCGCCGGGGCAGCCGCCTTGAGCGGCGTCCCGCACATCTTGCAGAAGCTCATGCCGGGGGGATTCGGCGTGTGGCAGGCCGGGCAGACGGTGTCACCGCCCGCCGGAGCCGCCCCCGCGGGGGGCCCTGGATCGAGGCGGAACCCACAGTCCTGACAGAAAGCCGAGCCGTCCCGGTTGACCTTCCCGCAGTTCGAGCAGCGCGCCATGCGTTCGTCGTCCTCTTGATCCGTCCTGCTGGATCGGATGAAGCCCCACGACTGCTGGGCCAGGGTCAGGCCGGAGCGCACGAGCATGCTCCGGGGATGCCCAACGTACCTCCCGGGGCCCGGCACGTCAAATCAGGGCTGTAGCCGCGCCCGCAGCGCGGGGTCCAGATTTACTCCGTCGCCACGGCGAGTTGTGGCCCACCCACAATTCACGGATAATGACCTGATTATCCGAATTCAGATGGCAGGAGCCTCACCCATGCGCCTCCGCGCGCTTCGTTCGACTACTTCCCTCACTTCATTGATGCTGACCGCCGGGGTGGCGGCCGTGCTGGCGCTGTCGGCCGGCTGCGCCGACTCCAGCGACGGCGGCACCGACGCCAGCGTCGGAGCCGACGCCGGACCACCCGATGTGCGCGACTGGGACTCCAACAGTGGGCTGCCAGGCGACCGCTGCGACGGCAACCAGAGCTGCGCCAGCGGCTTCTGCAGTGATGGCGTGTGCTGCGCCACCGCCTGCAACGGCGTGTGCGAGACCTGCAACCAGCCCCAGGCCATGGGCACCTGCACCCCGCTCAACGCCGGCCTCGATCCCGACAGCGAGTGCGCCCCCGAGGCCGCGACCTCGTGCGGCCGCACCGGCGCGTGCGATGGCGCCGGCGCCTGTCAGAAGCAGCCCAGCGGCACCGTGTGCGGCACCCGCAGCTGCGCCGGCACCAACATGAGCGCGCGCCCCGACACCTGCGATGGCAACGGCACCTGCGCCGACGCCGGCAACGACACCTGCGCGCGCGCCTTCACCTGCGACAGCAGCACCGGCCAGTGCCGGACCTCGTGCAGCGCGCCCACCGACTGCGTGGCCGGCTTCACCTGCGTCAGCGGCCAGTGCAAGCTGGCGCAGACCGGCACCTGCACGCTCGACTCCGAGTGCGCCTCGGGCTTCTGCACCGACGGCAAGTGCTGCTCGGAGCGCTGCGACGGCGCCTGCGTGCGCTGCAACGTGGCCGGCCAGGAGGGCCTGTGTCTGCCCGAGGCCGCGGGCACCGATCCCAACAACGAGTGCCCGACCGAGACCGCCACCAGCTGCGGCCGCACCGGCATGTGCTCGGGCGTCAGCGGCTGCGCGCTGTTCCCGGCCACCACCTCGTGCGCGCCCGCGACCTGCCTGGGCACCATGGCGTCGCAGAACCCGCGCAGCTGCAACGGCACCGGCATGTGCGCCGACGCCGGCATGGCCAACTGCGGCGTCTACACCTGCAACGCCGGCACCGGCGCCTGTCGCACCGCCTGCGTGACCGGGGCCGACTGCGCCACCGGTTACCAGTGCGCCACCGGCGGCGTGTGCAAGAAGTCGCCAGGCCAGCCGTGCAGCGCCGGCGCCGCCGGCGACGCCGAGTGCGCGCTGGGCTTCTGCACCGACGGCGTGTGCTGCAACGCGCGCTGCGGCGGCACCTGCGAGAGCTGCGCCCAGACCGGGCGCCTGGGCTTCTGCGATCCGGTGCCCAACAACACCGACCCCGGCGACGAGTGCGCCACCGATGCGCCCTCGAGCTGCGACAGGAACGGCTTCTGCAACGGCGCGCGGGCCTGCGCGCTGTATCCGGCCAGCACGGTGTGCTCGCCCTCGAGCTGCCCGACCACGACTTCATACGCCGGCCAAGACGTCTGCGACGGCGTGGGCAACTGCCCCGACACCGGCACCGCCAGCTGCGGGATCTATGTGTGCTCGCCGACCGCGGGGCCGTGCCGCACCGACTGCGGCGCCAACGGCGACTGCGCCAGCGGCTACGTGTGTGACATCGCGACCCGGCGCTGCAAGCGCCCGGTCGGCGGCGGCTGCAGCATCGGCAGCGAGTGCATCAGCGGCGCCTGCTGCGGCTCGATCTGCCGCGACATCACCAGCGACGCCAACTTCTGCGGCAGCTGCAGCAACGTGTGCATGGCGGTGGGCGGCAGCAACCCGTGCACCAGCAGCGCGTGCGCGCCGAGCTGCACCAGCGGCTTCCAGAACTGCGACAGCAACAACAGCAACGGCTGCGAGCTGCAGCGCGCCTCGGGCCAGGTCTGCCAGGGCGCCGGCTTCCTGGGCAGCGCCAGCGGCGATCTCGGCGCCGACACCCTGACCACCTCGGGCACGAGCTCGGCGTTCTACCGGGTCACCATCCCGGAGAGCAACAGCTCGTCGCTGTACCTCAGCGCCTGGGTCGTGCTGGCGGTCGACGCCGGCATCGACTTCGATCTCTACGTCACCTGCGCGGCCTGCGGCGACGCCCGGGTGGCGTCGTCGACCAAGCTGGCCGGCGTCACCGATCAGGTCAACCTGTACCGCGCCGACAGCGCGGCCACCGACACCTTCGACATCCTGATCGAAGTCAGGTACTACAATGCCACCATGTGTGGCGGCTGGAACCTGACCGTGAACGGCAACCGCGTGGTGTCCACGACGCCGGCGGCGACCGACCCACCGACCCTGCAGTGCAACTGATGAAGGTCGCGATCACAGGGCACCAGGACCTGGGCGACGCCAAGGACCTCGACTGGATCAAGACCGCGGTGCGCGAGGCCTCCAACCAGCTGGCGACCTCGCACGGGGTGTCCTGCCTGGCGGCCGGCGCGGACCAGCTGTTCGCGGCGCTGGTGGTGCAGCGCGAGCTGCCGCTGACCGTCATCATCCCGTGCAAGGCCTATGTGGGCACCTTCACCAGCGCGCCCGATCTGGTCGAGTACCACCGCCTGCTGCGCGCCGCCTCCGAGCGGGTGGCGATGCCCTTCGACGAGCCCGGCCCGCTGGCCTATGACGCCGCCAACCGCGAGCTGGTCGACCGCGCCGACGCCGTCATCGCGGTGTGGGACGGCCAGCCCGCGCGGGCCAGCGGCGGCACCGCCGACGTGGTGGCCTACGCCCGGCTGCGCGCGCGCCGGGTGGTGCACGTCAACCCGGTGACCAAGGAAGTCCAGACCAGCTGAGGTCACGCCCTGGCCGTCTCTGGCCAGGTCGTGCCAGTGTCTGCCCAGGCTGGGGCATGGCGGGTGCGGCGTGGCGGGCCAGGTCAGCTGGCTTTGCCGGCCTTGGCCCGACGCAGGAGCTCGAGCACCGTCAGATCGCGCGGGGCCAGCAGCTTGGCGGCCTCGAGCAGCTCCTTGGCGGCGGCGATGTCGCCGCTCTCGACGTGGTAGGCGCCGGCGTCGCGCAGGCGGGTGACCACGTCGGGGGACAGCGCGCGGGCGCGCTCGCCGAGCCGCTTGGCCAGCGCGGGCTTGTCGCGCGCGACGGCCCAGGTCGCGGCCTGTGCGGCCAGCACCGCGGCCTCGCCGGCCGACGCCGGTCCGGCGGCCGCGGTGATCTCGTCGGCCAGCTCGAGGGCGTCATCGCGATCGGCCAGCGCCCAGCGCAGGCGGGCCAGCTCGTGCAGCGCCCATGGAGGCAGCCCGGGCCCGCTGGCCGCGCTGCCACCGGCGGCCACCCGCGCGCGCTCCAGCTCGAGCAGCCGCTCCAGCTCGATCAGCATGTCGTCGCGCTTGCCCTGCTCGCGCAGCGCGCGCGCCAGGCGCAGGCGCGGGCCCATGGCCTCGGGATCGATGACCAGCGCCTTGCGCTCGCCGGCGATGGCCAGCTCGGGGGCCACCGCGTCGCCCTCGAAGGCGCCCTCGATGAACTCGCCCTCGGCGTCGTACAGCAGACCCTCGCGCACCATCAGCGCGCCCAGCCAGCGCTCGAGCCCGCTGGCCTCGGGCACCACCGCCTCGTCATCGGGATCCCAGCGCAGCACCCGGCCGTCGGCCGCCAGCGCGAAGCGCGCGCCCTCGGCGGCGGCGGCGATCTCCAGCGCGCCGGCCGGGAACACCACCGCGCCGTCGTCGTCGCCATCACCACCAGCCTCGCCACCGGCACCGCCACTGGCACTGCCACTGCCACTGCCACCGCCAGCGGCACCGCCTCCGCCACCGCGCCCCGGTGCCGCCGCCTGCAGCACGTCACCGCCCACCGCGTCGGGGCCCACGCCGCAGACCCGGTAGGCCTCGTTGAACAGCTCGGCCCCGTTCCAGCTCTGCACGAAGGCGCGAAACTCCGCCGGCAGCCGCGCCACCACCGCGGCACCCATCGGCCCCGCCGGCTCGCCCAGCAGGTGCACGCCGTCCTGGTACTTCTTGAGCTCGCGCCGGAAGCGATCGAACAGGCCGAGGCCGGCGTCGGGGCTGCGGCGGCCGGCGCCTCCGCCGCGAGCACCCGTGCCGGCCTTGCGCTTCTTCTTGCCCACCTCTGACTAGCTACGGAACAGGCTGGCCGGGACCTGGACCCCACGGTGCTCGAGCGCCTCGACGAAGCGCGGGGTCACCCCGGCGGCCTGGAAGCGCCCGCGGCCGCCATCGGCGGTATAGCTGTAGATCTCGCGCACCCCGTCGCCCTCGCCGGTCAGCTCGGAGATCGAGGTGACATGGCGGGTGCCGTCGGCGTGCAGGGACAGCTGCACCACCACGTGCACCGCGGCCGCCAGCGCGCGCGCCGGCAGGATGGTGCCGCCCTGCCGCGCCAGGGTCTCCAGGCGCTGCAGGCAGTCGCGCGGGCTCTCGGCGCGCACCGTGGTCAGCAGGCCCTCGTGGGCGCCCGCCGCGGCCAGCACGTCGGCGGCCTCGCCATTGGCCAGATCGCCCACGATCAGCCGATCCGGCCGCATGCGCAGCGCGGCCTGCAGCAGGGTGCCCACGCCGACGCCGCCAGCGCCGGCCAGATCGGGCGGCCGCACCTCCAGCGCGATCCACTGATCCCGCTGCAGATCCAGCTCGGCCACGTCCTCGATCGAGATCACGCGCTCGCCGGCCGGGATGGTGCGCGCCAGCGCCGCCAGCAGCGTGGTGCGCCCCGAGCGGGTGCCGCCGGAGATGACGATGTTGCGCCGGTGGCGCACGCACAGGCCGAGGAAGTCGGCCATCTGCTGCGACAGCTCGCTGGCCGCGACCAGATCCTCCAGGGCCCGCGCGGCCCGGCGCAGCTTGCGCACGGTCAGGCACGGCCCGCGCACCGCCAGCGGCGCCACCGCGGCGGTCAGGTGCGCGCCGTCCTGCAGGCGCACATCGACCAGCGGGGTCGCCTCGTCGACGCGGCGACCCAGCGGCGCGACCAGGCGCTCGATGACCTGGACCACGGCGCGGTCGCTGGAGAAGCCCTTGTCGTGCGCGCTCATGCGGCCGGCGCGCTCGACGAAGACCCGATCGGCGCCGCTGACGTGGATCTCGGTGACGTCGTCGTCGGCCAGCAGATCCTCCAGCGGCCCCAGGCCCAGGGCCTCGTTGAGGACGTCCTTGATCAGGGCCTCCTGATCGATCTCGCCCGGGATCTGGCCGTCGGCGTCGAGCTGCTCGACGATGTCGACGATGGCGCTCTCGGCCTTCTGCCACAGCTCCTCGTCGCCCAGGCGCAGGACCTCCTTGCGCCCCAGCTCCAGCTTGGCCCACAGACGATCGACGGCGTCCCGGGTCAGCTCGCGGACCTTCTGCGCCAGCGGATCTTGGACCCGCGGCTCGGGCGCCGGCTCGGGCGCGCGCTCGCGCTGCGAGGCGAACGCGGGCGGCTCGGGCGCCGGTGCACGGGCGGGCTCGCGCGCGGGCGGCGCGGACTCGGGCGCCTGCGCGCGCGCCGGCTCACGCGCGGGCTCGCGCTCGGGGGCGGGTGCCCGCGCCGGCTCGCGCTCGGGCGCCGGGGCGCGCGCGGGTTCACGCGCGATGGCCGGCTCGCGCATCGGCGGCGGAGCTGCCGGCGTCGCCGCCGGGGTCGGGCGTGGCGGGGCCACCGGCTCGCGCGGAGACGGCAGGGGCGCACGCGCCAGCGCGGCCGCGGGATCGCGCGCCACCACGTTGGGCGACGGCATCGGCGCCGGGCGCGCGCCGGGCTCACCCACCGCGGGCATCGCGGCCGAGGGGCGCGGCGCGCTGGGCACCGGGCGCGGCGGCAGGCTGGGAGCGGCGCCGACCTGGGCGGCACGCGCGGCCAGCGCGCTGGGGGCGGGCGCGGGCCGGGGCAGATCGGGCGGGCGGGACACCGGCGGCGCCGGCTCCACCGCGGGCATGGCCCCGGTGCTGCGCTGCGCGGGCACCGACCCGGTGATGCGCTGGGCGGGCGGCGCGCCGGTCGGGAGATCTTCCTCCTCGACGTCGTCGGCGGCCTCGACCGCGTCATCATCGAGGGCGTCGCCCTCGTCATCATCACTGTCGAGGTCGCCGGGCGGGCCGGGCAGCGGACCGGGACGCGCGGGCGCCGGCGGCGGAGCCTTGCGCGGCGGCTGCGACCCCGAGGCGGCGGCGCCAATGCTCTCCTCGTCGACCGAGAGGATGTAGTCGCCGATGTAGATCTTGTCCGAGCCCTTGATCACCAGCGGGCTCGTGATCTTGCGGCCGTTCACATAGGTGCCATTGGTGCTCTTGAGGTCGACAATGATGAACTTGCCGTCCTTGAGCACGACCCGGGAGTGCCGCTTCGACACGTTGCCCTTGGGCAGGATGATGTCGTTGCCCTGGACGCGGCCGATGGTGACCTCGCCCTTGTCGAAGTCGAGGCGCTTCTGCTCGCCCCCCTTTTCCGTGATGATGACCGTGAACATGAGCGGCGCGGGCCCTCCCCAGGTGCTTGATAGCGTGCCGAGGGCGACAACCGTAAAGCAATTCAGTGATTGGGGCAACAGCAAGCCAGCCCAACATCACGCTTTTGGGCTGGCAGCAGGGTCCCGAGCGCGGCTCGGAGCTAGATCGGGATGGCCGGACCGGTCGGGCCGCTGGGGCCATTCGGGCCCTGACCAGGCTTGCCACCAGGGCCGCCCTCGCGACCGGGGCCGTTGCCATCGCCGGGCGACGAGTCGCCCGGGCGCCACCAGCCGCGCATGTCGCGCCCCAGCACGGTGACCACGCCGATGGCGCTGATCGCGATCACGGCCAGGATGATGAACCACTCCTGCCAGCGCGAGGGCTGTCGGGGCAGGACCTGGACGGCGGCGACCATGCGGGAGCGGGCCATGTCGAAAGCCTAAACCGCGGCGCCCCCCCGTGCAATTCCCCCGGGCCCCGCATATGCTCGATGCATGGCCTACCCGAACCGCACGCGCGCCCTCGTCCTCGCGTCGCTCACCGCCGCCGCCTTTGCTGGCCTCGCCGCGCAGGCGACCCCGGCCTCGGCCAAGAAGCCCGCGCCGCCCAAGTACTATGTGCAGGTCCTGGAGGCGCTGACCGAGACCGGCGTGCCCGACACCGTCAAGCCCGAGGCGCGCAACCAGCTCATCGAGGCGCTCAAGGCGCGCCCCGAGGTGGTGCTGGCCTCCGACACCGACCCCAAGGACGAGGCCGCGCTGGCGGCCCAGCTCAAGAAGCGCAAGCTCAAGGGCTTCGCGCTGTCGGTGCGCGTGCTCGAGCTGACCGAGGAGGTCCGCCCGCCACCCGAGGGCAAGAAGTCGCAGATCCTGCTCTTGATCTCGCGGGTGTCGATCTTCGGCTCGACCATCCCCAAGGCTGGTCTGGCCATCGGCGGCGACGGCATGGCCAAGGTCGGGCTCGAGGTCGGCAACAAGGTCCGCCCCGGTGATCGCACCGAGGCCACCCGCTCGGCGCTGTCGCAGTCGCTGGTGCAGGCGGTCGACAGCGCCATCAGCAAGCTCGACACCCCCGCCGTCGTACCCAAGCCCGAGAAACGCAAAAAGAAATAGTGGGGCCTCGGCCCCCACGACCGGGGTGTGCACTGCACGTCTGGGTGGGCAGCCCGCCCAGTAGTTTCCGGTAGTTCCGTCGCCAAACCGCTGGCGCGCGACTTGAAATAGAGCGCAGCGTGCGTCATCTGCGTCTGGCCCTCCGCGCCCTGCCCGTCCTGCTCAGCAGCCTGTGGACGGGCCTTGCGCTGGCGGCCCCGCCCGACCACGTCCCCGGCCAGATCATCGTCAAGCTGCGCGCCGCCAAGGCCGGCGCCGCCCTGCCCAGCCTCCGTGACGTCGCCGACCGCCGCATCGGCGTCATGCGCCCGCGTCTGACCCGCGTCGACGCCCGCGCCTCGGTGCTGGAGCTCGACGGCGCCAGCAAGCAGGCCACCCTGAACGCCATCAGCGCCCTGCGCGCCGACCCCGCGGTCGAGTGGGCCGAACCCAACTACATCCGCCACATGGACGCCTCGATGCCCAACGATCCGGTCGCGCGCCAGCAGTGGGCGCTGCCCAAGGCGCACGTGCTCGAGGCCTGGGATCGCACCCTGGGCGCCACCACCACCATCGTCGCCGTGATCGACAGCGGCATCATGGAGCACCCCGATCTGATGGGGCGCCTGCTGCCCGGCTATGACTTCATCTCTGACGTCACCAACGCCGCCGACGGCAACGGGCGCGACGCCGACCCCACCGACACCGGTAGCGAGCAGCCGACCTCGACCGGCTTCCACGGCACCCACGTCGCCGGCATCATCGCGGCGCGCTCGGGCAACGGCAGCGGGATCGCCGGGATCGACTGGAACTGCAAGGTGCTGCCGGTGCGCGCGCTGGGCATCGACCGCGGCACCGGCACCGACCTCGACATCACCGACGCCATGCGCTGGGCCGCCGGGCTGTCGGTCGCGGGCGCGCCCATGAACCCCAACCCGGCCCGCGTCCTCAACCTGTCGTTCGGCGGCGCGGGTGGCAGCCAGCTCATGAACACCACCATCGCGGAGCTGCGCCAGCGCGGCGTCATCATCATCGCCTCGGCGGGCAACGACAACGTCGACGCCGGCAGCTACACCCCGGCCGGCGTACCCGGCGTCATCACCGTCGGCGCCACCCGCTATGACGGCGTGCGCGCGCCCTACTCGAACTATGGCGCCACCATCGAGCTGATGGCGCCCGGCGGCGACCTGACCGCCGACCAGGACGGCGACGGCAACCCCGACGGCATCGTCAGCCTGACCTTCTCGCGCACCCAGAACGCCTACGGCTACGTGTATTACCAGGGCACCTCGCAGGCGGCGCCGCAGGTCACCGGCGTGGTCTCGCTGATGATCGCGATCGACCCCGCGCTGACCCCGGCGCGCGCCGAGCAGCTCCTGATGGAGACCGCCAACGTGGCCTCGAAGTGCAGCGCCGGCTGTGGCGCCGGCCTGATCGACGCCGGCGCGGTGCTGACCCGCATGATCGGCGCGCCCGCGCCCAGCCCCATGCCGCAGCCCAGCCCCGATCCGGTCAACCCCGATCCCGCGCCGGAGCCCGACCCCGCCGACCCCACCGCGCCGACCCCGACCGTGGGCCCCAGCGCGGGCGGCGAGTACTACGGCGGCTGCAACGCCGGCGCGCCCGGGCGCGGCAACCTGGACGGCTCCGGGGTGACCCCGCTGGTGCTGCTGCTGCTGGCCGCCTTCCTGGCCCGCGCGCTGCGCCGCCAGGGCTGAGCCCGCCGCCGCGGCCTCGGTCCAATCCAGCAGTTGCAGGCCACCCCCGCTTTGGCTATGGTGCCTCCGTGCCCAAGGTCAGCTTCCTCAACGAGAACGTGACGTTCGAAGTCGAGTCCGGCGTCACCGTGCTGAAGGTCGCCGAAGATCACGGCATCAACCTGTTCCGGGGGATCTGGCAGGGCGCCAGCTGCAAGAACTGGGGAGGCCTGGGGGGCTGGTGCGGACGCTGCGCGGTCTGGGTCAATGACGGCAGCGTCAAGCTGTCGGCCCTGGGCGGCGCGCCCTCGATGGCCCAGGTCAACGCCTGTCGCACCATCGTGACCAAGGATCTCGAGGTGCGCAGCAAGCCCGGCTTCGAGCGCAACGCCGAGACCACCGAGGGCTGGAACCAGGATCCGCGCCCGACCAAGTGGAAAGAGCGCCTGGTCAAGGCCAAGGCCGCCGCCAGCGGCGCGGGTGGCGCCGAGGCCGACGAGGAAGAGCCCGCCAGCACGGAAGGCTAGCCCGTGCTCCCCATCGTGCTGGCTGCGGCGCTGGGGGCCGGGATCATCGCGGGGTTCGTGGGCTGGTCGCTGGGCCGTGCGCGTGCGCGCGCGCTGGCCGAGGATGTCGCGCGCTCGATCGAGCCCTACCTGCGCCGCAAGGCCGCCGAGGCCGAGGTCGCGGCGCCCGAGCATCCGCCGTGGAACACGCGCCACGATCCCGAGCAGATGGTGGGCTACGCGACCGGCCTGGCCGAGCGGCTGCTGGAGGCCGAGCGCGCCGGGCCGCCACCGCCGGTCGACGTGCGCGGCATGGCGCTGGCCGACACCCAGCAGCTGGGGCCGGGCAACCCGCAGGATCTGATCGTGACGGCCGATCTCAAGAACAAGAAGGGGAGCTGACATGGCGGCGACGTTTGCAGAGCTGAAGGCGCGCTTCGAGGCCGGGGCGGACAACGCCGAGACGGTGGTCGCGCTGTTCATCGAGGCCATGCTGCTGGTGGAGACCGACCGTGACGCCGGCGAGCAGGCGCTGGCGCTGATGTGCAGCAAGGACATGCTGTCGCCGGCGCCGGGCACCGCGACCGGCTTCAAGCTGCGCGACGGCGAGCTCATCAAGCGGCTGCAGGCGGCGCCCAACATCGCGCGCTCGTATGCCGGCGCCACCTACAGCAATGACTATGCGTGGGACGGCAAGCCAGCGGTGCGCATCGCGCGCGAATATTCGCCCAGCGCGCAGGGCGTGCACTACCCGCAGCAGGATCAGGCCAAGCTGTTCATCGCCTGCGGCGGCGCCGACACCCCACGCCCCGTGCTGCTCAAGCTCAACAACCTGCGCCAGTGGAAGGTCGTCAACTGGTCCAGCCTCACCGTCGGCGTGCGCAAGGGCGCCTCCGCCGCCGGCGACTTCTGATCCGTCATTCCTGATCGCCTGTCACCTGTGACCTGTGACCTGTTTCAGTTCGCATAGTGTCCCATCGGGGACGGGCCCTTGAGCAGGACCTTCCACGGCTTGGGCAGCCAGATGAACCGATCGTCCAGGTGCACCAGGCCGTCGTACGCCATGCCCGAGCGCTCGCCGGGGACCACGAACTTCCACGCGAACCAGGGTCGATCCGGCTGCAGGTACTTGGCGATCTCCTTGTAGCCGCCGGGAAACGCCTCGGTGCCCGGGGTCTTGACCGCGAACTCCGCGGCCACCACCTGGCTGACCAGGACGTGGATCTGCCCGGCCTTGCCGATGAGCTGCGGCGAGCCCTGCCACAGGGTGCCGTAGCCGACCCGCGCGATGTCCGCCATCTCGGGGGTGAACACGCGGGCGAAGTCCTCGGGCCGCGGCTGCAGCGCGCGGGTCATGGCGTCGCGCCTGGACAGCGTCGCCGGATCGACGAACGCCGACAGCAGGGCATGTGCATCACGAACCAGGAGGGTGGGATCGAGGAGGCCGGCCATGGGCGCAAGATACCCGCGGAAGCTGCTATGATCCAGCCGAGGTCGCAGCAATGTTGATGTCCAAGGATCTGAGCAAGTCCGCGCGGCCCGCCGAGCCCGCCGCCACCGAGGGGCCGAGCTTCGATGCCCTGCCCGCCGACGCCGCCAGCCCCGACGAGGACGGCAAGGCGGCCAAGGCGGAGCCCGCGCCCGGCGCCGACAGCAAGGCGCCACCGGCGCGCACCCAGGCCCAGATGCTCGACGCCAGCCTGCTCTTGTCGCACTGGGTCGAGGTCGACGCCTTCGCGTCCTCGCCGTCCCTGCTCTCGGTGCCGCGGTCGGCGGCGCCCGGCCCCGGCAGCGGCGGTGGTGGTGGCGGTGGTGACACGCCGCCTGCGACCCCGGGCGCCCCCGACGACCCTGCGTCTCCCGCCGATCCCGGCGACGGCAAGAACCCGAACCGCGGCGGTGCCGGCGCTCTGTGAGGATTCCTCGGTGCCTTCGAGGTAAGATGCCGGGGCCCCGATATGAAGACTCTGCGCAAGTTCGTGCTCGCAGGCCTCGGCCGCTTCTCGGCAGGCGCCTTCCACGCCCCCGCCGCCGCCCTGGGCCAGCTCGAGAGTCGCTCTCCCAGCGATCCGTCCGATGTCCTGGGCACGTTTCCCTACGGTGAGGAAGACGTCGACGAGGCCGTGCACGCCGCCATGCAGGGCAGCACGCGCTGGCGCCAGACCTCGCTCACCATGCGCATCAACGCGCTGCGCCGCCTGGAGAAGGAGCTGGCGACGCGGCTGCCCGAGCTGACCTTGCGCCTGGGCCGCGAGCAGGGCCGCCCGCCCTGGGAGTGCGGTCGCGAGGGCCAGGGCCTGGTGGCGCGCCTGTCACACACCCTGAACGGCGCCAAGTCGGCGCTCGAGGATCGCGGCTTCGACGACCTCGACGCCCGGCTGGCGCACCGGCCCCACGGCGTGGTCGCGGTGCTGGGGCCCGCGATGCTGCCCATCTCGACCTCGCACACGCACATCGTGGCCGCACTGGTGGCGGGCAACTGTGTGATCTGGAAGCCCAGCCAGCACGCGCCCGCCGCGGCCCAGCTGTACACCGAGGCGCTGCACGCCGCCGCGCTGCCGCCGGGCGCCTTCAACATGCTCCAGGGCGACGACGATGTCGGTCGCCGCCTGGCCAGCCATCCCGGCGTCGACGCCGTGGTCTTCACCGGTTCGCGCAAGCACGGGCTGGAGCTGCGCCAGGCGCTGGCCCTGCGCCCCGAGACGCCGCTCATCCTGCACCTCGGCAGCAAGAACCCCGCGGTGGTGATGGAGAACGCCGACCTCGAGCGCGCCGCGCGCGAGATCACCACCAGCGCCTTCCTGACCGCCGGCCAGCGCTGCACCGCGCTGAGCCGCGTCATGGTCCACGACGCCGTGCTGGGCGCCTTCCTCGAGCACCTGCTGCGCGCGGTCAAGCGGCTGCACATCGGCGCCCCGACGCAGCGCACCTTCATGGGACCCATGCTGTCACCGGGGCGGCGCGACGCCTTCCTGGCCATGCGCGAGCGCGCCACCGCCCAGGGCGCCAGCCTGCTGTACCAGGGCGAGGCGCCGGCGGTGGGCTGCTTCGCCGCGCCCAGCGTGCACCTGGTGGCGGCCCGCATGCCCGACTCGGCCTACCAGCGCGACGAGCACTTCGGCCCCGACCTCGCGGTCTACCCGGTCAAGGACTTCGAGGACGCCCTCGAGGTCGCGGAGTCGACCGGCCATGTGCTGTGCGCGTCGATCTTCTGCAACGACCGCAAGCGCTGGGACGCGCTGTCGGCCGAGCTCCGGGTCTCCAACCTGTTCTGGAATCGGGGCTCGACGGCGCCCTCGGGTCGCCTGCCCTTCGGCGGCGGCCAGGGCACGCCGGGCGGCGCCGTCGCGCTGGAGGCGCTGCGCCGCCAGGTGCCGCTGCAGTGGGGCACCGGCCCCAGCTTCCCCGGCACCGGCGCGCGCGATCCCGACGACACCGACGCCGACGCCGACGGCCCCGAGGATGACGCCGCATGAGTGACACCCCCGCCATCACGGTCAACCCCGAGACCTGGCTCGGCGCCGAGCTCAACCATGTCTGGCTGCTGGCCGAGTTCAACCTGCGCCAGTTCCAGCGCGCCCACCTGCGGCCGCAGCCCGACAGCCCGCAGATGGCCGAGATCGAGGGCATCTTCGCGGCGCGCCGGGCCGCCCGCGGCGCCAGCGCGGCAGCGCCCGCCGACGAGAACGAGCTCCTGCGCGCGCTGGGCGACAGCCAGGCCCGGCGCGACGAGATGCGCAAGGTGTCGCCCATCGGCCGCCTGGGCACGGGCCTCGGCCTGCGCACCATGGAGATCGAGACGCTGATCGTGGCGCTGGCGCCGCACATCGACGCGCCGCTGGCCGACGTGCTGGCGCTCTTGCGCGGAGCGCAGGCGCGGCGCGGCGTCGACCTGGCGCTGATCGCGCAGCTGTTCCGCCTCAAGCGCGCCGATCGCATCGCGCTGCTCGACGTCGTCGATCCCGACCGCCCGCTGCTGTCGTGGCGCATGGTGCAGGTCATGCCGCCGGAGTCGGCCGAGGCCTACGGCTCGGTGATGTACCGCGCCATCCAGCCCACCTTCGACGTGCTGTCGGTGTTGTCGGAGCGCAGCGATCTCAGCCCCACGCTGAGCCGCTGCGCCACCCTGACCCGGCACGCCGGCAACCTCGAC